>CAKPGC010000001.1 GCA_934154445.1 uncultured Clostridia bacterium
AAATACAGCAGAAGAAATTGTCTTAAATGAATATGTTTTTATATAAATAATCTTTAAAAAAGAGGAAAAAATTATCAAAATAATTTAATCCTCTTTTTTATTTTATTAAGTATGGGAGTAAAGTTCTTGTCTAGCCAGCACTGAATTTGTACTCCCGTACAAATTCTATTATGGAAATTCCCATACCCTTTAATAACAATCTTTATTTTATATTTAACTTTCTTCTTTGATGAATTAATATGTACGCTAATGTTAATTGTGCTAACATAAAGAAGGCAGATAGTCCAAACATATATCTTAAACCAATAGCATACATGATTCCACATAAAAATGTACCAATTGCTTCTCCTAATGAACCAACCATATATCTTAAATTAGTATATGCTAATTGTTTATCAAGTTCGATACTATTAATATAAGGTGCATCTGTAACATTTTCATATGCAGTTGAAACTAGTAAAGACCAAGACATTGCACATATTACAACCACAATATTATTTGATAAAAATGCTAGAGTATAGCCTAAAAATCTTATTCCAAACTTTATAGTTATTGTAATGTAATCGTTTTTTGGAGTAAGAAATTTAAGAGCTACTATTCCTATTATATCAGCAAGTATTCCTATAATTAAAAAATACTTTGTTGCTGCACTATCTGTAAAATTTAAATAATTAGTTAGGGTTAGCATTTTTAATCCCAGTGCAGTAGAATATGCCACTTGTACTATTAAATAATATATAATATAAGTTGTTCTAAATTTATTTGTAAAAATATATTTAAATATATTTTCATTCGAAGTTTTTGTCTCAACACTTTCTAGTTTAACATTAGATAGAATTATTAATGATATAACGGAAAATATAATTGAAATTAATAAACATAAATTATAATTAAATACTATTCCTAATATTGTTTTTCCAATTACAAATCCACCTATTAAAACTCCTAAATCTCGACCGGTATATTCTACTAACTTTCTCTTACTATATAAAGTATTACTTTTCTTAATCGTAACAATTAATGGATAAATACTAATAATTATTAATCGTTCTATGATTATATCAATAATAATAGATAAATTAATAAATGAACCTAAATTTGTATTATTTATAAAAAATAATATAACTAAATTTATTATTTTAATTAGTAAAGCAATTGTTATAAAATTTTTTATCTTATTTAATTTTATATATTTTGAAAAAATTAATATACCAATTACACAGGATAATGTTCCAAAACTTAAAATTCTACTTATTTGTGTTGGGTCAAGTCCATTATCTTGCATCCATAATTGTCTAAAATTATTCCATAATCCAATTGATATACTAAATAATAATAGTATAATTAATATTTTATTTTCTGTTTTTTTCCATATCTTACTCATTTATTACTCCTGTGATATCCCTTATTATTTTAAATTATATTCCTTTATTAATTGCATATCTCTGTTATAAACCCATATATATTTTATCGTTGATATAAATGGATTAAATTTTTGGTTTGCTAACTGAATAGATTTATCCAATGTATCGCTTGTACAAAGTGTAGCGTGAGGTATATATTTTCTTTCTCTTCTTTTTTCTAACATATAATTATTTAATTCTGTATTAAAATATTGTTTTAATTCCATTAAAATTTCTTTATTATATGGTTCAATATATAATGTTTCATTATTACAAGTATTAAAATTTTTAAATTCTATATTAAAAGCGCTAATTTTTTCTACTATTACATCTAATTTATCAATAAATTCTTTTTCATTTTTACAATTATATAAATCAATAGTTATATGTGGCAACCAATTTCTTTCCCTATCTATAATCCTATTATTTTTTAAATAATCTTTAATACTTTGAATATAATATTTAGATTCAGTATCAAATCCATATTGTAATACATAATCGTACATAAAATACCTCTTGTAAAATTAACTAACAAAATTATACTATAAATTACAAAAAATTTCTATACTTCCTTGAAAAAACATGGGAATTACTATATAATGTTTTAGAAAGAGAGTGTTATAGTTCGTAAGCTGTTGCTTAATCGCTCCATTTGAAAAAACTTACGTACTTAAAAGTTCGTAAGTTTTTATTTTATATAAAACTTTAAAAGTTCTCTTTTTAGAAAGGAGGACTTTTTTCATGCTTGAATTTAAAGTAATTGAAAATCTAAAACCTAATAAAGATTTAACCGATATTTTAAAAGAATTTAAATATAAGGTTAAATTAGGACAAACAAAAACTATCTTGCACACCAACTTACAAGTAGTAATACCTACTGAATACCAGATTACATATCCTACTACTCTTACAATACTTGAATACAAAGTTAATGAAATATCAAATAAGCCTTTTTATATTAAAGAACATAATCAAAAGTATAATTTTAAAGAAATTGCACAATTTTTGAAAAAAATTTAATTTTAGACTATACATTTTGCTTATTTGTGAGGAAACATATAGAGAAATATATTAAATTTAACTTCGTAAAACTCACTCTAATTGAGAAAATTAATAAGAACTATTAAAAATTTTCAATTTAGCGTCTGATATTTAGTGTTTGAGTGAGGAAACATATGAGAAGTTAAACCTGCTTGACTTTTAATTATGGCGAATTCGCCATAATTAAAATTAGGATTATGAATTTCTTCCCAAATACCTAAAAATTCGATAGTATTTCTATTTCTTAGCCAATCAGATACGAAGAAATCACCATCTTTAGATTTAAGCATATCTGTAATAGAAATATAATCTTCATCTTCTATTTTAAAATAAGAAATTTTCTGATTTAAAACTTTTAATTCTGCCATTTATTCCTCCTCAACATTTTTTTGAAAAATCTAAACTTATATACTCATAATTTTGTTTATTAAAATAAGAATATGTTCTTCCAGAGCCTGCACCTAAATCTAAAATTTTAGCGTTTTCAACTAGGTGTTGTTCAAATTTTCCATATACATCTAAATCTTCAATATAAGTTCCAAATTCATTACTATATTGTTCTACTATCAAATCATAATTTTTTGAACAGATTTTCTTTTATCAAAGGAACTTTTGGTAATATCTATTATTATATCTCCTTTAAAATTTCTTCAAACTTTGTATAGCCGGTTTCTGCATTAATATGTCCACCATTTTTTATAATATATTGTTTATCAGTAAGTTTGTCAGCAAATGCTTTTTCAACATCATATTTAACATATGGATCATTATCAGAATAATAGCAAACTATATCTTTGCAATATTTTTTTACATCATCAAAGTTATCAATAAACATTGGTTCATTAACAGCATCAAAATCAGAATCAATACCTAAATAATTGTTAAATCCACATACAAATATTAACTTCTTTACTTTTATCTGATTCGTTATTAGATATTTGCATACAAATATAGGTGCTATGCTATGAGCTATAATAACTGTATTTTCATTTATATCTAATTGATTTAATATATTAGACCAATTTTCAAAATTTTGATTTCCTACACCAACTGGCATTTGTGGAACTGAAACTTCTTTTCCCTTTTGTTCTAAATATTCTTTTAACCATGGAAACCAATTACCTTCATTTGAGCCAAAACTTCCGTGTATAATAATATAATTGTTCATTTTTTTACCTCCTCATAACTAAAGAATAAATTTACAATAATTGTACTATAAAATAGCATAATTTTCCATACTTCCATTGAAATTTAATAACAATTCATATATAATATTTTTAGAAAGAGAACTTAGTTCGTAACCTGTTGTTTATTCGCTCCATTTGAAAAAACTTACGGACTTAAAAGTTCGTAAGTTTTTATTTTATATACACAATAAAATTCTTTTCACATTTTAAATTTTAGAAATCATCAAGTTTGAAGAAGAATATCTTCTAAGTCCCCTATAAAACACTACAAATGTCAATACTGTAAGAAGAGCTGTAATGCATATTATTATAAGCGTTAATCTCAAGTCAAATTTTGTCATAATCCAAACAGGAAAATATGCTGTTAGTCCAAGAGGAATAACTGTAAGAAGCAATATTTTTGATATTCCCTTAAATATTCCATCAGGATATGTTGCAAAATTTGTCATCAAACTATTTCCTGTATCTGCAATCATATCAGACTTACCAAGCCAAAAACTCAAACTACCAAGTAATACTGCAATATCCGTTATAATTATTGATCCAGTTATCGTAAAGAGCGTAAATAGTAAAAATTTAGTCACCGTTAGTCCACTTATTACAAGCACAATATATCCATACAATATATCTCCCAAAGCAGACACCTCAACATCGGTAGTAATAACAGATATTAACACATTTTTAGGTTGTACTAAAAAACTATCAAGTTTACCATTTGTTATTAAATCTGAAAGAGAATATGATTTTTTGAATATAAAATGTGAAAATCCATAAGTTGACGCTGCAATTGCCCAAAGTAACAATATTTGATTAAATGTATATCCTCCAACATCTTCTTTTAGTGAATAAATAACAATCCACTGAATTATAAAACTAGCATTATTAAGTATCATAAATGCAATATTCATAATAAAACTAGCTTTGTTTATCATTTCTCGCATTAAACCATATTTAATTGTTTTCATTGTTACTCTTAATTGATTTTTAACCGCCTGTAACATTTAATTTTTTCACTCCTTTCTTATATAACGTATAACACAGTGCCCAAGCAATAAATATATAAAATATTTGTGATATTAGAATTTCCACAGCTGATGTAAAACTAAAATCCACAAACAATTTTGCCGGTCCATAACAAGTTACATATATGGGACTATATCTCATAATCTGTGCAAGTATTCCTGGGAAATATTCAATTGGAAATAAAACTCCTAGTATTAATATCATTTTGCTATATAACCAAAATATTGGATTTGAATCTTCAATTATAAACGAAATAAGTCCAATAAATGTTACAAGTAACGAGTTAATTAATACAGCCAATATCCCAGAAAATAAAACTATTATTATTGCTGGTATAGATAATATTGGAAATTCTTTTAAAAAAATCATCCCCATTGCAAAGCCAACCACCATTGCTATTATAGTTTTAATTGTAGTTTCCCCTAAGTGGCTAGATATTGCATAGCCAATATAGCTGTAAGGTTTATTTATTATGTATGCAATATTTCCGCTTCTTACATCATCACTTATTTTTCTACAATATCTCCTACCATCTGTTGCTCCCCATATAATCTCAGTTATAATAACATACCAAATCATTTGATTTTTAGAATATCCATTAACCAATTCATTTGGATCGTCATAAATATAATTCCAAAGATTCATAAATATGAATATTAATAAAGCAAAATTAATTATTCTAAACAATATATTTAGAATATATTGTAAACTGCTCATAAGCTCACTTTTATAAATATGAATATACTTTTTCATTTTGTTACTCCTTTCTATATATTTCAGAAATAATCTCCTCAAGAGGTATATTAGCGATATTAATATCGATAATATTTTCGGGATCAATTAATTTCAAAGCAGATGTTAAATCTGTTTCCTTCGTATCAATTTCGATCCTATAATTATTTGCTTTTTCTTTTAATATCTTAATACCTTTTTCATCATTAAAATTAACATTATTTTTTAATTTAACTTCTACAACCTTTTTATCCATATAATGATATTTTAGGTTAGACATAGAATCATCCATAACAATTTTACCATCATTAATAATAATTACTCTTTTACAAAGCTTTTCAATATCAGAAATATCATGACTTGTAAGAAAAATGGTAGTATGATATTCTTTATTCATCTTTTTGATAAAATTTCTAATACTTTCTTTAACCACAGGATCAAGTCCAATTGTAGGTTCATCTAAAAACAAAATCTTTGGTCTATGAATTAATGATGCAACAATTTCACATCTGATTCTTTGTCCTAAACTTAAGTTTCTTACAGGTATATTTATAATCTTTTCAAGATCAAAAAGATCAATTAATTCTTTAATACGTTTTTCTATTTCTTTTTCTTGAATATCATAAACAGCACCAAAAAATTTCAAATTGTCATATACAGTTAAATGCATCCAAAGTTGCTCTTTTTGACCAAATACTGTTCCAATTTCATAAGCTAATTTTTTTCTTTCTTTAATAGGATTTATTCCAAGAACCTCAATATTTCCACTATCAGGATAAAGAATTCCTGTAAGCATTTTTATAGTTGTACTTTTACCAGCACCATTTGGTCCAATAAAAGCAATAACTTCGCCTTCTTCAACCTCAAAAGAAATATTTTTCACTGCTTGAACTTCTTTGTATCTTGGTTTTAAAATAGCTTTTATACTACCTATAAATCCCTTTTCTTTTTCCTTTACTTTAAATGTTTTAATTAAATTTTTTACACTTATAACTGTCATAAAATTCTTCCCCCTTTTCATTTTTTGTTTTAAGTTATAACTTTTAAAAATACAAAAAAGCGGAACACTACTATTAATTAGTAGTGACTCCGCTTAACATCTTAAAACGTGTAAGTTTTTAATAAACCCTGTGTAGCTTTTTTATACACACTCACTTTTTATATTTTACTATAGTAAAATAAGTTTACCATAATATTACTAAAAAAACAAGTATTTTTATAAAATTTTATAAATACTAATATATCACCTGCTGTAATTATTCAAATACCTAATAAAATTATCTTCTTAATCTTAATGCATTGAAAATAACAGTTAAACTACTAAACACCATTGCCAAACTTGCAAGCATAGGGTTTAAAGAAATTCCAAAAGGCTTTAATATTCCAATTGCAACAGGAATCATAAGTACATTATAGAAAAATGCCCAAAACAAATTTTGTTTAATATTTTTAACAGTTTTTTCACTTATATTAATCAATTTTAATATAGCATTTAAGTCATTTTTTGTCAAAATTACATCTGCTGAATCCATTGCAATATCAGTTCCACTCTTTACACTAACACCAATATCTGCATTAGTTATTGCTGGACTATCATTAATTCCATCCCCACACATCATAACTCTATTACCTTTAGCTTTTAGTTCTTTTATAGTTTCTGCTTTTTGAGCAGGCAAAACATTAGGAATTACTTCTGTTATTCCAAGTTCTCTTCCTATCTTTTCTGCAGTTTCTTTGTTATCTCCTGTAAGCATTATTGTTTTAATGTTTTGTTCATTCATGTTTTTTATTACTTGTTTTGAATTTTTTCTTATAATATCATTAACTCCTATTAAAGCTATTATTTCTTCATTTTTAACAACATATATAATACTATTTCCTTCAATTGCCAATTTTTTTTCATCATTTAAATAATTGTTTTTAATATTGAATTTTTCAACAATTTTTCTGTTTCCTAAAATTATTTTATCTTGGTTTATTTCTCCTACCAAACCATATCCAGCAATATTCTGAATATTATACACATCTAATTTAGAAATTTTATTTTCTTGCATATAATCTACAAATGCTTTTCCTATTGGATGGGTTGATTTTTCTTCTATACTTCCAACTAATTGTATCAATGTCTTTTCATCAAGTTTACTGTAATTATATATACTAGATATTTTTAATCTTCCATAAGTTAAGGTTCCTGTTTTATCAAATACTATAGTATCAATTTTAGAAGCATTTTCTAATATCTCACTTTTCTTGACTAATATTCCATTGTTTGCACATACCCCTTCACTTACAACTATTGCAAGAGGTGTTGCAAGTCCCAAACTGCAAGGACATGCTACTACTAATATAGTAACAAATGTATTTATTGCTTGAGCAATATTAAATCCAATTAATAAGTATACAACAAAAGTTAACACGGCAATAATAATTACTGTTGGAACAAAATATCCAGAAATCTTATCAGCAATTTTGGCTATTGGTGCTTTTGTATTACTTGCTTCTACAACAAGCTTTACTATTTCTGATACTGTTGATTCTTTTCCTATTCTCTCTGCTTTGTATTTAATAAAGCCATCATAATTTAAACTTCCCGCAATAACTTTTTCTCCTAGACCTTTATTTACAGGTTTACTCTCTCCAGTTATAAATGCTTCATCTAAATGAGCTTGTCCTTCAATAATTTCTCCGTCAACGGCAATTTTATCTCCTGGTTTTGCTATTACAATATTCCCTTTTTTTATTTCATCTAATGTTACTTGTTTCAAAGTACCATCTACTTCAATCGTAGCCTGACTTGGTGTTATTTCCACAAGTTTTTTTATTGCATCTTTTGTTTTGTTTTTACTTATTCCATCAATGTATCTTCCAAGTTTAACAAAATATATAACAATTGCAGATGATTCAAAATACAAATTTTCTATATAACGATGATTTCCTTTTATTATCATATACATTCCATATAAACTATATATAAAACTACTTATAACGCCTATTGCAACCAGTGTATCCATATTAGGAATTTTATGAATTAAATTTTTATATCCATTTTTTAGAATATCATAACCATATATTAAAAATGCTATTGTTAATACAAGTAAACTAACAGTATAGTTTATTGGATTAATATGTGGATCAAGTATTTGAATTGCTGGTAAGTTAATATCATGTCCCATAGAAATATACATTAAAACAACAGCTAAAACCGAAAAAATTATAAATTTAATTTTTTCAGTTTTAGTTTTCTTTTCTACTTCAAATCCTTTAAATATACCTAAGCTTTTAAATCCTGCTTGTTTAACATATTTTTCTATTTTTTCTTGATTTAATATTTTCTCATCGTAATTTATTGTAGCATTTGCCATAACAAGATTTACTGAAGCATCAAAAATTCCATTTTGTTTATTTAAATATTTTTCTAATCCATTTGAACAAGCACTACAAGTCATTCCATCAATTGACAAAATTATCTTTTTCATTTTTAATCTTCCTTTACAACTTCAAACCCAATATCAGAAATCTTTTCTTCAACTTCTGATATTTTTATTTCTTCTTTTGACGTTACAGTTACTATTCCTGTTTTGTGGTCTGCTGTTACCCCCTCTACATTTTCTATTGTAGATAATGCATTTTTTATTCTATTTTCACAACCTTCACATGCCATTCCATTTACTTTAAGTGTAATTTCTTTCATTTTTATCATTCCTTTCTAACTATTTTTTACTTTTAATATTCTCAATGCATTTATTATAGCAAGTATAGAAACGCCTACATCAGCAAATACTGCTTCCCACATTGTTGATAATCCAAAGGCACTTAATATTAACACTAATACTTTTATAACAATTGCAAAAATAATATTTTCTTTTACTATTTTCATTGTTCTTTTTGAAAGATGAATTGCATCTACTATTTTTGATGGTTCATCTGTCATAAGTACAACATCCGCAGCCTCAATTGCCGCATCTGATCCCAGTCCGCCCATTGCTATTCCTATATCTGCCAAAGCTAAAACTGGTGCATCATTTATTCCATCACCAACAAATACTAATTTTCCTTTTTCACTTTTCTTTTTTAAAAGTTCTTCAACTTTTTCAACTTTTCCAGCTGGTAATAATCCTGTATATACTTTATCTAATCCCAATTTTTGTGCAACATTTTCTCCTACACTCTTTCTATCTCCTGTTAACATTACTGTTTCTTTTATATTGTTCTTTTTTAGGTTTTTTATTGCATTTCGTGAATCTTTTTTTATTTTGTCTGCAATTAATATATATCCACAATATTTGTTATCAATTGCTACATAAAGAATTGTTCCTATATCATTACATCTTGTAAATTCAATATTATTATCATTCATTAATTTTTCATTTCCAACTAAAACATCTTGCTTATTAATTTTAGCCACAATTCCAAATCCAGATAATTCTTGGGTTTCTATAATTTGTTTTTCATCAATTTTTTCTTTATACGCTTCTTTTACAGACAACGAGATTGGATGGTTTGAATAATACTCGGCATAAGCGGCCATTTTTATAAGTTCTTCCTTGCTTATTCCAATTGCTTCAACTTTTTGTACTTCAAAAACACCTTCTGTTAATGTTCCTGTTTTATCAAATACTATTATTTCTGTACTTGCTATTGCTTCTAAATAATTACTTCCTTTTATTAATATTCCCATCTTTGAAGCCGCTCCTATCCCTCCAAAGAAACTTAATGGAATAGAAATAACCAATGCACAAGGACAAGATACTACTAAAAATGATAAAGCTCTATAAATCCATTCTGAGAATGTTGCATTTTTAATTATAAGTGGTGGCACAATTGCAAGAAGAACCGCTGCTATTACTACTATTGGTGTATAATATTGTGCAAATTTAGTAATAAAATTCTCAGATTTTGATTTTTTGCTACTTGCATTTTCTACTAAATCTAAAATTTTACTTACAGTAGATTCACCATATTCTTTTGTTACTTTTATCTTTATAACAGAATTTAAATTTATACATCCACTTAATATTTCATCACCTTTTTCTACTTCTCTTGGTAATGTTTCTCCTGTTAAAGCCTTTGTATCAAGACTTGTTTTTCCTTCTATTACACATCCATCCAATGGTACTTTTTCCCCTGGTTTAACTGCAATTATTTCTCCTATTTTAACTTCATCAGGATCTACTTTTTCAGTTTTCCCATCTCTTTCAACATTTGCAAAATCAGGTCTAATATTCATTAAATTTGATATTGATTTTCTTGATTTATCTACCGCATAACTTTGAAATAATTCTCCTATTTGATAAAATAACATAACAGCAACAGCTTCCGGAAATTCGCCAATACCAAATGCTCCAATAGTTGCAACCGTCATTAAGAAGTTTTCATCAAATACTTTTCCTCTTGTTATATTTCTTAATGCTTTTTTCACAATATCAAATCCAACAATAATATATGCAATAATATAAATAATATTATTTACCCATTCATTTTGAAATTTTATAATCATTGAAATCAAGAATAATATTAAAGATATTATAATTTTAATTCCTCTTTTTTTCATATTATCCTCCTAAACTTCTTCTATAACCACATCTGGTTCTTCTCTCTTTATAACTTTTTTTACTTTTTGTATCAACTCTTCTTTTTGGTTTTCATCGTATTCAAGTTCCATCTTTTCTGTCATGAAACTTATACTTACACTTTCTATTCCTTTAACTTTGCTTATTTCTCTTTCTAATTCAGCCGCACAATTTGCGCAATCTAATCCTTTTATTTTAAATTTACTTTTCATTTTATTTTCCCTCCATCTTTTTATGTTCTATATGTTCAATTCCTATTTCAAACACTTTCTTTACATGTTCATCATCTAACATATAATATACTTCTTTTCCTTCTTTTCTACATTTAACAATTCCACTTTTTCTTAATGCTCCCAATTGATGTGATATTGAAGACTTACTCATTCCTAAAACATTTGCTATATCACACACACACATTTCGTTTGTATCTAATGCAAACAAAATCTTTGCTCTAGTTATATCACCTATAATTTTAAAAAACTCTGCTAATTTTGAAAAAGAATCTTCCTTTGGCATATTTTTTATTGTATTATCAACTATTTCTTTATGTATTACATTACAATCACATGCGTATTCATTTTTTGGCATATTATTCCTCCTTTCAGTTGAATATTTATTCAATCATTTACCATAATTATAGTTGAACATATATTCAATTGTCAATATCTATTTTAAATTTTTTTTATTGATATAAAATAATATATTTATGATACTTTCTTTTTAAGTAAGTTTGTTATATAATAATCAATATAAATAATAATGGAGTGTGAAATATTATGATAAATCATGAAGAAAATCCAGATTATTTGAATTCTTTTTTAGATTATACTGTAACAATACTAAATAAATCCCCTAACACTGTTAAAGAATACAATTATGACTTAGCAATGTTTTTAAGATTTTTAAAAATTCGATTCAATATGACAGATGAAGAAGAATTCTCAAATATCCCCATTAAAGATATATCTATTAACACTATTAAAAATGTAAAACTAGATGATATACATGCTTTTTTAAGCTATTTGACAACAAATTATAATAGCAAAGCTGCAACTCGTGCAAGAAAAGCTTCTAGTATAAGAGTATTTTTTAACTATTTGTGTGCTAAAGCAAATTTAATTGATGCAAATCCAGCTCAAAATTTAGAAACACCAAAATTAGATAGAAGGCTTCCTAAATATTTAAGTTTGGAAGATAGTAAAAAACTTCTAAACGTTACTGCAAATGAAGATAACAGAAATGCAAAAAGAGATTATGCTATAATTACTTTATTTTTAAATTGTGGTATGCGTTTAGCTGAATTAGTAGGAATCAATATCAATGACATAGATTTTTCTGAAAATAAAATGACTGTTATTGGTAAAGGAAATAAGGAAAGGACTGTATATTTAAATAAAGCTTGTATTAATGCTATAAAAGACTATTTAAGTATACGACCTAAAGAAGGAATTAAAACCGACAAATTCAATTCAAAGAAAGCGTTATTTTTAAGTGAAAGAAAAGAAAGAATCAGCCGTAGAACGGTTCAATATATTGTAGATAAAGAACTTTTAGCAGCAGGTTTAGACACTAAAAAATATTCAACTCATAAATTAAGACATACAGCCGCTACTTTAATGTACCAATATGGAAATGTGGATATTAGAGCCTTGCAAGAAGTTCTAGGTCACGAAAGTATATCTACCACAGAAATTTATACCCATGTTGCCAGCAAGCAGGCACGTGATGCTATTGAAAATAATCCTTTAGCAGATATTTAAAAAAGCTACTATTTAGTAGCTTTTTTAAATTCATATATGCTTATAAGTGTGTATAAATATTCAGTTAGCTTTTCCTTATTAATATCTTGAGGAAAAACAATATATCTATACTTATTGCTATTATTAATATCTTCATAAAAGAACATGGTAAATGAGATATCATAATAATCCGTTTTTTTAATCACGATTTTGTGAATTTCCCTAGTTAATTTATAGAAAACCTTCTTTAAAATCGCCAATACCTCATCTTCTGTTGCTTCTGCATCTTGACAATAGCAATCATAAGTATACTTTTCTGCACTTCTACATAAATGAATATTGATTTTGGATTTTAAACTATATTTAGTTTTATTCCGATTTTTATAAGCACTAAAGGAAATAATTTTATTTTCTTTTTTCATATTTATTCCTCCTGTATACAAAAACTTTTTAGTTTAATTAAATATGATTATACTACGTTTTTGCAATAATATCAATATTATTTATACATTGGTATTTTTATTATATCTCCTACTTCTAGGTTTGTTTGTGCAAAATTGTTTACCTTTTTTAGTTCGCTTATTACTTCCCTAATATCTTTATTTTCAAAATATTTATTGTTTGAAATTTCATTTTTTGCTATGCTCCATAATGTATCTCCAGAACAAATATAATCTTCTTTATAAGTAATCTCACCTCTTGAATATGTATTTTTTGCAAAAATTACAATTAATACTAAAAGTATTAAAAATATACTCATTGTTCTAACAAATTTTGTTTTATTTACTATTTTCATTATAATTACCCCCATTTATTTTAAGAATATTTGTTTGCTTTGTGAGATAATTATAAACGAACATTTATTCTTTGTCAATACTTTTTTCAAAAAAATGTTCGTTTTTATTTTATTTTTCATTTATCTTAAAATTCATGCTTCTAGGTTCATGAAATTTGAAATAATATGGTTTAATATCTTTTAATAGACTATCAATATAAATCATATTTCCATCCACATCTTCAACTTTTACATTAGGAAATGTTCTTATCATTTTTTTATCTCCCCAGTATGTATAAATGAAGTTAGATAATTTTTCATTATTGTATATGTCTTCATACTTTTGTATAATAATCTCTTTTTTAGGTACATTTAAATTGTTTTGGGCTATCATTCTAATTAGGAAAAATGACATTGCAAATGCTGTAATTATACAATCTATTAACAAAATTATAGTTACAAATAATGTTAAAGTTTTTAACATTTTTATAGAGATTTTACTTTTAATCCAATTTGTCATTTTATCTATCTTTGGATTAAAAGATGCAATAAGATATAAAGCTAAAAATCCCCAGAATATAGAAAAATACACACATATTCTTCCATTTATATTAAGTGGCATGTCTGAGTAATCCCACCACTTCACTCCTAGCATTAATTCACCAATCCAACTAACTAAATATTCAACAATTGATCCGACAACAAAACCTCCAATAAATAATGTGTTATATTTTTTTGAATACTTGTGTAAGAATATTATCATGATTACTGCGCCTAAACCATAAATTGCACAAAATGGTCCATATAAAAAACTCTGTCTACTTTCCCATCTTCCTTTTGTTACAATTCCAAATATTGTTTCTATAATATAACCCACAACACTGTAAATTATAAAATATGCCATTATTCTCCATATTGATAATCCCATTATTGTAATCTTTTTCTTTGCTTTTACATTTTCTTCTTCTACTACTACTTTCTTTTCCATGTAATTTCCTCCACATTTTATTATCTTATTACAATAGATTCTTCAATTCATTAATTTTCTCATTATAAAATTCAACTGTGTATTTATATGTATCTTTACTTTCTAAATCTACATCAACCATTTTTAATAATTCAATTGATTTTTTACTACAACCTTGCTTTAACATTTCAATATACTTTTCAACAAAACCTGGTTCTTTGTTTAATATTTTAGTTGCAATTGCTATAGCTGCAGATACTCCTGTTGCATATTTATATACATAGAAATCACTGTAAAAATGAGGTATTCTTGCCCATTCATATTTTATTTGTTCATTAATTTTCACATCTTCCCCAAAGTATTTTTGATTTAATTTATAATAAATATTATTTAAATCATCTGATGATAACATTATTTCATCTTCAATTTTTTCATGAACTATTTTTTCAAATTCAGCAAACATTGCTTGTCTAAAAAATGTTGCTCTTATCATTTCTATTAATTCATATAATAATTCAGCCTTTTTCTTATTATCACTTTCATGGTTAATTTGATAATCACTCAATAAAATTTCATTTACAGTTGATGCCACTTCTGCAACCATTATTGTATAATTAGCATCTATTACACTTTGATTACCATTTGAATAATATGAGTGCATACTATGTCCTAATTCATGAGCAATTGTACTTACATCTCTTTTACTATTTACAAAATTCATTAATACATAAGGGTGTACACCATATACTCCCATGCTATATGCCCCACCTTTTTTATTAGGTTTTGCATATACATCTATCCAGTTATTTTCAAAAGCTTCTTTAAGTTTGTTTGTATATTCTTCTCCTAATACTTGCAATGCATTTAAAACTTCCTTTTTTGCTTCATCAAAACTTACTTCATCTTTACTCTGTTTAAATGGATTTACATATAAATCATACATCTGTAACTCTTTTAAATTCAACATTTGCTTTTTTAATTTTAAAAACTCATAATTTGCAGAAATATTTTCGTCAATTGCTTCTATTAAGCTATTGTATACTTTAATACTTGCATCGTCATTTTCTACAGCTTTTTCTAGACTTGAATTATATTTTCTTAATTTTGCAGTTTTAGCTTTTACTTTAACATTTGCTATATACATTTCTGTTATTGTATTTATAAATTCACTATACTTTTTATACATCAAATCAAATGCTTGTTTTCTTACATTTTGATTTTGACTTTTTAAATATAATGTATAATTACTATCCGTTAATTCTACTTCTTTTTCATTTTCATCAATTAAATTTCCAAATTTGAATTCAACATTTGTTAACATATCAAATGTATTTTCTGGAGCTGATATTATTTCAGATAGACTAGATAATAAATTTTCCTCTTTCTCTGATAATACATGTTTTTTCTTCTCTAAAATTTCTTTTATGTCCCTAGAATATTTGATTAGTCTTTCATCATTTTTTATATAATCTTTAATTTTCTCTTCATCAGTATATGTTATCTCTGGCGTGATAAAAGATGTTGCCACACTAAATTCTGTTCCTAAATTTTCAACATCTTTAAATATCTTGATTCCTTCTTGATTAGACATATCCAAATGATATTTTAACATTCCATAAGCATATACTTTTTCAAATTTTTCTAGTGCTTGTTCATATAACTTATAACAATTATATAAGTTATCAGATGTATCACATAATTTTCCTTGGTATGTTTCTATATTTTTTAATATGTTTTCTATTTCTTTTTTTTCTTTATTAAACTCTTCTATACTTTTGAAAATATCTTGTAAATTCCAATTAAATTTTTGTTCTTCATTTTCCATCATTTCAAACCTCCTACAAATTTACTATTCGAATTTTATCATATTAATAATTAATTGACTAGATTTATTTATGAAAATATTTCACAATTTATGTCAATAAACAATAAATAGATTTCATATAATATATAAATGACGAATGAAAGGAGGATTTGTAGAATTTGGATGTAAAAGATAAAAAAATTGGATTTGTTCTAACAGGTTCTTTTTGTACTTTTAGTAAAACAATTCCAAAAATAAAAGAATTAATAAAAATGGGTTCTGAAGTTATTCCGATAATGTCTTATAATGCTTATAATTTAGATACCAAATTTGGAAAAACTGAGGATTTTTTAAATGAAATTCAAGAAATCACAGGAAGAAAGATTATTCACACAATTCAGGATGCTGAACCAATTGGACCTAAATGTCTAACTGATATAATGGTAGTGGCTCCTTGTTCTGGAAACACAATGTCTAAACTTGCTAATGATATTATTGATACTCCAGCTACAATGGCTGTAAAATCTCACCTACGCAATAATCTCCCCGTAGTAATTGCACCTTCAACCAATAATGGTTTAAGTCGGAAATGCTTCAAGTATTGCTTCTTTACTTAATAGAAAAAATTATTATTTTGTCCCTTTTAGACAAGATAATCCTATAACAAAACCACGCTCTATCGTTTTTGATTTTGAGTACATTATTAAAACTATCGAATTTGCTTTAGATGGAGAGCAAATTCAACCTATACTTCTTTAGTATACAAAAAATGCACACCACATAACTTTTAAGTAGTGTGCGTTTTTTTATTTTAATATTTCCTTTAATTCTTCATTTCTTTTAACTTTTTTAGTTGTAGTTTTAATTAGTTCTTTATCTGTTAAAATCATATTCATTATATGTTTATATCTTGGAACAGTAGTATTAACATCATTCTTAATTTTATTCCAAATGATATTTCTGATTTCTTCTTCTGAAATATCACCGTATTTTTCTTTAACCTCTTCTTTATTATAAACGACCTTAACAGAAAGTTTAACATCATTTTTATCATTTTCATCAGGCATTCCAAAAACCATGCATTCTTGAACCACATCAATTCTGTTTACTAAAGTTTCAACTTCTTCTGGAAATATTTTTTTACCATTTTTAAGAACAATCATGTTTTTTTGTCTTCCTGTAATAAAAATAAAACCATCCTTATCTTTATATCCCAAATCCCCTGTATAAAACCATCCTTCTTTAAGTACATTATTTGTTTCTTCTTCATTTTCGTAATATCCAAGCATTACATTAGGTCCTTTTGCTCGTAACTCTCCTATCCCATTTTCATCTTTGTTAACTATTTCAACTGTAACATTTTCTAATGGAACTCCTATTGAACCATTTCTCATTTTAAAATCATTTTCTGCACAAATAACTGGAGAGGTTTCTGTTAATCCATATCCCTGTACCATTTTTATTCCAAAATTATTAAATCCTTTTTGTACTTCTGGATCTAATGGTGCTCCTCCTGATATAACAAATCTCATTTTTCCACCCAAGTTATTTATTATTTGTTTGAATACTTTTCTTCTTATATCAATATGAAATTTCATTAAAAAATTACTTACTTTAATAGCCTTTTTTATTAATTCAGTTTTTCCTTGTTTTTCTATTTCCTTTACAACTTTATTATATATTGCTTCTACTAGAAGTGGAACTCCTACAAATACAGAAACTTCATATTCCTTCAAATTTTGAGCAACATATCTTAATCCATCTGGAAATGATGTCCTAACGCCACAAGCAAGCATAACTATTAAACATGTTGAACCAAATATATGATGCATTGGTAAAAATGCTAAATTTGAATCAGTACTTCTTATGTCTTCAACTTTTTGCATAGCATATACATTTGAAGCAATATTTTTTTGAGATAGCATTACTGCTTTAGATTTTGATGTTGTTCCAGATGTAAATAGCAAAATATTCATACTATTTTCATCAATTTTTGCTGAAATATATTCTTTATTTCCTTGTTCTAATAACTTTTTTCCTTCTTCTGTTAATGTATGAACATCACTGTATTCAGGCAATTTTGTCATGCAAATATATTCTTTTAAATTTGTATTATTTCTAGATTTAATTTTTTCTATTTTTTCAATGTATTTTTCATCAAAAAATATAGCATCTGCTTTACTTCTAATTAACGAATTTTCCAATTCATCTAACTGTAAGTCTTTGTCTAATGGTATTGATACCATTCCCCCTAGCAAATTTGTCAAATGACCTAATACCCATTCATATCTATTTCTTCCTAAAACCGCTATTCTTTTATTTTTTAATCCCATATCATATAATTTAGTACCTAGACAGTTTATATGTTCTAAAAACATTTTATAAGTTATATTTTCATAAGTTTTCTCTTTTCCTTCTTGATGTTTTATTATAAAAGCTATGTTTTGAGCATATTTGTCTGCTGAATCATAGATTATTTCTTTAATGTCCTTAAACTCTTGTATTTTTCTTTCTTTTTTCATTTCAGGTCTCCTATATATAAAATAGATGATCAACTTGCACGTTAATCATCTATTACATAATACACTATTTTATAGAAAAAATCTATTAGTCTTAATGGTCGGTTTTTATTATATCTTTTATAACTTCTCCTGCAATAATAAGTCCTACTACAGATGGAACAAATGATATACTTCCGGGAACCTGATTACGGATACTACACTTCCTCTTAGTACCTGGAGGACAGATACAATTTGTTTTACAACTATATTCAGAATTATCATCCGGTTTTATAGGTTCTTCTTTTGAATAAACAACCTTAAGTTTATTTATTCCTCTATTTCTCAATTCTTTTCTCATAACTTTTGCTAATGGACATACTGAGGTTTTATAAATATCTGTTACTTCAAATCTTGTTGGATCAAGTTTGTTTCCTGTTCCCATACTTGAAATAATAGGAATATTTAATTTATTAGCCCTTACCACCAACTCAACTTTGGCAGTTACTGTGTCAACACTATCTACTATATAATCAACTGTATCATCTAAAATTTCTTTACTATCTGGCATAAAAAATTCTTGATACACTTCTACATTTGCATTTGGATTTATATCTAAAATTCTTTCTTTTGCAACTTCAACTTTTGGTTTTCCAATTGTTTTTCTTGTTGCAATTATTTGTCTATTCAAATTCGTTAAGCAAATTTTGTCATCATCTACTAATATAAAATTACTTACCCCAGCTCTTACAAGTCCTTCAACTACAAAAGAGCCAACTCCACCAATTCCAAATACTGCAACTTTGGCATTTTGTAATTTTTCTAATCCTTCTTTTCCTATTAATAACTCTGTTCTTGAAAATTGATTTAACATTTTATTTTTCCTCCTCCAAGAACTATGTCTCCAACATAAAATACAGCAGATTGACCTGGTGTTATTGCTCTTTGTGGTTCGTCAAATATAACTTTAATATATTCTCCTTCTTGCTCGATTTTTGCTTTTGCAACCTTTGAAGAATATCTAGTTTTTACATCAACTTCTATTGGCTCTTCTATTTTATCAACTAATAATAAGTTAATATCTGTAACTGTAATTTCTTTTTTGTATAGTTCTTTTTCTTCTCCTACTATTACTTCATTTTTTGCTTTGTTAAATCCTAAAACAAATAATGGCACTTTATATGATATTCCTAGTCCTTTTCTTTGACCTATTGTGTAATTGTATAACCCTGTATGTTTTCCTAATATTTCACCTTTTGAATTTACAATGTTTCCTTTTTTAGGTTTTATATCTGAATTAACTTCAAGGAATTTTTTGTAATTTCCATCTGGCACAAAACAGATATCTTCGCTATCTGGTTTATTTGCAACTTTTAAGTCATTTTCTCTTGCTATTTCACGTATTTGCTCTTTATCTGTAAAATCTGCTAATGGAAATAATACATGTTCTATTAATTCTTTTGGAATATTCCATAATACATAACTTTGATCTTTTTTTCCTGCTTGTGATTTTTTTAGTACCCATCTTCCATATTTTTCACTATATTCTGTTTTTGCATAATGTCCTGTCGCTATGTAATTGCATCCTAACTCTTTTGCTTTTTCCAACATGATTCCAAATTTCATGTATTTGTTACATTCTATACATGGGTTTGGTGTTTTGCAATTTGCATAACAGTCTATAAAGTCGTTTATTACATAGTTTTTAAATTGTTCCTTACAATTATATGTAAAATGTGGAATTCCTATTGAATTACATACATTTTTGGCGTCTATGTATGTGTTTATGTTACAACAACTGCTTCCTGCAAATAATTCTAATGTTGTTCCTATTACTTCATATCCTTCTTTTTTTAGTAGTAGTGCTGATACTGAACTGTCAACTCCTCCACTCATTCCTAATAATACTTTTTTATTTTCCATTTTTACCTCCGGCTTTCAATGAGAACACCCCTTTTTGACAACTTTTTATATTTTTTGTTAATTTTATTAAATTTTAAAATAAATGTACCCACCGAATCAAAATGCTGATTTGGTGGGTGAAAGAGATTAGTCTTCGGCAAACAATAAAATACTTTTGTCTTCTCCAAGCATAATATAGTTAAAACTCATTCCATTTTCAAAAATTATAAATTGGATATCATCTTCATTATCTTCCAAAGATTCTTTCAATTGATTAAAAAAAATCCCATTACATATAAGTACTGCTTCTACAGTTGGATTTTCTTCGATAATCTCTGCAATTTTCTGTTTTCTTATCCGAAAAAACATACTATCGAAAACATCCATAAAGACTGGTGTCTTATTAATTTCAGTAACAGTTATAAATGTTTTCTTTACTTTCCTTCTAGAATCCTGAAAACAAACTTCTGCCCAATTTGAGATTGTGTTTTTGCCATAAGGTTTTGTTCCTTTTGAATAAAACATTACTTCTAACATATTGTCCCTTTCTTTTAAAATGCTTTATTAATAAGTTGCTTAACTATTATACCATTTTAGTATGTTATTGTCAAAAAGCTAATATTTTCTTTCACACTTTATATTATTTATAATTTTTATCTAACATATCTTCAATTGTATGCCAAGCCAAAAGAGCACATTTAACTCTTGCCGGCATATTTGACACATTTCTAAAAGCAATGGCATCCTCTAATTTTTTAAGTTCTTCTTCGTTAGTTGTTTCTCTTTTTATCATTTCTATAAATGTTTTTATAATCTCTTTTGCTTCTTCAACTGTTTTACCTTTTAATGTATCTATCATTATTGATGTTGATGCTTGTGATATTGCGCATCCATGTCCTGAAAATGCCATATCCTCTATTTTATTTCCATTTAATTTTAATTGTAGTGTTATTTCATCTCCACAATTTGGATTATGCCCTACTTCACAGTAATCTGCATTTTCTAGTTTCTTTTTGTTGTATGAATTCATACTGTGTTCCATTATTAGTTCATTATAAACATCTGTTAACTCGTCCATTGAAATTTACCTTTCTTTTTTTATTAATTTATTGACAATTTTATAAATTAGTGTTAATATAATAATATAAAAGAGACAAGAGCAAGCTCTTATCTCATGTGTGGGTGAGGTTTATCTGTGGGATAAATCTCTATTTTTCTTTTTTTGGAACAATATTTTAATGCATATCTCTTTTGGGAGCAAATATGTACTAGAAACGATAGTCCTAAAAAGAAAGCTAATATTATTAATAAAATCTTTATTAACTCCATAGCTGTTAACCTCCTTCTTACGAGATTTACATTTAAGTCATTAAAGACATAAATGCATAGATTAGCAAGCATATAACATAGACTTACTAGTCTATGCACTTATGCCTGAAGAAGGTTAACTTCCCAACCAAGAAGATTATAATATATATTTACTTAATAGTCAATATTATTTCTGTTGTTTTATATAATTTTTAAACATATTATAAGCCTTATCAAGTGCCTTAACCAATTTGTCTACATCTTCTTTTGTATTGTAGATGTAGAAACTTGCTCTACATGTAGAATCAATACCTAAGAATCTCATAAGAGGTTGTGCACAATGATTTCCAGAACGTACACATACACCTTCTGAATCTAAAATACTTGCCACATCATGTGGGTGTACTCCTTTAATGTTGAATGAAATTACACTTGAATGATTTTCTTCATTTGGTGTTGTGTATAGTGTTAGATAATCTAATTTGGATAATTCCTGCCTTGCATAAGATATTACTTCATGTTCAATTTCTTGTATTTTATCATATCCTAAATTTTCAATATAATCAATTGCAGCTCCTAAACCAATTACACCTTCAACATTTTGTGTACCTGCTTCAAATTTATTTGGAAGTGGTGCAAATGTTGTATCTTGTTCATAAACATACTCTATCATATCTCCACCCATTAAAAATGGAGTCATTTTATTTAGTATTTCCCTTTTTCCATATAATACACCTATTCCAAGTGGTGCAAGCATTTTATGTCCTGAAAATACTAGAAAATCTGCATCTAAATCTTGAACATCAATTTTTGTATGTGGTATGCTTTGTGATGCGTCAACTATTACTACTGCACCTTTTTTGTGTGCGTATTTAATTATTTTTTTCACATTATTTATTGTTCCTAAAACATTTGAAACATGTGTAATTCCGACGATTTTTGTTTTGTCTGTAATTTTGCTTTCTATTTCTTCGTCTGTAATTTCATAGTTTTCGTTGATATACATATAATTTAATTTGCTACCTGTTTGCTTTGTCATTTTTTGCCAAGGAACTAAATTTGAATGATGTTCCATTATTGAAATTACTACTTCATCATCTTTTTTTAGGTTGTCCAATCCATAAGAATATGCAATTAGGTTTAAACTTTCTGTTGCATTTTTTGAGAATATTATTTCTTCTCTATGTTTTGCATTTATGAATTTTGCTATTTTTGTTCTTGTATTTTCGTATTGTTCAGTTGCTTCTACACTTAATGAATATGCCCCCCTGTGTGGGTTTGCGTTATATTTTTGGTAGAATTCTTCTACTGCTTTTATTACTTGTATTGGCTTTTGTGTTGTTGCTCCACTATCTAGATATGTTATGTTTTTATTTTCTAGTATTGGAAAATCTTTTTTTATTTGTTCTTTATTCATAAATTATCTCCCATCATCTTCTATTTCGGATATTTGTTGATTTTCGTTACATTCTTGTGTATATACAATTTTCTTTTCTTCTGAAAAAGCTTTTTCTATTTCATCATAATTTGGTTCAATAGGATTTATTTTAATGTTTTGGTATTTTATCATATTTTTCCATGTTCCCATAAATTCATCCATAAACTCTCTTGAATTCTTCATTAAATCTTTCTCCTTAAAATTACAATTATATTATTAATCTAACCTCTTATCAATTTCTTGTAAAATTTCTTCTCTCAATTCTTCATTTTCAATCTTCTCTAAAATCTGATTAAATCTAGCTCTAACCATCAATTTCATAGCCTCTTTAAGTTCAAAGCCTCTACTCATAATATAGAATAATTCTTTCTCGCCAATTTTTCCAGCCGAACTTGAATGATTACCTTCAACCTCTTCTTCAGAACAAAGAAGCATTGGTAAAGCTATTGATTTTGCTGCATCTGACAACAACATACAAGCTTCGTTTTCGTTTCCAGTAGCCTTTTTGCAACCTTTTTTGAAATCAATTGTTCCTTTAAAATGTTTTTTGGATGTATCTTTTAAAGCTCCTTGAACCTCTATATCAATATTAGATTTTTTCCCTCTTAATTCGCCTATATAATTTAAGTCAAAAACTTGATTTTCTTTTCCTAAATAAATTGTGTTTAATTGGTTATCACAGCTATCACCTTGTAAATTAGAATAATAATTTGTAATGCTGTGTTTTCCGCCGAAGTCAACAATTGTATAATTGATTTTTGCATTTTCTTCAAAATCATTTTCAATTGCCAAAAAGTTATTTGATTTTGTATTCATTAAATTAACTAAAACTATATTTAATTCTGAATTTTTTTCTGCTTTTGCTTTTATTATTCCATTGTGATAATTTTCATTTTCTTGATTTGATGTGTATTTTATTATTACTGTTGATTTTGTGTTTTCGTTTGCAATAATTTCTATGTTATCTATTAATACAGCATTTTCATTATCAAAATTAAAATCTATTTCTGCTTCTGATTTTTCATTTTGATTACTATTTATGTTTAATTTTATTTTTTGATTTGCTCCGTGTTTTACTTGATTCGTAAGTTCTTCACTTAAACCATAAACTAAATTTGTATCTGTATTGCTATCTATATCTATTTTAGATGTATCACCAATTATTGTTACATTTTCAAATATTGGTATTACTTCTGGAACTGCAATATTTTCTAATTTTATATTGTTTATTCTGAAGTTTTTTGCTGTTCTAACTGGTGTTTCATTTAATTTTAAATTTTCCATATTATCCAATTGCTCCTTCTAATTCTAAGTTAATAAGATTATTCATTTCAACAGCATATTCTACTGGTAATTCTTTTGCTATTGGATGTGCAAAACCTCTTACTATCATAGCCTTTGCATCTTCTTCTGATAGTCCTCTACTCATCAAATAGAATATTGTTTTATCACTTATTTTTCCTATTTTGGCTTCGTGTGAAAATTCAACTTCGTCTGTTCTTATGTCATTTGTTGGTATTGTATCTGAAATTGATATGTCGTCTAACATAAGCGATTCACATGATACTGATGATTTTGAATTTTTTGCATTTTCATTTATTCTTACTAAACTTCTATATGTGCATTTTCCACCATTTTTTGATATTGATTTTGCATTTACTACACTTGATGTGTTTGGTGCATTATGAATTACTTTGAATCCATTATCTAGGTTTTGTCCTCCACCTGCAAATGATATTCCTGTAAACTCTGTTTTTGCACCTTCTCCATTTAATATGCTCATTGGATATAGCATTGATATTTTTGAACCAAATGAACCTGATACCCAGTCCATTTTTGCATTTTTTCCTACTATTGCTTTTTTTGTATTTAAGTTAAGCATATTTTTTGACCAGTTTTCTATTGTTGAATATCTTAAATAAGCATTGTCTGCTACATATAATTCAACACATCCAGCGTGTAGGTTTACTTTATTATATTTTGGTGCTGAACATCCTTCTATAAAGTGCAAACTTGCCCCTTCTTCTAGAATTATTAATGTGTGTTCAAATTGTCCTGATTCTGGTGAATTTAGTCTGAAGTATGATTGCAATGGAACATCTACTTTTACTCCTTTTGGTACATATACAAATGAACCGCCTGACCATACTGCTCCATGTAATGCAACAAATTTGTGGTCATTTACTGGCACACATTTCATAAAGTGTGATTTTACTAGTTCTGGATATTCTCTTACTGCTGTTTCCATATCTGTGTAAATTACACCTTGTTTAATTAAATCTTCTTTCATACTATGATAAACAACTTCTGAATCATATTGTGCACCAACACCTGCAAGTGATGTCTTTTCTGCTTCTGGTATTCCTAATTTGTCAAATGTATTTTTAATATCTTCTGGAACATCATCCCATGAACTATTTAATTTTGACTTTGGTCTCACATAAGTTGCTATCTCATCCATATTTAATTCTGATAAATCTGGTCCCCATGTTGGCATTTCTAAGTTGTTATATACTTCTAATGCTTTTAACCTGAATTCTCTCATCCAGTCTGGGTCGTTTTTTTGTTTTGATATTTCTTCTATTATTTCTGGTGTTAAACCTTTTTTTATTTTAAAGTCATATTCGTCTTTGTTTTTTATATCATAGATATTTCTATTTATTTCTTCAACTTGAGTTTTCATTTTTTAGCTCCTTTGAATTTTTATTTACTTTTTATTTATATTGTGCATATCCATTTTCTTCAATTTCTGAAGCCAATTCTTGTCCACCTGTTTTAACAATTTTTCCATTAACCAAAACATGAACATAATCAACCTTTAAACTATGCAAAATTTTAGTATTATGAGTAATAATTAAAACAGCATTATTCTCATTTTTAAACATCTCAATACCTTTTGAAACAGTCTTTATTGCATCAACATCAAGACCAGAATCTGTTTCGTCAAGAATAGCAAGTTTTGGATTTAATACAAGCATTTGTAAAATCTCATTTTTCTTTTTCTCTCCACCTGAAAATCCAACATTTAAGCTTCTTTCCATATTTTTAGGATTCATATTTAATTCTTCCATATATTTTTTCAATTCGTCTTTAAATTGAAAGATTTTTACTGGTTCTCCTGTTATTTTATTTTTTGCATATTTCAAGAAGTTTGTAACTGAAACCCCAGGAATTTCTTCTGGCAATTGGAATGACATAAAAATTCCTTTTCTTGCAATTTCATCTGTTCTTGATTCTGTAATATCTTCACCATCAAAAGTTATTGTTCCATTTGTTTTTGTATATTCTGGATTATTTAATATTGCATTTGCTGTTGTTGTTTTTCCAGAACCATTTGGTCCCATTATTACATGGATTTCTCCTTTTTTAATATCTAAGTCTATTCCTTTTAATATTTCTTTTTCTCCTGCGTTTACATGTAAATCTTTTATTTCTAATAAATTACTCATTATTTTAAATCCTTTCTTTTTTTTCAATAGTTCCATCACTATTGAAAATTTTACTTTTTATTTGTTCTTCTTGCACAACATCTACATTTTTCTTTATTTATATCATAATCGCAATCTAGATTTGTTAGTCCAAGTTCCTTATGTACGTATTTTGCTAACTTATTTATTGTATCATCTGTTATCGTTGTTTTTATTTTTTCTGCTTCCTGTTTTGCATCTTCTTCTTCTAAATTCAAAACATCTTTCAAAAATACATAAACTATATCATAAGCTTCCAGTATTTTTTTTGCAAGATTTTCTCCTTCTTCAGTTAATTCTATTGTTCCATAGGATTCATAATTTAGAAGACCATTGTCTTTTAAATTATAAATTGCTTTATTTACACTTGGTTTTGTACAATTCATTTTCTTTGCAATATCTGTAACTCTTATGTTTTCATTTTGTTTTTTTAGTACATACATTGTTTTTAAATATTCTTCCAACGATTTCGATATCATTTTTGCATCTCCTTTTTGTTAGTTTCGGTTAACATTATACTCTGATATCTATTTTTTGTCAAGTTTTTTCATATTTATTTTTAAGCCAATTACCTTTACAATACAGAAAATCCTTACATATATTGTAAGGATTTTCTTATTTTAGTTTGCATATTTTTATTTTGTTTTATTCTCAACTTCATATTTTATTTTTGAAATAAACTCATCAGATTTCATCACTTCATTTTCAGCACTTTCTCTTGAACGAATTGAAACAGAGTCTTCTTCAACTTCCTTTGCTCCAATTACTAACATATAAGGAACCTTTTCAAGTTGAGCTTCACGTATTTTATATCCAACTTTTTCATTTCTATCATCTAAAACGACACGAATTCCAGCTTTGTGTAATTTCTCTTCAAGTGTTTTTGCATAATCATGTTGTGCATCTGTAATAGGAAGTATTTTTACTTGTGTTGGTGATAGCCATAATGGAAATGCACCTTTTGTTTCTTCAATTAAGAAACACATAAATCTATCAAATGTTCCTAAAATTGCTCTGTGGATAACAACTGGTCTATGTTTTTCTCCATCTTCTCCAACATATTCTAGCTTAAATCTTTCTGGCAATAAGAAATCTAATTGGCAAGTTGATACTGTTACATCATGTCCAACTGCTGATTTTAATTGGACATCTAATTTTGGTCCATAGAATGCAGCTTCTCCTTCTGCTTCATAGAATGGTACTCCAAGTTCTGTTAAAATTTCTCTTAATTGACCTTCTGCTTTTTCCCACATTTCATCATCGTCAAAATATTTTTCTTTATTATTTTTGTCTCTTAAAGATAATCTAAATTCATAATCTTTAAATCCAAAATCTTTGTAAACAGATAAAATTAATTGAACAACTTTTCCGAATTCTTCTTTTATTTGATCTGGTCTTACAAAAAGGTGAGCATCATTTTGACACATTTCACGAACTCTCTCTAAACCGCAAACACTTCCGCTGTCTTCATATCTAAAGTCATGTGCAAGTTCTCCAATTCTTATTGGTAAATCTCTGTATGAGTGCATTTTATTTTTATAAATAAGCATGTGATGTGGACAGTTCATTGGTCTTAATACCATTTCTTCATTATCCATTTTCATAACAGGGAACATATCTTCTTTGTAGTGATCCCAGTGACCTGAAACTTTGTATAATTCTGTATTTGCAAGTGATGGTGTATATACATGTTGATATCCCATTTCAACTTCTTTATCTTGTATATATCTTTCTAGTAATCTTCTTACTGTTGCTCCATTTGGTAAATACATTGGAAGTCCTGAACCTACTAATGGGCTTGTCATAAATAATTCTAAGTCTTTTCCTATTTTTCTGTGATCACGTTGTCTTGCTTCTTCTAATTTTTGCATATATTCATCAACTTGACTTGCTTTTGGGAATGATATAGCATAAATTCTTTGTAGCATTTTATTCTTTTCATCACCTCTCCAATAAGCTCCTGAAGATGATAATATTTTGACAGCTTTTACTTTTCCTGTTTTCATTAAATGTGGTCCAGCACATAAGTCTGTAAAATCACCTTGTTTGTAAAAGCTTATTTCTTCCCCATCTGCTAAATCATTTATTAATTCTTGTTTATATGGTTGTCCTTCCATTAATTTTAAAGCCTCTTGTTTTGATAAAGTAAATCTTTCTATTTCAAAATCTTCTTTTATTATTTTCTTCATTTCTGCTTCGATATTTGCTTTATCTTCATCTGTAAATGGTTTTTCTACATCAAAGTCATAGTAAAATCCATTTTCGATACTTGGTCCTATTGCAAATTTTACGTTTGGGAACAATCTTTGCACAGCTTGTGCCATTATATGTGATGTTGTATGCCAATAAGCTTTTTTTCCATCAATACTACTTTCAAATGTTTCTATACTTAAACTGCAATCCTCTTGCAATTCGTATCTTAAGTCTTTCACTTCTCCATTTACTATTCCACAAGTTGCCATTCTTGCTAAACCTTCACTTATTTTTTGTGCTACTTCTATTATTGAAGTTCCTTGCTCTACTTCTATATTAGAGCCATCTTTTAATGTTACCTTAACCATAATACTTCCTCCTTTATTCTTTTTTTAAGATAGATTATTAGTTTTAAAAAAACACACTCCTATAGATTAAAAAATCTATAGGAGTGCTTCTATTACACGGTTCCATCCTAATTTTTACTCAATTATAAGACTATAACGCATCTTACACGTTTGGTTTATTCACCAAAAACTTGAAGAGTTAGTTTTTCAAATATGTTTTCTTGAATTAGCTTTCAGCCACGGCTATTTCTCTCTTTTTAGTAACCTTTATTTTACTTTTTCTCTTACTTGCCTTTTATTATAAACTAATTATAATTTTAATACCTTTTTTGGAAAAAGTCAAGTATTTATTAAATAGAAACTTTTTCCTCAAATATTAACAATACTAATATTATTTATTGTTTCTTCTATTTTATTCTTGCTATAATTATCTAATGCACTTGTTGACTCGTCAAATAATATAATTGATGTATCTATTAGTATTGCTCTTGCTATCGCAATCCTTTGTTTTTGACCAACTGAAATATTATTATTATTTTCATTTACCATTAATAAATTATCCTTTATGCTCACATTAAATAAAAAATCTTATCCAATTTCAATGGATATACTGAAAATTTTGTTATTTTGTGGTATTATATACTTGAAATTACCAATATTAAAGGAGCAATATAATGAATAACAAATATTATTTTAAAAATGATACTAAATTAACAAATTATTTTTTGTGTGATGTTATAATAGATGGACTAAGATATTCTTCAAGCGAGGCGGCATATCATTCACAAAAATTTTTAGACGAAGATATAAAGAAATTGATGACAAAACTTACACCCGACGAATCAAAAAATGTTAGTAGAGAATTATCAAGATTTATACGAGATGATTGGGAGAATGTCAAATATAGTTTAATGAAGAAAGTAGTGCTTGAAAAATTCAAACAAAATCCTGAATGTTTAAAAGAATTGTTAGACACAAGAGATATGGAATTAATAGAAGATACAACAGGTTGGCACGATAATATATGGGGAAAATGTATGTGTGATGATTGCAAAGATTTAGAACATAAAAATTTATTAGGTAAAATTTTAATGGAAGTAAGAGAAGAATTGAAATAACATTTTTAAAGAGTAAAACAACGGAATTGATTTTAGCATAAGTTTTTAAAAATGTATACTTAGAAATTGCAATTAAACTAAATTTTATAAATCAATATAAAACGATACTTCTTGCAAAATTATGTTAATTATGCTATACTATTTATGATATTTCGGTATTGTAGAAAATCCCACATAATAATTTATGCTAATTAGCAAGGAGGAAATCAACATGAAAGTTTATGCATGCGCTATTTGCGGAAAAGAACATGTAAAGTTATGGCGTCCTTATATGAGCACCGAACCGCTTATCTGTGCAACATGTGCAGAAGAACGGCAAAGCCCAAGAGAGTACAATGAATGTACTTGGGAAGAAAAATCTGACCTTTATATAGGAACTCCTACTGGAAAGAAACTTCCGCTTGCCAAGTGGGAAGTCAATGAAAAAGGTAAAATTCCTTCATATCATGGACCCGGTCCAGAAGGACTGCCTATGAGAATGACGGACCAACTTATCGTTAACCTTAAGGATGTCTCTAAATCATATTCATCTGGTGAATCAATTTTGATTCCAGCTGTGCCTGATGAAAATGGAGATTTTTGGGGATATACTTCTGTACCTAAAGAACGTTGTAACTGGTGGGAAGAATTACCGTCAAGATAAAACCGGTAATGTCAAAAGAGTCTAGAAAATTCTAGACTCTTTTGATTTTATACTATTTCAAATTATTATAAATATCAGCTAAAACTTCATAAACAAAATCTCTTTGTTCTTTTTCAGTCATTTCCATTACTTGTGTAGACATTAAAAATAAATGTCTATATTCAAGAAAATTTATCACTCCATTCTAGAAATAGAACTTTTAAAGTTTTATATAAAATAAAAACTTACGAACTTTTAAGTCCGTAAGTTGATTTCAAATGGAGCAGGTAGTGGGAATCGAACCCACGTCATCAGCTTGGAAGGCTGAGGTTCTACCATTGAACTACACCTGCATATATAAAATTGATACCAGTTTTCCACATTTTATAAATATATGTGGAGCAGGTAGTGGGAATCGAACCCACGTCATCAGCTTGGAAGGCTGAGGTTCTACCATTGAACTACACCTGCATTGTTCCTGACAGTTATAAATTATAAAGTATTTTTTTATAACTGTCAAGTAATTTTTAAAATTTTTTTAAATTTTTATCTTCAATTTTTATTTTGTTTGTATTCTTTTTTAATACATTCCATCCATTCCTGCTGCACCCATTCCATTATCATGACCACAATGACAGTCTTTTTCTGGAATATCTGCAACTAGACTTTCTGTTGTGATAACCATTGATGCAATTGATGCTGCATTTTGCAAAGCACTTCTTGTAACTTTTGTTGGATCAACAATTCCTGATTTTTTCATATCAACATATTCTTCTTTGCTTGCATCAAATCCTACACCAATTTCTGATTTTTTAACATTATCAGCAATTACTGCTGGTTCTAATCCTGCATTTCTTGCTATTTGTTTTACTGGTTCTTCTAATGCTTTTAATACTATTGTTGAACCTAATTTTTCTCCACCAGTTAATTCACTTACTACTTTTTCAACTGCTGGTGCTACATTTATTAATGCTGTTCCACCACCTGCAACTATACCTTCTTCAACTGCTGCTTTTGTTGCAGAAAGTGCATCTTCAATTCTTAATTTTTTGTCTTTCATCTCTGTTTCAGTAGCTGCTCCAACTTCAATTACTGCAACTCCTCCAGCCATTTTAGCAAGTCTTTCTTGTAATCCTTCTTTATCGTATTCACTCTTTGCTTCATTTATTTGTGCTTTTATTTGTCCAACTCTATCTGCTATTTGTTGTTTATCTCCTGCACCATCAACAATTATAGTATTTTCTTTTTGAACTTTTACTTGTCTTGCTCTACCTAGTTGTTCAATTTGTGTATCTTTTAATTCAAGTCCTAAGTCTGATGTTATAACTTCTCCACCTGTTAGAATTGCTATATCTTGAAGCATTGCTTTTCTCTTATCACCAAATCCTGGAGCTTTAACTGCTACAACATTTAATACTCCTCTTAATTTATTAAGTACTAATGTTGAAAGAGCTTCTCCTTCTATGTCGTCACAGATTATTACCAATTTTCCTGATTGTTGCATCAAGTTTTCTAGTAATGGTAATATTTCTTGAATATTACTTATTTTTTTATCTGTAATTAAAATGTATGGATTGTCAACAACTGCTTCCATTTTTTCTGTGTCTGTTACCATATATGGAGAAACATATCCTTTATCAAATTGCATACCTTCAACTACATTTAATTCTGTATTTGATGTTTTTGATTCTTCAATAGTTATAACTCCATCTTTTGAAACTTTTTCCATAGCTTCTGCAATTAATTCTCCAACTTCGTCATTATTTGCTGAAATACTTGCAACTCTTGCTATATCTTCTTTTCCATTTACAGGGACACTGATTTTTTTCAATTCTTCAACTGCTGAATTAACTGCTTTATCAATTCCTCTCTTCATGGCCATTGGGTCAGCACCTGCTGCTACATTTTTAACACCTTCTTTAATCATGCTTTGTGCTAAAACTGTTGCTGTTGTTGTACCATCACCTGCAACATCATTTGTTTTTTCTGATACTTCTTTTACAAGTCTTGCTCCCATATTTTCAAATTTATCTTCTAATTCAATATCTTTTGCTATTGTAACACCATCATTTGTAATTAGTGGTGCTCCAAAGCTTTTGTCTAATACAACATTTCTTCCTTTTGGTCCTAATGTAACTTTAACTGTATCAGCTAATTTATTAACTCCTTCTAATAAAGATTTTCTTGCATCTTCTCCAAATTTTATTTGTTTTGCCATTTTAAATCTCTCCTCTCACTCATTTTGTTAATTCATCACCATTTAAAATCTCTTCTCTATATGGTAATTCCTTTATTCTACTATTGCCAAAATATCATCTTGTTTTACTATTAAATAATCTGTTCCTTCATATTTTACTTCTGTTCCAGAATATTTGCTTACTATTATATTGTCTCCTTTTTTTACATACATTTCTTCATTTTTTCCATCTATTTTTTCTCCTGGGCCTACTTCTATTACTTCTGCAATTTGTGGTTTTTCTTGTGCACTACTTGCTAATATTATTCCACTTTTTGTTGTCTCTTCGCCTTCTTTCATTTTTATCAATACTCTACTTCCTAATGGTTTAATCATGATATTACCTCCTTCAATTTTTCCATTTAAGAATGTTTTTTATTGTTAGCACTCTTTTTGTTTAACTGCTAATAATTTATACCTTTTTTTAGCAATTGTCAATAGAGTTTGCTAAAATTCACATAGATTTCACAATTTTAAAGAAAATATTACTCTTTATATATTTAGACCCTATATTATATTTTTTATTTATTATTTTAGAACCAATACAAAAGAAAAAATCTCAGAAAAAATTTCTGAGATTTTTTAGGACTATTAAGCAATAAGTTGTTCAATATCTACTCTATTGTTTTCATCGTCCATTAAATAAATTTGGTCAAAAAGGCCATATTCTTCATGGACAAATCTTATTGCTTTTAAGATATTTGGTCCTTCCTCATCAATAGTTCTTTGATCCTTTAAATAAACTCGTATCTCTGTATCACAATAATATGATTCAGGGATCAAGCTAAATTTCAGAAAGCCTATGATTTCACCATCCTTTGATGTAACTAGAAGAATGAATTTATCATCCTTTTCAACATCTCTTTGTGAAATTAAATCTGTAAGATAATTTCTTTCATCTTCTTCATTTACATTCACAAGATTTTTTAGACACTTCATAAAAGCCTCAATATCATCAACCGATAACTCTCTGATGATTAATTCATCTTTCTGAAAAAAGAATCCTTCCTTTCCTTTGATAGTCCGTATTATTGTCTGTTCCATGGACCCTGTCCTCCTTATGTTTTATATATTCCTATTATACACCTTATTTTCCGAAAAAGCAAATTATGTTAATTTTATTATGTATCTTTCATTTTTATATTACATAATATTCTTTGCTGCATTAACTAAACCAACAAATAATGGTGCCGGCTTATTAGGTCTTGATTTTAATTCAGGATGAAATTGACCAGCTATAAAATAAGGATGTTCTTTCTGGTTTATTTCTATTATTTCAACTAAATTTCCATCCGGTGATACTCCTGAACATATTAGACCTGCCTTTTCTAGTCTTTCTTTGTAGTCATTATTATACTCAAAGCGATGCCTATGTCTTTCAGATATTTCATTTGTTCCATATACTTTTTCTGCTAAAGTTCCTTCTTTTATGATACAAGGATAAGCTCCCAATCTCATTGTGCCACCTTTTTTATCAACTGTTTTTTGTGTTTCCATTATATGAATTACTTGATTTTCTGATTTTTCATTAAATTCTTGTGAATTTGCATCTTTTAAATTTAATACATCTCGTGCAAATTCAACAACAGCCATTTGCATTCCTAAACATATTCCTAAAAATGGAATTTTATTTTTTCTTGCATATTTAATTGTTTCTATTTTTCCTTCAATTCCTCTGTTTCCAAATCCACCTGGTACTATAATTCCCTGAAATTGTTTTAACATTTCATCAACTGTATCTTTTGTTATTTTTTCAGAATCTATTAACTTGATTTCTGTTTCAACATCATTTACAAATCCTGCATGTTTAATACTTTCTATTACAGATATATATGAATCTTCTAATTTAATGTATTTTCCAACTATTGCAATCTTCACCTTTTTATTTTTATCTATTTTTCTTATTTTTTCTATCATATCTTCCCATTTTCTGTTATCAGGAATATATCTATCCAACTTTAGATGGTTACAAACTTCTCTTGCTAATCCTTCTTCCTCAAGCATCAATGGTACCGCATATAAGCAATCTGCTGTTTTATTTTGTATTACACTTGTTTTTCTCACATTACAAAATAGTGCTAATTTTTCTCTGATATTTTCTGGTATATCTTGTTCTGTTCTACATACCAATATATCTGGTTTTATTCCATAGCTTTGTAATTCTTTTACTGAATGCTGTGTTGGTTTAGATTTTATTTCATTTGACCCATATATATATGGTAATAACGTTACATGTATAAAACATACATCTTCTGGATTTTTTTCAAGTCCAACCTGTCTGATTGCTTCAATAATAGATAATCCCTCAATATCTCCAACCGTTCCACCAACTTCTGAGATTACTATATCTGTATCTGTATTTTCAAATCCATATATTTTTTCTTTTATCTGGTTTGTAATATGTGGTATTACTTGTACAGTTTTTCCTAAATAATCTCCTCTTCTTTCTTTTTCTATTACTTCCGAATATATTTTTCCCATTGTAATACTAGAATTTTTCGTTAAATTTTCATTTATAAATCTTTCATAATGACCTAGGTCTAAGTCCGTCTCTGCTCCATCATCTGTTACAAATACTTCTCCATGCTCATAAGGATTCATTGTTCCTGGATCTACATTTATATATGGATCAAATTTTTGTATTGTTACTTTATATCCTCTATTTTTTAAAAGTCTTCCTAATGATGCGGCTGTAATTCCTTTTCCTAATCCAGATACCACTCCTCCTGTTACAAATATATACTTTGTATTCATTGCTATTTCCCCCTTGCTTCTTAAAAATAAAAAAAAGATTAAAAAAAATTTTTTCCGAAAAAATCGGTTTTTTTTTAATCTATAATTAGTTTAACACTTGCCTATAATTTTGGCAAGTGTTTTTTTATTTTTTTATAATATTTTTATTGGTTTTTTCCATATTGTTTATATAGCCAACTCATATAATCAAATGGTTCTAAAATTTCTGGTAATCCATAATCAATTCCATAAGTTTCAACTCTAATTGATGTTATTTTTGGCGGATTTACTGGTGTGCTAACTTCAGCATTTTCAGTTTTTTCACTGCCTTCTGCTACTGTACATTCAATTCCTTCTATTGCATGTACAACATCCATTCCCTCTGTTACTTTTCCAAAAGATGTATAATATCCATTTAAATTTGTATTTTCTTTTGTCATTATAAAGAATTGTGAACAACCTGAATTATAAGACTCTTCTGTTAAACCTGAAGAATAGCTTGTATAATCTGCTCTAGCCATTGCCAATGTTCCCTCTTCAAATTTTATTGTATTGGTTACACCATTTGCTAAGAATTCTCCTTTTATTGAATATTGTTTATTAGCCCCATTATCTTTTAAATCACTTATTTGTGCACCTGTTGTTCCATCACCATTTTTTGAACCAGCTTGTATCATAAAGTCTTTTACAACTCTATGAAAAGAAGTTCCATCATAAAAACCTCTATTAGCTAACGCTATAAAATTTGATACTGTTTCAGGTGCTTGATCTGGATATAATTCAATCTTTATAGTTCCAAAGTTTTCAACTTCCATTGTTACAATTGGGTTCTGAGATATAAATGTTGCTTTTTTATAATATCCATATCCAACACTACCTATTAATATTATTATAACTATTAATGCTATAATCCAAATAATTTTCCATAAATTTTTCATTTTAATAACTCTCCTTTTTATTTTTTACCATTTATAAATTAAAGTTTAAAGTAATAACAATTACTCAAACATAAATTGTTCTTGCATTCTTCTTAAAGCTTGTTTAATTGTCCTTGCTCTTACTTCTCCAATTCCATCAACTTCGTCTAAGCTTTCTATATCTGCTGCCAATATATGTTGAAAAGATTTGAATGATAATACAAGATTTTCTACTATATTAGATGGCATTCTTGGTATTTTATTTAGAATTCTATATCCTCTTGTATATACACCAACTTCATCATAATTATCAAAAGTTTCATAGCCTAGCATTTTTGCAATTATACCTTCTTTTGTTATTTCATCATATTGTGTTTTGGCTAACTCTTCCATTATTTTTTCAGGTGTCTTTCTTTTTTTGGCAGGAGCCATATAATCTTTAATAATTAGATTTTCTTCCTTTTCTAATCCTCCCATTAATTCTTCTAATTGCATATCTACCAGTCTTCCATCTTCTCCAAGTTCATATATTTGGCTTTTAATTTCGTCTGCAATTCTTCTTACCATTTCTGCTCTTTGTATTACATCTATAACATTTTTTAATGTAACTATATCATTAAATTCATATTCATTTAATATTCCTAATTTATTATCAAATACCTTTTTATATCTTTCTAGTGTTTGTATACCTTGATTAGCTTTGTTTAGTACTGCATTTGTATCTTCTAGTATATATCTGAAATTTCCTTTGAATATTGTAATTATATTTCTTCTTTGAGATATACTTATAACTAATTCTCCTGTTTGTTTTGCTGTTCTTTCAGCTGTTCTGTGCCTAGTTCCTGTTTCTCTTGTTTCTATATCTCTTGATGGTATTAATTGTGCATTAGCAAATAAAATTCTTTTTAGGTCTCCACTTAAAACTATAGCTCCATCCATTTTTGCAAGTTCATATAACCTTGAAGATGTATATTCTTCATTTATATAAAAACCTCCATCAACGACTTCTTTTATTACATCTTTATCATCCGTTATAAGTAGCAAAGCACCTGTTTTTGCTCTTAATATATTTTCAAGCCCATCTCTTATAGGCGTACCTGGTGCTATTAATTTTAGAAGTTCTGTCAATTTCATTCCTCCCTTATTTTTAAGTAAAACATCTATTTATTGCTTCATTTACATCTTTGACACCTATTATATCTAATTTAAATTTTTCTTTCAACCCTTTTTTATTACTTTCTGGAATTATACATCTTTTAAATCCCAATTTTTCAGCCTCTTTTAGTCTTTTTTCAATTAAATTAATTCTTCTTACTTCGCCTGTTAGCCCAACTTCTCCCATTATAACTGTTCCTTTTTCTATTGGAATATTTTTATAACTTGAAGCAGTTACCATTAGAATTCCTAAGTCAATTGATGGTTCATTTATCTTTAATCCTCCTGCTACATTCAAGTAAACATCTTGTGTTCCCAAATTCATTCCTGCTCTTTTCTCTAAAACAGCAATTAAAAGTGCTAATCTATTATAATCAATTCCATTAGCTGTTCTTTTTGGAAATCCAAATACACTTTGAGTTGTTAATGCTTGTAATTCTACTAACATGGTTCTAGTTCCTTCCATACAAGCTACTATACAAGAACCAGGTGGATTATCTTCTCTTTCTGAAATTAATATATCTGAAGGATTAGTTATTTCACCCATTCCTTCTCCTCTCATTTCAAACATACCAATTTCATTTGTAGAACCAAATCTATTCTTTACTCCTCTTAAAATTCTATACGAAAAATATCTTTCTCCCTCCAAATAAAGTACAGTGTCTACCATGTGTTCTAATACCCTTGGACCTGCTATATTTCCATCTTTTGTAACATGACCAATTATAATTGTTGTAATATTTCTTGATTTACATACTCTCATTATTTGAGAAGTAATTTCCCTAACTTGACTCACACTTCCGTGCTGCTGCTGAAATTTCTTCAGAATACATTGTTTGAATTGAATCTATTATAACTAACTTAGGGTTTAATTCTATTATATTTTTATTGACTATATCAATATCAGTTTCTCCTAAAAATAAAATATCATCATTATTAATTCCGTAATCTATCAGATCTCAATTTAATTTGTTCTGCAGACTCTTCTCCTGAGACATATAAGACTTTACCTTCTCCTTTGACTTTATCACATAATTGTAGAATCAATGTAGATTTTCCAATTCCTGGTTCACCACCAAGTAAAGTTAGTGAACCTTTCACCAAACCTCCACCTAGTACTCTGTCTAACTCACCAAAGCCTGTGGAAATTCTTATTGTTTCTTTTGCCTCATAAGAATTTAATTTTTGTGGTATATTATTAGAAGATTTATCAGATTTTAATGCACTATTCTTGCTTTCAATGATTTTTTGTTCAAAAAATGTATTCCAGCTACCACATGCAGGACATTTTCCTAACCATTTTCCTGATTCGTATCCACATTCATTACATACAAAAATTGTCTTGTTTTTTGCCATTTTTACCTCCCTATCCGAAAAGGACATTAACAAAAAAAGTATAACACATATTCTTCATATCTGCTATACTTTTTTATTTTTTCACGAAAATTTCACATTATTTTTTGCTTCCGAATGTAACTTCTTGGAATAAAAAGTCATGTACTTTTTCCCATGTAATTTCTTGATGTAAAAATTCATTTATATCATCTTCAACTTTTTGTTGCTTTGGTGTTAATTCAACTTTTATTTCTTTATTCCAATCAATATCTTGCAACCAAAAAGCTTTAAATTTTTGCCAAAATCCAACTTTTGCAGGTAATCCTGGATTTTTTATTGTTCCAGCATTTTCCATTACATTTTTATCTTGTATTTCGTTATCAAATTCTACTCCACCAAATACATTTTTTTCTTGTTCTAGCTCTGACATTTGTTATTTCCTCCTTCGTAATCTATTCACTAATTATTTTATACTATAAACAACTTTAAATATCAATACTTTTGGCCTCTTTTTTTATTAAGTTTTCGTTACATAAATATTACATTTTTGTTACATATTAACATTGTTTTTCTATATTTCAGCCAATATGTATTCTTCATGAGCCTCTTTGCATTTAACTCTTTTTATTTTATTATCTAATTTTTCTTTAGATTCACAATACACCATTATATAATTCTGAGTATGTCCCTTATATACATCAGCTTTTTCTTCTTCAAATAAAACATCTACTTCTTTACCTATATAATTATTGTTATACTCAAGTTCATTTTTGTTTGATAATTCAATTAATTTTTTACTTCTTTGTTCCTTTATATCTCCAGGAACTTGATTTTCCATTACTGCAGCTTTAGTAACTTTTCTTGGTGAATATTTAAATACATGCATTTTATAGAATTTTATTTCTTTTAGAAACTCATAAGTTTGACAAAATTCTTTACCTGTCTCTCCAGGAAAACCAACTATTATATCTGTTGTTAAATTAACATCTTTATATGTACGTCTTAATATACTAACTATGTTTCTAAATTGTTCAGTTGTATACCTTCTATTCATTCTTTTTAGTGTTTCATCACAGCCACTTTGTAATGATAGATGAAAATGATGACATATTTTTTCTAATTTTTTTAGTCTTTCAACAAATTCTTCTGTTATTAATAATGGTTCTATTGATCCTAATCTTATTCTTTCTATTCCATCTATTTTATTTATCTCTTCTAGCAAATCTATTAATTTATAATTTTTTAAGTTATCGTCGTCACAAAAAGCAAAATCTTTGCCATAAGATGCTATATGTATTCCTGTTATTACAACTTCTTTTATTCCTTTTTGAGAGATTTCTGTAATTTCTGATATTATACTTTCTGGCTTTCTGCTTCTTACTCTTCCTCTTGCGTAAGGTATTATACAATATGAACAAAATCTATCACATCCATCTTGGATTTTTATAACAGCTCTTGTTTTTTCTGAAAAAGTTATATTTCCAAAATCAGAAAATTCCTTTGATTGCATTACATCTTCTATTTCGAATTTTTTTTCGTTTTTTCTTAGATATTGTTCTATATACTTTACAATTTCTACTTTTTCATTATTTCCTAAAACTAAGTCTATTTCTGGTATTTGAGATAATTCTTCTTTTGCAACTTGTGCATAACATCCTACAGCAACAACTATCGTATCAGGATTTTTCTCCTTCATCCTCCTAAGCATTTGTCTTGATTTTCTATCAGACATATTTGTTACTGTACATGTATTTATTATACACACATCTGGTTTTTCTTCTGAATTATCATTATTTTCTTCTATTACTTTATATCCATTTTCTAAAAATTTTTGTGTCATTGCATTTGTTTCATATTGATTTACTTTACATCCCAATGTTATAAATTTAATTATCTTTTTCATTTTTTTCCCTTCTCTGACTTAATAAAAGACGAATTCAAATTGGTTGAAATATTAAATTATTTTAAACCAATTAAAACCCGTCCACTATGGTCTAATCTCCAATTATTTTGTTTTTCCATCTAGTACATCTAAATTATCTAATGCTTTACCTGTTCCTAATGCAACACATGATATAGAATCTTGTGCTATCATTACATTTATTCCTGTTTTTTCTTGTAATAATTTATCTAATCCATCTACTAGACAACCTCCACCTGTCATATATATTCCTTTATCACTTATATCTGCTGCTAATTCTGGTGGTGTTTTTTCCAATACACTGTGTACTGCATCAACAATCATCATAGCAGGTTCTATTAATGCTTCTAACATTTCACTTGAATGTACAGTAACAGTTCTTGGTAGTCCAGTACTTAAATCTCTTCCTCTGATATCCATTTCTGCATCTTGTATTTTAGGATATACACATCCTATATTAACTTTTAAGTCTTCAGCTGTTCTTTCTCCTATTGCTATATTATGTTTTTTCTTTATATATTTTACTATATATTCATCAAATTTATCTCCGGCAACTTTTAATGATGTACTTACAACTGAACCTCCTAAAGAAATTACTGCAATATCAGTTGTCCCACCACCAATATCTACTACCATATTTCCACATGGTTTTGATATATCTATTCCTGCTCCAATTGCTGCTGCAATTGGTTCTTCAATTAAATAAACTTTTCTAGCTCCCGCTTGCATTGCTGCATCTATTACTGCCTTTTTTTCTACTTCTGTAACTTGTGATGGTATACAAATCATTATTCTTGGTGCAAATATAGATTTTCCACATACTTTTCCTATAAAATGTTTTAACATTTTTTCTGTAACTGTATAATCTGATATTACTCCATCTCTTAATGGTCTTGTTGCAACTATGTTTCCTGGTGTTCTTCCAAGCATTCTTCTTGCCTCTCCACCAACTGCCAATACATCTCCTGTATTTCTATCTACTGCAACCACTGATGGTTCTCTTAATACTATTCCTCTTCCTTTTATATACACAATTACTGTAGCTGTTCCTAAATCTATTCCTACGTCTTGTCCAAATCCAAATTTTAACATGAAATTTCTTCCCTTCTATATAAAATAACTGTCTTTTTTTATTTCACTTTTGTTACATTTGCATTACGATTATATTACAAATATGAAAATTTATCAATACATTTCATTGAATTTTTTACTTTTTTATATTATAATATCTTTAGTAAATTTTAAACATTTTTTCACAAACTTTAAACATTTACAAAAAGTATTGTAGGAGATTATAATGAATAATTTTGTTTTTAAATCAAATTCTGAAAAATCAACAAAAAATTTTGCAAGAGACTTAGCATCAAAATCAAAAAAAGGAGATGTTATTGTACTTTCTGGTGACTTGGGTTCTGGAAAAACTAAATTTACAGAGGGTTTTTTATCTTATTTTGGTCTTGAAGATGAAATTTCCAGTCCTACTTTTACAATTGTTAATGAATATCATAAAAATGATATAAATATCTATCATTTCGATGTATATAGATTAGAAGATTCTTCTGAATTTTATGCAATTGGTGGAGAGGAATATTTTGATAAAGGAATTTGCATAATTGAATGGGGCGAAATGATTGAGGATGCTTTACCAAAAAAATATATTAAAATTGACTTTAATAGATGCCTCGATGATGAAAATTCAAGAATTTTAAATGTTAGTTTTATTGGATAATTTTAAAAATATGCCAGATTTGAAAGGAGTTTTATTTTGAAAATTTTATGTATCGATACTTCAAGCACATTATGTAGTGTTGCCATTTTAGAGAACACTAATTTAATTAATAAACTAGAACTAAATAATGGTCTAACTCATTCTGAAACTTTAATGCCTTTAATTAAAGAGCTTTTTGATAAAAGCAACTTATCTTTAAAAGATATTAATTTAATAGTTTCTGACATAGGACCAGGTTCTTTTACTGGAATTAGAATCGGAGTTGCCACATGCAAAGCTTTTTCTGATAGCTTAAATATTCCATGCATTGGTATTTCTTCTTTAGAAGTATTAGCTTATAATATTAAAAATGATGGTTTAATTTGTAGCACAATAGATTGTAAAAATGACAATTGTTATTTTGCTCTTTACGAACTTTCAAACGGAAATTATACAGTTTTAGAGCAACCTTGTGCAAAAACTGTTCAAGAGGTTTTAGATTTATTAGACAAAAAATATACAAACAAATCTATTAAATTTGTAGGTGATGGTATTCCTACAAAATCTACAGATTGCTACTTAAATATTGAGAATCTTGGAATTGCAGGATTCAAAAAATTCGAATCTACAGAAGTTATTAATGAAAATGTTTTACCTTTATATTTAAAGAAACCTCAAGCCCAAAAGCAATTAGAGGAGAAACTTAAAAATTCCATATAGATTGGAGATTATTATGAATTTTAAAATTGAAAAAATGACTATAGAATCTTTAAATTCAATACAAGATATTTTACTTTCAGATTTTGATGATTTTTGGACATATTCCATACTTAATCAAGAATTGAATTGTGATAGTTCTTATTTTATAGTTGCAAAATCCAATGATGAAATTGTTGGTTTTGCTGGTTTAAAAGTAATTTGTGATGAAGCAGATATTATGAATATTGTTGTGAAAAAAGATTTTAGACACAATGGTATTGGTTCAATTCTATTGGATCATCTAATTTCTTATGCTAAATCATTAGATTTAAATTCTATTACTTTAGAAGTCAATGAAAATAATTTATATGCACTTAAACTATATGATAAATTCAACTTTGACCACATTGGTATTAGAAAAAAATACTATAATGGTAAAAATGATGCAATTATAATGAGTAAAAATTTAAAAGCTTAAAAGTAAAATCCAAAACTTTTAAGCTTTTATTTCATTTTCTAAACATATTTTTCAATTTTCACAACATTTCTTCCACTTCTTGTTGTTCCCGAAATTTCCTTAACTACAAATCTTCCTTTTCCTCTTATAGTTATAACATCTCCCATTTTTACTTGTTTAGAAGGTTTTGTTTCATTTTGTCCATTAATAAAAACCCTCTCACTATCAATAATTTGAACCGCTTTATTTCTAGAGGTTTTAGCTAAATCAGAAACAAAATTGTCAAGTCTTAAAGATGGGACAATAATATTTAACTCCTCTAATTTAATTTCTTGTTTTTTTAAATTATCTAATTCAACTATATCTATTCTTGCGTTTTCAAATCTGGTAAGAGTTCCTAATCCTTGTTTTAAAGATTCTGCAATTTCTTCTTTTACCAATATATCAGCTCCGTCATCTGCAACTATTATATCTCCAACCTTTTCTCTTTTCATTCCAAGTTTTACAATTCCACCTAAATAGTTTCTATGAAAAAATTTTCCTTTATCTTCTTCATTTAATTCAATTCTTATGGCTCTAATAATTTTAGAATAATTTTTTTCTATCATGCTCATATTATATCTTTCAGGATATATTATAAGTACTTTTCTCTCACTATCCTCAAATCCACCATATAAAACATAATTTTCAAAGTCATTTTTTCTCATAAAGTTCTTGACTAATGCTAATTGATACATATCTAAGAAATCCGTATATTCCAATCTTTCTCTTTGTTTTGAAAATTCTATTTTATCTAATATTTGTGCTAATAATATTTTATCTTCTTGTTTTTTATAATCACTTAAAATTTTTTGTTTATCCATTTAAAATCTCTTTTCCTCTTTTTTTATTTAAAATCTTTTTTGTTTTGAACATTTTGGTACAAATTTTCCAATTCCTCCACTGTTCCATGTTTTATAAACTCATCAGGCCAAGATTTTTTTTCCATTTTTATATTTTGTAATTTTTCTTCTACAATTAGTTCTTCTATTGCTGTTCCAAGTCCATTAATTTTTGTTCCATCTTCCATAGTAATAACATTTTTGGTTTTGTTTATAGATTCTTTTATTGTTTCAATATCTAATGGTTTCAAGAATCTTGCATTTATAACTTCTGCATCTATTCCATCTTTTTCGTAATCTTTAGCTAACTCCATTGCTTTAGCAACTCTTTTACCAATCGCAATTATAGTTATATCTTGTCCTTTTCTTAAAATTTCAGATTTTCCTAATTCTATTTTTTGATGTTTTTCAAATTTTATTTTTTCATCTTCTCCACCTCTTGGATATCTGATTACAACCGGTTTATTTAAAGTTATTGCAAATTCCATCATATCTTCTAGTTCTTTAAAATCTTTTGGTGACATTATTGTTAAATTTGGAACTAATCTAAAAAATGCCATATCCAGTGTTCCTTGATGTGTTTCTCCGGTCTTGTCCAACTACGCCTGCTCTGTCAACACACATTATTACAGGCAAGTCTTGTATTGCTACATCATGTATTACTTGATCATAAGCTCTTTGATAAAAAGATGAATATATTGGAACAAAAGGTATCATTCCTTCTTTTGCCATTCCAGCAGCCATTGTTATAGCATGTTGTTCGGCTATTCCTACATCAAAAAATCTTTTTGGAAATTCTTTTTGAAATCTAGATAATCCTGTTCCATCTTTCATAGATGCTGTTACTGCCACAATTTTATCATTATTTTGGGCTAGTTCTACTAACTTTTCTCCAAATATCTTTGAGTAATCCTCTCTTTTTTCTTTTTTAGCTATTCCTGTTTTAATATCAAAAGGTGCTGTTGCATGAAATCTATCAGGATTTTCTTCTGCAATTTTATATCCCTTTCCTTTTTTTGTTAAAACATGAATTAAAACAGGTGCTTCGACTTGTTTACTTAATCTCAATATATTTTCTAACTGTTCTATATCATGTCCATCAACTGGTCCAAGATATGTAAATCCTATATCCTCAAAAAACATTTTAGGTATTATTAGTTGTTTTATACTTCTTTTTATTCTTTGTATTATTTTAACACTTGGCTTTCCTATTAGTGGTATTTTATTTATCATCTTTTTAATTGATACATTTGACTTTGTGTATAATTTTTTTGTTCTTAGCTTACTTAAAAACATATTTAATCCACCAATATTTGGGGATATACTCATTTCATTGTCATTTAATATAACTGTCATTTTTGTATTACTACATCCTGCATCATTTAATGCTTCCAAAGCCATTCCACCGGTTAATGCTCCATCTCCAATTACACTAATTACGTAATTACTTTTTCCTTTTAAATCTCTTGCTCTTGCCATTCCTAAAGCTGCTGATATTGATGTACTACTGTGACCTGTATCAAAATTATCATATTCTGATTCGTTTATTTTTGGAAATCCGGATAATCCATTTAATTTTCTTAATGTTTTAAAATTTTCTCTTCTTCCTGTAATTATTTTATGTACATAAGATTGATGTCCAACATCCCAAACTATTTTATCTTTTGGCATGTCAAAAACACTATGAAGTGCTATTGTAAGCTCTACAACACCTAAATTTGATGCTAAATGTCCTCCATTTTCTGATACAACTTTTAATATATATTCTCTTAGTTCTTGTGCTAATTTATTTTTTTCTTCTATACTTAATTTTTTTAAATCTTCTGGTGAATTAATTTCTTCTAACATTTCTGTATCTCCTACTTTTTTGTCTTCTATATAATAGCATATTTTTAAACACTTTTCTACTAAAAATATTGTTTTTTATGTATTTTTATATTAAAATAAGTAAAAATAATATAAAGGAGAAATGTTAAAATGAAAAAAACAAAAGTTAAAATCTTATTAATTATCTTTTTATTAACAGTCTTTTTTGCAACTATGTCAAATGCTTCATACAATAATATTACAATGTCAGTTGTTGAAGAACCTGTTTGTACAGTAAACTTTGGTTCTAAATCTTATGTTGAAAGAAGTATTATTTCAAAGAATTTAGACAATAAAGAGATAACACTTAAATTAAAAGTTACAAATAATGAAGAAAAATTAAAGCCAACCGGTGAAGTAATGTTGGTCATTGACAATTCAAAAAGTATGCTTGAAGCAGTTACAGATCAAAATACAAGAGAAGATTTAGTAATTGATTCTTCTAAAACTTTAATCACAAATCTTTTAAAAGACAATGATAAATTAAAAATTGGTGTAGTAAGTTTCTCTACAAATAGTGACGTTTCAAAAGAAGGAACTATTGAAGATGCTAAATTAATTTCTGAGTTAACTAACGATACTGATAAATTAATTTCTTCAGTATCAACAATTGAATATAATGGACCAAGAACTAATTTAGATTCTGGTATTACTTTAGCAAAAAAATACTTTACTAATGCTACTGATAACACTCACAAATATATTATTATTTTGTCAGATGGTGTACCAAATGTTGCAATTGATTATGATAAAAGTTATTTTTCAGATGATGTAATTGCTAAAACAAAATCTAGTTTGCAATCTTTATCAAATTTTTCTGATAATGTAATAGTAATGCTTACAGGTATAAAAAATGGCGAAGTTGTTGCATCACCTTCTACTAAAACTTATAATGAAATCATAGAAGAAATATTCGGAACAGTTGAAAAACCTACTGTTGGAAAATTTTATTATATAACAGATGATAAAATCGAGAAAACCATAAAGGATAGTATTTATAAAGATTTATTACCAGTATCTCAATCATTTAAAGACATTAAAATAACAGATTATTTTTCTAAAGAAATAGTTGATAACTATAGTTTTTCTTACACAAAAAAGCCTGATATTGGAGAAATTTCTTCTTCAATTGATAAATCAACAAATTCCATTACTTGGACTATTCCAGAATTGAATTATGGTGAAACAGCCGTTGTTGAATATACATTAAAATTAAATGAAAACTATAATAGTGAAATTGTTGGTAAAGTATTAGATACTAACAGTAAACTCGATGTAACATACACTGATAACTCAAATGTAACAGATACGAAATCTTCTACTGTTACACCAAAAATAAAACTTGCAGAAGCTCTACCTACCGTAATACCTTCTGCAGGAAAATATAGTTTTATTAGTCTTTGCACATTATCTTTATTAGTAGTTATTACTGTTGGAATTAGATATTTTCTTATAAGAATTAAATAAAAATTTAAAAAATAGAATTTATTTTTAAAAATAAATTCTATTTTTTTTACAATCTTATTATACACAAACATATAATAAATAATCCTAAAATAACTCTATATATTGCAAAACCTTTAAAGCTACCCTTTTTTAAATATTCAAGTAAAAACTTGATAACTATTACACCAACAATAAAACTTGCTAAAATTCCAATAAAGAATGGTATATTAAATACAAAATCTTTTAAGTCATATAATGCTGCAGCTAAAACTATTGGTGTAGATAATAGAAAAGAATATTTTGCAACAGATTCTCTTTCTAATCCCATTCCTCTACCTACAGTCATTGTAATTCCTGATCTTGAAACACCAGGGAAAGCTGCTGCTATTGCTTGAGACATAGAAATTAAAAGAGACTGTTTAAATGTAATATTTTCATATTTAACTTTTGATTTTGATTTTTTATCTACTACATATAGTATTATACCCATTACTATCAAAGCAAAAGCAATTAAAAACATTTCTATGATTTTTTCTTCAACGCTTAATGAAAGTGCAAGTTTTTCTATTATTTTTCCTGATACTTTATCTAGTATCAAACATAAAATTCCTGTTGGAATAGTTGAAATTACTATGTACCAAAAAATCTTTCCTTCTGTAGATTTTTCTTTTTTTACAGCCTGTTTATATCCTCCTTTTATTAACTCTATCCAATCTTTAAAAAAGAAGATAATTATTGCAAATAATGTTCCTATATGTAAAGCAACATCAAATGATGGACTAATCTCCTCCCATCCAAATATCCATGGAAATAAATTTAAATGTGCCGAACTAGATATTGGCAACAATTCTGTTAGTCCTTGAATTACTCCTAAAATTAGCGCTTGTAAAACTTCGTTCATTTTTTTCCCTTTCTTGTCAATAAGGACACCCCTTTTTGACAAATTTTTATTTTACTTATGTATCTTGCCAAAAAGGGGCGTCCTTATTGACAAGAAAATTAACTACTTTTTATATATTTCTTTTAAAATATTATAAACTGTATCTTTTATAAATTCTGCTGTTGTGACTGGTGCAACTTTTCCAGGTAGAGCTAATGCCCATATTAATTTTAAATTTTTATCTTTTGCTGCTTTTTTATCTATTCCACCGGGATTTGATGCTAAGTCAACTAACAAGCAATCTTCTTTTATATATTTTATTCTTTCTTCTGTTAATATTAAATGAGGAACTGTGTTTATTATTATATCGTATTCTGCTAAATTTTCTCCAATAGAATTAATATTAGTACCAATATGTCCATAAGCTTTAATCCATGCTAAATCCTCATCTTTTCTTGCTGCACATGTTACCTTTGCTGAAAGACCAGCAAGTTTTCTTGCTAATACCTTTCCAATTCGTCCAAATCCTAATATTAACACTTTGCTTCCATGTATTATTTTATTAGTATTTTCAATTATTATTTCTATTGTTCCTTCTGCCGTTGATATTGTATTTAAAACCGCCAGTTCTTCTCTCTTCATTATATCTATTATTTCTATATATTCATCATTTGCTAAGTCATAAACTTCTGGTGCTATGGTTCCTGCAATTAAAATCTTTGCATTTATAACATGCATCAATTCTCTAATCGATATATTTTTTTCACCAAATGGTGTATTAATATCTTTACCATTGCTAGAAAATGGAATTGGTCCAATAACTATTTCTGTATTTTTTACAACCTCAAACAATTTTTCACACATAATAATGTTTTCATTTTCATTCAGTTCTTTTGCATTTTCTAATCCATAAGTATACACTTTGTTTCCATCATCAGCTAACATTTTTGCCAATTTTACTATTCTAAGATCTCCGCCTATAACCGCAAAACTTGTATTCATAAAATCCCTCTTTCTTAATTTATAACTTCTTTATTATTATACTTATTTTTAGAGATTTTATGAGCAATTTTAAAAACTAAAATTGCATATATGTCATAAATTCATTATTTTTATTCTATTTCTTTTTGGTTTTCATTTTGATTTTGTTCTATATGTTTTTTACTTTTTTCTGATGTTTCTGTTTTCAACATTTTTATATCATCATAACTCAAATTTCTAGTTATTTCAAACATATCTTCTAAATGTTTTTTTTCAATTATCTCTTTTTCTTCAAAGTTTCCTTCATTTTCTTTTAATTCTTTATCATCTTCAGAAGTACTTATATTAAATGGTATAGATATTCTAGCAATAACTGGTATAAAAATTGGGTCTTTTTTAATTTTAGGTACAACCTTTGATGCATTTATATCTATAGCAATATTTGCAAATTGTATTGCTTTTTCTTTTTCACCTTTAATCATTGAGATTTTTGAAAGCTCATAATAACTATCAGCTGATAATTGTTCTTCTTCAAGAGCCTCCATAAAATATTTTTCTGCTTCATCTAATTCTTTGTATATTAAAGCAATTTCGGCTAGCGAATATTTTGAGTTATATGACAATGAATTTATATTTGCTGCTTTTTCATAACATATTTTTGCATTTTGGAAGTCATTAAGCATTGTATATGCTATTCCAAGATTATAATTTAGTTCGAAGCTGAATGGATTGTATCTAAGTGCATCTTGGTATATATTAACTGCTTCTTTGTATTGTTCTTTTGATATTAATATATCTCCCAAAAGCTCTGTTGCTTTATAATAATCAGGCTTTTTATTTAAAAGATTAAATAACATTTCTGATGCTTCATCAGATTTATCTAAATTATTTAGTAATTCTGCAATTTTATAATATGAATCATAATCTTTTTTATTTATGTCTATTGCTTGTACATATTCATCTATTGCCTTTCTCATTCCACCTTCTAGCTCATAAATTTCTGCTAACATCTTGTGCCCTATATAATTTTCAGGATATCTTGATACCAAATTAATTAATTGCTCTTTGGCTTTTTTATTATTTCCAAGTTTTAAATATATTTTTGCTTTAGCAACATTCAAAACTTGAATTAGCGGAATTCCTCTTTTTTCTATCACTATGACAGCTATTGGTATTATAATTCCAAATATATATTTTATTATTAGGAAAAATACTCCTAACTCTTTTTTTGTTAACACTGATATAAAATTTAATGCTATTCCTATTGCTTGCACAACTAATATTCCTATATAATTAGTATCATTTTTCTGTATCATTTTTAAAAAAATATAGACAAATAAGCCAAATGCAAGTACAGTATAAACTAATTGTTCAAATATCATAATTTCTCCCTTCGCTCTTTGTTATACTAAGTTTTCTTTACTATTTTATTGCATTTTTTGTCATTTGTCCAGTATTTTTAGACTATAAATTCGTATAAATTTTATAATCTCTCAAAATTTTTCTTACATAATTATTGGTTTCTTTATAAGGTATTTTTTCTATATCAGATCCATCTGATTTTATTATACCCTTTTCAATCCAATTATCGACCGTTCCTATTCCAGCATTATATGCGGTTATTGCTATTTCTATATTCTGATATTTTTCTATTAATATTGATAGATATTTAGTTCCTAAATTTATATTAATTTCAGGTTCTAATAGTTTTTCTTTTAACTCATTATCTGTTAATTGAATATCTATTTTATTAGAAACATCTTTTGCTGTACTCTCAACTAATTGCATTAATCCTATTGCATCTTTACTTGATTTTGCATTAGAATTAAAATTACTCTCAGCTTTTATTACGGCATAAACTAGATTTTCATCAACATTATATATTTCAGAATATTTTTGAACATATTCTGAGTATTCTTTTTTATAAATTATTTTTTGAATCTTAGTCGGAATATCTATAATAGTTATTAATATAAAAATAATAACTATTGTTGTTATAAACACTAATTTTTTCTTACTTATAATAACTATCTTTCTTTACTCCTTTCACTCTACTCATAATCACACAAGTATTCTATTTACATTCATACCAATTGTTTGCTTCTGAAACATCTGCTATTAGTGGTACATTTAATGTTATTGCATTTTCCATTTGTTTTTTTACTATTTCTTTTACTTCTTCAGCTTCTTCTATTGGTGCTTCTATCATCATTTCATCATGCACTTGCAATACTATTATTGATTTCATTTTTCTTAACTTTAATTCTCTATAAACATTTATCATTGCAATTTTCATTATATCTGCTGCTGTTCCTTGTATTGGTGTGTTCATTGCAGCTCTTGCTCCAAATTGTCTTACCATATAGTTATTTGACTTTAACTCTGGAATATATCTTCTTCTATTAAATAATGTTTCAACATATCCTATCTCTTTAGCCTTTTCTATTGTTTTTTCCATAAAACCTTTTATACCACTATATTCTGTCAAATATTCATCTATATATTTTTTAGCTTGTTTTCTTGATATTCCTAATTGTTCTCCAAGTCCAAAATCACTTATTCCATACACAATTCCAAAGTTTACTGCTTTCGCATTACTTCTTTGTTCTTTAGTTACTTCATCAATTGGTGTTTTAAACACTTTAGAAGCTGCTTGTTTATGAATATCTTGTCCTTCTTTAAATGCTTTAACCATCTGTTCATCGTTAGACATTTGTGCTAATACTCTTAATTCAATTTGAGAATAATCTGCATCTATATATACTTTTCCTTCTTCTGGCTTAAATATTTTTCTAACTTGTTTTCCCAACTCGAATCTAGTTGGTATATTTTGCAAATTTGGCTCAGTAGAACTTATTCTTCCAGTTGCAGTTATTGTTTGATGGAAGAAAGAATGTATTCTTTTAGTTTTAGGATTAATATATGGCTTTAATCCTTCTACATAAGTTGAATTTAGTTTCATTAATTGTCTATAGTCCAATATTTCTTGAATAATTGGATCTTCAGCTTTTAATTTCTCTAGTACATCTACATCTGTTGAATATCCACTTTTTGTTTTCTTTATAACGGGAAGTTTCATTTTTTCAAACAAAATCTCTCCAAGTTGTTTTGTTGAATTTATATTAAATTCTTCCCCTGCCATTTCATATATCATTTTTGTTTTTATTTCCAGTTGTTTTTTTAATGTATCTCCAAATTTATTTAATTCATCTTCATCTGCATACATTCCATTCCATTGCATGTCAGCCAATACCTCTACTGTTGGCATATCTATATTGTTAAATAATGCAATTGCATCTATGTCTTCCAATTGTTTTGAAGTTATTTCTTGTAGTTTATATATCAAATATGAATAATATGTTGATTTGTCTTTATTTAATTTATTATCTTCTTGATTTTGGGTTTCTAATTGTTCAAATAGATTAATTTGTTCTTGTTTTGTATTTGAATTTTTTTCCAAAACTTCTTTTACATCTATTTCTAAGTACTGTTCTGCCAAATCTTCTATTTTCAACTTATTATTTGTAGGGTTCAAAATATAAGCTGCAATTGCTATATCAAATTTTATTCCCTTTAGGTTAATTTCCTCTTGTTTTAATAATATATAAACCTTACCCAAATCTATTCCTATTTTTGATACTTCTTCATCCTCAAAAATATCTTTAAATTTATTTAGTTCATTACTATCTTTAAAACTTACATAATATGCTTCATTTAATTTTGAGTTAAAAATTCCTATTCCAGTTATATTTTCTTTTATTATTTTGTCTTGATTTTCATCCTTATCAGTATCTAAGTAAAAAATCATTTTCTTTTGTTCTTTTAATATAACCCTTATATCTTCAATTGATTTATCTTCAATTTTAAATAGTTTTTCGGCACTATTTTTTTCTTCTTTTTCTTCTTCATTTCTTGTGTTAGAAGATAAATTAAATCTTTCTATATATCTTTTAAAATTTAATTCTTTAAATATTTCTAAAACTTTCTGTCTGTCCCATTCTTCAGTTTTCAATTCTTCTAAAGTATCACCTATCGGTACATCTGTATTTATTTCTCCAAGCGTTCTTGAAAGATAAGCTAATTCTTTATTTTCTTCTATTTTTTCCTTTTGCTTTCCTTTCAAGTCAGATTCCCCTGCCTCTAATTTTTTATATAAGTTATCAATAGTTTCATATTTTTGAATTAATGAAAGAGCTGTTTTTTCTCCTATTCCTGGTACTCCTGGTATATTGTCTGATGTATCTCCTTGTAGTCCTTTTACTTCAATTAATTGCTTTGGTTCTATTCCATAAACCTCTTTCACTTTACTTCTATCAAATATTTCAGTTTCTGTTTTTCCAGCTTTAGTTCTTGGTATATGAATCTTTACATTATCTGTTGCCAATTGGAAAGTATCTCTATCTCCTGAAAGAATTATAACTTCTAATCCTTTTTTCTCTCCATATTTTGAAAGAGTTCCTATTATGTCATCTCCTTCATATCCTTCCTTTTCAACTATATCTATATTCATTGCTCTTAAAATTTCTTTTATGATTGGCATTTGTTCTGCAAGTTCATTTGGCATTCCTTTTCTATTTGCTTTATATCCATCATACAATTTATGTCTTTGGGTTGGTGCTTTTAAGTCAAATGATACAGCTATATATTCTGGTTTTTCGTCATCTAATAATTTAAACAATATTGCTAAAAAGCCATATATGGCATTGGTATATTTTCCGTCTTTAGTCGTTAAGGTTCTGCTACCCATAATACCATAAAAAGCCCTATTCATTATACTGTTTCCATCAATTAATACTAACTTTTTCAAGTTCTCCTCCTTAAATTTTTAAATATTTTAGTAAATATAATCACTTATATATAATGTATCATCAATACATTTATATCCTATTTGTTCATCTTCATTCTGTTCATAAAATTCTTTTTGTGATTTTGTTATTGTTACATTTTCCAGATTTCTTTGAGTATAGAAATTTATAATTCCTTCTGTTGACCAATAAACTCTCATTGAATTATGTGTATATGCAGTTCTATTCTTTATACCTGAAAAATATCCTTTACTTTGGTTCCCTATTATTACCACTTTTGCAATCTTAGTTACTTTTATTCCTGTATCTTCTTCATAATTTGATATATATTCATCTAACTTTTGTACTTCTTCTTTTTCAAGTATATTAACCTTTTTGTGTTGTAATATTATATACTCATAGTTAACAACATTAATAATAGTAAAAGCTAATAATGTTACTAATGTAAATGTATTTAATTTATCTTTATTTTGAAAAATATCTGTTCCTGCATATAAGAAGATAAAAATAATTCCTATTAGAGCTCCTAAAGAATTTTTTAATCTTGCTCCACTCCACCCTGTTAATGTCGTTAGATGTATAATATAAGCACTTGCTATTGTTATTAATACTATTGCAATATATTTAAATATGGTATTATCTTCTTTATTTATATTTTTCAATTGATATATATAAGCAATTACTGTTAATATACTTAGAAATATAATTAAAGCATTTTTTGGAAATAATCCAAAAGTTTGTTGCATAATTTTAGGCATTTCTCCTAATATGTATATCATATTTCCTGGTATATTTGCTAGACTTCCATATCTACTTTGGCTCATATCAAAGATATATCCAATCACTTTTATTATTAATAGATTAGTTAGAACTCCAACTGCTCCAACAATTCCACTTTGCAAAAAGTCAAATATTATTTGTTTTATATTGTTATTATTTTTTAATATTGTAAATAGTAATACATAAGCAAAGAATAATCCTATTGTTCCTTGGTAGCACATTATTGCTAATATTGTTAGTATTACGGATTTTATAAAATATTGTTTATTTTTCTCAACTAACACATTTGCCGATATTATTAATAATAAAATACTTACGGCCATTACAATAGATTCAACAAAATATAAATTTTCTAAATACATGAAATTAAATATAGTTATATAACTTATAATTATAACAACGATTTCTTGAAAAATATTTTTGGGTTCCTTGTATTTTTTTATTATTTTGCTTAATACCATTACCGCAACATTAGATATTAGTAATGCCAAAAATAATGTTATTGATATATATATATTTAATGGGATATTAATTTTATTTGCAATTAATCCTAGTGCTGACATAAATATTCTTCCATCATTTAGTGAATATTTTATTGCATAATCATGATACCCAATATTGTATATATTATATGAGTCTGATGCATAATGTCCTACTAATAATGGTATAAATATTATGCATGTTATTATAGTTAAAACTGTATATGTTATTAAATCTTTTTTATTTATTTTTTTCATTTTTATTCCTTTCAATTTTCATTTGAATATTATTAATATATTGTACCTCTTATCCTATAAAATTCAATATATCTTTATATACAAGATTACTTTCTTTTTCATTTAATATTTCATGTCTCATGCCATCATATAATTTGTTTTGTATATTCTTATAGCCTAAGTTCTTTAAAAACTCCTGGCTTTCAAGCCATTTCTCTTTATTTATTATAACAGGATCGTTGCTTCCAGCAATGAATAATATTGGTAGATTTTTATTATTTAACTTCCAACCATTTTTGTCATAAATATCTATCATCAATCCAAATAAGTTTTGGAAACCATTTGCAGTAAATATAAATCCGCATAATTCATCTTTATCATAATTGTTCACAGTTTCTTCGTTATCACAAATCCATGAATTTTCAGATTTTTCTTTTTTTGAACTATAACTTCCAAAAGCGAGCTTTTGGATGAATTTACTCCTATATTTTTCTCCTTTTAACTTTTCTATTAGTTTTGCAACATTTAATCCTACCTTCGCATATTTATTTCTACTTGGTGAACCACAAACAATTAACTTATCTATCTCATCATCATATTTTTTAATATATTTTCTAACTACCATTGAACCCATACTGTGCCCAAATAATACAACTGGTTTGTTAGGATATTGTTCTTTCATTAATTTTGTTATTTGATATAAATCTTCAACTATATACTCAGCACTATTATCATAGAAATAGCCTAAATCATCAGTGTTTTTTACACTTTTTCCATGTCCTCTATGGTCATTTATAACTGTAACATATCCATTTTGAGCTAAATATTCCATAAATTCATAATAACGTTCTTTATGCTCCGCCATACCATGTGATATTTGAAAAATTCCTTTTATTTCATTTTTCGGCTTAATCACAGTTATGTCTAAATCTAGACCATCACATTTTGATTTTATTGTAAAAAATTTTTTATCCACTTAATTATCTCCTTTCGAGCGTCTAAGTATATTTATATAATATCTTGTTTTACTATGTAAGTGTTACTATATAAGTTTTCTAAGTTTTTGCGGTTATAATATATATTTCTGCTGCTGTATTACCTGTAATCGCATAGTGAAATTTGTTTTGAACAGTTGCATAAAATTGTTGTGTTGTATCAGAATTTTTATCATAATCTATACTGCAATTTATATATCTGTTTTTATCTCCATTATTAATCTTTGTATATTCATTCCACATTTTTCATAAAATTGAATTGCACTTTCATTAAAATTCCAACAATTCAATTCAACTGCATCATAATTTTTTTCTTTTGCAATTTTTTTTACTTCTGAAAATAAATTTTTACCTATTCCCATTTTTCTAACTTTTTCATCTACAACTAATTCGTCTATATATAAAGTTGTTCTATCTTTTAGATTTATATTTTCTTTAACTTCTTTAATTTTATAAACAATAACTCCATATATATTATTATTTTCTTCTGCAACTAATATGTTTTCCTTGTTATTTATTCTATTATTAAATTCAGTCTTTATTTCTTCAATACTTTTTTCTTTAAAAATATCTTTTCTGGCATTACTATGAATTTTTGCTACTTGTAACATTAGTTCACTAATTTTATTTACATCTTCTATTTGTGCATTTCTAATATTCATATTTTTATATCCTCCTTAAATTACTAGTTATCTTTAACTTTTTTCTTTAAATCTTTTGAATAATATATTAAATCAGTACAAGTTAATTCTCCGTCCTTAATTTCTTCATCATAATTATCTATAAAGAAATTCTTAATTGTTTTTTCATATTTATCAAAACCTTGTTTTACATAGAATGGAATGTTATTTTGAGTTGTCCCTACTATCATTTTTTTATATTTTTGTTTATAATTATCGGTTAGATACTTAATCATTTTCTTTCCATAGCCATTATTTCTATACTCTTGTTTAGTTACTATATTTTTTAATTCTACAGTATCTTCATCTAATTTTATCACAACCGCAATGCAAACAACATCTTCTTTGTATGTTAAAATAAACAATTCTCCATTTTGTAAATACTTATTTATTAAATCTTTACTAGAATCTGCTTCTAATAGTAAATTCATATATAAGTTTTTATTTTCTCTTTCTTTTTTTATGTTTATAATTCTTTTTACCGGTTCAAATTCAAATCCATCTGGTAATTTAGGTTTACTATTCGTTTTTTGTAACATGCTTTGTTCTTCTCAACTCCTCGTATCTAACCATACAAATTTGCGTACCCTGCCGTTCTTCATTAAAATAATTATAATATCAAGGGTTTCGAGGACTTTTTTCTTCAATTTTCCCTATTTTTCAATATTTTCATAATTTTATGTAAGTGTTCTTACATAAGGTTTTCTAGTTTTTGCGGTTATAATATATAACCTCCTTTACTTTTAATTACTTTTTAATATTTAATCTATTGGCTTCAATAAGCAACTTATCAAAATCCGAAACTATCTTTTGATTTTTATTAAATTCATTATACTCTTTTTCCGCCTTTTCTTCTGCCTGTTTTCCTGAAATTTTTCCATTATCTTTTAAAATATCATATTTTCTAAATTCCAAAAATTCATTTATACTTTTTGCAAATTCTTCCATAGTAAATGTGTTTTCTCTTTCTACTAGGTCTTCTATATAATCAAAATATCCTGAAACCGTTCTCTCTAATCTTTTTATTTGTTTTTCATCTAGATAGTTTTTAGCAATCATTACATCTGATTTTAATATTCTTCCATCTGGTGAATTTTTCCACGTTGTTAAGCCCATATTTTCTTTAGTATGATCTGCTTTTTGATATATTATTTCTGCAGCTGTATTACCTGTAATTGCATAATGAAATTTATTTTGAATAGTTGCATAAAATCGTTGTGTTGTGTCAGAATCTTTATCATAATCTATACTGCATTCTGCAAATATATCTGTTATCTGTTGCCATATTCTTCGTTCACTTGTTCTAATTGAACGAATTCTCTCTAATAATTCTTTGAAATAGTCTTTCCCAAATTTTGGTCCGTTTTTAAGTAATTCATCATTTAAAACAAATCCTTTTTTTATGTATTCTTTTAATGTATTAGTTGCCCATATTCTAAAATCTGTTGCTTGTTTTGAGTTTACTCTATATCCAACGGCTATAATTACATCTAAACTATAAAATGATATTTCTCTTGAAACCTCTCTGTTTCCTTCTTTCTGAACTGTTCGAATTTTTCGAATAGTTCGATTTTCTTCTAATTCATGTGTTTCAAAAATTTCTTTTAAATGATAATTTATTGTGTTCACTTCTACTTCAAATAATTTTGACATTGATTTTTGAGTCAACCAAAAATCTTCATTATCATATAAAACTTCTACTGATATATTTTCATTATTTTGGCTTTGATACACGATTAAATCTTTTAAATTTTCTATCGGATTCATATTTATACTCTCATCCTCCTCTCTATTTTTCTATAACTTGTAGTTTCTCGCTATCATTAACATGACTCTTTCTCAACTTTATTCAAATAGAAATTATATATTTTATTGTTTGCTATATTCATAAGTTTAGCTAATATTATGCTTAATCCAATTACTAGAATAGCATATAAATAATCAACTCTGCAATAAAAGCGAGGATTTCTCAATAAATACATAACTAATCCATGATATAAATAAATTTCAAAAGATATATTTCCCAAAAAAGTAAATACCTTATCATTTAATCTCACTTTTTCTAATATAGTAAACAATACAAAAAGTAATGCTATACAAATAATATTCATATTTATAACAGGAATAGGCTCTCTCATTATATCGTCTGCTAGATCTGTATCGTTTATTATATCCATAATGGCATATCCACTTGTGAAGAATTGAATCCCTATTATTGCAAATAATATAATTGAAAGCATAATTGCATATCTAATTATTTTATTTTTGTCTTTTAATGTTATTGCATATTTTTCTTTATAACTTGCCCAATATATACCTATAAAAAATGCAAAACAAGAATTAACCCACCAATTATTAAAGCCTAAAATATTATTAATAACTATGCAATATAAAATAGTTCCACCAAATACTGCAATATTTATCATTTTTTTCTTTTTTAGAAACTTGGCTGATAAATAAAAAACTACATATAAACTAATAATTGCTAACATATACCACGAAAATCTTACAACTGGCTCTCCTTCAACTAAAGAATTAAAAATTTTTCTAGGTGTTAATTGTCCAGTTAATAGATATACTAAAATAGTAAATATAATTGCTATTATATATGGTATAACTATTTTCATTATTCTTTTATTCAAAAAGTCTTTTAGATAATTTTCTTTTTTTAGATAGCTTTTCATTAGTCCATATCCTGAATAAAAGAAAAATGCTGAAACTGCAATAACTCCTACTATTGTAAATACTTTAAGTAGAATTGTGTCTTTTATATAAATAGACAAGTGGTGTATTATTATCAATAATGCCAATAGTCCCTTTATTTTATTACTATTGTATTTATCCAATACATCATTATTTGCATTAAAAATAGATTTTCTTTTTATTATTAGGCATATAATTCCTATTAAAAATATTATATCTACTATGTTAATATTAAATATTGCTACATCATTGGGTAATGGATAAATACTGTCTGATTTTATTGTTGGTAACATATACTTTGTTCTCCTATTACTACTAATAAATACATATTAAAGTAAGCGATAACTTACTATTTATCTTTAACTTTTTTCTTTAAATCTTTTGAATAATATATTAAATCAGTACAAATTAAATCTCCATCTTTAATTTCTTCATTGTAATTATCTATAAAGAAATTTTTAATTGTTTTCTCATATTTATCGAATCCTTGCTTAACATAGAAAGGAATGTTATTCTCCGTTGTTCCTACCAACATTCTGTCGTATTTCTGCTTATAATTACCACATAGCGATTTTAAAAGTTTTTTTGCATAACCTTTATTTCTATAACTTTCTTTCGTAACTATATTCTTTAACTCTAACGTTTTTCTATCAATGTGCAAAATAACTGCAATAGAAATTAGCTCATCTCCCTTTTTTAAAGCATATACATCAGAATCGTTCAAATACTTGTGTATCATATCTTTTGAAGGATCTGCTTCTAAAAGTAAATCAATATAATCTTCTTTATTTTCTATTTTTTTAACCTGCATTCTAGGTTCTCTTTGCATCTCATAACCATTGGGAATACTAGGTTTCGTGGTATTGCGGTTATTATATCTCATCTCCTCTGAAAACACACATCCACAATACTTTTGCATGTACAATTCTAGCTCTCTTGCTTTTGCTTGTCCCTCTCTAAAACCTACTCTAAAATCCCTATACAAAAAATCAATACCATATTCCTTACTTAATTTTTCCATACATTCCTTAATAAAATTATGATTTTGATATATACTATATAAAAGTGTAGTTGTAACTGTATCATATCCATTTTTTTTAGCATATTCAAATGTTTTTCTTAATCTCACAGGATAGCAATAATTTGTACATCTATTTTGTAAGTCTCCTACAACATTTTTACAAAATTCATCTAATCCATAATCTTCCTCAAATATAGCCTCAATATTTATATTTTTTGTATATTCTTTTAAACAATCTCTTCTCGCCTTATATTCCATATATGGGTGTATATTGGGATTATACCAATACACGGTTGGTTCTATTCCTTCTTTTCTTAAACTGTCTATGCAATAAACACTACAAGGTGCACAACATGTATGCATTAATAATTTCATTTTTTGTTCCTCTTTCTTAATCTTCTATTACAACATACCTCTTAAATTCTTTTATTTTATGATTTTCTAAGTCAAACTTATCTATGTCTTCATTTTTTATAACATAAACATTTCCCTCTTTTAGTTCTAACTCTTCTATATTATCAATATAATATTTTCCGAAGGATTTCACGTTTTTAAATTCTGCATAAGGGTCTTCATAAACTACAGTTTTTATAAAATCCATAGTATCATATTGTGTATAAAATAGTACATGTATATAATTTGATTGTATTTTGTCTGTTATATATATTTTTTTGTCATTTATTTTATCAACATATTCAATTACTTCTTGTAAATCTCCTTCAAATGTTCCATATTCATTACAATCTTGATGTGAATATTTATAAATGAATAAACCAAATGATATTATATATATAATTAAAATTGGTATTGTTAGTTTTCTTATTTTGCTTGTTGCTATATAAATTCCTACTATAGTATAATAAATTATTGGAATCATTATTATATTTAATCTATTTATATTAGGTTCACATATAAATGTTAAAATTATTCCTACTATAAACCATAAATTAAATATAAAATTGTATTTAATTTCAACTATTTTATTTTTCTTAAATGAATGTACTAATCCAATTATTGTAAATAAAGTAGAAAATAAATAAGTTATTCCATAAGGTTCAATATTATTCCATGGAAGTCCATCTGATTGTGTTATTAATACTTTCATACTTTGTATAAAGTTTGATTTACTACTAGAAAAGAAATTACCTGAAAACATTGATGTTAAAACTTTATATCTATTTACTTCTAATTTAGGTATCGTTACAAAAGGTAAATTTATTTGTTCTAAACCAAACGTATTTATAATAACATACAAAATTATTGGTAAAGAAACTATTGCTACAATTGAAATTGAAATTATAGCTTGTTTTATTGTTACTTTCTTATTTTTAATTAATATTATTAATAATGGTATTAAAAAGACTGGTAAAAAATAATATGATGTTCCATAAGAATAAGCAGAAATTCCTGCTATTGCAAATGATAAATAGTACAAAATTTTATTTTTGTCTTCTATTCCTTTTATTAATAAGTATGTAAAAATAAGTATTAAATCTGGGAATAAATTAGATTCTAATCCCCATCTACTTTTCATTATATGCCATGGGCATATTGCAAAAAATGCTAATCCTATTATTGCTAATTTATTATTAGATATTTTTCTTAATAACAAATACATTATTACTAATGATATGCATCCTAATATTGCCATTGGTAGTCTTACTGATAATAGATTTAATCCCAATACCTTTATAAATGGTATCATAAGGTATGATAATAATGCATTTTGTCCTCCACCCCAAGCTACAAGAAATGCAGGTAATTTATTTCCGGTTTCTATCAATTCCATAATTCAAAATCGAAAAAGCTTCATATCCTGCTGATGCTTCGTCACAATTTAAAGCATTTGGCATATCTGCAATTCCAACTATTCTAACTAACATTCCTACTATAAATATTATTAAAATTATCATATACAAAAAGTATTTATTTTTTGTTAATTGATTTTTCAATTTATCTATAAACCTCATACATACTTACCTCTCCTATTTTTTCTAAATTGTTCCTTATATATTTTATAACATCTAATGGTGTTTGCCAATTAGTTTCTATATTTTCATTTCTAATCAAATATAAAGTATTTTCATCCTTTTTCTTTATTTTTTCTATTTGTCCCTCTTGTCCATCTTTTCCTATATTTCCTATTAAAAACATATCATAATCTTTGTTGTATTTATCTAAAGGCACCATATATATAACCGCTTCTACATCCAATATATAAACCTTATTTCCTTGTAGTTCTTTTTTTAAAATATACTCATCTATATTATCTATTCTATCTCTTATCCCTTCTCTTATTTCAATATTTTTATAATGTTTTATTTCTGTATTTTTATCAATTTTTATATACCTATATACATTGTTAATAGATTCTATTAAAATAACTGAAAATATTAATATCCATATATAAAAAGATATTATTTTATACAATTTATATTTTCTAGCAAATTTAATTTTATTATATACATATTTACCAAATAAGACAATCATATAAATTAATCCAATTATTGCAATTAAACTTCCTATTAGAAAATGTATTTCATCTGATATTGGATACATAACGATTATTATTGAAAAACTATACATTAAAATTGTTAATAAATTTAATATTTTTACATTTTTCTTTTTTAATACTTTTGTTATTATCAATATAATCGCCATAAGCATAATTGAAATTGGCATTAATATTGAAAGAACTCTTATTTCTATTTTATTATTTTTTAACAATCCTAAATAAGATATTCTATTTGAGAATGTACCTATTCCAAACACAGCATAATTCATAAATTCTTGTATTGCTTCAGTTACTAATAAATATATAAACAAAATAACAACTGGTATTAGTATTCCCAATATTCTAGTTATTGCTATTTTTATATATTGTTTAAATTGTTCTTTATTTTCTACAAACAATAACCTATAAAATACAACTATTCCTGAAAGAGTTATTCCAATACTATGTTTTGTACATATTGCAAGTCCTGCTAAAACTCCGTATCAATAAATTTTTTTTGAAATTAGTTATTTCAAAATTTTTTAATTCCATATATAAAATAACAATAGCAATTAATAATACTAAGGCATTATAATCTATGCAATATATATTTCTACACAAAATTCCTATTAAAGCAACACAAATTAAAATTATATTTTCTTCTTTAAATAATAGTATAAATACTTTATATATCATAAATAAAATTACTGTCCAAAGAATTGCTGCCAAAATTCTTGATATTATTACTTCATTTACAATTAATTTTAAGAATATTGCAGTTATGATAGGAAGCAATGGTGTTGTTATCATACTTATATCTTTATATGGAATTAAACCTTCTGATATTGCTCTTGCTGTATTATAATTCCATAATTCATCCAAATTACTTATCGGTTTTATTATAATTATTGAAAATATTGCTATAAATATAAAAGCAATTAATAAAATTTCTTTCTTTTTCATATTTTTGCTTTCCTTTTCATTTCTAGTATTATATCTCATTTTTATTATATATTACTAATCCAATATATTCTTTATTTAAAGTTCTTCCATTATACCAAAGCATCCATCTGTTATTTATACTGTCAAAAATCGCTGATGGCTTATAACATGCTTCTGTATCAAATTTACCCTTTTCTGGTACAATTATTGGTTTTCCTGTTCTTATCCAATTTATTCCATCTTGTGATTTTGCTACAAAAATCCTTGCAGTATCAATATCTGTGTAACCTATATAAAACATTATATATGAATTATTTGATATCTTATGTACATCACATCCTCCAATTTTAAAGTTATCTAAAGCTTTTTTATCTTCATTTGATTTTAATATTGGATTTTTGCTATACTTTTCCCAGCTTATACCATCTTTACTTGTTGCATATGCTATAACATCAGGTTCATATGTTTCTCCAGCAGCATACCACATTTTAAAAATCTTTTCTTCTTCATCATATATAACATGTGGATTCATAACAGAATCTTTTTCCCATTCTTTTTCATTAACTACTACTGGTTCACCTTTCTTAACAAAATTATATCCATCTTCACTTGTTGCATATCCTATTTTACTAATTTGATTTGATTGCCCTGTATACCACATATGATATACTCCGTTACGATATACCACTGTTGCTCTATTAACTATATTCTCCCATCCTGTTGATTCATCTCTATTAAGAACTACTTGTAATTTTGACCAATTTATTCCATCTTTGCTTGTTGTTACAGCTATTGTTCCATTTTTTCTCCAAGAAACATACATTCTATATGTTCCATCCAGATCCATCATTACATATGGGTCAAATAAAGAACCTGTATCCTCATTTCCTAAAACGGGATTATCTTTATATTTATTCCAATCTCCATTTTGAGGAAAACTTTTATTTTTATATATTAAACAAATATTACTGCATATAATTATACTAAATAGTATTAATATAATTATTATTAGTATCATTTTTATTTTTTTTTGATTCATCTGTTGAATTTCCTTTTACTTATTTTCTTCTAGAATTTTATTTGCTATACTTATTCCTGATTTTATTGCATAATTCATTCCTCTATCTTCTGGATAAATTTGTGGCATTGTACATAAATATATCTTTTCATTTTGTAATTTATCATCCATTATATACTCAGAATAATTACATTCTATTATTGGTTGTGCATATTTTTCATCAAAAACATAATAATCTTTTATATTTTTCATTGTAAATTCTTTATTTATCTTAGTTAATGATTTCATATATTCCTTTAATAATTCTTCTTTTGATAGATTATATAATTTATTATCTTCTGTCATATAATTTGAAATATATAGTATGTGATTATTATTATAGTTTGATTTATCTATAAAATTAGTATGTTCTATTATTCCTCCAAATGGTATATCATTATCACCTATATTTAACCAATAAAAAGGACTAAAACTTTTATTAGTAACTATCATCATAGTTCTTGCTGATGTATAATTAACTTTTTCAATCTTATTTTTTTCTTCTGAATTCATATATTTATTAAACAATTTTTCAAAACTTCTATAATCTATTGTTGATACTATTATATCAAATTCTTCTTTTTCTTTTTTACCATTGCTATTGTATTCTATAATATATTTATCATTTTGTTTTATTACTTCATTAACACTTGTTTCCAATTTTATATTTACCTTTTTATCTATTAAAAATTTGTATAAATTGTCTGTTAATTTTTGATAACTTCCTTTTATATAACCTAACTGTTCACCTTCTGGTGTAGTTGATGTACTTCTTAATTTTATTTTTCCCCATAACCACGCCATGCTTATTTTATCTTTCTTCTCTCCAAATTTTGATATTAATAAAGGTTCCCATACTTGAGAATAAACCTTATCGCCTATTCTATCTTTCAACCATTTTTCTGCTGTTACTTTTTCTAGTTTTTTATAATCATTTATTAGTTTTATATGTATTACATTAAATCCAAATCTTAACTTTTGTATAAAATTTAATGGTTTAAATTTTAATAGAGATATTGGTGTTCCAAATAAATATGGTCTTTTATTTGTAAGATATCCCATTTTTGTTGCCGGCCATATTAATTCTTTTTCTAATCCCATATCTTTTATTAATTGTATTACTTCTTTATCACTTTTAAAAATATGTCTATAATATTTTTCTAATTTAGTATCAAATATTTCTATTGTATCTACCATTCCCCCTACATAAGGTTGTTTTTCATAAATTGTTACGTCTTGTCCTTTTTCTATTAATTCTTTTGCTATGGTTAATCCACTATAACCTGCTCCAATAATTCCTATTTTCATTTTCTACCACTCCTTTAAAACATAATACTTTATTAACCCAATATCGTGTTCTTCATAGTTTTGAGTTACTACTTCTAATATTTCTTCACCAAATGTTTTCACATTTACTTCTTGACCACATATGTCCAAATCTCTATATTCTTCATCTATTATTACTTTTGGTCTACTTTCTAGTATATACCTTGCGGTTGCATCTTTAATTTCTTCATCATATTTTATTAATGGGTATTGAAAAAAATATTTGAAGTCTGGTTGCTTATCAAATAATAAATAATAATATGAATTATTTCCCAAAACTAAGATTTTATCTTCTTTGTTTAAATAGTTGTTTACTTCATCAACTCTTTCTATTACAATTTTATGAAGTTTTATTTGTTTTAAAAATATCCCTTTATGTTCACTTGTTATCTTAAAAACATTTAATGTAGCAACAATTATCACACAAATATATATAAAATTTATAGGAAGTTCCCTAATTATTTTATAATTTAATATTCCTTTTTCTCTTATTTTTTGTTCTATTAGATAACCTAAAAATATACTTTCTAAAATAGCACATGGTGCTAATTGTATTAAATAATGACTATAAACATTTGGTGCCCATGCAGTTAATATTAAAGAAACTACTGAAAATAATGTTACAAAACTCTTTGTTCTTTTATTTATCCTTTTACTAAATAAAAGAACTATATTACTAATTAACATCATTAATAAGTATTGATTATATTTATATTTATTTGATAAACTTGCAAATGCTTTTATTTTTTCAAATATTGAACTACTTGAATATTTCATATTCATATTTATATATGCATAAATAAAACTACTTACAGCATTATTTATAATTAGATATAACATTATTGGAACAAATATTATCAAAATTCCAATTATCATATATCCTATATTTTTAATTAATTCTTTTATTTTTTTATCTTTTATAGAGCTAATTAATTGAACTATTCCAAATGCCATCCATATAGAAATATAGGTTGGTTTTATCAATAAATTTATTGTAAATGTTGCTCCTATTATTATCCAATAAATTTTTTTGTTTATTTCCTTATTATATAGTACCTTTATTATAAAATACATTGCAATACTCATAAAAGTTATTGCATATTCTTCTGTATAATTTCCCCCATAAAAATATCTAAATGAAATTAACATATATAATAAATTTACAATTATAGATAGTTTCTTAGACAATACAATTCTAGATGTTTTATATACAAATATTGTTCCTATATAAAATATAATAAATTCAATTATAAACAATCCATATTTATTATTAATAAAAAAGCCCATTGCATTTATTATGTATACTATAGGACCTTTATGATCAAATAAATCTCTATATATTATTTTGTGTTCTAACATTCCTTTCCCCATTACTTGAAACACTGATGAATCTATATCTGGTAATCCCTTATATAATGGTGATGAATAAAGTGTTAACAAGCATAATATAGAAACTACAATAAATAGAAAGATATATTCTTTATACTTTTTCATATTATTTATAATTTTACTGTTACTTTTGTTCATTTTATTTTCTATTTTTTTCTTCATTTGTTTTCCTTCCTATTTTTAATATTCATATCCCAAATGTTTATAAGCTGGTGGCAATACCATTCTTCCTCTTAAAGTTCTTGATATGAAACCGATTTGTATTAAATATGGTTCATATACATCTTCAATAGTTTCTACTTCTTCTCCTATCGAAACAGCTAATGCTTCTACTCCAACAGGTCTTCCTCCATATTGTACTATCATAGTTTCTAGTAATTTTCTATCTATTTCATCTAATCCTAGCTCATCTATTTCTAATTTATTTAATGTATGTTTTGCAATTTTTAAGTCTATATCACCATTACCTAAAACAACAGCATAATCTCTAACTCTTTTTAATAATCTATTTGCTATTCTAGGTGTTCCTCTGGATCTTCTTGCTATCTCTATCGCCGCTTGTTCATCAATTTTTACATCCAATATCTTTGCTGTTCTTTTAACTATTTTAGATAAGTTTTCTACTGAATATAACTCTAATCTATTTACAATTCCAAATCTATCTCTTAGTGGAGTCGTAAGTGAACCGGCTTTCGTTGTTGCTCCTATTAATGTGAATTTTGGCAAATCCAGCCTTATTGACCTTGCACTTGGTCCCTTTCCAATCATGATATCTATTGTATAATCTTCTAATGCAGGATACAATATTTCTTCCACATTTTTACTTAATCTATGAATTTCATCTATAAAAAGGACATCATTTTCTGATAGATTTGTAAGCAATGATGCTAAATCACCAGGCTTTTCAATTGCTGGTCCTGATGTTATTTTTATATTTGATCCCATCTCATTTGCAATTATATTAGAAAGTGTTGTTTTTCCAAGTCCTGGAGGTCCATATAATAAAACATGATCTAATGCTTCACCTCTTTTTTTTGCAGCTTCTATATATATTCTCATATTTTCTTTTACTTTATCTTGTCCAATGTATTCATCTAAGGTTTGTGGCCTTATTGTATTTTCAAGTCTTTCCTCTCCATCATCTTCTAACTCTGGACTTGTTATTCTTTCATCATTCATATTTATCTCCCTACATCTATAAAATCTGATATTATCTTCAACATTTTTTCATTATTTGATTGATATTTTTTAGGATTAAAATTTCGCATTTTAATTATAGCTTGTTTTAAATCTTCTACTTTTTCAATTCCTATTATATATCCTTTATCATTAAAATCTTTAACGATTTCTTTTTGATGATTATTTACATGTTCTCCATATTCATGCATACGTGGAACAGCAATTACTTTTTTTCCTTTTTGTATTGATGATACTATTGATCCTACTCCTCCATGTGTTATTATCAAATCTGCTTCATCTTGAAATTTTTCTAATTGTTCCTTTGACATTAAATCAATTATTCTCATTCTATGAGATTGAAATTTTGTATATCCAGCCTGCACAATAACTTCATCCTTTATTGTTCCATCTTTTATATTTTTCTCTACTTCCTCTAATAATCTGTGAAAACTATTATTTTGTGTTCCTAATAATACTAATATCATTTAATTTTGACCTCCCTGTCCAAAGGAAATTTTTAATAAATTGATCCTCCATATACAGCCTTAGGATATAACTTAAGCATTTCTTCCCATTGGACTATAAATAAGTCTGCAATTGGATATATTAATCTTCCTGTTGCAGTTTTTTTATTTCTGTTTGCAAAAGTTTCTATATATATTATTTTGCTTCCAAATATTTTTCCCAAAATACACATTGGTCCTGCAGTATGTGTTCCTGTTGTTACTATCACATTTGGTCGTATTTTAAAATATAAATATATTGTTTTTAAACATAAATAAAAATATTTAAATATATAAGTGAATAATTTTGCTCTTGTTCCATAAGGTAAAAAATATAATCTTTCTCCGTATTTTTCTTTCAAATTTTCATTTGCTTTATCTTTTTCTGTTATTATTTTATAATCATATTTTTCAAATAGTGGAGCTAGTTGTAGCAATTCATTTAAATGTCCTCCTGTACTTGAAATAAACAAAACTTTCTTTTTCATTTTTCCTCCTATTTTTCTATTATTATACCTTTAATTTACTTTTCTGTCTAGGTTTTAATGAACTTAAACATAAAAAAATTAAGATAAATTTTTATCTTAATTTTTCTATGTTTTAATTGAATTTCAACTCTGGGTATCCTGCATTACTCATATACCATGTATTATCAAAATCCCATCCTGTAAAATTAGAACTATTTGTGAATTCTGCTGTTGTAAGTCCTTTTCCTGATGATACTTCAGGTACGCTTAATGTGAATAAAGTTTTGTTATAGAACGAATTTGTTAAAGTTATTCCTCCTGTTGATTGATTATCATTACTTGCCGTATCGCCTCCTCTAAATGGACCTGTTCTATGTGTTCCTCCTGTAGATCCATACCAATAGCTGTTTATAACTGTAATATTTGCACCAGATGACTCATCTCCTACAAATCCTCCTTTATCATAGCAGCCACTCCTTGTTTTAGCGACATCAACTCTTGCATAACAATTTTCAAAAGTAATATTAACCTGAGTTCCCCAACATTTTCCTATAAAACCTCCAGCATTCCCACCGAGTATCTGTATTACTAGAATCGACACTACCAGTGATTCCAACTTTTCTTATCGTTGAAGTTCCATAATCATCTTGTTCTTTTGCCAAAACTCCTCCACAACCACTTAAATTAACATTTTTAAATAATATATTTTCAAATGTTGAATTTATAAGATATTTAAAAATTCCTCCATCGGTTATTGTCAAATTTGATATTGTATGTCCTTGACCGTCAAGTTTTCCACTAAATTTTCCTGATGATATACATTTAAAGTCAAAATCAGCCATATCGATATCATTAACAACATAATAGCTTGCTGATAAATTGCTTCCCATATTTTGAAAATCTTGAGGAGTTGATATTGCATATCCATTCTTTATTGTTACAGCTTCAGATATATATTCTCTACTGTTTCCAGCATTATCAACTGCTAATATATGGAAATAATAACTTCCTGAAGTTGTTAATTTTGAGCTTTCTATTTCTTGTTCTTCACCGTGTAAATGTTCCTCCTGTATACAAAGTTTCGTCTGTTGTTATTTCAGTATTTGTTTGGTTAACTACCCACTTACAACTACTTAATTTTACTCCTGTTTTTTCATCCATAATTTTTGCTTTTATTTTTAAAGTTCCATTTATATAATTTTCTCCTTGTAATACTTTAATACTTACATTTGGAGCTTCTTCATCTATATTATCAACTACTAAACTTAATCTTTTTGTATTTTCAGAACTATCTTTAGCAACAAATTTATATGTTCCATTTTTTGTTACACTATATTTTGTTATATCATTTTCATCTGCTGTTATTCCATCAGCCGGATTTGCTTCTACTAATTCTATTGATTGTAATGTAGTTCCTTCTAATAAAGTATATCTTAAATTTATTCCTACTGGTCCTTTTGTATATTCACTAGTACTTAAATTATATGTCAATGTAAATCCCGCTTTTCCCAATATAGTTATATTATTCTTTGTGTCTATTTCAAATAAATATTGTTTATATACACCTTGTATAGTACCATCTTCTAATTTTTCTACTTCACTATAATTTTCTTTTTTACTTAAATATTCTTCTAAGGCTTCTACTCCATTTGTACTGTAATAATCTGTCATCCACGTTTGTACATCTAACCATATTTCTTCTTTATATTGCGCCATTCTACTCTGTTCTGCTGCGTCTTTAGCATTACTAAATAATCCTGTACTTGTTAATGCTTGTATACTTATTCCTGCTAATATCAATAAAATAATTATTGTAATTATCAAAGCTATTAGTGTTATTCCTTTGTTTTTCATATTTGCAATTTTCCTTTCTACTTACATAAACAGCAAAAAGATAGTTAAGAAATCATATTAAAATATGACTATTTAACTACCTTATTATTTTATAAATTTATATTTACAATATCCTCAATTTTTACACTTTTCATAAATTTTTCCTCTTCTGTTTATTTATAATAAAGTGTATCACTATTAGTTTAATATTGTCAAGTATATTTTATCCAAATATTCCTTTTCTTTTTATAGGTGGTTGTTCATTCATTGTTTTAGCAAGTTCAACAAACAATTCCCTTTGTTCTTTTGTTAATCTTTTAGGAGTTTGTACCTGAACCGTAAATATAAAGTCTCCTTCTGATGATGAATTTATATATTTAAATCCTTTATTTCTTATTGTAAACTTAGTACCTGTTTGCGTACCTTCAGGTATTTTGTATTTTTCTTTACTTCCATCTACCATTGGTATTTCAAGTTCTGCTCCCAGTGTTGCCTGTGTCATTGTTACTGGAATGTCACATAGTACATTGTTTCCTTTTCTTGTATAGATACTATGTTTCTTAATTCTTAAAGTTATATATAAATCACCCTTAGGTCCACCTTTTGTTCCAGGTTCTCCTTCACCTCTTAATACCACTGTTTGATTATTATCAATACCAGCTGGTATTTTAACTTTTATTTTGGGTTGTTTTCTTATTGTTCCCTTGCCTTTGCAAAGTTCACAAACTTCAGTTATAACCTCTCCTGTTCCATGACATTTGCCACATGTTCTTGTTGTTTGAACTTGGCCTAAAATTGTATTTTGTACTTGTGTAACTTGACCTGTTCCATGACAATCTGGACATTTTATAGGAGTTGTTCCAGGTTTTGCACCTGTACCATGGCAATGCTCACACGTTTCATTTCTTGTTATAACAACTTCTTTTTCAACTCCTAAAAAAGCTTCTTCAAATGTTATATCCATATTTAAATTTAAATCCGCACCTTTTTTAGGTCCATTATTTTTTCTAGCAGATTGTCTTGAATTTCCTCCAAATCCTCCACCAAAGAAACTAGAGAATATATCTCCTAAATCTCCAAAGTCTCCAAATCCATCGAAACCTGAAGTTGTATATGAATATCCTCCTCCAAAAGGACCTTGACCACCACCAAATCCTTGTGGTCCGTCTGGTCCAAATTGGTCATACATTCTTCTTTTTTGAGGGTCAGAAAGTGTCTCGTAAGCTTCATTTACTTCTTTGAATTTTTTTTCTGCTTCTTCTTTATTATCTGGATTTGCATCTGGATGATACTTTTTTGCCATTTTTCTATAAGCTTTTTTTAGTTCATCCTCTGTTGCATTTTTGTCAACACCCAAAACTTCATAATAATCTTTTTTTCCTGCCATTTTCCTTATCCTTCTTACAATTGATTTTCAAACTCATTTTGCATAAGATTTTTATCTTGCATATTTCCAAATGATATTTCAATCGTTTCTACTTTATTTTTATAATTTCGATTATTCCATTCTAATTTTACTCTTTCATTATTTAGTAAAACTATTACTTCATTATTATATGAATTTCCTGCTTTAAACAGTTCCATTAATGCCATTTCTTCTAAAGGTATTATATTTGCTGGATTGCTTCCGCTTTCATCTTTTGGTGTTAGAATATATCTTTCTCCTTTTGGAGTATTTTCTCTACATCTATATAAAACTTCTTCTATATTTATTTCTTTATCCATATCTTTTAAATACAAATTATTTTGTTTTTTAAATTGTTTTGATATATCTTTTAATTCACTTTGTGTAACTATTCTTCTTTGTAATTGATAATCAGCAATTCTATCTCTAAAAGATTTTGCATCGTTGACATTATTTTTCATCATCTTCCACCTTATAATCAGCGTCATAAACATTTCCATTGTCACTATTTGTTCCTTCTCCAGCTGTTGCATTTGGGTCTACTCCTGCTCCTTGAGCACCATTTGGATTTGCATTTTTGTATAATTGTTCTGACATATCATAAAATACTTTTGTTAATTTTTCTGTAGCTTCTTTAATTTTTTCTGTATCGTTTGTTTCTAATGCTTTTTTAGTATTATCGATTTCAGTTTCAACTTTAGCTTTTTCTTCACCACTAATTTTGTCTCCTAAATCTGTTAAAGTTTTTTCACTGTTATATACTAAACTTTCTGCATTATTTTTAACTTCGATTTCTTCTTTCTTCTTTTTATCTTCTTCAGCATGTGCCTCAGCATCTTTTACAGCTCTATCAATATCTTCATCTGTTAAGTTTGTTGATGCTGTTATTGATACATTTTGTTCATTTCCTGTTGCCATATCTTTTGCTGATACATGAACTATACCATTTGCATCTATATCAAATGTTACTTCAATTTGAGGAACTCCTCTTGGTGCTGCAGGAATTCCTGTTAATTGGAATCTTCCTAATGTTTTATTGTATGCAGCCATTTCTCTTTCACCTTGTAATACATGAACTTCAACTGATGTTTGACCATCTGCTGCTGTTGAGAATATTTGTGATTTTTTAGTTGGTATTGTTGTGTTTCTTTCAATTAATTTTGTAAATACTCCACCATAAGTTTCAATACCTAATGATAATGGTGTTACATCTAATAATACTAAATCTTTAACATCTCCTGATAATACACCACCTTGGATTGCTGCACCAATTGCAACACATTCATCTGGATTTATTCCTTTATCAGGTTCTTTTCCTGTTATTCTTTTAACAACTTCTTGAACAGCTGGAACTCTTGTAGAACCACCAACTAATAATACTTTGTGAATATCATTTGCTGTTAGTCCTGCATCTTTTAATGCTTGGTTAACTGGTCCTGCTGTAGCTTCTACTAAATCATGAATTAATTCTTCAAATTTAGATCTTGTTAATGTTACATCTAAGTGTTTTGGTCCTGTTGAATCTGCTGTAATAAATGGTAAGTTGATTTGTGTTTGTTGTACACCTGATAATTCTATTTTAGCTTTTTCAGCTGCTTCTTTTAATCTTTGCATTGCCATTTTATCTGATTTTAGATCTATTCCATTTGATTTTTTAAATTCACTTACTAAATATTCTATAATTGCATTGTCAAAGTCATCTCCACCTAAATGTGTATTACCACTTGTAGATAGAACTTCAAATACACCATCACCAATATCTAGTATAGAAACATCGAATGTTCCTCCACCTAAGTCATATATTAATATTTTTTGGTCTTGTTCTTTATCCATTCCATAAGCTAAAGCTGCTGCTGTTGGTTCATTTATAATTCTTAAAACTTCAAGTCCTGCTATTTTACCAGCATCTTTTGTTGCTTGTCTTTGGCTATCATTAAAGTAAGCTGGAACTGTTATAACTGCTTGAGTTACTTTTTGTCCTAAATAATTTTCAGCATCTGTTTTTAATTTTTGTAAAATCATTGCTGATATTTCTTGTGGTGTAAATTTATCACCTTCTATTGTTACTTTATCACTTGTTCCCATTTTTCTTTTGATTGATATAACAGTATTATCTGGGTTTGTAACAGCTTGACGTTTTGCTATTTGTCCTACTAGTCTTTCTCCATTTTTATTAAATGCAACTACTGATGGTGTTGTTCTGTTACCTTCAGCGTTTGGTATTACTACTGGTTCTCCTCCTTCCATAACTGCTACACATGAGTTTGTTGTTCCTAAGTCAATTCCTATAATTTTTCCCATTTTAAATTCCTCCTTAAATTCTTAATTGCCAAAATAGACGGAGGGTTTTGACAACATTTTTTTATTTTTATATTTCTAGTTGTCAAAATTCTCCGTCCCTTTTGACAACTTTTTTAAAATTAATAACTAATTTGCTACCACTACCATAGAATGTCTAATAACTTTATGTCCTATTTTATAGCCTTTTCTATATTCTTGGACAATTTCTTTTTCCCCCTTTGAATCATCTTGAATACTACTAACAGCTTCATGCAATTCTGGATCAAAAGTCTCTCCAAGAGCCTTTATTTCTTCTACACCTTTTGATTTAAGCACATCCTGAAATTGTTTTAAAACAAGTTCAATACCCTTTTTATAATTTTCATCAGATGTTTCCACCTTTACTGCATTTTCAAGATTATCTAGAATTGGAAGTATTACTTCTATTATGTCTCCTAAAATTGAATTATATAATCCTTCTCTTTCTTTTTGACTTCTTTTTTTGTGATTTTCAAATTCTGCTAATATTCTTTTATATCTATCTGTTAATTCATCTAATTCTTGTTGTTTAGATTGTAACTCGTTTTTATTTGTGTCTTTCTTAGTTGTTTCTTCAGAAGATATTTCATTTTCTAATTCTTCGTTTTCTTTTTTGTCTGCCATATTTTTGCTCCTTTCTTATATTCCCTTATCTTTAAGTTTTTTGTTAATATATTTCATAACTGAAATAACTTTCGAATAATCCATTCTTTTAGGTCCTATAATTCCTATAGTTCCCATATCTTTATCTCCAACTTTATGTTTGAATGTTATAACACTAAAATCTTTAAGTTCTTCTTTTTCGTTTTCATCACCAATATAAACATTTATATCTTTTGCAAATCCTGAATTTAATATATCTGTCATTAAATCTTTTTCATCTATTATATTTACAAAGTTTTTTGCAACCGATAAACTATTAAATTCTGGTAAATCAAATGATTTATTCGTTCCTTCTAGATATAATTGTCTATCTTCAGATATTACCTTTTTAATTTGTTCTATTATTGGTTTTATTACTTTTACACTATACTTCATTTCATTTATTAAGTATTTTTCCAATGGAATATCTATTATTTCTAATGGTTGGCCTTTTAATTTTTGATTGAACATATAATTTATCGTTTCTACCTGTTTATCTGTTATATCTTCATCAAACTTTATTATTGTTTCTTTAACCATTCCTGTATTTGTTAGTATAATTGCCATTAACATTCTTGGACCTAATAAAACAAATTTAATTTCTTCTATTAATAAGTCCTTACTACTTGGGCCTATTGCTAATGTTGTATAATGTGTAATTTCTGAAATTGTAGTTGTTGTTATTTTTGTCAAGTCTTCTATTTCATTTACTTTGGTTTCAAGTTTGTCACTAATATATTTAATTTCTTCTAAACTTATATTGTCATCTTTTAGCAACTCATCAACATAGTATCTATAGCCCTTCTCAGATGGTATCCTTCCACTTGATGTATGTGTTTTTTCCAAGTATCCTGCTTTTTCAAGGTCTGCCATTTCATTTCTTATTGTTGCACTACTATATTGTAATTCTTCATTATTTGTTAATGCATTTGAACTTACAGGTTCTGCTGTATTTATATATTCTTCCACTATTGCCTGAAGCACTTTCTTTTTTCTATCGTCCAGCATTTTATCACCTCTTTTAGCACTCTTTTATTTTGATTGCTAATCTTGTTATATATTATAACCTTTTTTAGCACTTGTCAATACTATTTGCTAATTTTTTTGTGAATTTTTTGTGAACTAATATAAAAAAAGAAACTTCAATAAATTAAAAGTTTCTTTTTTATTTTATATTTTATTTTCTTTAATATCCTTAACAAATTTTTCTTTTATATCTGGTGGCATTAGAAGAATATTTTCAATTTCATTTCTATTTATTATTTCAGGAATATATTTTCCACTGTCTATATATTTAGGATTATTTGAAAATTCAGGACCTGTTCCTGTACCAAATTTTCCTGAGACATATTCACACAAATAATATATTGTTACTTGATCAAATTTTTCTGAATACTCTTCATACAGTTTCTTTATGATTTTTACATCTATTCCAAATTCTTCCTTTATTTCTCTTAATGTTCCCTCTTCAAATGTTTCATTTTCTTCTTGTCCTCCGCCAGGAAAAACATAATATTCTTGAATATCTGGATTCTTTTTTACATCTTTTCTATGCATTAATGCAAATCCATTTTCCATTGGTATTACTCCTGCTAATCTTATTCTTGACATATATAATCATCCCCTAATTTAAATAACTTTCTTTATTATAATTCCTTCCTATTTTGAGGTCAAGTATTTTTTATTTTTTATTAATTTTACTTGAATTTATTCAAATTTTATTATACTATATATAAAAGTAAAAATGAGATAAAACAATGGAGGAAAAAAATGCCAAGAAAAACAAAAGAAAATGAAAAATTAAAAGATAAAAAGAATACTTCCAAAAAAGTAGCTAGTACCAAAAAGGCTAATAAAACTTCCGCTACTTCTAATAAGTCAAAAACAACCAATAAAAAAACAACAGCAACAACAAAAAAGACAACAACGAAAAAAACGACAGAAAAAAAATCATCTAAGACAACAAAAAATACGAAAGTTGAAAATAAAATTGTTGAATACTATGACTTACCTCAAAGATATAATCAAACAGTAGTAAAAGTTTTAGCCCAGACCCCAAAAACCCTATTCATATATTGGGAAATTTCTAATGAAGATTTAGACAAATATAAAAAACAATATGGTGAAAACTTTCTTGAAACAACAAAACCAGTTTTAATTGTCCACAATGATACATTAAATTATAGTTTTGAAGTTGAGATAAATGATTTTGCTAATAGTTGGTATTTACATGTAAATGACAGCAAATCAGATTATAGAATAGAACTTGGTAGACGTCCTATTTCTAGCAATAATAACATTAAAGAAAATTATATATATATAACTTCTTCTAATGAAATCGAATCTCCTAATGACCATATACTATTTAACACTTCACAAAAAATGGTTTATTTTAGAAATATCAAAACAAGTAAAGAAATATCAAAACAAGTAAACAGCCTATCATTTATGCAAAATATGGGCAAAATTTATAATATATATGATTTATACCAAGAACTATATAAAAACGAAGAAAATATTGAAGATATAACAAATCCATCATCTCATACTTCTTCTCAATTCAAATAAGTTGTCAAAAAGAGGCATCCCTTTTGACAGACGAAAGGAGAACTATAATGCAAGAGAAAAAAGGTTATGTAAGTTTTGTATTACATGCACATTTACCATTTATTCATCATCCAGAAAGTGATGATTATTTAGAAGAATCTTGGTTATATGAGGCAATTTCAGAAACATATATACCATTACTTACAAACTTCAAAAAATTAGTTGACGAAGGGGTAGATTTTAGAATCACAATGTCTCTGACACCACCTCTTCTTTCAATGTTAGATAATAAATTATTGCAAAGAAAATATATTAAATATTTAAAAAAATTAATTGAACTTTCTAAAAAAGAAGTTATTAGAACTGCCGGCGATGAAAGATTAAATAAATTATCTCACTACTATTTAGATAGATATTCTAATGATTTACATCTTTTCAAAGATGTTTTTAATTGTGATTTAATCAGTCAATTTAAGCATTTTCAAGATATTGGAGTTTTGGAAATTATCACTTGTGGTGCAACACATGGATACTTTCCAATTTTATATGTTAATGAAAAAACAGTTAAAGCTCAGATTGCAGTTGGAGTCCAAACTTATGAAAAATATTTTGGAAAAAAACCTCGTGGTATTTGGCTTCCTGAATGTGGTTATGTTCCAGAAGCTGATAAGTATTTAAAAGAATTTGGTATTGAATATATTATTACTGAATCACATGGAATTTTATATGCAGACCCAACTCCAATTTATGGAACATTTGCTCCAATTGTATCTCCAGAAGGTATTGTAGCATTTGGTCGTGATATAGAATCTTCAAGACAAGTATGGAGTTCTATAAATGGTTACCCTGGTGATTTTAATTATAGGGAATTTTACCGTGACATCGGTTATGAAACAGATTATGACTATATTAAGCCATATATTGCTCACAATGGTGTTAGAGTTCACACAGGTATAAAATATTATAGAATAACTGGAAAAACAGAACAAAAAGATTATTATGATATTCAATGGGCAAAAGATTCAGCCGAAAAACAAGCCGGTCATTTTCTAGATTGTAGGACAAAACAAATAAATGATTTGACTCCATATATGGACAAACCTCCTATTATTTTATGTCCTTATGATGCTGAGCTTTATGGACATTGGTGGTATGAAGGTCCATATTGGCTATATATTTTATTTAAGAAAATTTATTATGATGATTGTAATTTCAAATTAATTACTCCTTCAGAATATATTGATAAATATCCAGAAATCCAAATTTCATCACCTTGCCGTTCAAGTTGGGGTGCAAATGGATATAGTGAAGTTTGGCTTAATGAAACAAATGACTATGTTCATAGACATTTACATGTTGCTGGAGATAGAATGTGTGAATTAGCTAGTTCTTATCCAAATGCAAAAGGATTAACAAAAAAAGCATTAAATCAATGTGCTAGAGAATTATTGCTAGCTCAAAGTAGTGACTGGCTATTTATAATTACAAATGGTACTATGGTTGATTACGCTAAAAAAAGAATAAAAGATCATATTGGTCGTTTTACAAAATTATATTATCAAATTAAAAACAATGAAATTGATGAAGAATTTTTAAAAGACATTTCAAAAAAAGATTGTGTCTTTCCTGATATTAATTATCAAATATATAATTAAAAAGGTTATTAAAAAGATTATTGCTATACTCGTACTTAAAAGTATATTGATAATCTTTTTTATTTTAATTTTAGCTTTTTTTAAACATGCTCCTTTTCTAACTATTTGCATATTATAATGTATAACTTTTAAAAATTTAGTAGATACTACTTAAGGAAGGGAGATTTTCATGAAATCTATATGTATTAAAACAAATAATTCTAATTTATTAGATTATCTACTAAATGAACTAGATTATATAGATATAGAACCTGTTTATATTTCTTCAAATGAGTTCAAACACTATAAAAATATAATTATACATTACAGAGGAAATGATAACCTTAAATTCATACATGAGATTTCCTGTATTTTGTCATGTTTAGTAATAGATGAGTTAGAAGAATCTTTCCTAAAAAAAATCATCTTAAAAAATTATTTTTATTTTAATTATAATGAAAGAAAACATATACTAGATATGTGTTTCGATATTTTTGCAGACGATTTTAATACTTACTTTGATAAAAAATACAACAGTTTAATTACTGATTTTGAAAATTATTTAATTCTTAATAAGTCCATTGTTTTGACAGGTTTTATAAACTTTAGAATAAAAAATTATATTTCAATTATAGAAAGTGTAGTTGACGAAGCTGTAAATACATTTATCATTGAAAAAGAATATTTTGAATTTGTATCTTTACTAAAAATGTATATATCCTCACAGCCTTCGACTTGTGAAGTAGTTCATCTAATTTATAATAACGAGAATTCCATACTATTAGACGAAAATAAGAATATGATAAATATTTCTGATGATATTTTTAAAGCTAAATATCTATCTGATATTACATTTTCATCAAATGACTACGCTTTAAATAGTCTACTAACTCTTATTCCTAAAAAAATTTACATTCATCTTATTGATAATGTTATTGATGAATTTATTCATACTTTGGGTTTAATTTTCGAAAATAGAGTTAACATTTGTACAGACTGTAATATTTGTAAAATATATAAAGATAATAAACTTAAAAAAACCTTTATAAAAGAATAATTTTATAAAGGTCTTTTTTTACATACTCATATTAATTCCCTTTGCCACTACATCTTTCATATTTTCTATTAAGTCATCAATTTCTTTTGGAGTTACTATCAAATTAAAATCTCCCGGAAGTAATGCTTCTTTTATTTCTTCATAATTATCTTGTTCTTTAAGTTGATTTAAATATTCATTTGATTTTGCTTCTTCTTGTAATTTTGAAATGAATAAATCTAAAGAATCATTCACAAGTACTGCTGTTTCAACAACTGTTGGTATTCCTATTGCAACAACTGGTATTCCCAATGTTTTTTGACTTAATTCTGCTCTCGTATTTCCTACCCCAGCTCCTGGCACAATTCCAGTATCTGATAATTGAACTGTACTACTTATTCTTTCTATACTTCTTGAAGCTAATGCATCAATTACAATTACTAGTTTTGGGTTAATGTTATCTACTATTCCTTTTAAAATTTCTAATGTTTCAATTCCTGTTGTCCCTAAAACTCCCGGTGATATTGCACTTACCATTCTTGTTCCTTCTTCTACATACTGTGGTAAATAATTTATTATATGTCTTGTTACTTCTATTTCATTTATTACTTTTGGTCCTAAACTATCAGGAGTTACATATATATTTCCTAGTCCTACTACTAATATTTCTCCTTGTTTGTCAATATGTGAGTCTATTATTTTTTTTAATTCATTTGATAATACTTCTGCTGACTTCTCAATATCTTCATCCTGTGCTATTCTTAATTTCTTAATGTCAATTGTTATATAATTTCCTTGTGGCTTTCCTATTGCTTTTTCTCCTTCTTCGTTTGTTATTTTAACTCTTTCTACTAATATATTTTCATTTATTTCTTCTTTTTCACTTTCTATTCCTTGTATTTCATTTTCTATACTATTAGCTTTTCGATATAAATCACGTCTTTCTGACGCCAAATCTGTTCTAAAATTAAACATAAAAACCAACTCCTACTTTTTTAGTATTTGTTGGTTTTTATTTTTTATTCAAATTTCAAAACTTATCAAAAAATTTATAATTATAAATATATATTATGTTAAAAAATTCCTACAACATTTCCATCTTTGTCTATGTTGATATTTTCTGCAGATGGTTTTTTAGGTAGTCCAGGCATTGTCATAATTTTTCCAGCTATTGCTACAATAAAGCCTGCTCCAGCTTTTAAATATACATTTTTTATAGTAATTGTAAATGGATTCTTACATTCCAAATTTTTACTATCATCAGAAAATGAGTATTGAGTTTTTGCTATACAAATTGGTAAATTTCCATAACCCAATTTTTCTATTCTATCTATTTCATTAAATGCTTTTTCATCAAACTCTACATTTACTGCTCCATAAATTTCTCTTGATACTTTTTGTATTTTTGTTTTTATATCATCTTGTAAATCATAAGTATATTTAAAATTCTCATTTTCTTCCGTTATATGAATTAATTTCTGGGCAATGTCAATTGCTCCTTCTCCACCTTTTTCCCATCCTTCAACAAGGCTACATTGTATATTTTTTTCATTTAAATCTTCTTGTATATATGCAAGCTCATTTTCTGTGTCTGTATTAAATTTATTTATAGCAACTATAACATTCAACCCGAATTTATTTTTTAAATTTTCTATATGTCTATATAAATTATTCATTCCATTCTTTAGTCCATCTAGGTTTTCTTCTTGAATTTTGTCTTTTTCTATTCCACCATGGTATTTTAATGCTTTAATGGTTACTACAATAACAACAGCATCAGGCTTAATTTGAGCTTTTCTACATTTAATATTCAAAAATTTTTCTGCCCCTAAATCTGCTCCAAATCCTGCTTCCGTAACTGTATAGTCTGCTAATTTCATAGCCAATTTTGTTGCAATTATACTATTACATCCATGTGCAATATTTGCAAATGGACCACCATGAATTATTGTAGGAGTATGTTCTAATGTTTGTACGAGATTTGGCTTTATTGCATCTTTCAAAAGAACTGCCATTGCTCCTTCAGCTTTTAAATCTTTAGCATATATTGGTTCATGTTTTGAATTATATCCAATAATTATATTTCCTAGTTTTTCTTTTAGTTCAGAAGAATTTTCTGCCAAGCATAATATTGCCATAATTTCAGATGCAACCGTTATATCAAAGCCATCTTCTCTTGGTACAATATTTTTTTCGCCTGATAAACCAGTTTCGATTTTTCTTAATTGCCTATCATTTAAATCCATACATCTCTTCCATGTAATTTCTTGTATATCCAATTCATTGCCAAAATAAATATGATTGTCTATAAGGCTTGAAAGTAAATTATTAGCAGATGTAATTGCATGTATATCACCAGTAAAATGAAGATTTATATCTTCCATTGGAACTACTTGTGATTTTCCGCCACCTGTTGCCCCTCCTTTAATTCCAAATACAGGTCCTAAAGAAGGTTCTCTTAATGTTAATATAGATTTTTTTCCTATTTTAGAAAGTCCATCTGCTATTGATATCGAAACTGTTGTTTTTCCTTCTCCTAAAGGCGTAGGATTTATAGCTGTAACTAATATTAATTTTCCATCTTTTTTATCCTTTAAATTTTCATATACTGAATTAGAAATCTTAGCTTTATATTTTCCATAGCATTCAATTTCATCTTCAGTAACATTCAATTTTTCTGCTATTTTACTTATTTTTTCTAATTTTGTATTTTTTGCTATTTCTATATCAGTCATACTAATCACTCCTTTTTAAGCAATAATTCCAACAACAAATCCTATTAAAGCACCAACAAAAACCTGTACTGGAGTATGGCCTAAAGCTTCAACTAATTTTTCTCTAACTTGAACACCTGTAAGTCCTGGTGTTTCAATTATTCTATTTAATACTGCCGCTTGTTTTCCTGCAGCTCTTCTAATTCCACATGCATCATACATAACAACCAATGCTAATATTAAAGATACAGCAAAGATGGGAGTATCAACTCCCTCATACTTACCTATCAAAGTTGCTAATCCTGTAACTATTGCAGAATGAGAACTTGGCATTCCGTCCAGCACCCATTATTCTTTTAAAATTAAATTTCTTTGTAGTAACCAAATCACATATTACCTTAAATAATTGTATGAAAAACCATAAAAAAATTGGTATATATATGTATTTGTTTTGTATAAATCCTATAAAATCATTCACTTGAATAAACCCCTTTTTATATATTGTAAAATTAATTTTCAGAAACAAAATCTTCTTCTTTTATTTCACCATCTTTTTCAAGTAGAATTGTTATTTTCTTTTCAGCTTCATCTAATATCTTATTACACTCTTTTGAAATTTTAATTCCATCTTCAAATTTAGTAATTGATTCGTCTAAATTTAAATCACCTTTTTCCAATTCAGTTACTATTTTTTCTAAAGTTTCCATATTATCCTCAAAACTTGATTTAGCCATTTTATTTTCTCCTTTTTAGTATTAAATTATTCTGCTTCTACCACAGCTCCTGTTTTTACGTTTACAGTATATCTTGTTACTTCATTTCTATTTGTTTTATTTATAACTCTAACTATATATGTTCCATCACTTTGTAATTCTGCTTGAAAATCATAAGAATCAACTGAAATTGCCCATTCTTTTTTTGCTAACTCTATTGCTGTTTTTTTATTATCGACTTCTGTATTTTCTTTACTGCTCTCTTGTTCTTCTTTGCCTACAACAGTATTTTGCACTTCATTTTTTTCTGTTTCAGTAGTAGAGTTTTCCTCAACCACATTATTTTCTATAACATTGTTTACTTGATTTTCATTAGTTTCATTTACATAGTCAAAAACATTGCTATATTCGTTTTGTGTTTTATTTTCATTTTTATTTGTATTTTTATTTTTAATAACTCCAAAAATTATTGTTACAACAACTATTACAATTATTACTCCTATTATTACTTTAGTTCTACTTTTCATAATTTACTCCCTTTCCAGAGCATAGAGTTCTTATAAGATTTTCGCTTCTTTTTTTCCATCTACAAATCTTATATTTATTTCTTCTCCTGTATTCAATTCTTTTATACTTTTTACTATTTTATTATTCTTTTCAATAATAGAATATCCTCTAGTTAAAGTTTTTAAAGGACTCAATGCATCTAATTTTGATACTAATTCTATATATTTTGTTTTTTCATCTTTATGCTTAGTTATTATAGTATTTTCCATTCTTTTTATATATGAATCTATTTTCAAATAATTATCATTTACATTTCTTAAAGGATCTTTAAATACTCTACTAGCCATACATTTCTCATAGCGTAATTTCATTACTTCAACTTTTTTTATTAATGTTAATCTCAATCTATTTTGATACATATTTATTTTTTGTTTAACTTCATATATATCAGGAACAGCAAGTTCCGCAGCAGCTGATGGCGTTGGTGCTCTTAAATCAGCAACAAAGTCCGAAATTGAAAAATCAGTTTCATGTCCTACAGCTGATATTATTGGTATTTCCGAATTATAAATTGCATTAGCTACTATTTCTTCGTTAAAAGGCCACAAATCTTCTAATGAGCCGCCTCCTCTTGCTAAAATCAATACATCAGCTAATTTATTATTGTTCATAATTCTAATTCCTTCTGCTATTTTCTCTGCTGCACCTTCACCTTGAACTGGAACTGGATACAATCTAATATTTACATTAGGATTTCTTCTTGTACTAACATTTATTATATCTCTAATTACAGATCCTGTTTGTGAGGTTAGAACTCCTATAGTTTTTGGCATAAGAGGAATTTTTTGTTTATGTGTTTCATCAAAATATCCTTGTTGTTCTAACTTAAGTTTTAATTCCTCATACTTTTTATACAATATGCCTATGCCATCTTCTTGCATGGCTTTTACATATATTTGATATACTCCATCTCTTTCAAAAACAGAAACACCGCCTAATGCAAAGACTTTCATTCCATCTCTTGGCATAAAGTCAAGTTTTTGTGCATAATTTTTAAACATTATACATTTTATTAGTGAGTTTTCATCTTTCAAAGTAAAATACAAATGACCTGTATAATGATTTTTAAAATTAGATATTTCACCTTTTACTAGCACATTATTTAAATATTCATCATCTGCAATTTTATCTTTGATATAATTATTCAATTGGCTTACACTTATTGCCATACTTTCATAATTCATATCTTACCTCTTACATATCTTTTACTATACTTGCCAAGATTCCGTTTACAAATTTTCTTGAATTATCTTCTCCATATTTCTTTGCAAGCTCAACAGCCTCATTTATTGCAACCTTATATGGAACTTCACTAAATTCTATTTCATATATTGCGAGTTCTAATATTGATAAATCCATTTTTGAGATTCTATTTAATTTCCAATCTTCTTTTAGGTTCTTTTCTATACTTGATAAAATTTTTTCTTTATTTTCCCATATTCCTAATATTACATTATTTATATATTTTTTTGCTTCTTTATCTTTTATATCATTACTTTCAAAAAACAATTCCATTTGTTCTTCTATATTATTAGTTTTTTGAATTTCTAAACTGTATATTAATTTGAAAGCATTTTCTCTACTTGCTGATCTATTCATTTTTCCAACCCTTTTCTTTTACATTCTATCAATAAATTTTTTCAATTTTGCCTTTACATCGTCCTTATTTTGTTGAATATAATTTCCAATAAAGGCTCCTGCTAATATTAATAAAATTCCAACTATTAAATTATATAATCTTGTAGCTAATATTACTATTGAAACAATTACACCTATTATTGCACCTCTATATTGGCTTATAAATTTTTTCAAATCTTCCATACTTATCGCTCCTCTTTTATTTATGCTTGTTCTCTTTCTCCCTTAGCCTTCTTTTCTGGAACAGCTTTTTTTATTGTTATATTTACTTCTTTTACATCTAAATCTGTTGTTTCTTTAACTTTATTTTTTATCTTATTTTGTAAGTCAACTGATAAATCTTTTATAACTGTATCAGAATTAATTACCAAATTAACAAATATATTAACATTGTTATCTTTGTTTAATTCAACTCTTGATGTAACTTCTCTTGCCATTTTGTATTCTTTTGTAACAGCTTCTACTAAATTTTCAATTGTTTCTTTTGATATCATCAATTTTCCATTTTCATTTGCTAAAAGAATTCCTTGTTTATCTTTTATCTCTTGTTTTGATGTAGGATCAAAGAATATACATCTAATTGATAGTAATATAAATACTATACTTACTCCCAAAATTATTTTTGATGATGTTCCAGATATTACTAGTGTTTTTGTTAAACTTTGTACTATATCTATGTCTAGCCATCCGAATACTAGTAGGCATGCTATAACAGCCATTATTAATATAATATTTGAATATATGATTAATGTTATTTTTTCTATAATTTTCATTTCTTTTTCCCTCTCTTTTTCTTTGTACTTTTATTTTAATTATTCATTTGAATTTTGTTCATCTTCATTTGTCTTTTCATTTTTTTCTACTTTTTCTGTTTTTACAATATCTGTATTAACCCCTTGAATATGAACATTTACTTCTTCTACTTTAAATCCTGTCATTCCTTCTACTGATTTTTTTACTCTGTTTTGTATTTCAAATGCAACATCTGGTATTCTTGAGCCATATTCAACGATGATATTTACATCTATTTTAGCTGTGTTATCATTTTTTTCAACTTTAATTCCCTTAGCCATATTTTTTTTACCGCTTAATACTTCTGATATTCCTCCAGCAAATCCTCCTGACATTGAAGCAACTCCCTGTACTTCAGATACTGCAACTCCTGCAATTACAGCTATTACGTCATTTGATATTTCTATTCCATTTTCTGTGCTTTCTACTTCTTTATTAACATCCTCTTTTTTTACTTCTTCTTGATTTTTAATTTCTTCTTCATTCATGTAAATTCCTCCTTTACAATTTAAAAATTGATATACTTAAATCATGTTATAAGTATATCAATTTTTGCTATTTTTTACAACCTTTTTACTCAAATATTTCAAATTCATTTATTTGATTTCCTCTTAAGAAATCACATATATTCATTCTTTTTGCATTTTCTCCTTGAATTTCTATAACTTTTAAAATACCTTCTTTAGTTTTTATATATAACCCCTCTCGTTGATTAGACTTCACAACAGTACCATTTTTTAGTGTTTTTATTTTTTCTTGTCCAAATTCCATGTTTTTTTCTATATCTACTTTCCAAAATTTGATTTTTTTGTTGTTCAAAAATGTATATGCTCCCATAATTGGATTTAAACCTCTAACTAGATTTTTAATCTCTTTAGCTGTTTTATTTTCCCAATCAATTTTAGACATATCCTTGTCTAGCATTGGTGCTAATGTATAATTACTACCTTGTTTTTCTCTTGGAGCTGTTCCATTTTCAATTTGTTTTAGAGTTCCCACTAATAACTTTCCACCAATTTGTGAAAGCCTTTCCCATAATTCTCCTGTTGTTTCATCATTTTCAATTTCAACTTTTTCTTTTAAAATTATATCTCCTGTATCCATTCCAACATCCATATACATTGTTGTAACTCCAGTTTCCTTATCTCCGTTTATAACTGCCCACTGAATTGGTGCAGCACCTCTATAATTTGGTAATAATGATGCATGTACATTTATACAGCCATATTCTGGAATGTCTAGTATTTCTTTTGGTAATATTTTTCCATAAGCTACAACACATATAACATCTGGTTTTAATTTTTTTATTTCATCTATAAATTCTTGATTATTTCTTACTTTTAATGGTTGATATATTGGAATTCTTTTTTCCATTGCAAATTCTTTTACAGGTGATGCTACTAGTTTCATTCCTCTTCCTTTTGGTTTATCCGGATTTGTTACTACACCCAATATATTATGTCCTGCGTTATATATTGCCTCTAAACTCTCCTTGGCAAAATCTGGTGTTCCCATAAATAATATATTTAACATTTAACAATTTCCTCCATATTTTTAAAAATCAGAAAAAATAACTAAATAGTTATTTTTCTGGTTCAACATATTCTAAAGTTCCAGGAACAATTTTATCAATAAAAACTTGTCCTTCTAAGTGATCTAATTCATGACAAATAGCCTGGGCTAATAAATCTTTTGCTTTAATCTTTATTCTCTTTCCAGTTCTATCTGTATATTCAGCAGTCACTTCCTCTGGCCTTATTACTTTTGCAAATTGATTAGGAAAACTTAAACATCCTTCATCAACTTCATGTTCTCCCTTTGTTTTTAGAATAATTGGATTAATTAATGCAATTGGTCCTTTATCATCATATAAATCTATTACAACCACTCTTTTTAAAATTCCAACTTGAACTGCCGCAAGTCCAACTCCATTGTATTTATGCATCGTTTCAATCATATCATCAATTAATATTTGTAATTTATCATCAATTATTTCAACTTCTCTAGACTTCTTTCTTAGAATCTCGTCTCCTTCTAATCTTAAATTTCTTATTGCCATTTTTACTCCCCCCTTTTTGCTTAAAAAAATATATACTTTATTTAGAATGTGTTTAAATTAGCTTTACATCATATTATTTGGATTTATATCTATTGTAATTTTTGTATTTTTATAATCCTTCTCATATAGAGTTTTTAATACATCATTTAAAATTCCATTCACTTCTTTATTTATTTTGCCTTTTATTATTATTCTCCACCTAAATTTATTTTGAATTTTATCTATTGGCGAAGGCATTGGTTTAAATATTTTAAATTCTTCATCATTTAATTTTTTTATCAGAATTTCATAAGCTAAATTTGAAACTTTTTTTATTTCTTCTTCATTTGCACTATTAAATCCAATTACTATTATATCGCAAAATGGTGGATATTTCAACTGTTTTCTTAAAGCTATTTCCGTTTCATAAAATTCCTGATAATTTTGTTTTTGTGCATCTTGGATACTAAAGTTTTCAGGATTATAACTTTGAATTATAACTCTTCCTGGTAAGTTTTCCCTTCCCGCTCTTCCTGAAACTTGAGTTAATATTTGAAAAGTTCTTTCAGTTGCTCTATAATCATCTATATTTAATGAACTGTCTGCTGCCACAACTCCTACTAAAGTTACTTTAGGAAAATGATGCCCTTTTACAACCATCTGCGTTCCAATTAAAATATCTATATCTTCATTTTTAAATTTATTTAATATTTCTTCATGTGAATTTTTTTTAGTTACTGTATCTACATCCATTCTTATCGTCTTAGCCTGTGGAAATTGTTTGTTAATTTCTTGTTCTAGTTTTTGTGTCCCTGTTCCAAAATATCTTATTTTATTGCTTCCACATTCAGGACAAGTTTTTACAAGTTCTTCTTCATATCCACAATAATGACATTTTAACTTATTTTCATAACTATGATATGTCATACTAATATTACAATTTTTGCATTTTACAGTATATCCACAATCTCTACACATTATAAATGTTGAATAACCTCTTCTATTTAAAAACAAAATTGTTTGTAATTTATCCTTTAAATTCTGTTCAATAGCTTGGTATAAATCATTGCTTAACATTGATCTGTTTCCATTTGCAAGTTCTTGTTTTAAATCCACGATTTCAACTTCAGGTAACTTTGATTTATTGGCTCTTTTGGTTAATTCTAATAAAGTTATTTTTTTATTTTCCTTGGCATTATAAAACGTTGTTAAGTCAGGTGTTGCACTTCCCAATAGCAATGGTATTTGGTCTCTTACTGCAATTTTTTTTGCTACTTCTTTTGCATCATATTTTGGTGTAGACTCAGATTTATATGAGCTATCATGTTCCTCATCTATTATGATAATTCCCAAATCTTTAATTGGTGCAAATATTGCAGACCTAGCCCCTATTATGATTTTAGCTTTTTCTTCTTTAATTCTCTCCCATTCATCATGCCTTTCTCCTACTGATAATTTACTATGTAAAACTGCAATTTTTTCTTTTCCGAATCTTGAAATAAATCTGTCTAACATTTGGGGAGTTAAAGAAATCTCTGGAACTAACACAATAGCAGATTTATTTTTTTTAATAACTTCATTTATTAATTGTAAATATACCTCTGTCTTTCCTGAACCAGTAACACCGAATAATAAAAACTCCTCAAATTTTTCATTTTTTATACTTTCTAAAACTTTATTAAAAGCTACTTCTTGCTCATTTGTTAACTTTAAATTTTGAGTATTCTCTATATTTTTTTTATCTAACGGATTTCTATCCACTTTTTTTTCTATTAATTCTATATATTCATTTTTTATAAGAGTATTTACAATTGCTCTTGAACTATCAGTAAATGCTTCTATTTCAGGTATAGTACATCCTTCATTATCTTTTACAAAGTTTAATACTCTTATTTGTTTTTCAGATTTAATTTTTTTACTCTCAATATCAAAATTAATATCCTCAAAATCTTTTTTCAAATAAACCACATTTATTTTTTTATCCTGAATTCTATTATTTACATTTTTAGTTCTAGTCCCAGGTGTTTGCATTAATTTTATACATTCTGAGATGTTGCAAAAATATTTTTTTGCCATCCAATTTGCAAGTTCTATTTGTTTATCCGTTAATCCGTTTTCAACTTTTTCTATATCTTTAATATCAAATTCAGAACTTTGTTTTATTCCTACAACATGTGCCTCTTCTAGATTTTTAAGTCTACCAAATGGTACCAAAACTTTACTTCCTACAAATATCATGTTTTCTAAATTTTTAGGAATATTATAGTCAAATGTTCTATTCAATTTTTTTGCCGTACTATTTATTATTACTTCAGCTACCATTTTTATCTCCTTGTCCCTCTTTGTTCATTCTACTATATTTTTTAAACTAAATCAATAAATTATTTTCAAAATATTAACTTTTTATTTGCTCTATGTTATAATATTTTTTATAAATTATAATAAAATAAATTAGGTGAATATTATGAATGAAGAAAAATTTCAAGTAACAAAAAAGGCTGGAATTTTAGGTATTATTGGAAATATATTTTTATTAATTATAAAAGCAATTGCTGGTTTTACTTTTAAAAGTCAATCAATGATTGCAGACAGTTTTAATAGTGCTGGTGATATTTTTTCATCACTAATGACTTTTATTGGGAACAGAATTGCAAGTGTTCCTAATGATGAAGATCACAATTTTGGTCATGGTAAAGCTGAATATATTTTTTCGATGTTTATTGGAATATCTATGATTTTTGTAGCTGCAAAATTATTTTATGATTCTATTAGTACTTTAATTTTAGGAAGCAATCTTAAATTTTCATGGCTTTTGGTTTTTGTTTGTATAATAACAATATTAGTTAAATCATTGTTATATTTATATACTAAAAAGGCCTATAAAAAGCATGCAAGTATTTTATTAGAATCAAATATGAAGGATCATAGAAATGATTGTATTGTAACATTTTTTACATTAATTTCTATTTTACTTACTTTGCTAGGAATTTACTGGTTTGATGGAGTTGTTGGAATTGGTATTTCTATTTGGATTGGTTATACCGGCATTACTATTTTTATTGAAAGCTATAATGTTTTAATGGATATATCTCTTGAGGGCAAAGATAAAGATGTTATTTTGGATATAATTAATGGATATAAAGAAATTAAAAAAATAGAAAATATTTCGTCAGTTCCTGTTGGAGCACAATATATGGTTTTTGTTACAATTTGTTTAGACGGAAATATGTCAACATTTGAAAGTCATAAGTTGGCTGATAATTTGGAAAAAAATATTTCTGCTTTAGATGTTGTTTATAAGACTATTGTTCATGTTGATCCAGTATAAAATTTAAGTAACAATAATAAATAAAAAACGAACCCAAATTATTAAACGTTTTTGTCTAATAATTTGGGTTCACTTCAATTCTGTATGTTACATTTTTTATTTAAAAAGCTAAGCAAACACGGAATCCACAAGATGGATCTCCCTGTCCTTGACTCATTCCATAAGCAAAAATTCCTCCACTGGTAACTGCCATATAATATGCTCCACGTGCTAAAGTTGGTACATCCGAAGTACAGAAAGTAGCATTATCAGAATTCCAACCTGAAGTTTCATTTGTCGCATCTCCTATTTTGTTGTTTTCAGAAATTAATGTTACATATTTTGTACTTTTTGTTGTATTAGAATTAGCCATTGCACTATGCCATTGAGGTGTACTTGCTGCCCCTCCAGTATAAAATCCTGCAGTTCTTTCCCATACGCAACCATTTAAATCAAATACACCTGTCACGTTTTTTGTACTACTTGCTAATACATCATTTGGTTTATCACTATCCCCATAACTTGTAACCGCATATACATTAGCTTTGACACCCGTTGAACTATCATTGTTCACATATACGCTATTATTTAAATTCTTTTTGTTTGTTGCTACCTCATTCATATTTGAATTTTTTCCATCCACCCCATATTTACTTTGTGTTAAATAAGAAATAGCTCCCCATTCGCTATTTTTCATCAAATGACTATTGGTTCCACTTAACCCATACATACTTGCTTTGTCTATTTCTTGTGATAGTAAATATGCATCTCCAATGCTTATTAAATCATAAGCATAAGTATTTGCTTTAAATACCGGATATGACATATTAGTATTAGTCGTTAATGAAGCAGTTAAAAAATTACTTGTATATCCATTTAAATCTGTATATTTCAATTTTGAATACTCTACAGTTTTTGTTTCTTCACCTATAGTAGAATTTTGATATCCTGCTACATATTTTGCGACCCAAATTCCTGTTAACTCTTTATCCCATCCTCCATTTACATATTCTATTTTTGACTCATCAGTAAATGCTGGATGTACTATATATACATCTCTATTTGTATCAGGATAATTGTTTTCTTTTGTTGCTCTTTGTGCTTTTTGTAATTTACCATTTGCATCATAATAGTAATCTGTTGTCCCTATTAAAAAAACAACATCTATAATTTTATTTGTGTCATCAATTTTATATGCGTATCTTGGTATCCATACCCAATTGCTTCCATCTTTACTTTGCACATTTGCCCATCTTTTTTCTTCATAATTATACCACTGTGAATCTGTTGATGTTGTTTGTACTATCTGGAAATTTTCACTTTCTGTATCTTCTACGAATTTTACTGGTATCATTTTATCAGTTAATTTTGGATTATTAACATTGTTATAATCACAAGCAATAACCGTATTTGTACCTAAATCTATTTCATCTCCATAAACAACTTTAACATTATAAATTCCTTGTTCACTTACATAAAAAGATAATTCGTTACTTGTCTTCCAAGTATCACTATCTATAATTTTATATTTAACCGTCCAATTATTAATATAACCATTATATATAATATTTGAGACTTCTATTTTATATTTGTTTTTTTCTTTTGTTGTATTTACATCAAATGTGCCTGTCTTTTCATTTTTATCTTTATAACGTACATTATAAAATCCATTTTCGACTTGATCTATCATATAGTATATTGTTCCCTCGTATTCAAATCCATCAGGAAAAACAACATATCTATATTCAACATTTATTAAATAATTTCTTTTTATGCTATCTAATTTTAAATCCTCTTGAATGCACTTTTTATCAAAATATCTAAATCCATCACGGATTTTCTGTTTTTCTTCATCAGATGAAACATCTTTGTAAATTATGTCTGATACTAAATCAAGTTTTGATTTTAGCTCGTCTTCGTCTGTTAGTTTTTTTCCTATTTCATTTTCATTACTCTGGTTTAATTCATTAACTTTATTTTGCAATACTTTTAATTCACTTTTGAATTTAACAAATGATGCTGAATCAAGTGTTGAAGTTCCAACTGTAACTCCAACAGAGGCTAATATAAGTATTAATATTACTGCTGTTAATAAAGCTATTAAAGTTACACCTTTTTCTTTTGACCTCATAATTCCTCCTCTGTATAAAAAATATTTGGCTGGGGTACTGTGATTCGAACACAGGAATGTCGGAGTCAGAGTCCGATGCCTTACCGCTTGGCGATACCCCAATATAAACTTTAATATTTATTTTTATACTACCACAATTTTATAATTTTGTCCATAATTAGATACAATAATTTTAAGGGATTAAAAGTTATTTCTCTCAATCCCTTAAGATTATTTCAAATTAAATGTTCCAACATCTTTATTCCATGTGTCTATAACATATTGTTTTTCAGATTTTGGTATTAAAGCAATTCTAAATGCAGACATTGGTTTATCTTTTGCATACATACATTCTTGTCCATCTGAACAAACAGATACCCAACCAACGTCATTTACTAATATCTGATATACAACAGCGAACTGAGAATAGTCCTTCAATTTAATTTTTATTCCACTAATTCCATAATAATATTCAGATGAAGCAGGAACTGGTTTATTTCCATTTATGTCTGTAGCATAAAGTGCATTAATTCCACCACCTCCTAATTGGAAATATTTTTTTCCTTTAATCGTTACTAAATCATTTGATTTCATTGATTTATATGTGTTTTTACTTGGATTATATCCATGGCTATATAACATATTAGATGTTGTACATCTAGCCATACTTCCTTCTCCCCAATACGTGTGAACATAAGCATTTACCTGTAAAAAATCATCATCAATATTTCCTGTCACATTAAACGCTAACGCTTCTGTTTTGAATTTAGGATTTTCTCTAACAGCTTCACTTCCCGCTATATCATAATTTCCATAACCAAATGTCCATCCAATATTTGAGTTGTGTGAAGTATAAACAATATTAATATAAGATGCCTGTGTTATATTAATTTCTATTATTGCTTTATTTCCTGCATAGTCAAATATTGGCAATTCATAAGAAATATTGTTAGTAAATTCCTTTTCTGCACTTAATTTATCATTTGAAAAATTCCATCCATTTAACTCTCTTATTTTTTCACTTACCTTTATAGTTGCATTTACTTTTCCATCAGATATTTTATTTTCAAATAATTTTCCTGCTGGAGCAATATTATCAATTATAATGTTTGTTTCAATATCTAAGGGTTCATTTTGCAAATTACCAGCATCTTCAGCCGCTCCTTCTATAACTTCTACCTTTAGCTTTCCATCACCACAAATATTGCTTAACTCAACTTTATATATAGCTCCATATACTATATCTTGTATTTTGCTAGATTTTACATTTACGTTATCCATGTATTTATTATCAATTTTTGTTTTTATATGTTCTTTGTCCAAACTTACATTTTTTAAGTTCTTGTCAGTAATCTTTAATTTTATCGTTATTGTATGTGTTTTATTAGCATAATTTTTATAATCAATATTACTATTTTGTACACTTACCAACTCTATTTTAGGTTTTGTCCTATCTATATTAATATTAGCTATATAAAACTCATTTTGAAATATATATTTAGCTTGTATAGTTGTTGATACTGAAATTACAAACATACTTATAAAAAAAATAACTAGTAATTTTCTATAAACTTTATCCTTTATTTTTTTCACCTCCTATATAATCTCCTCTCCTAACGCATACACATCAAATTGATATTTTTTAATTTTTTCTGAATCTTTTGTGTCTTGAATATCCGTAGCTTCTTCATTTTTCTTATCTTCATAATTCCAATACCATTTTATTGTAATATTTATATTTTCATCTTTATTTATACATCCTACCAACCTTCTAGATAATTCTTCTAAAGTATTCGTCTCTTCTAATATTTGATTATTTTTCAAAGCCATAAATTTTAAATTTTTTGGTTTATCATTTATACTATGAAATTCAATTCTATATTTCAAATTTTGGTTTGAATATAATAAAATATTGAAGCTTCCACTTGTACCTGGTGCAATTTTTTCATATATAAGTGTATTCTTGTCTATTGTATCTACTAAATTTAATGACTTGAAATCCAAATTTTTATAACTTATTTTAAAGTTATATATCTTTTCATTTTTGTTATTTTCTATATTATTTGTTTGAGATATTCCATTTGAAAATATTTTTATAAATAAAAAATCATCAAATTTATCTATATTCATTGAATTTTTTGAGAAAAATATTATTATGAATAAAATTATTAGAATTAAAATCAATATTAATTTAAAAATTATCTTTTTCTTACTTTTCATGATATCACCTTATGCCTTTACTTGTTCTGTATGAACTTTTACTTGAATTTTCTCCATAATATCATTAATAGTATTTGATTTATTTTTATCATAAGTAATTTTTATTGTATATTCTCTTTCTTCTTTTTGATTTTTTAAGATTTGTATATATTCAGTTTTATTATTGTTTAAGTTAATCTTCTTTTCACCTTGATATAGTTCTATATTTATCGAATTATCAGTATTAGATAATATTTCGATATAATATTTTAAATCAGTTTGTGTTATTTGATTTTTTTCATTATAATTTTTTATTTTAAATGTATATATACCATAATTATTTGCTGCAGTTATATCTATACTTGGATTGTTTTCAACCAATAAAATTGGTTCAGCAATCTCTGCTTTTCCTTTTATAACAATGTCTTCTATGGACTTTGCCATACTATACCCACAAAATAGTAATAGAAGTATTATGAAAATTACTAAAATTCCAGTTAAAATTCTGGAATCTTTTTTACCAGTATTTTCTTTACTACATATTTTTCCTTTTTTTATTATAGGTAAATTGGTACAGCTTATATTTTCTTTTTTATTCATACAACCTCCTTTTAGTAGAAGCCAGATATTACGTTTTTTTGGAAGCCATAACATCTGACTTCTAATATTTAAATATATAATTTTATTTTCATATTTTTTACATTTTAAAATTAATTTTTAGGCATAACCTGTGTTCCAGATACAATAACATCAAAAGTATAATTATTCATTTGTTTAGCATTTTGAGTATCAATCAAATCGTTTGATTTAATTTCTTGTTCTGTACTTCCTGTTTCATACTTCCAATACCAATCAACAGATAATGTTTTTATTTTGTTTTCTTCATTTGCATTTATTGTTCCTATTAAATCTTGTTGTAAATCTGTTAAAGAGTTATATGTTTTTCCATCATATACAAACTTTAAATTTGTTGGTTTTTGAGATTCATTTTCAAATTTTATAACATAATTAACTCCCACTTCTGAACCAGTTGCATCTAATTTTATTTGAAAATTTCCTTCAGTACCTGGGGCAATTTTACTACTTACTAATGTTGAATTATTTATTGTGGATTTTAAGGAAATTGTTTGCATTTTTTCTTCATTTTCATTTACTTTAAAACTCCAGCTTGCTATATCAGCTGTTCCTTTTCCTGTTACTTTGGACATGTATTTTGCATATACTTGTCCTCCTGCAAATGATAATAATATTGCAATAATTGCAATAGCCAATAATACTATTTTTTTATTTTTTCTCAATAGCATTCCTCCCTCTTATTCAATTTTTTAATTTGGATTTTTTTATTTGAATTTTGATTTAAGCAAAGTTCTTTTGAACCGCTTTTTGAATTAAATTTATAAAAAATATGAAAATGTATTTAGATTATACTTCCAAACAAGCAGTTTGTCAATAAAAACATTTCGACAAAAAATGACAAACCACTTGTTTTATAAACTATTTTTTAGCTTCTATTAACCCCAATTATTCCTCCTAAAATACCAAAAATAACTGCTATCGCAATCATTATTAAAGATTGTATATTTAAAGAAAATCTCCAATTTAAAATACTAGATATTAAATAAATTAATATCATATATAAAGCACCTATTATTCCGCCATTTGCTAGACCATTTTTTCTTATTTTTACATTGCCTAATGAGCTTCCTATTAATATACTTATGGCAGTTATTATCATTATTACCGGATTTATTACGTTTTCTTGTATGTTTGTATATGTCAATATAATTGAGAATATTATTAGCATAATTAGTGTTGTAATTAAAGAAATTCCTACACCTTTTAATATGTTTATTAATGTTTTGTTTTCTTTCATTTGCATATTTTCCATAATATTTCCTCCAAAATTTTATTTAATAAATTATATTAAAATATCTTTTTAAATATACACTATTATTTTTAAATTATATTAATTTTAAATGCTTCAATCCTTAAAGATTTTCCCTCTGTTCCTATTCTAATATTTGTACCTTTTGACACAGGCATCCACCCAACATCTTGTATATGCTCTTGAACTTCTAACATTTTGTTAGATTTGATTTCTATAGCTTCTATTCTCTTACTTTCTCCTGTTGTTCCTGCAATTTGACCATTTTGTACCCAATCAGACCAGCCAATATCTTGTATGTGTACTCTATATGATAAGTCCAATCCATTATTCCCTTGTAAAATTATAGCTTCTATTCTTTTATTTTCTCCAGTGGTTCCTGCTGTTTCTCCAGAATTCTCCCAATCCGTCCATCCTTTATCTTGAATATGCACCTTATACATTAGTTGTACTCCATTAATTTTACTTTGATCATTTGCTCTTAATACACCTAAAAAACCTTTATAGTCATGTTGTACTTTACGTACTGATTTACTTCCCCAATTTAAATCATAAGAATTAAAATTAGATAAATTTCCTTCCCCTGTTGCTATTGATAAATGCCCATAACCATTTCCAACTCCTGATCCCCATACTGCGATATCTCCTTTTTGTGGTACAAATGATGTGTTATTTGATATTTTTGTGAATGTATCTTTAATTGATAAATTATCAAAATTTTCATAGTAATCTTTTGCATTTCCCCATGCTCCGGGTTTTATTCCAAATACTTTATCTAAATACATTTTTATTAAATCTACACATTGTGCTCCTGCTACTCCATCATAATCGAATGATTTTCCATTATATGTATTTATAAATTCATTATAATCCATTTTTCCTCCTTTATAATATTATTGTAATTATACATTCTAATTCTATTATGTCATTTGTTTTTTTATACTTATTATTTTTTATTATTCAAAGTAAAAAACACAAGCATTAATTACTTGTGTTTAATCTTTATTTCTATTAATTTTATCTTTCATCAATTATATTTTCGTCTATCTTTATGTTGTTTTTTAACCCAATATACGAATTATTAAAATTCATTTTATCAATATTGAAATCTTTTATATTATTTGCCTCTTCAATTAAACTATTATATAATATTTTTAAGCAAAAAAATAAACAACCTTCAATATCTTATGAAAGTTGCTATTTATTAATGGCTGGGCTGGCTAGATTCGAACTAGCGCATGCCAGAGTCAAAGTCTGGTGCCTTACCGCTTGGCTACAGCCCAATATATTACAAATGGGGTGGAAGATGGGACTCGAACCCACGGTCTCCAGTGCCACAAACTGGCGCGTTAACCAACTACGCTACATCCACCATAGCTTACGTGCTTGTTTTCTTGGCACTTTTATATTTTAACTCATTTTACCTTAATTTGTCAACCCTATTTTTGTATTTTATTTAGTAATATTTGACTAATCTATTTATTCTATGTATAATTATAATGTAAAAAAACTTATAACTATATTAAAATAGAGGTATTTAACAAAAATGAATAATTATTTAGAAAAATTAGAATATAATAAAATCTTAGAAAAATTATCAAATTACACAGTAACATATTTAGGAAAAGAACTATGTTTAAATCTACATCCTTATAATGATAATAAAGATGTTTCTGATATGTTAAAAGAAACAGAAGAAGCTTTAAATATTTTATATAGATGTAATACTCCACCAATTTCTGAAATAGCTGACAATACTGTTAATATTAAAACAATTGAATCTTTTGGTACACTTTCGATTAAATCAATTCTGGAATTGGCTAATATACTTAAAATATCAGAAGATTTAAAAAAATACTTTTTTGTTGATTACATCAATGTTAATGATTTTTTAAATCTAGAAAAAATCTTTTCTAAATTATACTCAAATTCTTCAATTACTCATGAAATTTCAAGATGTATAATAGATGAAAATAATATTGATGACAGAGCTTCAAAAGAATTATCAAATATAAGGAAAAAGCAAAGAAATATTGAACAAGATATAAAATCTAAATTAAATACTTTTCTTCATTCTCCAACATATTCAAAATATATTCAAGAAAATGTTGTTACAATCAGAAATGACAGATATGTTATTCCAGTTAAAGAAGAATTTAGAAGCCAAATAAAAGGATTTGTACATGATATTTCTAGTTCAGGTTCTACAGTATTTATTGAACCAATTTCTGTTTTTGAATTAAATAATGAAATTTCAAACTTAAAAATTGAAGAAAATATAGAAATCGACAAAATATTACAAAACTTAAGTAAACTATTTTATCCCTATTCAGATGAAATTAAAACGAATATCAAATGTATATCAAAATTAGATTTTATATTTGCAAAAGCCAAATATTCTAAGTCCATAAATGGTACAACACCTTTGATAAATGATAATAAAGAAATCAAATTAATAAATGCCAAACATCCATTGCTTGATTTAAATACTGCTGTTCCAATATCACTTGAGCTAGGAACAACTTTTAATACTTTGGTAATTACTGGTCCAAATACTGGTGGTAAAACCGTAACATTAAAAACGATTGGGCTCTTAACAGCAATGGCTTGTAGTGGGCTTAATATCCCGGCTCAAGAAAAGTCATCTATATATGTTTTTGATAAAATATTTGCAGATATCGGTGATGACCAAAGTATTTCTGATTCATTAAGTACTTTTTCATCTCATATAAAAAACATTGTTGACATTATAAATAATGCTAGTGAAAACTCACTTATTCTAGTTGACGAACTAGGTTCTGGTACCGATCCCATTGAAGGTGCTTCACTTGCTATTAGCATTTTAGATTATTTTAAAACCAATAATAGTTTAACTGTTGCAACAACACATTATCAAGAATTAAAAAAATATGCATTATTAACAGATGGTTTTGAGAATGCATCTGTCGAATTTGATATTGATACTCTTTCTCCTACCTATCATCTTTTAATTGGTGTTCCAGGAAAAAGTAACGCTTTTGAAATTAGTAGGAAACTTGGACTTTCTGAAGATATCATTAATAAGGCAAAATCAAATTTAAATAAGAAAGATGTTGACTTTGAAGAATTACTTAAAAACATTTATGACAATAAATCTAAAATTGAAAATGAAAAATTAGAAATTTCTAAAGAGCTAGAAAATATTTCTAACTTAAAAAAATCTCTAGAAAGAGATAATTCAAAACTATTAGAACAGGAGCAGGAAATTATTAATAATGCAAAAATTGAAGCTAGAAACATTTTATTAGATGCTAAAGAAGAAGCAACTTCAATCATATCAAAAATGAGTAATTCTGCTAAATCAAATAGTGAATTAAATAATTTAAGAAATCAATTAAATAAAGATATTAAAAAAATCTCTTTAACTTATACTAATGAACAAGAAAATATTACGAAAAACTCATTAGATATAGAAGACATTAAGCCAGGTACAGAAGTTTTTGTAACAACTTTAAACCAAAATGGAATTATATTGTCTAATATTTCTAAATCAAGCGAAGTTCAAGTTCAAATTGGAAGTATAAAAATGAATATAAATATAAAATACTTAGAAAAAGTTAAAGAATCTACTAAAAGGCATAGTTCGACTGTTTCTTACAATTCTATTTCTAAAGCCAGAACTGCCACAACTGAAATAAATGTTATTGGTTTAAATGTTGATGAAGCTATTTTTATTATAGACAAATTCTTAGATGATAGTTATTTAGCCAAACTCAAAACTGTACGAATTGTACATGGAAAAGGTACTGGTAAATTACGCGAAGGCATTCACAAATTTTTAAAAACTAATTCTCACGTTCAATCTTTTAGAATTGGCACTTTTGGTGAAGGTGAAATGGGTGTTACAGTTGTAACACTAAAATAGAAAAGAGTGATTAAGTGTTGAACTTAATCGCTCTTATTTTAATTCAATCTCTATTTTCTTATCTTTTTCCAATTTTATTTTTCTATACTTTACACCACAACTATCAAACAATTTTCTTGAAGCAATATTATTTTCAGAAGTTGCATATTTGTCAGACAAATAAACAACTTCTTTAATTCCAGATTGAATAATAATTTTAGCACATTCATTACAAGGAAATAAATCTACATATATTTTAGCATTTTCTAAATCTTTTTTACTTCCTCTATAATTTAAAACCGCATTCATCTCCGCATGACATACATAAGGATACTTGGTATCTAGATTAGCTCCTTCTCTTGCCCATGGAAACTCATCATCACAAAATCCATTTGGAGCCCCATTATATCCGATTGATAAAATTCTGTTATCATTACTTACAATACATGCTCCAACTTGTGTTGATGGATCTTTGCTTCTCATTGCTGATAATTTTGCTATTGCCATGAAATACTCTTCCCAATTTATATAATTCTCTCTTTTCTTATTTATATTATTATTCATATAATTCTCCTCCTTATATGAACATATTACTATATAAATTAAGAAATGTCAAAAGCTATCCAAAAATGTCAATAGGTACATCCTCATTTGACATTTTTTAAACAATATACATTATTTCATTATTAGGAAAGTATTTTTTCATCTGTTCTCTTAAGAAAATCTCACCATCTGCTCGATATTGATTTTTATACATATATTTTCCTTTTCCTCTACCGGTCATTAACTCTTTATTATATAAGTTTATTGCATTAGGAAAAGCTTCTTCATTTATTTTTGTATGAACAAAACTATATGTCATAAAAATAATTTCAAAAAAGACATCTTTTTTAACCTTTTCAGTTAATTCTTCTGCTAATTGCTTTATCAAATCAGAATACAATTCTTTCCAATTATCCACCATTATTACCGGTGCTATTAAAATCCCTATGTTATATCCTGCTTCTTTTAACTTATTTATTGCTTCTATTCTTCCCCTTAATCTTGAAGTTCCGAACTCCACTCTATTAATAATTAATTCTGGATTTACACTCATTCTGACAGTTACCTTTCCTTGATGATCCACATCTAATATATCATCTACCATATCAAATTTTGTTGGAAATGTTAAGTGTCCTTTTGGAGAATTTTTAAAGTTTTCTATTGTCCATGGTAAATTTCCTGTAATTGTATTTTCTAGAATTAGGTCACTATTACTACCAATTTCAAATGTTAAATCTTTCTCTGATTTATTTGCCACTTTTATTATTTTATCTAGCATTTGTTCTCTATTTACAAACAATCTTAAATATGCACATTTATTATAATTACATACTAAATAGCAATACATACATGCTGCTGTGCATCCTGAAGATGTATATGGTACTAAATAATCTGATGTTTTGTGGTTTTCCACAAATTTGTGTGTTTTTCTAACTCCTATTATTAGGTTCCTTTTCATATCCATAAATTCTTTGTTTTGTTTTTTTCTCATTTCTTCTATGTTATTGTGATTTTCTATTTCTACTTTTGGTACTTCTTTATACTTTTCTAGTAATTTTTTTCCTAATTCGTAGTTTTCAATTTCTTTTTCAAAATAAATAGCTTTAGGTTTAAACATTTTTTACCTCCATATCAAAAAGGCATGTCTCTTTTTGACAACATTTTTTTATTAGTTTAACCTAAAGCTTTTATTTTATTATTTATTATTTATTTTTTACATAAGTTATATATTCATAATTAAAATCATTTATTCCATCTACTGGCCCTTGTTCTCTAGAAATTTCTTTCCATTCATTTTCATTAATTCTTGGGAATAAAGCATCTCCTTCAAAGTCTTTGTCTATTTGTGTAACGTACATTTTTTTGCAATATGGCATTAACAAATTATAAATAATTGCACCACCAATTACAAAATGTTCTTCTTCATCATCCATATATGGTTGTAATTCTAATAATGAATGTACAACTTTTACGCAATCTGAATCTATATTAAAATCTGGGTTTCTACTCAAAATAATATGCATTCTGTCTGGAAGTATTCCTCTCAATGACTCAAATGTTTTTCTTCCCATTATTATTGTATGTCCCATTGTTTTTTCTTTAAATCTTTTTAAATCATCTGGTAATTTCCAAAGCATCCCATTATCTTTTCCTATTATATTATTTTTTGCTTTTGCTACTATTATACTTAACATTTCTTTTGCTCCTTTAAATTATAATGTGGAGAAAGCCTAAACTTTCTCCTTTTTGATATGCTATATTTTTCTATTCATAGCATTTTTCCCACCAAAAATACATGGTGATTTGCACTTCCAGCCAGGAAATGTACATCTTGCACCTTTTGAATATGGAAGTAATTCATTTTCAATAACTGGATTATCCTTTACTGCATCCAAATATTTATTCATTGTTATTACTGTCTGCTCCATAATTTCAAGCTGTGCTGCTCCACACAAACGCTCTGTACATTTTAGGATAAAATTTTCTACTGTACCTCTTTCATTCACTTTTACTAACATTCCCTGTGGATAATATTCCTCTAATGAAGATATATCTTTTAACCATTCTTTTTCCAATTCTGTTCCTCTGATTATTCTTGGAACATAATATTCTGGTTTTTCAAGTAATGTCATTTCATAAGCTAATGTCCTATGTCTTTGTGCCTGAGCTAACTGCGCAAAACTTGCAAGATATGTAGTACTGTAATTCTCTCCAAATTCTTCGGCTCTATCTCTTTTTGCAAATAGAGATATTTTTGTGCCTTTTACTCTTGGATTTAATTTTTCTACTTTTAAATCTGGCAATGCTTCTAAAAATTCTTTCATTGCACTCTTTAATTTCGTTGAAAACTCTGTTTCAGGTTCATATTCAATATAGTCTTCAAACCAGCTGATAATGAAATTCAATTGTTCAAAACTAACTGTATATTCCATAATTGTTGCTGGTGTAAAAACACTAATCAAATATCTAGCATTTTCCTGTGCCAACTTTTGAACCTTTTTTTCATCAAAATTTGGATATTCTTTACTTATTTCTTTTTTATAAATATCTATCCATTTTTCATAAAGAACTTTTTCTTCTTCAGAAGGTTCCATTTTTGTATATCTTGCTGATTTTTCAGAAGTATTATATATCTTCTCATTATTTAAAATCATTGCAAGAATTTTTGGTACTCCCTCTAGAATAAGGTTGTAGTGTGCATGGCCAAAAACACTGTGATGACCTGATTCTAAGTTTCCATTTGCTCTTCTCTGCGTTTTTTCAGGTGACTCTGTAAATAATGTCTCCACTGTATCCGGTAAATAACAAATACCTGCGGATTTTCCTGAAAAATCAATTGCTTCTTCTTTTGGTAATACATATCCTACTTTTGTTGATGCAATAACTTTGATTTTCATTTGTGACATCTCCTTTTAATATATTAATATTATTGGCTGCACTATTGCAACTTAAGCAAATTATATCATAAAACTTTACATTTTTCTACATTTTTCACACATTTTTTGACCATTGCAATTATCTCATTCTTCCCACTTTGGGACATACTCTTCTTCATGCTCACCAAGTTCTTGAATATATCCGTTTTCTAAATTCAATCTGTATAAATAATTTTCAATTTCTTCGTATTCCTCTTTAGTAAGTTTTCTATTAATATCCTCTATCTCTTTTGCTTTATATGTAGGAAAGTACTGAGCCATAACACTAACATAAACATCATTCATATTATCATTAATCCATTTTAAAACTCTTCTAGAATTTAAAATATGATTTGGCAAAACTAAATGACGAATAATCATACCCTTTTGCATAATTCCATCATCATTAAAAATAGCTTTACCAGTCTGTCTATCCATTTCTTTTATTGCATTTGTAGCAATTTCAAAATAATTATCCACTTTTGATAAACGTTTTGCTAATAAATCATCTGAATATTTTAAATCCGGTAAATATATGTCTATGTAGCCTTCTAACATCTTTAAAGTTTCCACTTTTTCATATCCATTTGTATTATAAACTATTGGTATATGAAGTCCATTTTTTCTTGCAATTTTTATTGCTTCAATTATTTGTGGTACATAACTTGTTGGAGTTACCAAATTTATATTTTCAACACATTTCTCTTGCTGTTTAATAAATATTTCTGCCAATTCTTGTACTGAAATTTCTCTCCCTTTTCCCTGTTGACTTATTTCATAATTTTGGCAAAATACACAATTCATATTACAATTTGAAAAAAAGACTGTTCCAGAGCCTTTTTTTCCACTTATACATGGTTCTTCAAAATTATGTGTTGAATATAGTGCTATTTTTACTGTATCCTTTGATTTACATCTTCCTACTTGTCCATCTAATCTATTTATTCCACAATTATGAGGACAGATTACACATTTTTCTAACATTTTTCCTCTTTCTGAAATAAATGAGACAAAACAATTTCATCTCATTTTACACTTTCTACGAATATTTTTCCTTCTGATCCTTTTACTAATTTTACAGTTTTTGTTGTGAATTTTTCTATGTTTCCTTTTACACATTCAATTGCTCTTGTTTCACTTTCATCACTTTTAATAGTTGCAATTGTCTCTTGATTTAAATTTTTTATATAAACATCATAAACTTCATTTTCATCTTCTATACCCATTGCATTTTCATAATCTTCTAAATATTCTACTATTTCTACTTCATAACCATTTTTAGTTTTATTTATGTTCTTTATATAAAACATATCATCTTGTGTATCTAACCCAATTCCTGTAGTTAAATATTTTCCATAGTTTTCATCATAATATATATATTCAGAACCTTCTTTTGGAAATTGCTTAGTAAATTTATCTCCAAACAATTCAATTGCTTTATTTTGGATTTGATCATAATCTAATTCATATTCTTCTAAATTCTTTTTTACAACTTCCCATACCCACAAATCTGGTGCTTCATTAATATTATTAAATTTTGGTAACGCTTCATCTGTAACTTCTTTCCACATATATATTTTAGATATATAGTCTTCTATATTTTGCACTTCTGAAGCAGTTATATTTTTTTGATTTATATTTGTTTTATATAAATACATTCCAATAAAAATTACTAATAATACACCTATTATTGCAAGTAGTTTTTTCATCGGCTCCATCTCCTAGATTATTGTTTAACCTCTATTTTTTCTTCAACCCCTGTTGCTATTACAGTTACTTGAACTTCATCTCCCATATTTTCATCAATTACAGTTCCAAATATAATATTTGCATCTTCACTTACTTTTTCATTTATTAATGCAACTGCACTATTTACTTCTATTAGGCTTAATTCATTATTTCCCTTAACATTGAATATTACACCTTTTGCTCCATCTATTTTGCTTTCTGTTAATGGATTTTCTATTGCTTGTCTTACAGCTTCTTCCACTTTTTTCTCTCCTGATGCTCTTCCTATTCCCATATACGCTTTTCCTCTATAATTTAATGTTGTTTTTATATCAGCAAAATCTATGTTAACTTCTCCAACTGATGTTAGTAAATCTGTTATACTTGTAATTCCCTGTTCTAAAGTATCATCAGCTAAAGAAAATGCATTATTTAGCGAGATTTTTGAATCTGTTACTTTTAAAAGATTATCATTTAAAACAACTATTAAATCATCAACGTTGTTTTTTAATCTTTCTGTTCCCTTTTCTGCTCTTAACCTTCTTGCTTTACCTTCGAACATAAATGGTTTGGTTACAATTCCTATTGTTAATATTCCCATTTCTTTTGCTATTTCCGCAACAATTGGAGCAGCACCAGTTCCAGTTCCTCCACCCATTCCTGCTGTTATAAATATTAAGTCAGCTCCAGATAACATTTGTTTTATATCTTCTTTATTTTCTATAGCTGCTCTTTCTCCCACAATTTCATTTGCTCCCGCACCAAGTCCTCTTGTTGTTTGTACTCCTATTTGTAATACATTACTAGTTCTTGATCTTCTTAGTGTTCCTGTTTCTGTGTTTATCATATAGAATGATACTCCTTTTACATTATCTTCTATCATTCTTGTTATTGCATTATTTCCTGCTCCACCTACTCCTATTACTTTTATTTTTAGTATTTTGTCTAGGTCTCTAATATCGTTCATTATTCAACTTCCTCCTTGATATTCTTTTTGTTCCAGTTTGTTTCTTATTATATATAAAAAAAGTCAAAAAAACAACTATTTTTGACTTTTTTAATTAGTTTTATAAATTTTTTCTATATATTTATATTATCAAAACCCTACTTTGTATCTTTCATACTTTTCACACAAATTAAGAGTAGCTTTATTTTTTATTTCTTCTATTGGAATTATAAACATCTCCATAGTATTTGTAACTATAAATAATTGATCTATATTAGTTTCTATTACCGTTTTATAAGTTTTTCCTTTTGTTCCACCACAACTTTTCAACGCCACTTGATATTTATTATATTTTGTCTTACATGAAGTTGCTTTTACTTGAACTCTACTTAATTTATTATGTTTTTCTACTATTAAATCATAATCTTGTGTATCATTTAATGGTATAGAAACTATATATCCATTAGATGTATAATATGCAATTGCTATTCCTAATCCAGTATTTCCTTTCTCTTTGTTTGTACTAAATTTCATATATTCTCCTTTTTACTTTAAGATTTGTAAAATAAAACTTTTGTTTGCGTATTTAGGTAAAAATAAAAACAAGTTTCCTTGTTTTTATGGTGGGCAGGGATGGATTCGAACCATCGTACTCAAATGAGAACAGATTTCTTACTACTATAGTTTTCACTACCAAATTACTTTGTTTGTAGTCTGGACTTTCTCTTTATCTTTTTCAAGATACCAGGTATAAAGTCTCTACACTCGGAATTTCTTCCTAGCTCGGGATTGCCATCAGCTTTCACTGTTAAGGTTTCCCCGAATTAGCCTAGTTTTCATCTTACCATTACTGATAAGAGCTGCAAGTTTAGGTTTTGTTTTAACCAAAGACCACAGTCTGCCGCCTTTAGCCACTCGGCCACCTACCCATATAAAATTTTTATGTTGTCGTGTCATCGACAATAGCTATTATAAGCTTTTTCATAACTTTTGTCAATACATTTTTTCAAATTTTTTCATATTGTATCATATTTCTACCAATATCAAATCATCCCCTATACATTTAACATTCTGCCAAGGAATAACAATATCATTATTAGAAGAAAAAATATTCATAAACTTGTTACTGCCAGGAACAATTATAGAAGTTATAACACCAGTTTCCAAATCAGCACAAACATCTTGTACATATCCCAATCTTTTTCCATCTTTAATATTCACAACTTCCTTATGTTTAAAATCTAACCCTTTATCTTGCATCCCAAATCCTCCTTACAATAAATAGTAAATACAATATAAAAAGACGATACTAAATCGTCCTAATATAATTATATTCACATTTAATTAAAAATTAACTATTTATATAATCTTTTTATATGTTCTATTGCATTTTTTTCTAATCTGGAAACCTGAGCCTGAGATATTCCAATCTCATCTGCAACCTCCATTTGAGTTCTTCCATCAAAAAATCTTTTAGTGATTATCATTTTTTCTTTATCATTTAATTTTTTCATTATTTGCATTATAGTCATAGTTTCTGTCCATGCTTCATCTGTATTTTTGCTATCCTTAACCTGGTCCATTATATAAATGCTCTCTGCACCATCATTATAAACAGGCTCTTGTAAAGAAATAGGATCTTGAATAGCATCAAAACTAAATGATATTTCTTCTCTTTCTACGCCTAATTCTTTTGCAATTATATCTATTGATGGTTCTTTTCCATTTTCTCTTGTATATTTTTCTTTAAATTGCATTGCTTTATATGCCAAATCTCTTATTGACCTACTAACTCTTATACTATTATTATCTCTTAAATATCTTTTTACTTCTCCTATTATCATCGGAACGCCGATATGTGCTAAATTGAACATCTTGATTTATATCAAAGTTATCTATTGCTTTTATTAGCCCAACACACCCAACCTGAAATAAATCATCTGCATTTTCTCCTCTACCATAAAATCTTTGTATAACACTTAAAACCAATCTTAAATTTCCTTGAATAAATTTATTTCTTGCCTCTTCATCTCCTTGTTTTATTTTTTTTAACAATTCTTCTTTTTCTTCTCTTGTAAGCAATGGCAATTTTGATGTATTTACACCACAGATTTCAACTTTGTTTATCAAAAGAAAACCTCCTTTAGAAATACTTTCTTGTAGTATTTCCAAAAAAGGTTTAAAGTATACTTTTCTATCCAGTCTTGCTCATTATTTCTTTTTTCATTTTATTTATTATTTTCTTTTCTAATCTTGATATGTAACTTTGGGAAATTCCGTAATTCATCAGCGACTTCTTTTTGCGTTTTTTCTTTTCCTGTTATAAATCCAAATCTCATTTCCATTATGTTCTTTTCCCTATCATTTAATTTTAATATTGAAGCTCTAAGTAATTTTTTATCAACTTCATCTTCTAAGTTTCTGGAAGTAATGTCAGGATCTGTTCCTAAGATATCTGAAAGTAATAATTCATTCCCATCACAATCCTTATTTAATGGTTCGTCTATTGAAATTTCCCCTTTTGTTTTATTGTTTTTTCTGAGATACATAAGTATTTCATTCTCAATACATCTCGATGCATAGGTTGCAAGTTTAATATTTTTATCAGAATTAAAGGTATTTACACCTTTCATCAACCCAATAGTTCCTATTGAAATTAAATCTTCTATTCCAATTCCTGTGTTTTCAAATTTTTTAGCTATGTATACAACCAATCTCAGATTTCTTTCAACAAGAATTTGTCTAGTTTTTAAATTATCTTCTTCTGATAATTTTTTTATTAATTCTTCTTCCTCCTTTTGTTCTAATGGTGGAGGAAGCGTTTGACTTCCTGCTATATAAAATATGGGCAAATATTCTATTTCATTATCATCATTTATGTACTTTGCACATATAGTATTTATATTATTAATTCCTTTTTTTAATAATTCAACAATATTCATTTTAGCACCTCCGCAATACTAATATAAATCTATTCCTATCAAGGCATTGTATTCCCCACGCTTAGTTAGGGATTTATTATATATTCCTATTATTGCATTATCCTTTTTTTCTTCTGTTTGTTCATTTATAACTTCTAATTCTTCTGGCTTTATCCCCATTAACATACCATTCTGTTTTCCCAATGATGAAAATGGTATTATTTTTAACCTTGAAATATATTCATTTTTTATATTTTCTGGTATTTTTTCAAAATCACCTCCTAATATTGATTCTGTATTATTCAAAATCTCTTTTGGCATTAAATCATATAATGATGTTTTTTCTACAACTACCACCGGATTTCCTGTTAACGGTTCTTTTAACATATTTCCCGTATCTACCATAGTATTTAGCAATATCTCTTTTCCATTTAGTTTAATTCTCACTTTACAAAGCATATCTTTTTTAGTTATTTTACTCTTTGCAAACTTGAAAGCTGTAATTAAAATGATAGTTCCTAATATTGCTCCAATAAATATTACTTTTAATATGTATGTTCCAACATACATTCCATTTTTAATTATAATGTTTTGTGGTTTTAATACATAAATTAGATATGTTGCAACTCCTCCAAATGTAAATGTTGTTAAATAAAACAATATTAGTTGTTTTCCTAATTTTTTTAAGTTTCGAGGATAAAATGCAATAAACACTATAATTACTGATAATATTATTTTTACAAATATATTTGAATATATACTTAATTTTGATATATATTCCATTATTGCATACACTGCTCCAATTAAACTCGCTAAAAAAATTTTCAAGTATGATATTTCGCTTTTTGAAATTAACCCAGTAGCATATAAAATTATATAATTCATTATTAGGTTTTCTACAATTATAATATCTATATAAATTGTCATTTCAGTCACCTACTTTTGATATTCTACTATAAGTATTTTACAAAGTCTGTCTTTTCTTATTGTAGAAAAAAAGAAATAATCGAATATTTTCGATTATTTCTTTTAATTATTTATAAGATGTGTCTCTTTCGGACATTTTTGTCTAAATAGGATCTCTTACATTGAATATTTACATATTCTTATTTCTATTTTTTCTTAAAAATGGTGGAATATCTAAATCATTTTGTGATGAACTTACATCTGAGCTAGATGGTATTGAGTTGATTTTTTTCTCCCATGTTTTTGATACTATATTGTCTACACCTATACTTGAAATATTATTTTCAGGTTTTTCAAATCCTGTAGCTATAACTGTTATTTGAATTTCATCTTGCATTGTAGGATCTGTAACTGTACCAAATATAATATTTGCTTCAGGATCTACACTGCGTTGTACTAACTCTGCAGCTGTATTTACTTCATGTAATCCTAAATCTTCTCCACCTGTAATATTTATAATTACTCCTCTTGCTCCCTCTATTGATGTTTCTAGTAATGGACTTTGAATTGCTTCTTTAGCAGCATCTTCAGCTCTGTTTTCTCCTGATGCTCTACCAACTCCCATGTGTGCCATACCTGTGTTTAACATTATTGTTTTAACATCGGCAAAGTCTAAGTTTACTAATCCTGGTACTGCTATTAAGTCTGATATACCTTGTACACCTTGTCTTAATACATCGTCTGCCATTTTAAATGCTTCTATTATAGATGTTTTTCTATCTATTATTTGAAGTAACTTGTCGTTTGGTATTACAACTAATGTATCTACTTTTCCTTTTAAGCTTTCAATTCCTCTTTCAGCTTGTGAAAGTCTTTTCTTTCCTTCAAATGTGAATGGTTTTGTAACAACACCTATTGTTAATATTCCCATTTCTTTTGCTATTGATGCAACTATTGGTGCAGCACCTGTACCTGTTCCACCACCCATTCCGGCAGTAACAAATACCATATCTGCTCCTCTTAATATTTCAGCAACTTCTGATTTGCTTTCTTCTGCTGATTGAGCTCCTATATCAGGATTTGCTCCAGCTCCTAATCCTCTTGTTATTTTTTCTCCTATTTGAATTTTTGTATTTGCTTTTGATTGTTGCAAAGCTTGTCTATCTGTATTTACTGCAATAAAGTCTACACCTTTTATTCCTGACTCTATCATTCTATTTACAGCGTTATTTCCAGCTCCTCCGACACCAATTACTTTTATTGTTGCTGTTCCATCCATCATTGTTATATTGTTATCATCATATTCCATCATTTTGATTGTTCCTCCCTTATTAATTCAGCTATTATATTTTAGCCACTTTTTTTATATTTTTTTAAATTTAATAACTACTTTAACTATAAAAGAATTCTTTTATTCTTTCAAAAATATTTTTTAATATATTTTCATTAGATTTTGTATCTATACTACTTGACACTGTTTTTGTAAATGGTCTTGAAGCAATATACCTAACCAATGCATAACTCGTCCTATATGCTGGTTTTGTTGTTCCTATTAATCTTCCTGTAGATATTTTTACAGGTATATTTAAATTTATTTTTCCTGCAACATCACTCTTACTTATATTTATTATTCCTTGTCCTGTTAAAATAACATTATTTATTCTAGATTTAATTCCTTGATTCGTCAAGTCTTTATTTATTATTAAAAACATTTCTTCAATTCTTGCTTCTATTATTTCAATTAATTCTGAGCTTTTTATTATCTTATTTTTATTATTATCTTTACAGGTGTTTAATATAATATCATTGTCATTATCTATAAAAGACTTTAATGCTAACCCATATTGTCTTTTTAATTTATCCGCTTCTTCTTGTGCTATATTTAATACTAAAGCAATATCATTTGTTATATTTTCTCCACCTAATGGTATTGAATTAGTATAAATAAATGTTGAACCTTCAAATACCCCTATATCTGTGTTTTCTGCTCCCACATCTATTATTGCTATATTGTCATGTAATTCGTTTTTATCAAGTATTAAATTTCTTTCAGCTAATGTTATTGGAACAATACCATCTATTTCTAATCCTGCTTTTTTAAATATACTGTTTAATTGTCTTACATAATCTTTATCAGCTAAGATTATCTGTGCACTTATTGTAAAACTAGAGCTTAAACTTCCTACAGGATCAGAAACCACTGTTCCATTATCTAATATAATTTTGTCTGGAACTATATCTATTAATGTTTTTCCTTCAGGTATTTCTATATCTTTAACCTGCATTATTGCACTTTGAACATCTCTTATTGAAACTCCAGAATATTTATCCTTTACTTCTTTTGTTATACTGTTTTGCACTATTGTTACGTATTTTCCTGGAATTGTTACATAAGCTGAATTTATTTTTAAATTTGTTTCATCTTCAGCATCTTTTATAGTTTTTGCCAAACTTAAACTAATTTCTTCTTCGTTTATTATTTTGCCTTTTTTTAATCCACTACACTTATACGATGTGCTACATATAGTTTCTATTTGTTCGAAATTGTTAACTTCTCCTACAACTGTTGCTATTTTAGTTGTCCCTATATCAACACCGACTATAATATCACCTATTGCCAAGTTAATTCCCCCATCTCACTAGTACTTAATTTCTTGATGTATTTATATTACATTTTTTTTCAATTGTCAATAGAAATTGTTATAATTTTGTAATATTTTTGTAATATTTTTGTAACAATCTATGTAACTCTTGAAATATCAACTTTTATTTAGTTTGTCTTTTTTTCTTCAATATTTTCCTTATTTTTTTCACTAGACTTGTTTCTTATTTTATCTGTCCATTTTTCCACATAATATCTTCTTATTATTGATAAGTTTAAAAACATTCTCCATACAAAAACTACTATTGCTGCTAGATAAATATCAACATTTAATTTTTCACCTAGTACTGTTAACAATATTGCAAGTATTGCATTTCCGAAAAAACCTGATATAAATATTTTTATATCAAATTTCTTGTTTATTACTGATGTTATTCCTCCAAATACTGAATCTAATGCTGCAATTATTGCAATTGCTAAATAGCTTGAATATGTATATGATATCATCGGAGCATTTAATCCAACAACTGCTCCTAATACACATGCTATTATCATAACTAAAAAAATTATCATTTTTACCATTTCCCTTCACTTTGTATATTTCCATTTCAATTTTTTACTTAATATACTTATATCCGATTTCCTTATTATATTTATATATAGTTATTTTGTCTTTCTTATTTATACTAACATCAAATCCAATATTATTTAACAATTCTACATATCCGCCATTTCCAAGTAGTGTGCTCTCAAGTTTTGTTGAATCTCCTATCGCTTTTATAACATAAGGTGCCAATATTCTTTGTTGATTTACAAATATTATTGAATTACTTATATATGCAATGTCAGATGTATTAATTATCCTTTCATCATTTACTGATATTGCTTCTGCACCTGCTAATTTTAAATAATCAACTATTGTTAATAAATCCTCTGCTGTAAAATCTGCATCTTCACTACTATCATTTTTAATATTTATTTCAATTCCAGGTCCTTGAACATCTGTCTTACCTAAATACATATTTGTTCTTTCTAACTCTTCTTCTATTAATTTTGAAGACTCTTCTGTTGATTCTTGCTTTGCTTTATACTCTTCAAGTTTTGAGTTTTTTTCTTCGTATTGCTCTTGAGCTTCTTTATACATTTGTCTCCAATTTGCAAGTTCAGATCTTAATTCTTCTTCTCTCATAGTTTCAATAGATGTTATATCTGTTTCCTTAACAATTTTAAATTGCATACACATAACCGTTACTAAAGCAAAACATGCTATTGCCATTGTTGCCACAACTATTCCTTTTCCTTTTTTCAATTTAGATCACCTTTCTTTTTAATCATTACTGCATTAAAAACAATTTTTATTTAACGCTAGTTAAATATTTAAAATTTAATACACCAGAATATTTAGGAATTGTAATATTATTTGACTTTTTAATTTCACTTACATTTATTCCTCTATCTTTTAAATTACTTAAAATTCCATAAGGTCTTGATAAATTTGCCAATGCCTCTGGCGAACCTATTGCTTTTATTTCAAATGGTGAACCTATCCTTTCTCCATTTATATTTATAATATTACCACCACATATTATTGGAGTAGTTAATATTACTCTTTGATTATTTATTGATATTGCTTCTGCTCCCGCATTTTTTAATTCATTAACTATTTTTAAAATATCACTATCATGAACTAATAAATTACTTGAATCTAATACTTTGCTAGGATCCAAATCACTATCAGCTACAGTAATGATTATTCCAGGTCCAGTTACTTCTGTTAATCCAATCATTTTATTTCCATCATTTATTTGTTTTTCTGTTTCTTCTAGTTCAGAATTGTTTTCTGTAACTTTTTCTATTTCTTGTTGCAATTGTTCATCTACTTTTTCAGTTTCTTTTAATAGATTATCATATTTTTCTTTATATTTTAGTACTTCCGCTCTTAGGTTGTTCTCTTCATAATTTTGACTTATAGTTATACTAGCATTTTTTACTGTTTTTATTTGTATACATATTCCCGTTGTTAATGCAAAGCACATAATTCCTAATACCAAAGCAATTGTCTTTTTATTAGTCATTTATATCATTTCCCTTCAATAAGTTTCATTTCATTAATTATAAATTAATTTATACTTTTTCTCTAAATCTAGGCTTAAAATTACTATTCATATCTCCATCAACATATATTGTTCCTTCTTTTCCTTGATTTTCTTGAATGATTGCTGGAACATATAGCATTTTGTTACTTAAGTTAGTATTATCTCCCAAATATATTGTCTTTTTTTCTTCTTCCATGTATATTATGTAATTGTTTTCATTTGTTATATCTATTGAAGACACTTTTTTATCTAGTTCATAACTCTTACATATATTCATTATTTGTATAACTGTCTCTAATTTTTCTAAATCCTTTGTGTTTAATCTGTTGCCAGCAACTATTTGTTCTGCATCAGTTGAGACTCCTAGTATAACAGGCATATCAAGTTTTTGTTCAGATATTTCTAATATATATCCTTGATTATTTATATAAGCATATCCATTTAAAAACTCTACATTATAGTTTTTATTTCTTTCTTCTATTGTAATTTCCACTGAATTCGGAATTTTTCTTTTAATATTCACGCTTTCAACATAAGGATTCGTTTTTATTTCTTTTATTATTTTGCTTTTATTAAATCTGAATAAATTTTGACCTATTTGTAGTTGTGATAAGCTTACAATTGTTTCTGTATCTATTTGTTCATTATTTAAAACTTTTATTTCTTTAATATCAAATATTGGTGAAACTAATGCAAAAATAACTCCTCCAACTATTAATAAAAGTAAGGTTATTAATTTAATAATTTTTTTTATTTTTTTCTTTTTTCTCTCGATTTTAGCTTGTTGTTTGGTCATTCTTTTTTTTACTTGTTGTTTGTTTTTTTGATTATTTTTATTTGTCATCCCAATTACTGTGTCTGTATCTAAATCAAATTGTGTCTTCTGTTCTGCTTTTCTTTGTTTTATTCTTTTTTCTCTATCTTTAGCCTTTTTTTTATTTGTTTCTTCTTGTTCTATTACATCACTTTCAATCGTTTCTGAAAAATTATATAAATTATCAAATTCCTCTTTTTGTTGTTTAGTCAAAATTCTTCACCTCCAAAAATTATATTATGTATTGTATCAAAAAAAAAACTATATTTCTATAGTTTTTTAAAATTTATTCCATTTTAGGTTGTAGTTTATCAACAATTATTTTTTTACATCTCTTATTTGTATATTAGCTCCTAATTTATTCAATTTTTTATCCAAGTTTTCATATCCCCTTAAAATATACTCTATATTATCTATTTGTGTTACACCTTTAGCATTCAATCCAGCTAATACCAATGCTGCTCCACCTCTTAAGTCGGTAGCCTTTACATTTGTACCATATAATCTTCTTGTTCCTCTTATTATTGCACTTTTTCCTTCAACTGTAATTTTGGCTCCCATTTTATTTAATTCTTGTGTATATTTATATCTATTTTCAAATATGTTTTCTACTATTATAGACGTTCCTTTTGCTGTTGCAAGCATTGCTGCAAATACAGACTGCATATCAGTTGGGAATCCTGGATATGGCATGGTTTTTATATCCAAAGCTTTTAATCTTTTAGGTGCAATTATCTCTATTTTATTTTTTCCTATAATTATTTTACATTCCGCTTCTTCTAGTTTAGTTATTATTGGTGTAATATGTGTTGCGTTTACATTTTCTAATATTATATGTCCTTTTGTAGCAGCTGCAAAACATAAGAAAGACCCTACTTCTATTCTATCAGGCATAATATTGTAACTTACATCTTTTAATTGTTTAACCCCTTCTATTTGTATTTCATCTGTTCCTGCTCCTTGTATTTTTGCTCCCATTTTATTTAAAAAATCTTGCAAATCAACTATTTCTGGCTCTCTTGCTGCATTTGTAATAATGGTTGTTCCATCTAGTAGTACACTTGCTAATATTGCATTTTCTGTTGCTCCCACACTTGGAAAGTCTAAATCAATTTTCTCTCCTTTTATTTTTTCAGATGTGCATTCGATACTTCCATGATTTTGTTTTACATTTATTCCTAATTTTTCAAAACTTTTTAAATGTAAGTCTATTGGTCTGGCACCAATATCACATCCACCTGGATATGAAAATATTGCTTTATGATATCTTCCAAGTAATGCTCCTGCTAATATTACAGACGAACGCATTTTATGCATAAGCTCTGGTGGTATTTCAAACTTTTCTATTTTTGATGTATCTATTTTAATTTTTCCATTCTTTTTTTCTACTTTTGCTCCTAATATTTCCAATATTTTAAACATCATCTGTGTATCCTGTATGTTTGGAACATTATATAATGTAGTTTTTCCCGCATTTAAAATTGTTGCAGCTATTATAGGAAGGGATGAGTTTTTTGAACCAGATGCTTTTACTGTTCCTTCTAATCTCTTCCCTCCTTCTATTATGTAACTTAACATTTTTATTCCTCCCTCTTTTACGTTTTTGCTATATTTTATGAGTTGTTTACGTAAAAAGTGAATTTTATAAATAATTAAGCAAAAAAAGAAGATGTAGTTATTACTCTACATTCTTCTTAAAATCATATTTTTTCTTAATAATTTCAATGCTTTCTTCCTTGCACTTAACTCATTTTTTTCATCTGACGAAAGTTCTGCTAAAGTTTTTCCATTATCTAATTCAAAAATTTCATCAAATCCAAATCCATTCTTACCTCTTAGAGTTTCTGCAACATAACCTTGAATATCTGCTATTGCTGTAATTGTATTTTTGCCATCGGAAAGTGCTAGTGCAGTTACAAATTTTATTTTTCTTTTTTCATAAGGTACTCCTCGTAACTTATCAATTAAAGCTTCGTTTCTTTCTCTATCTGTTCCACTATGCCATCTTTTTGTGTATACACCAGGAAATCCATCTAAATACTCAATTTCAATTCCAGAGTCATCTGCTAAGCATATTTTTCCATTTGTCATTTTTGCTATTTTTTCAGCTTTTTCAATTGCATTTTTTTCAAAAGTATCTTGGTTTTCCTCTACATCAATTTCAATCCCAATTTCATTCATTGGTATTATTTTATATTCTTTTAATATTTCTTGTGCTTCTCTTATTTTGCCTTTATTTCCAGAAGCTATTATAATTTCCTTTAACAATTCAAGTTTCCTCCAGCTTCTATTATTTGCTTGATTTTATAATATCTTTTACTTTCTCTACAACTTCTTCTATTGTCAAATTTGTTGAATCGACAACAATTGCATTATCTGCTTTTTTTAGAGCTCCAAATTTTTTATGCATATCGTTATAATCTCTCATTTTAACATTTTCTAATACTTCTTCATATTTTGTATCTATTCCATTTTTGATATTTTCCTCATATCTTCTTTTTGCTCTTATTTCTTCACTTGCATCTAAATAAATTTTCACATCAGCATTTGGAAATACAACAGTTCCAATATCTCTTCCTTCAACAATTACATTTTTTCCTTTTGCTAAATTTCTTTGTACCTCTACCATTTTTTCTCTTACAGGAATTATAGATGAAATTTGAGAAACAATTGCAGTCACTTCCTTCGTTCTAATCTCTTTACTAACATCTTCTCCATTTAATAAAATAATATCCTTATGTCCAGTATTATCTATTTTTATATCTATATTATTTGCTATCTCAATTATTTTTTCTTCATCGCTCAAGTCTAATTTTTCTCTTAAAGTTTGTAATGCAACACATCTATAAGTTGCTCCTGTATCTAAATTTAAAAAACCTAATTCCTCTTCTATTCTTTTTGTTACTGTTCCTTTGCCACTTCCTGCGGGGCCATCAACTGCTACTATCATTTTAATTCCTCCTATTTTTTATTTATTATATCAAACCTCTATTTTTTGTCAATTACTTTAATTGATATTTATATAACAAAAAAAATTAAACCTCATATAATAATAAGAGGTGATTAATGTGGCGTATTCCGAAAGAGAGCTATTAGCAAGAATGGTACAATGTGAAGCAGGCGGAGAAGGTGATAATGGTATGAAGGCTGTTGCATCTGTAATAATGAACAGGGTGAATGTACCCGTAGGAGAATATTCTAGGGTATCACAAGGTGGAAATATTAGAAATATTTTATTCCAAGAAGGTCAATTTGACTGTGCAAGAGAATCAATTAGGAATCAATACAACGCTCAAAATATATATAATATGAATCCAACTGATATACATTACAACATAGCTGATTGGGCTTTAGCAGGAAATAGACTCTCAGAAACTGGTGAATGCTTATGGTATTTAAATCCTTTTAAACCAACTTGTAATTCCCTTTTTCCTTCAAATGGTTCAGGAACGTTTCACACTAGAATTGCCAATCATTGTTTTTACAGGCCTACTGCCTTGTATTCAGAAACTTAATTTTGGAGGTTATTATGAACGAAAACTTAAATAATACAAATGAAAAAAGAAATGTTGTTACTAATTCTAATTCACCAGAGATATTAACAAATAATATATATACTCCTGCTTTTTTAAGAGAACAAATTGGAAAATTAGTAAGAGTTGAATTTCTTATAGGCACTAATAATCTAACTGATAGAACTGGTATTTTAGAAGATGTTGGTGCAAGTTATATTTTATTAAGATTAATTGAAAGTGGTAATTTGCTTTATTGTGATATTTACTCTATAAAATTTGTATCTATCGCAGAATATCCTTATAGACCTGGAATATATGGTTATCAAATGTAAAAAGGTTCTAATACCTTTTTATTTCTTTTGGAATGATTATTTTACCAGTTATTTTATTTCTTGGTTTTTCTATTTCATATAACATATTTAACAAATCATTTTCTTTCTTAAAAAATATTGCAAAGAGATTTTTTCTTATACTAGTAAATATATCATCTTTGACAATTATTAATCCTGTCTCAGCTCTTTTACTCATATTAGTTCCTCTTTTTATATAATTTACTTAAAAAGTTGTCAAAAAGGGATATCCCTATTGACAACTTTTTATTAATTCATCAATTGAAAATACTTCTTTTTCTCCTGTTTTTGAGTTCTCTAATTCGTATTTTCCTTCTTCAAACTTCTTGCCCATTACAATCATAAAAGGTGTTCCTAAGGCATATACATCATTAATTCTATTTCCCATATTTAAATTTTCTCTATCATCAATAATTACTTTAATACCACTATCTTGAAGTTTATTATATAATTCAAATGCTTTTTCCTTATTTTCTTCACTATATATAATTTGTACTTTATAAGGTGCAATATTTTTTGGTATTGCAAACCCCTTAATTTTTTCATTTTTAATAATAATATTATTTTCTATTATAGTTGCAATTATTCTTCCTAGTCCTATTCCATAACATCCCATATAATAAGGTTTACTTTGTCCGTTTTCGTCTTGATATGTTAATCCCATTGCTTCAGAATATTTTGTTCCTAATTCAAAATTATTTCCTAATTCAACAGAATTATATTCTTTCATATCTTCTAGACTTAAACCTTGTAATCTATCTATAAATGTTTCTTTATCTTCAAAGTCTAGGACTTCTTTATTAATTCCAACATTTTTTTCTTCATTATATAAAATGATATCTTCACCTAGTTTTGTAATGGCTTGAAATTCTTCAGATACTCTTCCACCCATTGTTCCGCCGTCACTTACTACTGGTATAATATTAATACCTATTCTTTTAAATATGTTCATATACACATCATGCATTTTTTCAAATGTTTTGTGCATATCTTCTTGTGTTTTATCAAATGAATATGCATCCATCATAACAAATGTACGTGGTCTAAATAAATATCCTCTTGCTCTAATTTCCTTTCTGAACTTTTCTCCAATTTGATAATATGTTGCTGGCAAATTTTTATATGATAATAATCTATTTGCACCAAATATTGTAGCACATTCCTCTGCTGTTGGAGCTAATCCATAATCTCCTAAATTATTACTCATATTAAACATTATATCAGCTTCTTTTGTATATACATCCCATCTTCCAGATTGCTCCCATATTTTTTTAGGCTGTAATTTTGGGAACTCTGCTTGTATACAATCTGCCTTGTCTAATTCATCAATAATTATGTTTTCAACTATTCTTTCAATTTTGGTCCATATATTTCCATATCCAAAAATCCCACTTTCAAATTGATACAATTCTCCTAATTTCATTAATATATCTTGTCCTGAATAATTTTTATCTATATCATTAAAGTTAATTTTCTTTGGGTTTAATTTACTTAATTTCATTTTGATCCTTCTTTCTTATTACTCTTCATTATTCTCATTATCTTTTTTATCTTCTTCCCTTTCGGGTTCTGGAGCCTCTTTTTCAACTAAATCATCAATTACTATTTGTTGATTTTCATCTAATTTATATCTTGGAAGCTCTGGTAAGTCATTTAATGATGTGTATCCAAACATTTTTAAAAATGCATTGGTTGTTACATAAGTCATTGGTTTTCCAGGTAAGTCTGCTTTCCCCGCTTCTTGTATCAATCCATATTCTAATAATTTATAAATACATGCATCAGCACTAACCCCTCTTATAGATTCAATTTCAGCTCTTGTTATTTTAGGATTATATGCTATTATTGCAAGTGTTTCCAATGATGCATTTGACAAATTTGGTTTTGATCTCTTGTCTAATATTGGATATATATATTCATATAACTCTTTTTTTGTACATAATTGATAACTATCTTCTATTTTTATAATTTCTATTCCTCTATTTTGACCTTTATAATCTTCTTGCATAGAAATTATTATATTTTCTAAATCATCTTTTGGCAATTCCAAAGCAATCATTAATTCTTTTTCATTTACCTGTCTTCCTGCCGCAAAAAGTATTGCTTCAATTACTGATTTTATTTTTTCTATTTCCATATTTGATTATTTTCCTTTCTGGGTTTTGCTATATATAAATTTCACTATAATCTTGATTATTATTTCTTTCTTCACTAGATACATCTCTCTGATATTGTCTGTCAAGTCCTTCTATATATAAATCGTTATTTATAGATAAGATTGACATTTTCGCCTTCATACTTTGTATAAGATAATCATGATAATTGGAATTAATATATGGATAATTTTTCATATATAAATATTCATCATTTAAACATTCATTTTGCAATAAAAATGATAAATTAGCATCTGCTCTTGCAATTTCCTTTGCAGCTTCAACATAACTATCTTTTAAAATTGTAGATAAAAAAGAATTTGTTGATTGTACAATTGTTTTGCTATTTCCATATAAGTCTATAAATTTATCTGTTATTGGCTGTTTTGATACACTTACTGTGTTATCAATGCTTTGTAAAAATGGTAATACATTTTCCGATTCTTTATATAAATCTGGTCTTATGCTTTTTGTATATTGCACTAATTGTAAAGTATAATCAATATCATTTTTATCACAATATATTACTATTTTTTCTCCTCTTGGTTTTGCAGAATTTGCTAAATTTGAAGTAAACTTCATATAAAAATTAGGATTCTCATTATATGATAATATTAAGTTTGATAATTCAGATATATTGCCATTATTGCAATTTATATATACTCTTAACATATCATTAAATTGTGGCATTTGGTATCCAACAGATTTTACATGATAAAATGTCGTCATATCTCTTGTTCCTTGTTGTTCCACTGAGTATTGTCCATTATTATATAATTGTTCTAGCAATTCTTGTTCATTATAATAATTTTGGTTAAATTCTTCCTGTGTAACCGGTTTTCCAGTCATTGTAACCAAAGCTTGATATGCCATTGTTCGTGTATTTATTGGTTGCAACATTATATCAGCATTTTCTATTATATTTGAATAAGAATGCAAAAAAGCATCTATTTCCATATCCAATTTTGTAGGTTGATTATATTGGGCATTATGTAATATCCATTTTTTATTTTTTTTAACATTAGTGTTATATTCATTTGTTATTTGTGCTTCAGGTAATGCCTTTTGGTTTCTTTTTTTCCAAAAATTTCTTATCTTTTCTATTATACTCATTTGTAAACTCCTACTTTTGTGATTTTATGTATCAATTATATTATATTTTTTCTTAAAAATCAATGCTTGTAACACTTTTGTATGAATAATTTGTTTTTTCTTGATTATTCATTTTTTTTATGATATTATTTATTTAATATATTATGGAGGTAAATTATATGAGCGAAGATAAAAAAGATATTGAAATTGTTAATGGTGATGGTTCAAATTTAGATATTTCTCATGTATATGACCATATAAATCCTGCCAAACCAAAATCAAGTGATGACAAACCAAAAAATATTATAATTCCCGAAGAACACAAAAATGTTGATAAAAAATAAATTTTCTGTAAATCACTTGCAAAAAATATAAATTTATGGTAGAATATTTTACGTTATAGTGTAATAAGACTAAGAGGAGGTGCAAACATGCCAAATATTAAATCAGCAAAAAAGAGAGTTAAAGTAATTGAAAAGAAAACTTTAAGAAATAATATGATTAAATCTGCATATAAAACAGCTGTAAAAAAATTCGAACAAGCTATTGAAGCTGGAAATACTGAAGAAGCAAAAGTATTATTTTCAGAAGCTACAAAGAAAATAGATCAAGCTTGTACAAAAGGTGTTATAGTAAAAAACACAGCAGCTAGAAAAAAATCTAGTTTATCAAAAAAATTAAATGCTGCTATGGCTTAGGCTAAAAATAAAAATTATGCATAGTTTTTGTTTTAAAAAAGAATTTCTAATTAGTTAGAAATTCTTTTTTTATTATATAGTATTGGTAATATACTGACATGTATTTCCATTGATGTTTATATCTTTAAATGATATTATTTATATAGGTGATAATTATGTTTAGAAAAATTTTTAATAGTTTTAAAAGTTTAGATAAATTAACTAAATTAATTATGGGTTATGGCATAAAATTTTGTTTTTTAATTTGTATTATTTCTCTTACAATTCTTCTTACATATAACATTTCATATACACTACCTATCCTATTTACTATTGGTTTCATTTTATTTAAATTAAGCTTAATATTTGGAATTGAATTTGTTATTTGTGGTTTTATTGTCGATGGAATAAAAAAACAAATAATATAAAAAGAGGGATTAAGAGTCCAAGACTCATAATCCCTCAAAATTATTTATTCAATTCAGCTAGAAACATTTCATTTAACATTTTTGGATTTGCTTTTCCTTTTGTTTCTTTCATAGCTTGCCCAACCAAAAATCCTAATGCTTTATCTTTTCCTGCTTTAAAATCTGCAACTGATTGAGGATTTGCTTCTAATATTTTCACCACAACCTCTTTAATTGCACCTTCATCAGAAATTTGAATCCATCCTTTTTCTTTTATAATATCTTCTGGATCTCTTGGGTTTTCGAACAATTCTGTTAAAACTTTTTTACCAATACTTGTACTAATTGTTCCTTTATCTATTAATACTATTAATTTTCCCAATTGATTTCCATCGAAAGGTATAGCTATTGGTTCTGTTTCTGTTTCATTTAATATTCTAGATATATCTGATATAATCCAATTATTAACTGCTTTTGGATTATTACATACTTTTATAGCACTTTCAAATAAATCTGATAAATATTTTGATGCAGTAATAATATTAGCATCTTTTTCTGATAATTCATACTCTTCTAAATATCTTTGTTTTCTACTTTCAGGTAATTCTGGTAAAGTTTTCTTGATATTTTCAATATATTCTTCTGAAAGTTTTATTGCAACTAAGTCTGGATCAGGGAAATATCTATAATCTTGTGCATCCTCTTTGTCTCTCATTGGGAATGTTTTTCCTGATACATCATCCCATCTTAATGTTTCTTGGTCTATTTTTCCTCCATCTTCTATTACATCAATTTGTCTTTCAATTTCGTATTCAATAGCTCTTACAATGCTTCTAAATGAGTTCATATTTTTCATTTCTGTACGTGTTCCAAAAGGTGTTCCAGGTTTATGCACAGATACGTTAACGTCAGCTCTTAATGAACCTTCTTGCATTTTACAATCTGATACTTCAATGTATTCTAATATTGATTTTAACTTTCTCATATATGCTTCTACTTCTTCACTACTACGTAAATCAGGTTCAGATACTATTTCTATTAAAGGAACTCCAGCCCTATTTAAGTCAACTAAGCTTCCTCCTCCAAAATCATCATGATTTAATTTTCCAGCATCTTCTTCTATATGAATTCTTAATAATCTAATTTTCTTTTTACCATCTTGAGTATCAATCTCTATATAACCATGCTCACAAAGTGGTTTGTCAAATTGAGATATTTGATATGATTTTGGTAAATCTGGATAATAATAATTCTTTCTATCATTTTTGCTATTTCTTGATATTTCACAATTAGTAGCCAATCCTGCTTTTACTGCATATTCAACAACCTTTTCGTTTAATACTGGTAGTGTTCCAGGCATTGCCATACAAACTGGGCATACATGTGTGTTAGGTGCTGCACCAAATTCAGTTGGACAAGAGCAGAATATTTTTGTTTTTGTTGAAAGCTCTGCATGAACTTCTAGTCCTATTACGACTTCATAATCATTTCTTGACATTATTTAGCACCTCCCTTAAATTGTGGTTTATAGTTTTCTCTAAATTTAATTTTTTGTTCTAATGTATAAGCAGCATTTAAAATTGTTTCTTCTTGGAATCTATTTCCAATTAATTGCATACCTATTGGCATTCCTTCTTTATCTACACCAACAGGAATTGATATTCCTGGAAGTCCTGCAATGTTTACTGAAACTGTACATATATCTGCTAAATACATTTCCAATGGATTTGTTGATTTTGAACCTATATCAAATGCCACTGTTGGTGATGTTGGTGTAAGTATTACATCATATTTTTCAAACGCTTTATTAAACTCATTCATAACTAATGTTCTAACTTGTTGTGCTTTTTTGTAATAAGCATCATAATATCCTGATGATAGCACATAAGTTCCAAGGATAATTCTTCTCTTTACTTCATCCCCAAATCCTTCACTTCTTGATTTTTTATAAAGTTCTTTTAAGTTTTTAAATTCTGGTGCTCTATATCCATAACGAATTCCATCAAATCTTCCTAAATTTGAACTTGCTTCTGCACAAGCAATTATATAATATGTTGCTAATGAATATTGGGCAATATCTAATGAAAATTCTTCAATTTCTGCACCCATATTTTTATATTCCTGTATTGCTTTTTCTAAAGCTTCTTTTACTTCTTCATTTATACCTTCACCAAAAAATTCTTTTGGAACTCCTATTTTTAAACCTTTTACATCGTTCTTCAACGCTTTTGTATAATCTTTTTTAGGCATATCTTCAGATGTTGTATCTCTTTCATCATGTCCAGCAATTAAGTTCAAAAGCATACTACAGTCTCTTACATCTTTTGTTATTGGCCCAATTTGATCAAGTGATGAGGCAAATGCTACTAAGCCATATCTTGAAACCAATCCATAAGTTGGTTTTAATCCAACTACACCACAGAAACTTGCAGGTTGCCTAATTGAACCACCTGTATCTGAGCCAAGTGCCCATGGAACTAAGTTTGCTGCAACAGCTGCTGCTGATCCTCCTGATGACCCTCCTGGTACTTTATTTAAGTTCCAAGGATTTTTTGTCTTTTTAAAATATGAATATTCTGTTGAACCTCCCATAGCAAATTCATCCATATTTAATTTTCCTAAATCTATAATATTTTCTGCATTTAATTTTTCTATTACTGTTGCATCATAAGGTGAAACAAAATTCTCTAACATTTTAGAACTACATGTTGTTTTTACACCCTTTGTACACATATTATCTTTTATTCCTATTGGAATACCAGCAAAGTCTCCTGATATTTCTCCCTTATCTATTTTATTTTGTATATCTTCAGCTTTTTCTAAAGCTTCTTGGGTTAATGTTGTTACGAATGCTTCAACATCTTTTTCTTTTTCATTTATTCTGTCAACATAAGCTTTAGTTATTTCAGTTACTGTAAGTTCTTTATTTTTTAATTTTTCTTGTAACTCATGAACTGTTAATTCTGTAATATCCATATTTTTCCTCCTTTTTAGATTCACAACTTTGCATTTTGCTCAGTTAGAATTTTACTTCAAAACGTTTTTTTAACATTTTAAAGAACTTTTGGTATTTTAAACATATTTTGTTCTTTTGATGGTGCATTTTGTAATAAAGCTCCATTATCTTCAAATATTTTTATTTCATCTTTTCTGAATACATTTTTCTTTTCATTTGCACCTATTGTAACATCCAATCCATCAACTGGTGCATTATTTACTATATTAGCAAAATTTAATATGTCTTGTAAGTGTAACATATATTTTTCAATCTCATTTTCCTCTAATTCTAAGTCAGCCAATTTTGCAATGTGTAAAATTTCCTCTCTACTTATTTTCATATAGGTTTTTCCTCCTTTTTATATTAATGTTTTTCATCAATCATAATGTGCACATCTCTTAATTGATCTCTTCTTACATTTCCAGGTGCCCCCATCATTAAATCTTGTGCTTTGCTATTTAATGGGAATGCTATAACTTCTCTAATTGTTTCTGAATTTGTTAATAACATTAGCATTCTGTCAATTCCAGGTGCAATTCCTGCATGTGGTGGAGCACCAAATTGGAATGCAGTATATAATGCTCCAAATTTTGTTTTTACTTCTTCTTCTGTGTAACCAGCCATGCTAAATGCTTTAAGCATTATTTGTATATCATGATTTCTTACAGCTCCTGAAGAAAGTTCTATTCCATTACATACTATATCATATTGATATGCTAAGATGTCTAATGGATTTTGATTTTCTAGTGCTTCAAGTCCTCCTTGTGGCATTGAAAATGGATTATGACTAAATGCTAATTTTTCTTGTTCATCTAACTCAAACATAGGGAAGTCAATTATCCAACAAAATTGAAATACATCTTCATCTATCAAATTCAATCTATTTCCAAGTTCAGTTCTTATTTGTCCTGCAAGTTCTGTTGCTCTTTTTTCATTATCTGCAATAAAGAAAATTGTATCTTCTTTTTCTAGATCTGCTAATTTCAACAATTCCTTTTTTAAGTTATCTGGAATAAATTTATCAATTGGTCCTTTAAAGCTTAGATCTTCTTGCACTTCCAAATATCCTAGTCCACCCATTCCAATTGACATCGCATAATCTAACATTTTTTCATGGAATCCCTTAGAAAGATGTCCCTTAACCTTTATAGCTCTTACTGTTCTATCAATAAATGGCTTAAATGTACATTTTTTAAAGAAATCTGATAAGTCTATAATATATAATGGATTTCTTAAATCTGGTTTGTCTGAACCGTATTTAAGCATTGCATCTTTGTATGTGATTCTTGGGAATGGATATTTTGCAATCTTTTTATCAGAGAATTTTTTAAATGTGTTATACATTACTGGTTCCATTACTTGGAAAACATCCTCTTGAGTGCTAAATGCCATTTCCATATCTAATTGATAAAACTCACCTGGAGCTCTATCTGCTCTTGCATCTTCATCTCTAAAACAAGGTGCAATTTGAAAATATTTATCAATTCCAGAAACCATTAGCAATTGTTTAAATTGTTGAGGAGCTTGTGGTAAAGCATAAAATTTTCCAGGATGTAATCTACTTGGCACTAAATAATCTCTTGCTCCTTCTGGTGATGAACTTGTAAGTATTGGTGTTTGAACCTCTAAAAATCCTTGTTCTTGCATTTGATTTCTTAGAAATTGTAAAACTTGAGCACGTAATTTTAAATTATTTTGTAACCTTTCATTTCTTAAGTCCAAATATCTATATTGAAGTCTTAAATCTTCTCTTATTTCTTGGTTTGTATTTACTTCAAAAGGCAAATTTTTAACTCTTTTCCCTAAAACAGTAATTTCCTCTATTTTAATTTCTACAAGTCCTGTTTTTATTTTTGGATTAACTGTTTCTTCATCTCTTTTTTTAACTGTTCCATAAACTGTAACTGTTGATTCAATTGGAATATGTGATGCAAAATCCACATCTGCTTCTTCTCCAGATGTTACAACTTGTGTAATTCCATACATATCTCTTATGTCTAAGAAAACTAAACCTCCTAAATCACGAATAGTTTCTACCCATCCTGCTATTCTTACTTTTTTTCCTACATCTTCCAAACTAATTTCATTACAAGTGTGAGTCTTATACTCGTTCATTTTTTACCTCCTAAAAAGTTGTCGAAAGGGACACTCCCTTTTTTGACAATATATTTTTTGTTGTCAAAAGGACATACCTTTTGACAAGTTTTTGCGATGAACATCAAAAAACGTCCACTGCAATATGCAGGGACGAAATAATTTCCGCGGTACCACCCAGCTTGAAAACACTTTTAAAAGCATTTTCCACTTTATAAAATTGCTCCAATATGTTTCACATATTAGGTTGACCTCAAAGGGTTTTCAGCCAATGACCCTTATTCTCTAAAAGTAACTTCTAATTGCTTTGTATTGTACGAACGCAAATATATTTATTATTATGTTACTAATTTTAGCACCTTATTCATTGATTTGTCAAGAAATATTCAGAATTTTTTTATAATTTTCATTAAATATAATTATTTAATATACATTATATAATTTTCATATAAAAAAAGAGACTATTATTTAGCCTCTTTATATGAATTCATATATTTATATTCACAAATTATTTATTATTTACTAAATCTTTTAATGCTTTACCAGCTTTGAATACTGGAGCTTTTGATGCAGGTATTTTGATTTCTTCTTTAGTTTGTGGGTTTCTACCTTTTCTAGCAGCTCTTTTTCTAACTTCGAAAGAACCAAATCCAACTAATTGAACTTTATCTCCTTCTTTTAATGCATTTGTAACTGTTTCTACAAAAGCGTTTACTGATGCTTCAGCTGCTTTTTTTGTGTCACCTGTTTTTGCAGCTATTGCTGCGATTAATTCAGCTTTGTTCATTTAAATTACCTCCTATAAGATTTAAAAATTTATGTACTTTTATCGCCTGAACTAAGCAATAACTGTACGTTCTAATATGACTATTCGCCAACTTTCGATAAAATCCTTCTTTTTTTCTAATAAATTTTTACTTTTTCTAAAATTTTAACTATTTTATCACCCGCTGGCATCATTTTAAACTCTTCTTTTGTAAATATTTTTAAAATAATAACTGCCATCACATATATTATTACTGCAACAATTATTGCTATTATTGTAGCCAATCTTTCAATTATTATCCCTTTTAATACTAAATATATAAAATATGAACAAATTCCCATAATTACAGTTGCAACAATTGGTTTGATAACAAATTTTGAAAATGTTAAATTCAATTTAATATTTTTTCGTAAGGCTGTAATAGCAATACAAAATGCAACAAAATGACAAGCCACTGATCCCCAAGCCGCTCCATAAACACCAATGCTTGGAATTTTAATTAAAGTAATATTAAAAATAAATTTAACAAATACACCAGTTGCCAATGATATCGTAGGAATCATTAATTTTCCATATCCCTGCAAAGCTCCATTTATAGTCTGATCCAAAATCGTAAAAATTATTGTCAAAGAACTTATTTGTAATATCAATGCTCCATCGTTTGCATTTGGGAACAACAAATTCAATATTGGCTGTGCAAAAATAAACATACCAATTGTACAAGGTAAACCAATTAACATTGATACCAATAATGAAAATGAAGTTTTTTCTGTTATTGTTTTTGGGTCATTTTTAGCTTTTGCAGATGATATAGCAGGAACTAATGCTGTAGCAAATGCAACATTTATAGCTAATGGTAAACTTGTTAATGTGTCAACTTTTCCTCCTAAAATTCCATATAATGATGTTGCTTGATCTTCTGTCATAAATTTCTTTAAATTTCTTACTACTGTAAATGAATCAACATTTTTATTTATTGATGACATTATTGCAGTTAGAGTAATTGGTATTGAAACAAATAAAATCTTTTTAATTATTTCTGATACTCTTTCATATTTATAATTTACAGTATTTTTAATCTCTGTGCTTATTTCTTTTCTTTCTGTTCTATAATATAAAAATAAATAACTAAAACCTAAAAATGTTGCAAGTGTAGTAGCCAAATTTGCTCCTGCAGCCATCCATTCAGTTGATACATTTGATAATATTGCCACTATTTCTACTACTATAATTGTAAGTAATGTTTTAAAAACTTGTTCTAAAGTTTGAGATTTAGCACCAACACTAATTTTTTGTCTTCCATTAAAATATCCTCTCATAACTGATGCAACTGTAACAAAGAAAATCGCTGGTGACAACGCCACTAAGGTCATTTCAGCTTCTGGTATTTGAAGCCATTCATTTGCAATTATATATGCACCGAAAAAAAGTAGTAAACTTCCTACTAGTCCTATTATTGCAAATGTTGCAAATGCTATTTTAAAAATTCTATGTGCACCCTTATTATCTCCTACAGCCACTCTTTCTGATACAAGTTTTGAAATTGCACTTGGCACTCCTATTGAAGATATTGTAAGCAATAGTGCATAAATTTGATATCCACTCGCACATATTCCATTACCTTTATCCCCAAATCCATCTCTATTCGTCAAATATAAAGTATATACTAATCCTAATAGTTTTATTAGAACCTGTGAAAACATTAATGTAATAACACCTTGCATAAATCCTTCTTTTCTTGGTTCATTATGAGTCTTACGTTTTCCATGTTCTTTATTACCAATTTTTATCATCTTTCCTCCTATGTCAATACTTGTCAAAAGGTTCGTACCTATTGACATTTTTCCTTATTCATTACTATTTCGCTACTTTGTTTATTATGCTAATAAATGCATTGCTTTTTAATCATTATAATTTTTATTTAATTTTTAATCAATACTTTTTACAAATTTTTCAAAAATCATTGACAAATATACTTTTTTGTAATAAAATATTTAAGCATTATGTTAAAATATGATTTAAATATAAAACTTCTCCCCGGTAGTTTTAGTTTAAATTTCATATAAATAAAAAATATAATATAAAATAGGAGGGTAATTATTACCATGAATAATACAACATATAGCCCAAAAAAGGCTGAAATAGAAAGCAAATGGTACATAATTGATGCAGCAAACAAACCATTAGGTAGAGTTGCAACAGAAGCTGCAAAATTATTAAGAGGAAAACACAAACCAACATTTACACCTAATATTGATACAGGTGACCACGTTATAATCTTAAACGTTAAAGATGTAATATTAACAGGAAGTAAACTAGATCAAAAAATGTATAGACATCACTCAGGATACATTGGTGGAATGAAAGAAACTCCAGCAAGAGTAATGTTAGAAAAAAATCCAGAAAAAGCTATGACATTAGCTGTTAAAGGAATGTTACCACACAATTCTTTAGGAAGAACTCAATTAAAGAAATTAAGAGTTTATGCAGGATCAGAACACGAAAACCAAGCACAAAAACCAGAAATATGGGAGGTAAAATAAGATGGCTAAATCAGAAAAAATTGCTTACTGTGGTACAGGAAGAAGAAAATCTTCAATTGCTAGAGTAAGATTAGTAGAAGGATCTGGAAAAATAACTATCAATGGAAAAGATATTGATAAATTTTTCGGATTAGAAACTTTAAAAGTTATAGTAAGACAACCACTTGCAGTTACAAACACAACTGATAAATATGATGTTATTTGTTCAGTTCAAGGTGGAGGATTTACAGGTCAAGCTGGAGCAATCAGACATGGTATTGCTAGAGCATTAAATGAAGCAAATAGTGAATTTAGACCAGCTTTAAAAACAAATGGATTCTTAACAAGAGATCCACGTATGAAAGAAAGAAAAAAATACGGTCTTAAAAAAGCTAGAAAAGCTCCTCAATTTTCAAAGAGATAATATGCTTTTATGCAAAATATCAAACCTCGGAAATATTAAAACTTCCGAGGTTTTTTATTGCTGTTTGGTAATCTTTACTATAAAATATCAGCAAGCATTGATATTTCAATACTTCTATTTTTTTATACAACAAATTGCTATTTAATCGAATTGTAATTTGTTACTTACTTGTAATTTACTATTTCATTTATTTGTTCTATTGTTATTGGCCCTTCTCTTAAAATTTTTATTTCATCAGTACTACAATCTATAATAGTACTTCCTTTTGAAAAAATCACATTTCCTTCCATCATTCCATCTAATTTTGGACACATTTTTTCTATTTCATCTAAACTAGTACAAGTAGGTTCTCCACTTTGATTGGCACTTGTCATAAATATTGGACTTTCTAATTCTAGAATTAATTTTTTTATTGTTTCTGATGTTGCCATTCTAATTGCAATTGTATCTTTTCCATTTGTTACATATTCCGGTAAATCCCTGTTTTTCTTTAATACTAATGTAATTGGTCCAGGCATAAATGATTTAATTAATTTTTTTGCTACATCATTTACAATAGCTATACTTTTTATCTGTTCATCGTTTGCACACATTACAGGAAAAGCCTTTTTTATTGGACGATTTTTTACAGTTATTAATTTATCATGTGCTGTCTCTGAATTTATTCTAGCACATATACCAAAAACAGTATCAGTTGGCACACTAATTACACCATCATTTTTTAATATTTTAACTAGCTTTTCAATTTCATTCTTTTTATATCTTTTTATCATCTTATTTCCTCTTCTCCATAGTATATTATAATCTATAACATGAAATAATGCAATAAAGCAAGTGCTGGTCTAATATGGGAAAGTTTTGGTAAGCAACTTATTGAACAGTTTTTAGTGAAATATTTTAATTCTATAACCTGCAACGTTGATTCAATTTATGAACTTTTTGATGATTTATTCATTTCACCTGTTGACTGTGAAGATAATGGAGTTTTTACTGAAAAGCACTGTTTTAGTTTTATTTTCTCTTTTTTGCCTTTATGGTTTAACTCTAATATTGACAATTTTAATAATCAATTTTTCAAAGCATTATTAACAACAATAGAAATATTAGAAGAAGAATTAAAAACAACAATTGGTAAGTTAATAGCCAAAGAAACAATAATAAATAATTGGAATAATTGCAATTATTTTAAAAATGGTATTTTGGAAATTCCATCTCAAACACTAGATTGGATGGAAACTGTTGTTAATATTAATGCAACAATAGTAAAAAACAATCCTATTAACTTTGTAATTTTTCCATATCCAAATGGTGGTTGGGCTGCACAATGCGTTCCTCCATCTTTAGAAAAGAAATTCAATCAGAGAATTGCTTTTCCAAAAGAATGGGCAGGACAGACTGATAAGCTCCCCAAAATATCTGGTGTAGTAGATTCAACTTTTTGTCATAATGGTTGTTTTTTCGCCAGAGCCAATAGCAAAGAGGAAATTATAAAAATGTGTGTCATTGCAACAGCAACTTCTATTAATTAATCCCTAACAGAGAAATCTTAGTTGATTTCTCTATCCTTTTATATTATTAAAATTAAACCTCCTCGATAAATTACTATCTTATTTTGTTTATCTTATCACAAAAGCAGATAATTTTCAATTATCTGCTTTATATCTTGTAATTTGTTGCTGAGATTATCTCTCAAATTTTACTACAAATTTTTTTGAAAATAACCACTAAAAATATAGTGCTTATTTTAATTTTTTCATATTTATCTACATTCATCAATAAAGTCTGTTAATTCTAGTTGTTCATATTTTTTATCTTTATCATCAACTTTGTTTTTTTCTTTATAGAAATTACAACAGTCTGTAATAAAACAGTTTTCACACTTGCATTTAGATTTGCATATATGTTTGCCTTGTAATAAAATCATTGTATGTGCAATCTGATATGTCAAATAATCTCGTGGTAAACTATTTTCTAATCTATCTTTGACAGCCTTTATTTGCTCTTTATTCGTGAAATCTGGATTTTCTGCCCATTTTTCTCTAAAAATCCTTGATGCTACCCTAAAAACATTTATATCGACAACCATACTTGGCATATCAAAGCCTAATTCTAACATACAGTCCGCACTTTTATCTCCAACACCAGGCATTTTTAATAATTCTTCTCTAGTTTTGCTTACAGATTCTTTTTTTGCATTCCAAACATTACCATTATAATATTTTTGTATATATTCAGAAAGCTTAATTATTGTTTGAGCTTTTTTTTGTGGCATACCCGCCACTTTTATAACTTCTATCATTTCATTTTCATCTGCATTTAATACTTCACTAATAGATTTATATTTGCCCATAAAGGCTCTAACTGCTTTTTTTTCATTTTCTAAAGTTGTTCTTAACGACAAAATAATTGCAATTAAAGTATAATATGGATCCTTTCTTTTTTCTTCTATTGGATGAGATGGTCTAGGATATGTTTGATTTTCCACAAAAGAATACTTTTCACATAATCTTAATATTATAGTTAATAACTTCTTTGCATCTTCACTTTTATTATACATCTCTATGTTCTCAATAATGGCATTTTTAGCTTGTTCATCATTTTCTATCATTTAAAAACCTCTTTTATTTTTTTTTCTGAATAATTCAAGTAATATTGATTGTTTTCATCCTTATCCATTTGAGCAACAGTTTTATCAGAATCAATCGGTCTTAAAACATTACTTAAAGGATAGCTATTTTCTTCTATTTTTAAATTTCCATTATATTTTTGATATTTAAATGGAATTTCAGTTGTTACTGTCTTATATTCTCCTTTTTCATTCATAAAGCAATATGCTCTAACAATTTCAACTTGTTCTCCTTCAGATAAATATTTATCATTAATTATATCTTCTATATAATCTTTAACATTTTCTCTAAGAATTCCTCTCATTTTAATTCCATCATCTATACCGATTATATATTTAAAATTATTATCTTTGATGCTTGAATATATTTGATTTGCTTTATTATAAGCTCTCACTTCAATATTTCCTTCTTCTTTATCATTTTTTTCTAAATTTTTAATATCATACAAGCTATAATATTCATAACTCACATTATTTATTTTATTCAATATTTTTGTTACAATTTCAAATTTATCTTTGTTCTTGGTCGCTATTAATATCTTTTTCATTTACTTCTCCTTCTAATACCAGATTATAATTTTTTGGGTCCATAGTATAAATTCTCCCTTTTGATATTTCTTCTTGTTTTCTTTTATCCATATTTAGAATAATTTCATTCAATGGTAATACATTAAATTGATTCTCAACATACTCTAAATTATTCTTTTCTATTTCTCTTCTTGTCATATATTCTGTTGTATTTCCTTGTTTTCCATATGTAAATTTAGCAGGTCTTAGAGCAAAAGGAATAAAATTACATCCCAAGAATGATGATGCTTTAAATCCTAAATTAGGATTAATTGTAGTTGTTATTGCTTGTAAGTTCTTATTTACTTTACTTTGCTCTTTTAGTTTTTTCCACTCTTGTTCTACTTCATTTATTGAATATTGAAATAAAGAACTCATTATATTTTGTGGGGCTGAATTTGAACACCAAGCTCTTGTCATTTCTAATGTATTTTGAGGTTCAATTCCTAAATAATATAATAACTGTTTCTTATATTCTCTATCTTGTTTAGAAAATGATACCCATGCTATCGGCAATGCTTGTCCTCCAACAAATGCACCATATGATACAAATTCGTCGTCTCGCGGTGTATGTAAATAGTGACAGTTTCTAGCTATAAATTGACTAATTTCTTTATCAACTTTTTTATAAATAATATTTTTTAATAATATATTTCCTTTATTTTCAGAGTTATTCAATGTTGCCATAATCTGCTTTGTAGAATTATTATTATATAAATTACTTAATCTATCAATTTGATTTCGTATTTCTATATTGACTAATTCATAATTCAAGCTCACTCTTTTATCTGTTAAATACTTCATAAATATATCTAATTTATCTGCTCTATTATTTATTCCACTGTTTATTTCTCTAAGTAATGCTATATCACCTTTAAATAATTCTTCTATCTTATATGAACACATCTTTATTAAAACTTGATATTCTAAATCTGTTTTACTTATATATTCTTTTCCTTTTAAAAATTTATCTAAATTTCTATCTAAATATGCTTTTATAACTTCTAAAAACGGATTAAAAATCCATTCAAAATTCTGTCTATCTATTGAATTTACATCTTGTAATTGTTTAAAATTTTGTTTTTCTTTTTCAATTCGTTCTAGCTCTTTAGTTACTACACTTGCTACTTCATCTTCTGAAAGTTCAGTTGTATCTATATAAATTTCATTGTAGACTGAATCTATCAAACCTCTAGTTTTATCAATACCATCCCTATTATTTCTTTCTAATACTTCCTTATATGCATCTAATATACTTTCATAAGATTCAGGATTTCTACTATATAATCTTTCAGCTGCTTTTTCATTATTTATATCTAAAAAAATTGTTGTAAATTGTGCTGTATTCATTTCATTAATATTGTGACCTGTTAAAGCATAACATCCTTCTCTTTTTACAATATCATTGTTTATAAACTGTAATATTCTCTTTCTTATCAAATCAGATTTAGCAATTATAGCTACAATGCTATTGACTTCTTTGCTGTACAAACTATCTTCTCTCAGTATTTGCCCGTCTACATTTAGTCTTCCATCTAATATTTCTAATTCCTTTAAAGATTTTTCAATAGTTCGATTCCATTTGAAAACTTCTTGCAATATTCTCTTTTCTTCTCTAATATCATTTTTATATAAGCTTTCAAGATTAGGATTTATATTTGTTTTTTGAAATATACAAATTGCTATATATCTATACAATTGTCCCGTATCTAAAACATTAATATTGTACTTTTTCTTTAGATTGTCCAACAATGAATTTTTTCCAGAAGCAACTGGTCCAATGATAAATAAATTTTGGTTCATATTTTCCTCCAACTAATTATTATAATAGATTATTTTCTTTAATTGAATTATTTATTGTGTTATGGCTATAATGTAGATATGGAAATAAATTCCATATCTACATTATAATACAAAAACATACTAAATTCAATATGTTTACTGAAAATTTAAGCTACACTAAAAAAACTTTATGTAATGTATTTTCTATGTGAATTTTTTACATTATTTTGATTAACCATAGCATACTCCATAGTAGTATCTATTTTTATATGTCCTAATAATTTTTGAACTTGTTCTATTGGCATACCTTTATCAATAGCCATTGTTGCCATTGTTCTTCTAAATTTATGTGGATGAACTTTATTTATATTCGCTTCTTTCCCTAAATTTCTAATTAAAATTTTAATCCCTGATATTCCTAATCTGTTATAAGGTTTTATAAGTGATACAAATAATGCTTCATTATCATCAGTTCTTGTTTCAAGATATTTCTTTATATACATTTTACTCTTTGCACTAAAATAAACTTCTCTTTCACTATTACCTTTTCCTAAAACAATACAACTTCTTTCTTGAAAATCCATATCTGATATATTTAATCTTGTAATTTCTCCAACTCTCATACCAGTTGAAATTAATAGTTCTAATATTGCTAAATCCCTTACATTTGAACAAGTATCTCTTAACTTTTCCAAATTTTCATCTGTTAATGTTTCTTTTACTCTTCTAGTAGTCTTTACTTTATGAATTCTTCTTACTGGACTTTTTACAATATAGTCCTCATTTTCCAACCAAGCAAAGAAACTTGATAAAGTTCTTCTTATATTATCTATCGTTACCATACCTGCATTTGAATTATTTTTATAATCTGCTAAATAGTTTCTTAATGTTTCAGTATTAATTTCATTTATTGGCAGGTTTACAGCATCAAACATTTTATTTATAGTATCTCTGTAATAATTTAAAGTTCTTTTTGAACACCCTTCGATTTCTTTAGATGATATAAACCTATTTAGAATGTCTTCATTATTCCTCTGTATTTCTTCTTTTTGACTTTGTTCTAATTTCTCAATTTTATAATATAAACATATTTCTGTAAGTGTTTCTTTTAATTTTATTCTTTGGTTATTGTCTAAAAAATCTTCTGTTGCATTAATTACTTTTTCCACAAATAATTCTCTCATGACAATTACCTCCTTACATTTTTTTGATAGTTTGCAGTATATAGAACTCTATCTATATTATACAATATTTAATTGACATAATAAAAGATGAGCATATTTTATATACCCATCCAAATATTTATATTTTTTTCAAATTTCAAAATTCAATCTCAGCGACAAATTACTATTCATTTATTATAAGTTTATTTTTTTGACTCTTTATCTTTAAATAGATATAATAAATATAGAAAATAACAAATCCACAAAAGTGGTTTTGCCGAATCAAGTTTGAAAAAACTCACACCTAACTCGCCAAAGTTACAGATGTAAGTTTTTTTTATTTATGTAGTTGCTTATCACTCCAGTTTTGTATAAGAACTGCTGTCAACGCAACGTTTAATGTTAAAGAAAACATTAAGGATGATATTAAAAATAGTATCACTTTAATCATAAACAATTGTCACACTAATCTCCAATTACTTCTATTGATTTTATTCTTAATTCATCCAAAGGTATATTTGAATTTTCATATTGTACTTTTACAATTTTTTCTCTCTGTAAATTTCCTATTATTTCAGTATTCTCTGTTATATATGCTTTTAACGCAAATGGAAAATTATAACCAGTATCAGAATTAGTATCATCCTCTAAACTATATTTTAAATAAACATATCCTGATTCTACATACTCATCGCCAATAGTTACAATTGAAGAATATGTCCTTTTTCCTGTTAATGCATCTCTTTTCATTTGATTATAGTCGTTTGATTTTAAAACAATAATCGAATTATCTTTAGTATCAAAAGTATTCTCTCCTATACCATAGCCTTTTTTACTTAAATCCCCACTACAAATCAATATGTCTCCTTCTTGTATATAGCTTGTATCATATTCCTTCAATGTAAAATAATCTAAACATTTTTGATTTTTATTATTAATATTGGATCTAGTATATTCTTTCATCTCAAAACCAAATTCTCCAAAATGTTGTCCATTAAAAATATAAATATATCCATTATGATTTAGTTCCACTATCCCTTGAATAACTGTATCTTTAATTACTTCTGTAGTTTCATCTTTTTTAGACATATCATATATAATATTTCCTTCTTTATCATAAATAACAGAATACTTATTAGAATTTTCTGTTTTATCTGTTTTTTTATCTTTATTAAAAAATACTACACCACATAAAAATATTACTAATATAGTACAAATTACAAAAATAATAATTTTTTTCTTCATATACAAACCTTCTTTCGACAAATTACTAAATTGTAATTTGTTGCTCTACTTATTTTCGATTAGATTGGTATAATATATAATTTCTTTACCGAATTTTTTTGCATAATCTATTTCTAAATTTGTACTTTCTCCAATATAATTATTTATATTTACTACCAATATAGCATCTGATAATTCTATTCTTTTAAAATGTGCCTCTTTCAATTTTATTAATTGCTCTTCTGTTGCCTTCATATTTTCTAATACTGGATATACCGGTGTAAGAATACAATAGCCTTCTAATGCCATTTTTTCTGCAACTGTCATCATCTCTTTTTGAAATTTTAGACTTCCACACATTGTTATTATTTTCATTATAACTCCTCTAATTTATAATTTCTTTTTAATTCCATATATTTTATATGCATTTTCTGTTGTCTTTTTTACAACTTCATCTTCTGGTATTCCTTTGATTTCAGCAATTTTTTTAACAATATAATTTAGATACAACGAATTGTTTCTTGAGTTTTTTTCAAAAGGCTCTGGTGGTAATACTGGACTATCTGTTTCTATAACAATTTTATCTATAGGAGTAATCCTAACAGTCTCTTGCACATCTTTATATCTTGTAACAGGTCCACCAACTCCCAAATAATAACCCATTTCAACAAATTTCTTTGACATTTCTGGAGTTCCAGAATAACAGTGCATTATTCCTGCTTTTTTTACTAAATTTTCTTTTAGAATTTTGTATACATCTTCTTGTGATTCTCTTGAATGTATTATTATAGGTAATTCATATTTATTTGCTAATTTTATTTGTTCTAAAAAATATTTTTTTTGTAATTCAATAGGATAATCAAAATGATAATCTAACCCAGTTTCTCCAATTGCAATTAATTTTGAATATTTATTTTTTAATTCATCTTCAAATATATGCTCAATTTGGTCTAATGAAGTTTTCTTTTCAACTTCCATTGGATGTATTCCAACTGAATAATACATATTTGAATATTCATTAGAATATTCTTTTACTTTCATAGCTGAATCTAAATTTATTCCTATATTAACCAAACCACATAGGGTTTCATTAAATTTATCAAATAATTTTCTTCTATCCTTATCAAATTCTTGCCAATCATAATGAGCATGAGTATCAAAATATAACATATTATTTCCTCCTTTTACTTTGATATTATATTGCTAAATTTAGAAAAAAGCAAGGTATCATTTGACACCTTGCCTAATTGCATATCAATTCTTGGAGAAACCTGGATAAAGCTGTGCTGCAAGAGCATACATCTCATCAAAGTTTCTTTTTTTCTTCAAATCGTACACTGCTACCCAATTGGGCTGTTTTTCAATCTTGTGATAATTCTGTCCGATTACATCAAAATGTAATGTATCAAACATGTGAACCACAATTTTGTTATGCGTACGAGTCTGAATGAATGCATAATCGTAGTTTTGTTTTCTGAGTTCTTCCAGAACCTGTAACAAAGCTTTCTTTGCATATCCTCTTTTCTGGCAATCCGGAAATACATAGATTCCATTTACCTTTGCACATTTTTGTGTAGAAAAATGAACCATCATATATCCGACTGTCTTTTCATTGTCTTTAAGTTCATAAACAACTCTCGTTCCGTCTTTGAATGTTGCCTTGTTTTTCTCAATCCAAGTTGAGTAATACGGATATTCCTCAATGAACTCCTCTGTCAAACTCCGCAGACTTTCTTTAATCCTTTCGGATTCCTTCAGCTGAAAAATTTTCATCTTGCATACTCCTTTCCGCTATTCGCTGACCTCATAATTCCAGATATTCAAATGCCCTTTGGCAGGAATCGGCTTTTCAAATATCTCAACATCTTCCAAAATCCAAGCATATCTTCCCAAACTATATTCTCCGCATAAGAATTCCTGCTTGTCCTTCTGTATCATGTCTAAGAATTCCTGATCCATATATACGCAATCAACCAATCTGCATTTGCATATAATGTTACCATATCCCATAGGTACATTTGGAATCAGTTTAAGTAATTCACTTGTGTGCGCATCACTCCTTTTAATTTTTTTGTTACTTGCATGGATGTAAAGTTCACCTCTGTAAGATGTTTTCCAACTTCTTGTTTCGATGACCTTCTTTCCCTCTTTAATAAGAGTTGCCCATGGTTCAATAATACTTAAAACTTTCATAGCGTATGACACCTTTCTGATTGATATGTAATTTTTATTTGGAAATAAATTCCACATTTATATTATACAGCATTATACCTAAAAAAAGCAATATTTTACATAACATTTTTAGAGTTTATGTAACTTATTTTTTATGAGAATTTTTAACATTACTTTGATTCACCATTGCATATTCCATTGTTGTATCTATTTTAATATGACCTAATAATTTTTGCACTTGTTCTATTGGCATACCTTTATCAATAACCATAGTCGCCATTGTCCTTCTAAATTTATGTGGATGTACTTTATTTATATTGGCTTCTTTTCCTAAATTTCTAATTAAAATTTCAATTCCTGATATTCCCAACCTGTTGTAAGGTTTTATAAGAGATACGAATAATACTTCGTTGTTATCAATTCTTGTTTCTAAATATTCCTTTATATACATTTTGCTTTTTGCACTAAAATAAACTTCTATTTTGCTATTACCTTTACCCAAAACAATACAACTTCTTTCTTGAAAATTCATATCTGATATATTTAATCTTGTAATCTCTCCTACTAAAATTCTCCTTATATTATCTATTGTTACCCTACCAGCTTTTGAATTGCCTTTATAATCAGCTAAATAGTTTCTTAATGTTTCAGTAGTAATTTCATCTATTGAAACATTTATTGTATCTAACATTTTAGTTATATTATCTTTATAGTAATTTAAAGTTCTATTTGAGCAACCTTCAATTTCTTTAGATGATATGAATTTATTCAATATATCTGTATTATTCTTTTGTGTTTCTTGCTTTTTGGTTTGTTCTATCATTTCAATTTGATAATTTAAGCATATTTTTGTAAGTATTTCTTTTAATTTTATTCTTTGGTTATTGTCTAAAAAAACTTCTGTTGCATTAATTACTTTTTCTACAAATAATTCTCTCATGACAATTACCTCCTTACATTTTTATTTGATAATTTGCAATATATAGAACTCTATCTATATTATACAATATTTAATTGACATAATAAAAGATGAGCATAGTATATATACCCATCTAAATGTTTATATTTTTGTTCAAATTTTAAAATCAATCTCAGCGACAAATTACAATTTGTGTGAAAATAATCCAAGGATATTTTTGCTAGCAAATATACACAATATAGTTGTGCATTGCAAATTTTTTGAATTAACTTAAAATATACATAGAAAATATCTTTCATTAATTTAGTTAAATTGTGTTTATACTTTTTGAAAGTATATTTTTCCTCTTTCAAATTCAATTTCTACAAAATTAAATATTTTTTTTACTATATTTTCATCGTTAATATCAAAAATTACCGAATAAATTAAGTATTCCTCCCAAACTCTTAATGCTTCTTTATCCTTATCTTTTAATAAGCTATAGTCTTTTATGTATTGCTTTAATCCTTCAATATTTTTATTTATCTCTTCACCTTTTTCTGTTCTTCTGTATGAATTTATTTGCATTAAATAATAAATAAAAATTCCTATTATTCCATATCCAATTTCTATCCAAATAATAAAAAATGCAACAAAACCTAAAATCGTACCAATTATCTTAATAACAGAATTTGCATCATTCAACTTTTCACAATTACTAGCAAAAATAAAGAATATTAAAATTGATATTAAACATAGTATTAGCTGACATAATATTTTTTTAATCACTCTTTTTTTACCAATTTTGTCTGTATTTTTTATTATAAGTGCATCTTCAATCGCTTCATCTTGAGCGTATGACTCAATATAACCTGAGTCAGTTATTTTTACTTTTCCATTATCTATACTTTTTAAAATAAATCTTTCTGTTTTTCTTAAATTTTCATCGTTATTGTCCAATATCCTGATACCATCATTCTCAATTCTTACTTTACCCTTTAATTCCAGACTCAAAATAGTTGCAACAATCTCTCTTTTATAATTTACTTTAAAATCATCTATATAACTTAGTTCTGCAGGGCTATATGTTTTTAAAATTGTACGATAATATTCTTTATCCCTAGAAAAATCAATTTTACTCATATTTTCTTTTCTAGCCTTATTAGCTGAATGTTTTATAGTAAAATATAAACCTACAAATTGTATCACAATAAATAAAATACAAATCACCATATTTAATAGTAAATATAAAATTTCCACAATAATATCTCCCTCCGAATTACTATTTTATTTATTTTTTGCTTTCTCTTTAGTATATCCTAAAAATTCTCCTGATTTACCAATATAATAATCTTTTGCTTGTTCTTCTGATATCTCTAAATTAGGTAAGTCGTCCTTCATATAATCAGAAAATCTAATAATCATTTAATCGATCATAATATATACTATATTCTCTTTGGAAAAAATACCCCTTATTCTTATAAGCTTGACTTTTTAGTAGTTCCTTTTGTTCATCTGATATTTTTCTTATATATTCACTACAAGTTTGCATTCCATTATTTTCACCAAAATTATTTAACAATATTTTTCTGACCTAAATTTTCAAAAATACTCTCTTTGGTTAAATATCTTTTATATATTGCAACCTGATCACTGTGGTCTATTAAACTAATATCAACACTGATATATTCATAAATACCAGAACTTAAAATTTCTTCATCCACTAGTCCATACACACTTACTTTCGAAGGATAAATACTATATTTAAAGTATTAATCTGTCCTTTATCATTATAACATTGTACTGATAATATATTTGAAGAAACTGAATTTGATATTTATATTTACTTTCATCTAATACATATTCTGTCGATATCTTTCCATCTGTATCATAATATTTATTTACTTTTATTGAATTAGTATTATATGTTTCCGATTTATTTTACTATTTAATATTTTTCTAGAATGATTGTAACTGGTCCATCATTAACCAAACTTACTTTCATATCAGCTCCAAAAATACCAGTTTCTGTTTTATTTATTTTATTTTTGCATTCGTTTATTATATACTCATATAATTCATTTGCAAATTCAGGTTTTGCAGCTTCTGTAAATGATGGTCTATTTCCGCTCGAGCAATCTGCATATAGTGTAAATTGAGAAACCAAAAGTAATGAACCATTGATATCACTTAACGATAGATTCATTTTACCATTATCATCTTCAAAAACTCTTAAATTAATCAATTTTTTTATTAAGTAATCAGCTATCTCTTTCGTATCTGTATGTGTTATTCCTATTAACACCAAAAAGCCTTCATCTATTTTACCCACAGTTGTTTCATTTACATCTACTTTTGCCTTTTTAACTCTTTGAACCACAAATTTCATTATATCACCCATATTTTTATATCATAAGATAACAATTTTTACAATAAAAAAAATTATTTTAGCAATATAAAAAAGAAATTCAAGTTAAAAAACTTAAATCTCTTTTTTATATTTATTCTATAATATCAATTGCATTATTTGTATCTATTCCTTCCAGATTATAATAAGTATTTGGAATTTTTCCAACAATTATATTTTCCGCTATTAAAACCTGATTTGTTATTCTTTCTGATATACTATCATAAGGTGTTACAACACTAACTTCACATACCACTTGTAAATAAACTCTATGCAAAGTTTGGTTAATCCCCTGTTCTTTAAACTCACTTTTTAAATCTGTTTCTACATTTCCAATTGTTGAAATCTTTATAGGAATTCTTGGACCTTTACCAGCAAATAATTTAAATCCAGTAAAACTTCCGAATAGCTATTTCGACTTTTTCTCTTCCTCTTTCATCTATTTCATTTTGAATTTTCACAGCAACATCTGATATTATTTCATTTATAGCATATACATCTGATTTAATCATAGTAATATTACCATTATTATCTTTATCAACTGTAAATAATTCACTATAAGTATGTTCTCTCATAGCATTGGTTGCTTGTTCATTTGATATTATTGTCGCCATAGCTTTTGCCTTATCTTTACAAACAGTATCAAACATTGGCAAAATTGCATCTAATACAATTTTAACAGTACTAAATGCAATTATCAGTATTATAAAAATTTTCGCTATTTTCTGTTTATTTCTAAAACCTTTATTACCCAAATTTGAAACTAATATTTTAGGGATTTTTATTCTTGGCCTAGAATAAATTTTACTCAAAATTTATTTTATTCCTCCTTATATTTCAATTAATCATAAAAATTTTATTAAGCTTTTTCTGAAATTTTTTCAAACTTTGGTATATATAATTTTTGTCCAGGCATTATCAAATCTTTATTTTCAATACCATTTACTCTTGCAATTCCATCTACTGTACTTCTAAATTCCTTGGCAATATTCCATAAGGTATCTCCTTTTTTTACTATATATATCACTATACTATAGTCTTGTTCCTCACTATTTTCATTTTCTTGAATACTATCAATCATATTAATATTAGCTGTTCTATACATATTTGTATTTGCTTGAACATCAACATTACAGTTTATATTTCCGCCATCTTGCAATATAAAATCTTGAGATTTAATTTCCATATTACAATTTGTATTTAAACTTTCTCCATTTTGTAAATTTTCAACTGTATATTCAAATGGAATTTTTGCATCCTTGGTTATAATTTGAGTTCTAGAATTTTCAAAAATAAACATTAAATTTAATTCTGCCTCATATAAAATTTTTGAATTTATTTTATTTTCATTTACTATTGATGGTACAACATCTACATCAATTAAATTTAATCCTTCTATATCTTTTAAATTGATTTTTTCTCTTATTTGTTTCAATGTGGAAACATTCTTTTTTTCTGTTATTGCCATTACTTGTTTCTTTTCAAAATCAATTTGTTCTATTGGACTATACATATCTTGAATCAAATTCATTTGTTTTTCTTCATAAACATAACAAACAACTCCTATTTCGATTTCAATATATATTGAATGTTCTTCTTGTGAGTTTGGTTTTATAATTATATTTTTTATTTCATAATTAACATCACATATATTTTCCTCAGAAACATTTGGAATATCTATAAATCCTACAACTGGTATCTTATAATTAACAGTATTTATTCTGTTATCCTCTGTTAAATACATTATTCTTATTTCTGCTTCTGCTTTCGTTAAAACTTTGTTATAACTAATTTTTATGTCTCTATCAACTAAGCATACTTGTGTTTTCAATATTTCGGCTAAGTTATCCATATTATCTATTTGTATATTATCTTTTGCATAAATCTTCGTTTCTCCTTGACCTACTAATGAATTAACTTTCAAATCTTCTTTTAAAATTTGAATATTATTTTCATCTTGAATCTCATTTATTACCTCAACATCTTCATTTAAATAGATTCTTAAGCTAACCTCTAAAGTAGCTTTAATGCCAATTTTTCTACCATTTATTACTTTGCCTTCTATAGATTTTACATTCACATCAGAAATTACAGTCATTCCTTCCTTACAATTTGGAACATTTAAATTTTCCGAAAAATCTATACTAGTATTTAATCCTCTTACAGTATCATCTGTTCCATCAGGCATATACATTATATATGTATTTACAGCACCATCAAGTCTTACTTTCTCTTCTTGTGCCTCTTTCTTATATATTGATACAACACCACTTGTACAAATTGTGTTCAAAATATCAGGCTTTGAATCTGGTACAATCATATCTCCTTCCGCAAATATAATATCTTTTTTTTCTGCTATTAATTTGTTTATACTTAAATTTTCTCTTTGTGCTTCTATCATTTTTTACCTCCTTACAGTTTTTCTTTATAAATGTATATGAGGTTGTTTTGCCTTTATTCCAAATTTAATTATTTTTTGATGGAACTATTATTATATTTAGTGTTGAGTCATATTTGTATTTACTTATTATATCTTGTGAAAAACTTGCTAATTCATTTGGTATTACTATTGTTGTGTATTTTTGTTTTTTTAATTCTTCTATTTTATTGTCAATTTCTTCTGGCTCTTTTATTTCTTCTATGTTCATTCCTAATAATTTTGGAATTTGATAATCTTTTTCTTTTTCATATTTTATAAATGATATTTTCATTTCAAATCACTTCTTTCATATAATTATTTTGTTTTAAAAAAAGTATTTTATACTTGAAAGTACTAGAATTTAAGGTAAATTTGTGTTATAATCATAATTAGTTTAGTAAATTACTAATAACTTTTTTTAATCTCCTTTTAGGAGTTGACATATAAAAAATTAACAACAAAAAATTTGAAAGGAGAAACTTTTTATGGCAAAAAAACAAAGCAAACGGAAACTAACATCAAAACAAGCAACTTGTATATCATGGCTAATAACTTTAATATTGGCTATTTTAGTAATTATAAGAAGAATATCTATAAAAAATCCGAAAGGCGAGTTAGTATATCTTCTTGTGTTTACATTGCTAGCAAGTTTATATGTATTCATTATGCTTTATATTGTTATATTTAAAGTACCTGATAGAATAAGTGGAGAAAAATTAAAGAAAATAGAACTAAAAAATAGTTGTATTTTATCTTCTACAAATTTTACGCAAGTGTATTTTTATCCCCAAGACACTGGAGGTACCATAGATATAATGATGACAATTTTAAAAAATGAAGAATGCAACTTTTATGCAAAACTCATCGAAAACAATTGTATTCATCTAATTGCCAAAGATAAATATAATGAAGAAGTTTTCAATGAAAAAATAGATAATCATTTATTTTTTAATTGTAATTTTAAAATACAAGAATAATTTACGCCATAAGTAGAAGAGGAGATTCTTAAAAAGGAATCTCCTCTTTTATAAATAAAATTATTTAATATATTACTTTATTTCAAAAAATTTATTTACATATTATTTTTCCATACTAAATATAATAAAGTAAAAAAACAAAATCACACTTATCTATTTAGCAAATAACATACACAGATATGAATAGTGCAGATAGCAACAATGCAATTGTAGGTCGTACAAATAGCACAGCCAAACAGTAGTTATGCAACATTTAAATATTAACTGTGGTAAACTAGATTATTGGTTAACTCCTCCAAACTGAAACAGAACTTCAAAGACCAATTGTTAAAACAGCTTCTGTAATTTTAGTTAGAAAAGATAAAACTGTAACTATGTCTGTTGTTAGTACTGAGTCGTAAGTTCCTGTTACATTAGCTATATTGCTTAATTTTACATCTGCCATTTTACCTTCACCTCCTTATTAACATTATATATTTTATGTAAATAATAATGATTTTTTTGTTGAATTTATTGATATTTGTGGTTTTTTTGTGTTATAATTATATTAGTATCTAATAATAATGCTTATGAAAGGATTTATAATGAAAAACTTTTTTAAAGATTTAAAAACAGCTTTTGATGAAATCACAACAAGTATTTCTGATTTCATTCATTCTGCTTTTAAAAATGAATAATTAAGCAAAAACCGTGTCATTATTTTGACACGGTTCTTTTTACGCACTCTTTAATTCCAAGCGTAATTTATCTGCAATCATTGCTATAAATTCCGAATTTGTAGGCTTTCCTTTAGCTGCTGAAATTGTATACCCAAATATCTTTTCAACTGTCTGTTGATCACCTCTTCCCCAGGCAACCTCAATTGCATGGCGAATAGCACGCTCAACTCTTGAAGGAGTTGTATTAAATTTATAAGCAATTTTCGGATATAAACTTTTAGTAATTTGATTTATAACATCAATATCATTAACAACCATAATAATAGCCTCTCTTAAATATTGATATCCCTTTATATGTGCTGGAACACCAACTTCATGAATAATATTTGTTACTAGAGCCTCCAAATTTTCTTGACTTTTTTCTCCATTTCCAGGAATTTCTACATACTGTTGTTTCATCTCTTTTCCAATAAAATTATTAGTACTTTGACTAGGATTAAAGTTTTTTAATTCTCTAATTCTCTTTATTAATAATTCAATATCAAAAGGTTTTACAACATAATATTCAGCTCCTAAGTTTACAGCTTTTTGCGTAATTTTATCTTGTCCAACAGCTGAAATCATTATGCAAATTGGCTTTTTATTACTTTTTATTATATTAATTTTTTCTAATACTCCAATTCCATCTAAATGCGGCATTATAACATCTAACAAAACTACGTCTGGCATTATATTATTTATCATATCTACCGCTTCTTCTCCATCTTTTGCAATTCCTATTACCTCCATATCATCTTGCTCTTGTATATAATTAGCAAGTGTTTGGCTAAATTCTTGATTATCATCAGCTATCAAGATAGTTGTTTTTTCTTTCATTTAAATTACCCCCTAAATAAAACATTTTCTCTTTTGTTTGTTAATTTTATGTCAATTATTGTATTAAACTTTTCCGTATCAACAAATTAAAGAACTGTAAATTTTTTACAGTTCTGATTATATTACATATAAATATAAATTTTTCATTTTTTTACAAAAGTATTATTTTATTATACATTTATTTATTAATTTTTTAGATAGAAACTTTAAATTCCTCAACATTATTTTTTTTGTTTCAAAATCTTCTATTAATCCTTGTTTACTACCTTCTTGCACTTGAATTTTACAAAAAATTGTATCAGAATAAATAAATTCACTTATAAATATATTATTTATTTTACAATAATGTTTAAAATTTTCTAAATTTGTATATTCAATTTCTACTTCTGCTTCTTGCCCAATACACTTTTCAACTTTTTCTGCATTATTTATAGCATCAAGAGTAGCATCAGAATACGCTCTTACCAAGCCACCTGTTCCAAGTAAAATACCTCCAAAATATCTTGTCACAATAACAAGAACATTACACAAATTATTTTTTTGCAAAATATTTAACATTGGTCCACCAGCTGTTCCTGAAGGTTCTCCATCATCACTTGCTTTTTCAATTATTTGTTCATTTTCAATAACTCTATAAGCCACACAATTATGTCTTGCATCAAAATATTTCTTTTTTATTTGCTTTATATTCTCCTCAGCATCTTCTTGTGTTTCAATTTTTATAAAATTGCATATAAATTTTGATTTTTTTACAACAATTTCAGTTTGTACATTTTCTCTAATCGAAATAAAATTTTCCATATCACTCCTGTCTGTCAAAAAAGGGCATTCCTATTGACAATCCTGACGTATATCCTGTAGAGTAAGCTATTTGAAGATTAAATCCTCCTGTGTAAGCATCCACATCTATTATTTCTCCAGCAAAATATAAACCTGGTACTAATTTTGATTCCATAGTTTTAGGATTTATTTCTTTAATATTTATACCACCACTTGTAATTATAGCTTCCTCTATAGGTCTAAAGTCACTAATTAATAATTCAAAATTTTTTAATAATGTCACAAGTTTTTTTCTTTCTTGTTTTGTTATCTCATTTACTTTTTTATCAGGATTTATTTCACTTTTTTCAATTATAACATTAATTAATTTTTGTGGTAAGAGTTTTTCTAGACTATTCTTAAATAGTTTATTCTTAAATTCTGAAAAATCTCTTAAAATTCTATCATCCAACTTTTCATAAGATAGAGCTGGTTTTAAGTCTATTATTAGTATTATCTTTTTTCTTTTTAAAAGTTCCTCTATATTTTTATATCGTACCAAATGTGCTGATCCACTTAAAATTGTTGGACCAGACACTCCAAAATGTGTAAATAACATTTCTCCAAAATCTTCATAGATTACTTTATCGTTTTCTGCATTTCTTATTTTTATACCTACATTTCTTAAAGATAAACCTTGTAAATTTTTGCACATTTTTTTATCATAACATTCTAATGGTACTAAAGATGGTCTAATATCTGTTACTGTATGTCCTAAATTTTTAGCAATCTCATATCCATCTCCTGTTGAACCTGTTAAAGGATAACTTTTCCCTCCTGTTGCTAAAATAACTTTTTCAGCTTCAAATATTTTATTATCATCAGTTTTTACTTTAAATTTTCCTTGTTCATCTTTTTCTATAATCTGTGTAACTTTTGTATTATAAATTATTTCAACATTTAATTCTTTCAATCTTTTTTTAAAACAATCTAATACATCTAAAGCTTTATCTGTTATAGGAAATATTCTATTGCCTCTTTCCTCTTTTACTTCTAATCCTTGTATTTTTAAAAATTGTATTATATCTTTATTTGTATAATTTTTTAAACAACTATATAAAAATTGTCCATTGCCTGGTATATTAGGGATAAAATCATCAATTGGTAAGGAAGATGTTATATTGCATCTTCCTTTCCCTGTAATTAATAACTTTCTCCCTAATCTCTCCATTTTTTCTAATATTATAACTTTATTTCCGTCATTTGCTGCTGTTATGGCTGCCATCATTCCAGCAGGTCCGCCTCCAATTACTATAACTTTCATTTTTTCTCCTTTTTTAAAAATCAAGGTATAAATAGTTAATATTATCTCTAGATTTTCATTTTCTGTATTGCTTTTAATACTCCAAATTTTCCGTAATTATATGTTAGTCCACCTTGCATATATGCTATAAATGGTTTTCTTATTGGTCCATCACAACTCAATTCTATTGTTGATCCTTCTGTGAATGTTCCAGCCGCCATTATTACTTTGTCTTCATAGCCACCCATTTCACTCGGAATTGGTATTACTCCTGAATCAATTGGAGAACCACTTTGAATTCCTTGACAGAACTTCACTAAATTATCTTCATTTCCAAATTTAATTGTTTGTACTATATCTGCTCTTATTTCATCAAATTTAGGATCTACATCATAAGATAGTTTTTCTAAAATTCTACTAGCAAATATTGCTGTTTTTACACTTGATTCAACCACTTGTGGTGCAAAAAATAATCCTTTTAATATTCTAGTATTTTGTCCTAATGATGGTCCTATTTCTTTTCCAATTCCAGGTGCTGTTAATCTTTCTGCACATAATTCAATCAAGTCTTTTCTTCCAACTATATAAGCTCCTGATGTAGCTATTCCAGCTCCTAAGTTTTTCATTAATGATCCTACAGCTATGTCAGCACCAACTTCTATTGGTTCTCTATCTTGTACAAACTCTCCATAACAATTATCTACCATTATTATAACTTCTTTATTTACTTCTCTTATTGCCTTTATAACTTTTTCTATTTTTTCAATGGTTAAACTTTTTCTTGTTGAATATCCTCTTGATCTTTGGATTTCTACTAATTTAACATCTTGTTTTTTAAGTCTTTCTTGTATTGATTTTATATCAAAATCATTTTCTATAAGCTCTATTTGTTCATATTTAACTCCATACGCTTTTAATGAACTTTGACTTGTTTCTGTTCCACATCCTATTACAGTCTGAAGTGTATCATAAGGTGCACCTGTTATACTTATCATTGTGTCATTTGCTCTTAAAAGTGCTGATAATGTTATTGCTAATGCATGTGTTCCAGAAATAAATTGTGCACGCACAAGACTGTCTTCTGCTTTAAACACTTTTGCATATATTTCCTCAATTTTATTTCTTCCTGGTTCATCTATTCCATATCCTGTTGATGTGTTTAAATGCATTTCTTGTAAATCACATTCTTGAAACGCCAATAATACTTTTAAACTATTTTTTTGACTTATTTTTTCTATAGTTCTAAACTGTTCTTTTATCTCTTCTTCTACCTGATTTGATAATTTTTCTAAATCTTCATCAATTCCTAAATCTTTTAACATTTTTATCTTTCCCTTCGTTTCCTTTGACTACATTTTATATGATAGTACTATAATATTTTACTATATTTCTTTATAAAATGCAATGGACTTGCACTTTTATGTAAATTATGGTATAATTATACACGGTTTTTAATATTATAGAAAGGAGGTATTACATATATGAGTAATAAACCATTTAATAATGATATCGAAAATAAAAAATACGAAGAATTTTATAATAATTATATATTAAAAGATATTGATGAAATGATTTTATCTAACGACATAGATATAATGAAATATATCGAAATAGTTGTTTCTGGTTTATTATTAGACATAAACAAAAAATTTCCAGAACCAAATTATTCAATATATATAACATATAGAATAAAGTCTCAAAAAAGTGATATTGAGAAATTATCTGATTACACTCGTAGATTAAAAAATAATTCGTCTATTTCTATTAAAGATATTACAGATTTAATTGGATTACGTATTATAATTGAAAAAATACCTCGCAATATAACAATTAGTAAAAATAATCCTGAATATACAGCATTTAAAGAACTTTCTAATGAAAGAGAAAAAAATATTAGTCTTTCAAAAAAATTTCATGAGTTTGAATCTCAAATAGACAATAATGATTGTACGTGTTTTGAATATTATACTCAAAGCAAAAATATTATAAAAGACATTTTAAGTACATTTGAATCCGAAACTGTATACTCAAAAGATTATGCAAAAGAACTAAAAATAAAATATAATAAATTAATTGCCGAATGTGATAAAAAAATAAAAATATTAACAGCATTAGGAGATTATGATTCAAAAATTGATATAGATAGTTTAGGAAATGATCAAAATCATTATAAAATAGATTTTAAGGAATTATTAAGAAGCTTTGATTCTCGAATTGATAGCAAGTTAGGGTTAAAACTATACTCTAATGCTTTACCTGATATAGTTGAAAATTCTTCTACACTTAAAAATCTTGGAATATCAACTAGTAAAGACCCCTCTAGAATAAAAAACAAAAGAGAAGAAAGTGGATATGTTTCAGATTTTCTAGGTTTAGATTCTAGTATAATTCCTATAAAGACAGAATTACAAATAATGTATACAAACGAACACCAAGAAAGTATCACTGGTTATTCGGCTCATAGTAAAATGCCTGGTAAAGAAGCTAACTTTATGGAAATACCATCAGCTTATGTTAATAGGAATATGTTATTATTAGATAATATTGGTGATTCCACATTCATTTCAAATAATGAACTTAGTTTATTTAATAAAATTTGTAGCATAAAAAATATAGATAAAAAAAATATGTCATTATTAAAATGCTTAACCAACAAATCAAATGTTGTATTAAAAGATAAGTATCCAGTAGGAGTAAAAATAGATTCTAAATATCTAAATGTCTTAAGGGATATATGTAATTTGAATGATGAGGAAACTACTCTCCTTAAGAAAGAGCTTTATGAAGATGGATGCAAAATTTATGACTCATGGGCAAAAAACATATCTGCATATCATGCAACAGCAAGATTAGATAAAGAATCTTCTGCTAAAAACAGAGTTAAAATCCACTATGATGATCCTTATGAATGCTTAGCACATGCTATAAGAGAACAAATAGATGGACATAACCCAAATTCGATTGATTCAGAATATTATTTAGAATGTGTTTATAAGCATCAATCTGATTTGCTTAAAAGTGTTGGTTTAATGTCTACTGAAAGTTCTATAATGGATTTTGAAATTAATGAATATGCAAAACATTCATTAAATAAATTATCAGAAAAAATTAAAAATATCGAATCAGAAAGATAAAAAAGTTAGAAATTTAAATATTTCTAACTTTTTATTATATTTACTATTATTGTTGTGCATAAGGTAATACAGCAATATGTCTAGCTCTTTTTACAGCTATAGTAATATCTCTTTGATGTTTTGCACAACATCCTGTTGTTCTTCTTGGTAATATTTTACCTTTATCATTAACAAATTTCTTTAATTGATCTGCATTTTTATAATCTAGTTCAAAGTTTTTATCACTACATAAAACGCATACTTTTTTTCTTTGTTTTCTGAATTTTGGATTGTAATCTTCATCATAATCTTTATTATTATTTCTTTTTTGTTTTTTATCTGCCATTTTATTATTTTCCCCCTCTCATAGTTTTAGAATGGTAAATCATCTGCTGATGATGTTTCAAAATCTGCCCCCATACTTCCAGGCATTGTACTACCAAAAGTATTTTCAAAAGTTCCTGCTCCAATGTCTCCATCTCTCTTTGAATCTGCAAAATATGCTTCTTCTGCAACAACTTCTGTTATATAATGTTTAACACCTTGATCATCATCATAAGTTCTTGTTTGAATTCTACCAATTATTCCCACTTGTTGACCTTTTTTAAAGTATTTACTACAAAATTCTCCTAATTTACTCCAAGCAACAATATTTATAAAATCTGCTTGTCTTTCTTCTCCTTGTCTAACAAATCTTCTATTTACTGCTAAACTAAATGATGCAACTAAAGTATTGTTTGTTTGTGTGTATCTTACTTCTGGATCTCTTGTAAGTCTTCCCATTAATATTACTTTATTCATTTTTATTCCTCTTTTCTTTACTCTAATTTAGGTCCCACATTTATATTTTTAATTATGCTCTTAAAATTAAGCTTCTTTTCTTACAACAATAAATTTAATTATATCGTCTGTAATTCTGTAAACTCTTTCAAGTTCAGCTATTGAATCTGCTTTTGCTTCAAAGTTAAATAACATATATGTACCTTCTTTGAATTTCTTAATTTCATAGGCTAATCTTTTTTTACCCATGTTTTCAACAGATTCTACTTTTCCGTTTTCATTTATTAATCCTGTGAATTTTTCTTCTAAGGCTTTTAAACCTGCTTCATCAACATTTGGATTAACAATGATAACACTTTCGTATTTATTCATTATTTTCACCTCCCTATGGATTTATACAACCTAACTTTTTAGTTAAGTAGAGATGCTCAAAAATAGCCATGCTCTTTTTAAGCATAGCTATTTTATCATATTTTTGTTTATTTTGCAAGTTTTTTTAAAATTTTATTTCTATTAGTTTTTTAATAATTAACTTTTAGCAAATACCTTTTTTATTGAAATTGCTTTTTTATCATTTTTTGAATCTATTTTTTTCTGTAATTCTATAACTGGAATAGGTAAAATGGAAATAATAATTGTAATAATCCATTGAGTCAAATTCAAAGGAATAACCTCAAATATGCCAGCTAATGCAGGAATAACAACAACTATTCCTTGAGTTAGTACACCTAAAATAAAACTTCCTAACAAATACTTATTTTCAAAAAGTCCTGCTTCAAAAATAGACCTTTCATTTTTAACATTAAAACTATGAATCAACTCTAAAAATCCTATTGATAAAAATGCCATAGTTCTGCCAACTTCTAGTCCATAATACTTATTTCCAATACTGAATGCAACAAGAGTAAGTACCCCTATCATAATCCCTTCAACAATAATTTTATTCCACAAACCATCTGCAAATATTCCTTTTTTACTATCAACTGGTTTTCTGTTCATTATGTCTTTTTCAGGATTTTCAAGTCCCAATGCTATTGCAGGTAATGAGTCAGTAACTAAGTTTATCCATAATAATTGAATTGCAAGTAAAGGGGATTTTAATCCTAAAACTAATCCTATAAAAATTGTTACAATTTCACCTATATTGGTTGCAATTAAAAAATGAATTGCCTTTTTTATATTATCATATATATTTCTTCCTTGTTTTACCGCTTCAACTATTGTTACAAAATTGTCATCTGTAAGAATTATATCTGCAGCATTTTTGGCAACATCAGTACCATTCTTTCCCATTGCAATTCCAATATCAGCATTTTTAAGTGCCGGGCTATCATTTACACCATCTCCAGTCATTGCCACCACTGCCCCAGTTTTTTGCCATGCTTTAACTATTCTAACTTTGTGCTCAGGTGTTACTCTTGCAAAAACAGAATATTCTTTTATGTTTTTTTCTAATTGTCCTTGTGTCATTTTGTCAAGTTCTTGTCCTGTTATGGCCCTATCATTTAAACCTAAAATTCCCAAATTCTTTGCTATAGCTTTTGCAGTTTCTAAATGATCACCTGTAATCATAACCGTTTTTATTCCTGCATTTTGACAAGTTTTTACTGCTTCTTTAACACCTTCTCTTGGTGGATCAATCATCCCAATAAGTCCAAGAAAAGTTAGATTATTTTCAATATTTTCTGAATCTATTTTATTTGGTAATGAATCTACATCTTTGTATGCTACAGCTATTACTCTTAATGCTTTTTGTGCCATCTGTCTGTTATCGTTTTGAATCCTTGCAGTTTGTAAAGTTTGAACCCTTATATTATTTAAATTATTTGCATCTAAAATTTCCTTCGTACATCTTTGTAATAGTACATCTGGTGCACCTTTGGTAATTATACGATACTTATTTCCTATTTTATGTATTGTTGTCATCATTTTCCTATTAGAATCAAATGGTACCTCATTAATTCTTGGCATTAACATTTCTAATTCATTTTTTAAGGCTCCCATGTTTATACTTTCTTCTACAATTGCTTTCTCTGTTGGCTCACCAGATACAATTTGGTTTTCTTTTTCCACAAAAATCTCACAATCTGTGCATAATGTAGCCAATTCTATTATAAGTTTTCTATTTGAACTTTTAACATCTACAACTTTCATTTTGTTTTGAGTAAGTGTTCCTGTTTTATCAGAACAAATAACACTACTACTTCCAAGAGTTTCAACTGCTGGCAATTTTCTGATTATACTATTCTTTTTTGCCATTTTTGTAACACCTATTGAAAGCATAATTGTAACTATAGCAGGTAATCCCTCTGGAATCGCAGCAACAGCAAGTCCTACAGATGTCATAAACATTTCAACTGGTTCTATATGTTTTATCAACCCCATTATAAATATTACTATACAAATAACCAAACATGCTAATCCAAGTATTTTTCCTACTTCACCTAATTTTTTCTGTAATGGTGTTTCTGGTGCTTCATCCTCAATAATCATATTAGCTATTTGTCCAACTTTTGTATTCATTCCCGTATCTGTAACAACTGCTCTTCCATGTCCATTTACAGTAATACTTGCCATAAATGCCATATTTTTCATATCACCTAAAGGAATATCTTTTTTACATATTATATCTGCATCTTTTAATGATGGTTCTGTCTCCCCCGTTAAAGAGGATTCTTCTATTTTCAAATTATGACTTTCTAAAATTCTACAGTCAGCTGGTACATAATTTCCTGCTTCTAATTCTATAATATCTCCTTTAACCAAATCTTCTGCATTTATTTTCCTCTTTTTACCATCTCTAATAACTTTGGCAATTTGAGGCGTCATTTTTTTTAATGCTTCAATCGACTTTTCAGCCTTTGCTTCTTGGATTACTCCCATTAATGCATTAAATATAACTATTCCAATAATTATAATAGAATCTACATAGTCATTTTCCCCTTGCATCTTTGAAACAATTGCAGATATTATAGAAGCTATTATTAAAATAATAATCATGAAATCGTTAAACTGTTTTAAAAATTTTATAAACAGACTCTCTTTCTTCTTTTCTTTCAATTTATTCTTTCCGTATTCATTTTGCCTTTTCTTTACCTGTTCATATTGTAATCCATTTTTTTCATTTGTACCTAAACTTTTTAAAATTTCATCTTTTTTCAAAGTTTGCCACATAAAATATTCACTCCTTTTTCTTATGCATTTATTTTATTAAAGTATATGTGGCTTGTACTTTTTTATTCCAAATAAATCACTAACTTAATTTTATGTCATATTATGTTGTAAGGGGTGTTATTATGTTCAATTCAATTTTATTAGCAATCTCAAGTAGTATAGACTCACTTGGAATAGGAATAACTTATGGAATAAAAAAAACAAAGATATCTCCAATAGGAAAAATAATTTTGTTTATTATTTCCATAACAATAACTTATCTTTCAATATTTTTAGGGAATTTGATACATAGTATTTTTCCTAGTTTTTTAACAAAATTAATTGGTAGTTTTATCTTAATATTTATGGGCATTTATATATGTTTTGAAGCATTAAAAAAGAAAAGTCGTTCTTCAAATGTTTTTAACAATCCAATATCGTCTGACCTAGATAATTCAAATACAATAGATTCAAAGGAATCCGTAATTTTAGCAATTGCACTTTCCTTGGATAGCTTTTGTATTGGCATTTGTGGAAGTATTACTGATATTAATTTAGCTCTATTTCCATTTTTAGTTAGTATTTTTCAATTAATTTTTTTAAATTTTGGTACAATAATTGGTATTAAAATTAATGATTTTTATAAATTGCAACAAAATATCTGGTCAATAATTTCTGGATTTTTATTAATTACAATTGGATTTTTTAGATTTTTTTATTAAGTACTTGTAAAATTTTATATGGTTTGTTATAATTGCCTCACGAAAAATTTTTTTGGAGGTAATGTCTATGACACAAGGACAAACAAAGGCAACACTAATTACATTTCGGTTTAAGGAGGAAATTTTTCAAGTACAATTAGAAACAACTTTTGAAAATGGAAAAGTAACATCAGTTTCAGAGTCAACTCAAAAGTTTTTTGATTACTTAAAAAGTTTAAAACTTATATTGGAAACAGAAGATATCTACAAATGGATAAATTCTTCAGAAAATATAACTTTACATTTCTTTTCAAATTCTAAAAACTCATATAGAGTTAGAAAAAAAGCCGAAATACTTGGTTTGAAAATTATATTAGGGGACTATTTTATTAAGAAAAGAGCCGAATCTCTAAAAAAGGCTTTCCAAACCAATAGTTGTCTTAACTAGACATTTCATTACCTTGCATCAATAGTAATAGATGCATTAAAGTATATTGTAAAAAAACGATGGAAAATAATTATTTCCATCGTTTTCATATTAATATTTGACTATTTAGATTTTGTTATTTTAATTTCATTGACAATAGTTTAGAAATACCACTTTCCTCCATTGTAACTCCATAAACAGTATCTGCTGCTTCCATTGTTCCCTTTCTATGTGTAATAACCAAAAATTGAGTATGTTCAGTAAATTTCTTCAAATATTCGGCATATTTAAATACATTTACATCATCCAAAGCTGCCTCAATCTCATCTAATACGCAGAATGGTGCTGGATTAATTTTCAAAATTGCAAACAACAATGCAATTGCCGTAAATGCTTTTTCTCCACCTGATAATAACATCATATTTTGCAATTTTTTTCCTGGTGGTTGAACATTTATCTCTATTCCACACTCTAAAATATTATTTTCATCTTCAAGTATAAGTTCTGCTTTTCCTCCACCAAATAATTCTGCAAATACTTCTCCAAAATTCTTGTTTATAACTCTAAATTTTTCTTTAAACTGTTCTTTCATAATTTGAGTCATTTCAGAAATTACATTTCTTAATTTACTTATTGTATTTTCTAAATCGAGTCTTTGTTCACTCATAAAGTCATATCTGTTTTTCAAATTTTTGTATTCTTCAATAGAATCTACATTAACACTTCCTAATTCTTTAATTTCTGTTCTTAAACTATTCACTCTTTTTTGTGTTAACTGTACATTTTCTGGTTTTTGATATTCTCCTACGTTATTTGGTGTGAGTTCATATTCTTCCCACATTTTATTGTAAATTTCATTTATATCTTCTTCTATTTTAGTTTTCTTAACATCTAATTTTACAAGTTGACCTTTTAAGTCTTCTATAACTTTAAATTTATCTGTTATTTCATTTTCTTGTTTTGCAAGTTTTTCATTTTTTAAAGTTCTTTCTTGTTTTAATTCGTCTATTTTTGAACTACTATTTTGAACATTTGCCTTAACTTCTTCAATTTTTTGAAGTGTTTCTTGAATTGTTTTTTCTAAAGCCTCATTATCCAACTTTATTTGTTCAATTTGAGTTTTCTTATTTTCAATACTTTGTTCAGAATTTGTCAATTCCTGATTTATTCTTTCTTGTATTTCTTGTATTGATGCTTCACTTTCATCAAATGAAGATACAGAAATTTTCAAATTTGTAATATCAAAATTTAAGTCATCTATATATTTCTGGTCATCTTTATTAAGCTCAGCAAATTCTGTTATAATCTTAGATAACTCTTGATTTTTCTCCACAATATTATTTATTTCTACTTGTATATTTCCTTTTGTTGATATTGCTTCTTCTTTTTGTTTTTCAAGATTTGTTTGTTCTTCTTTTAATCTATTTAAACGTTTTTGAAGTTTCTCTATATTTTCATCTATTGAAATTACCTTTTGTTTTTCTGTTGCATATTCAATATCTATTTCTTGTAATTGTTTTTCTAAATTAGATGATAATTCTAAAATTCCTTCTATTGATTCTTCATAATTTTGCTTATCATTTTGCAATTTTTCAATTTTCTGTTTTAAATTATTTATTTCTTTTTCTAATTTTTCAATTTCTTTTCCTCTACCTAAAATATTAACTGTTTTCTTAGCAACAGAACCACCTGTTATAGCTCCAGATGGATTAATTAGATCCCCTTCTTTAGTTACTATTCTAAATGTATATCCATTTTGTTTTGCAAGTTTAATTGCTGTATTCATATTATCTACAATGACAGTTCTTCCAAGTAAATTTAAAACAATCTGTTCATATTTTTTACTGTACTTTATTAAGTCAGATGCAATTCCAATTACACCATTGTCTTGTCCTTTTATCTTATCTAACTTTCTTCCTTTAACAGATGAAATTGGTAAAAATGAGGCTCTTCCTAGATTATTCTTTCTTAAATGTTCAACTAATTTTTTTGCATCTTCTTCTGTTTCTGTTACTACATTTTGAAGACTTGCACCCAAACACATTTCAATTGCAGTTTCTAATTCATCAGGGACTTCAATAATGTTTGCTAAAACTCCATGCATTCCTTTACCTAAATCTTTAACATTTTCACAATCTTGTAATAAGGATTTTACACTCTTTATATATCCTTCTTTTTCTCTTTCTGTTTCGATTAAAAACTTTAATCTAGATTCTTTTACTCTCATATCACTTGATAAAATATTTATATTATTTTCATAAGATTTAATTTTTTGATTTGCCTCTTCTTTTTGATTTGACACATCATCTAATGATTTTTGTACTTTATTTTTTTTATTCTCAATTTCATTAAATTGTTTAGCTATATCCTCTTTATTAAGATGTGTACTATCTAATTCTGATATTGTTGATTGCATTTCTTGTTTTATTTGTACTTGTCTTTTTTCATAATTTTGATAGTTTGCATTTTGTGTATTTATTTCTGATTGAAGTTCATATTTTTTATCTGTATTTTGTTCAACAGTTTGTTTATACCCTTCAATCTCAAGTTCTTTTGAAGATAATTTTTGCGTTAATTTGTTAAGTTCTTCTTGTTTTTCATTTAATTCCTTTTCAAATTTTTCTCTATTCTGTTTTAAATTATCTTTTTTAGCCTCTTTTTGCTCAATTTCTTCGTTTAATTCTTTTATATGATTATTCTGTTCCTCAATTTCCTTTAAATATCTCTCACTATTTTCATTATTATTGGCAATTCTCGTTTTTGCTACATTTATATCTGAATTTAGTTGTTCAATTTGTTTTTGGCTTTCAAAACCAATATTAGACATATTTTCAATCTCTTCTGTAATTTGATCAATACTTGATTTTAGTTCTTCTTTTAATGCCTTTACTTTTTCTAATTTTTCTTCTTCTTCATTAGCTTGATTTTGCATTACTTCAATTGATTGTACTAATTCTTCTAGGTCTTTTTTATATTTTTCAATATTATAAACAAATAAGCCGATTTCAATATTTTTTAATTCTTCTCTTAAATTCAAATACTTCTTAGCTTTATCAGCTTGAATTTGCAATGGCTCTAGGTTTCCTTCAATTTCAGACAATATATCATTTATTCTTAAAAGATTTAATTTTGTATGCTCTAATTTTTTTTCAGACTCTTCTTTTCTAGTTCTATATTTTACGATACCAGCAGCTTCTTCAAAAATATGTCTTCTATCTTCAGATTTATTACTTAAAATCTCGTCAATTTTACCTTGTCCTATTATTGAATATCCATCCTTACCAATACCAGTATCCATAAACAATTCCAATACATCTTTTAATCTACATGGAACTTTATTTATAAAATAGCCTGTTTCACCACTTCTATAAATTTTTCTTGTAACAGTTACCTCAGTGTATTCAATTGGAAGTGAACCATCAGAATTATCAAACACCAAAGAAGCCTCCGCAAATCCAAGAGACTTTCTATTTTGAGTACCAGCAAATATAATATCTAATGACTTGGTTCCTCTTAGGGATTTCATGCTTTGCTCACCAAGTACCCATCTGATAGCATCCGATATATTACTCTTTCCAGAACCATTTGGCCCTATAACTGTTGTTATTCCTGGTCTTAATTCTAAAATTGTTTTATCTGCAAAGGACTTAAATCCTTGTAATTCTAATCTTTTTAAATACATTTTTCTTCTCACCTTTTTAACTGTCATTAGGGATACCCCTTTTTGACAACCTTTTTGCTTTTTACATTTTACTATATAAAAAGACAAAAAGCAAGAAAAATTTTTCTTGCCTTTTTGTACTATATTATTGCCAACTTAATATTGGATAACCATCATTTACTGGTTTTTCTTTGTCAGATGTATAAGCACTTCCTAATTTATTTGCATATTTTTTTAAATTATCACTTGTTGCACTTGTTCCACCATAAGTATTTTTTCCTGTTGCTGTACTTAAGTAATAACAATTTGTGACTGAACGATTTCTATTGTAATCTATTCCTATTATTTGCCCAGCATTATTGCTACTATAACTATTAGATATATTTCCTCTATGTATTTAGTAAAATATATAACATTTATTTTCTTAAAACATTATATCCCAAAAAAATTTTTTTGTAAATCATTTATTTATAAATTCATTAACATATTCGACTCAATCTTGCAAAAAAAATCCCTTGACATCAATATTTATTTGTCATATACTAAACACATACAAATAAAGCACGTGTTAATAAACACTGCATAAAAAGGAGGCTATATACATGGACAACAACTTAATTGAAATAAGATGGCATGGTAGAGGTGGTCAAGGTGCAAAAACAGCATCATTATTACTAGCCGATGCTGCATTCAACACAGGTAAATATATTCAAGGATTCCCTGAATATGGTCCAGAAAGAATGGGTGCACCAATTACTGCATATAACAGAATTAGTGATAAACCAATTACTGTTCATAGCAATATCTATGAACCTGACTACGTAGTTGTAGTAGATGATACATTATTAGAAACTGTACCAGTTACTGATGGTTTAAAGGAAACTGGAGCCATAGTAATTAATACAACAAAATCACCTGAAACGATAAAAAAATCTTTAAAAGACTATAATGGTGCTGTTTACACGATAGATGCAAGAAGAATATCAATTGAGACACTTGGAAAATATTTTCCTAATACACCAATGCTTGCAGCAATAGTAAAAGTAAGCAAAATTATGACAGATGAAGCTTTTCTAGAAGACATGAAAGGTTCCTTTAAACATAAATTTGCAAAGAAACCTGAAGTTATAGATGGTAATATGAAAGCATTAGAAATGGCTTTAAAAGAAATTAAAAAAATATAATATAATTACTTGTCAAAAAGGGTCATCCCCTCTGACAATTTTTAGAAAGGAGAAAATCATGTCAAATATAGATAAAACAACACCTATGGAAGATTTAACAATAGGTGGTAATATATATGAAGCAGGTAATGCAAGAGAATTTAAAACTGGCGACTGGAGAAGTGTCAGACCTGTATGGATAGAAGAAAAATGTAAGCAATGTGGATTATGCTATCCTGTTTGTCCTGACAATTCTATTCCCGTATGCAAAGATTCTTTAAAAAGATTAGATTTTAATTATGATTATTGCAAAGGATGTGGTGTATGTGCTAAAGTATGTCCATTTGCCGCAATAGAAATGAAGGAAGAAGGTGTTGATGAATAATGAGTATAAGAGAAAGATTAAGTGGTAATGAAGCTGTTGCCACAGCTATGAAACAAATCAATCCCGATGTTGTAGCTGCATTCCCTATCACACCATCAACAGAAATTCCTCAATATTTTTCAACATTTGTTGCAAATGGTTCAGTTGATACTGAATTTGTTGCTGTTGAAAGTGAGCATAGTGCTATGAGTGCTACTATTGGTGCAGAAGCTGCTGGTTCAAGAGCTATGACTGCTACATCTGCAAATGGTTTATCTTTAATGTGGGAAATGATTTACATTGCTTCAAGTTTAAGACTTCCAATAGTTATGAACTTGGTTAATAGGGCTGTATCTGGTCCACTTAATATACACAATGATCATTCAGATGCAATGGGTGTTCGTGATAGCGGTTGGATAATGTTATTTTCAGAAAATAATCAAGAGGCTTATGATAATAACTTAATGGCTCACAAAATTGCTGAAAACAAAGATGTTCAACTTCCAATTATGATTTGTCAAGATGGATTTATAACATCACATTCAATTGAAAATATTGAATTAGAAAATGACGAAGATGTTAAAAAGTTTGTTGGTGAATATCATCCAGAACATTATTTATTAAACAAAAAAGAACCAATGGCAATTGGTCCACTAGACTTACAAGCTTACCTTTTCGAGCACAAAGCTCAACAAGGAGAAGCTATGAAAAATGCAAAACAAGTTATTTTAGACGTTTCAAAAGAATTTGAAAAATGGACTGGTAGACATTATGGTTTGTTTGAAGAATATAAATTAGATGATGCAGAAATTGCTATTGTTTGTATGAACTCAACTGCTGGAACAACAAAAGCTGTTGTTGATAAATTAAGAGAGCAAGGTGTTAAAGCTGGTTTATTAAAAATAAGAGTTTACAGACCATTCCCTGGTGAAGAAGTTGCAAAAGCTTTATCACACTTAAAAGCCATTGCAGTATTAGATAAATCTGATTCTTTAAATGCAATTGGTGGAGCATTGTTTGAAGATGTTGTTTCTAGCATGTATGTTGCAAAACAAACTGTTCCAATAGTTAACTATGTTTATGGAATTGGTGGTAGAGACACAACAGAAAAAGAAATCAAATCAGTTTATACAGATTTAGCTGAAATTGCTAAAAACGGAAAAGTTGAAAATCCTTATAGATATTTAGGTTTACGTTCAAAAATGAAAGGAGGCAAATAATCATGGCATATAATGTTAAAGAAATAGTTGCAAATAAGCCTTCAAGATTTACAGAAGGTCATAGAATGTGTGCAGGATGTGGAGCACCTGTTGTTGCAAGACACATTTTAAGAGCACTAAAAGAAGACGACCATGCAGTAATATCAACTGCGACTGGATGTATGGAAGTATCAACATTTATTTATCCATATACAGCATGGACAGATTCTTTTATTCACACAGCATTTGAATGTACTGCCGCTACTTTATCAGGAGCAGAAGCTGCATATAAATCACTTAAAAAGCAAGGAAAACTACCAGAAGATGAACATACAAAATTCATTGCATTTGGAGGAGATGGTGGAACTTATGATATAGGATTACAATCATTATCAGGTGCAATGGAAAGAGGACATGACATGTTATATGTATGCTATGATAATGGTGCATACATGAACACAGGTATTCAACGTTCATCTGCAACACCTAAATTTGCAGACACAACAACATCACCTGCTGGAAAAGTTATTCCTGGCAAAATGCAATCAAGAAAAGATTTAACAAAAATAATGGTAGGACACCATTTACCTTATGTCGCACAATCAATTGCATTTAATAATATGAAAGATTTATATGAAAAAGCTGAAAAAGCAATTTATACAGAAGGTCCAACATTTTTAAATGTTATGGCACCTTGCCCAAGAGGTTGGGGTTATGCAACAGAAGATTTAATGAAAATTAATAAATTAGCTGTTGAAACGTGTTATTGGCCTTTATATGAAGTAGTTGATGGTATCTACCATATAACTTACAAACCAGCAAAAAAACTTCCAATAGAAGAATTCTTAAAGCCACAAAAAAGATTTAAACATTTATTTAAACCTGGTAATGAATGGATGATAGAAGACTTCCAAAAAGAAGTTGATAAAAGATGGCAAGAATTATTAGACTTAGAGGAATTAACAAACAAATAATAGTAAAAAGGAGGGAAAATTTCCCTCCTTTTATTTTAAATCCAAATCTTATTTTCTTCCAAGAAGTAAAGCAAATTACTTTCTTCCTGTTCAGTTAATTCACTATCTCCGAACATAGATAACATCTTATCTATGACGTTGATATAAAAGTTTTTATCCTTATGATAAAAACAATTCATTAACTCTGAAGAAACATTCGGATTGCTCTTTATTCTATTAATAAAGAGCTCCCACTCTTCCTCACCTAAAGATATGTCCTTGAAATTTTCAACTAAAAAATTAGTTGGTTCTTTGGTTCGGGTGTTTTCAAGATAAGCCCGAAAGATATCATTAGGTGTAATACCTAATTCTAAAATTTTCTGACTTATTAAGTCAGGAAATTTTCCATCTCCTTCTACATATCCCAAGATGACTCTTGCGATTTCATTTTTTTCTGCTGCCATTTGTCCTCCTGTTCTATACTGCAAAAATAAAAGCAGTATAATATAAAAAAATTTAATTCATTTATATTATACCACATTTTAACATTATTGTAAACTATTCCTCAATTGGAGCTTCAACTGGACATACCCCAGCACAAGTACCACATGAAATACAAGCAGATTGATCTATAACAAATCTTTCATCACCTTGTGAAATACATCCAACCGGGCATTCTGCTGCGCATGCACCACAAGATATACATTTATCTGTAATTTTATATGCCATCATTATCACCTCCTAAACTTGCTTTATCTTCTTGCTCTAGTTTTTCAAGTTCTTCTAATTCTTTTTTATTTTTTAATTCTTCTTCATCAATTTGTTCTCTTGCAATATCTTTTATAATTTTAACGTCTTTAACATCATATTTTTTATATGTATAAACTCCGTCTTCATTTTTAAATTTTACCCTTAATTTTTCTTTTAAGACTTCTATACTATCAACTTCGCCTTCTCCATCTTCTGTTTTAACAATTGCACCTATATTTGGAAGTTTCTTTATTTTTTCTTCATACACTTCATTTTCGTACTTTAAACAGCACATAAGTCTTCCACAATTTCCTGATATTTTAGATGGATTTAATGATATATTTTGTTCTTTTGCCATTTTTATTGATACAGTTTCAAAATCACTTAAAAATGTACAACAACACAATTCTCTACCACATACACCATTTCCACCAATTCTTTTAACCTCGTCTCTGACTCCTATTTGTCTCATTTCTATTCTAGTTTTATATATAGCAGCCAAATCTCTTACTAATTCTCTAAAGTCCACTCTCCCATCAGCTGTAAAATAAAATATAACTTTACTGTTATCAAATTTACACTCGACTTCTGTAAGTTCCATGCTTAATCCATGCTCTTTTATTTTTTCAGTACAAACTTTAAATGCTTCTTTTTCTATTTTTTTACATTCTTCATGTCTTTTAGTATCTTTATAAGTTGCTATTCTTAACACTTTTTTTAATGGTGCTACAACTTTTTCATCTTCAACATATCTGTTAGAAATCAATACTTCTGCATATTCTTCCCCTTGTGAAGTTTCAACTACTACTTTATCTCCCTTTTTTACTTTTAATCCTTTTGGATTAAAAAAATATATTTTTCCTAGTTTTTTAAATCTTATTCCTATTATATTTTTCAATTCTATATCTCACCTCTATTTTGTTAATTTAAATTTTAGTTTACCTGTTCCCATAATTTTAATAACATATTATCTATACACATATCATAATTTGCATTTGATTGCAATCTTTTTTTTGCATCTTCAACTATATTAATACATTGTGCATATTTGTTTGACTTTTTGGCCAAGTTTATAAATACTATATTCATGTAATCTAGTATATCAAACTTTTCTTCTTTTGCTTTGTATATTGGTTCTGACATTTTTAGTATATCAATTTTGTATTTATTTTCTAAACTATATATTATTTTCTCTATTTTTTCATACTCCTCTTGTTTGTCTTGTATCTGTAATGCCTTTCCAATACTACCTTGAAATGCATCTAGCATTATTTTACTATTTACTTTATTTTGATAATTCTCTTCCAAAAACTTTTTTATTTCATCATCTTGTATTTTATTAAAATGTAGTATCATACATCTCGATTTTATAGTACTAAGAAAAGCATTCTCATTTGAACCTATTAAAATAATTGTAACAAATTCTGGTGGTTCTTCCAATGTTTTTAATAAACAATTTTGAGCTTCTGTTGTCATCTTATCACTATCATTTATTATATAAACTTTTTTATTTGAAATTATAGGTTTTTCAGCAACTTTACTTTGAAATTCTCTTATCTGTTCTATTTTCAGGCTATTTCCATCAGGTTCTATAATTTTAAAATCAGGATTATTATCTGTATCAAATTCTATACAAGACTTACAACTACCACAATATTTGTTTTCATCAATACATAAAATCATCTTAGCAAATTCTTTCGCTATTAATTTTTTCCCTATTCCTTCTATTCCTATAAATAAGTAGCTATGTGATATTTTATTGTTTTTTACTGAATTTGTTAATAATTCCTTAATTTTATCATTTCCTAATATATTATTAAACATCCTTACTCCTATTATTTTTTACTTTACAAACAATTTCTAATTTACTTTTCCAAATAAATTTAATGGCCAAATTCTAATCCAAACTTTGCTTTCTATTTTTTCTAATGGAATACATCCAAAAGCTCTACAATCTGTACTATGACTTCTATTATCTCCCATTGCAAAAACACAATTTTCTGGAACTATAAAATCTGAAAATCCAGCTCCAACAACATCTGTTACAATTCCTTCTTGAAGATAATCTTCTTGCAATTTTTCACCATTTATATACACAAATCCATCTTTTATTTCAACATGTTCTCCTGGTAAAGCTATTACTCTTTTTATGTAACTATCTTTACCAATCTCTAGTACATAATATTTAAATTTTCCCCATAACCCTGTTGGTTCGTTTTCATACTTTGCTACTGGATTAGTTTCATCTACCTCATTATATGTATATCTAATTTTGCTTGGAGCTTCAAATGTTATTATATCTCCTCTTTGAGGCATTTTCTTTATTGTTCTATTCCATCTATTAAGCCATAACCTTTGATCTTGGATTAATGTTGGTTTCATTGATACTTGTTGTACTATTGTAGGTGTTCCTACATAATATCTAAATAGCAGTGCTAAAACTACTGCTATTATTATACAATATATCCATTCTAATATATCTTTTACTTTTTCATTCATTTGTATTTTTCTCCTAACAATTAAGTTTTTATGCTTTATACATTATACATTAAATTATAAGATTTATCAATAAAATATCGAATTATTTTTAGTTTAATTCATATAAATATTATAGAGGTATTTTATGAAAAATAAAAAAAAGATTTTAATGTTTCAAGTATTTAGTATAATTTTTACTATGATTTTAGGAACATTACTTCATTTTACTTATAAATGGTCAAATTACAATTCTTTTGTTGCTTTGTTTAGTGCTGTCAATGAAAGTACATGGGAACATTTAAAATTATTATTTTTTCCAATGTTGTTAACAACAATAATAGGCTATTTTTATATAGGAAAAAATATACCTAATTTTTTATGTTCAAAACTAATAGGAATTGTAACGTCAATTTTATTTACAATAATATTCTTTTATACTTACACTGGTATATTAGGTACTAATATTTCATTTATTGACATAAGTATATTTTTTATTGCTGTATTATTAGGTGAATATACCACATACAAATTTTTATTATCGGATTCTTCTTGTAATAAAAGAGTTTCTATTATAGTATTAACAATATTATTAATCTCCTTCTTTTTATTTACATTTGTTCCACCTAAAATAGGATTATTTAAAGATCCTATTTTAAATGATTTTGGAATTACCAAAAATAGGATTGAAAGCTAAACTTTCAATCCTATTTTTTATTGTTTGGTCGGAATACGTATTACAACCTCTGTTCCTTCTCCAACTTTACTTTTGATATCAATACTTCCACCATTTTTATCCAAAATTTCCTTAGCAATAGAAAGACCTAGTCCTGTTCCTCCCATCTCTCTTGTACGAGCCTTATCTACTCTATAAAATCTTTCAAAAATTCTAGATAAATCATCTTCAGGAATCCCAATACCATTATCAAATATTTTTATATAAGCATCATTATAGACAAATCCTACATATATTTTTATTTCTCCATTATTTGGGGTATATTTTATACTATTAGTTAAAATATTTAAAACTACTCTTTCTATGTCGTCCTTATCTGCATAGACTGGCGGTACATCAGCTGTGACAAAACAATTAACTTTATGACCTTTTTTCTTTATCTCTATTGCCAATTTCTCCTGACATTGTTTTACTAAGTCACCCAAATCAAATGATTCTTTTTGCGTTTTCTTTTTATTACTATCATATCTAGAAAGCGTTAATAAGTCTGTTACTAATCTTGCCATTCTTCTTGATTCAGACGAAATAACATTTAAAAATTTGCTTTGAGTTTCTTCATCATACCCTCCTTCTAAAAGAGTATCCGCATATCCCATTATAGATGTTATAGGTGTCTTTAATTCATGTGATACATCTGCAACTAATTCTTTTTGCATATTATCTAATTTTACATGTTCGGTAATATCTTGAATTACAGCAATTACACCATCTGGCAACTCATCTTCATTTTTAAATGGTGCAAACAAAACTTTAACATATCCATCATCAACTTGAATTCTCTGTTCTGTAGATGTCCATGTTTCTAAGTAAATTACTTTTTCCATATTTATATCTAACTTAAATTTTCCAAAAATATCATCAAAAGTATTGTCTTCAGGACTAATACTTAAAAACTTTTTAGCTGCAGGATTTATTAGTATTATTTCTCCTTGCATATTAAAAGCAATAATTCCATCTGTCATGTGTAACAAAATTGTTTCTATTTGATTTTTTCTAGACGAAACCTCATTAAGCTTGTCCTTTAATTCTGCTCTTTCATCACTTTTAATATATTTATTTTTAGGACAAATTACAAATTTTGATAAATATGCTGAAATAGTAATTGCTGAAACCACATATACTATAATTATAGTTGCCACTGATTTTTCAGCTTGCTCATATAATCTACTTTTCTCTTGCTCCAAATTATTTTGTTGTGTTTGAGCATCATTTAAACCTGTTTTCTCTTCAATAAGTTGTGGTATTTGTGCCAAAGAATTTAAATACATAAATCCCAACATTCCTATAAGTACTAGTCCTATTAATATTGAAATTAATATAATTTTAGATTTTACATTTTTATACATTTTACTTTCTCCTATATAAATTCATTAAAGCAATTTGCGTTTTTTACATTATAAATTATAATTTACTATTTTCTAACCAACTTTAAAATTTCTTTGTAAATTTTATCTTCCACATCATGAGTAGCAACTTTTAAAGCATTGTTTGACATTTGTAATTCTTTGTTTTTATCTAAAACTATTTCTTCTATTTGTGCATTTAATTTTTTATAATTTAATTCATCATTTAATATAATTTTAGCAGCTTTAATATTCTCAAGTACTTTTGCATTATAAAGTTGATGATTTCCACTTACGTTAGGTAATGGTATTAATATTGATGGTTTTCCCAAATTAGATATTTCTGTTATTGTCATTGCTCCACTTCTTGCAACAATCAAATTTGAAACATTCATTATTTCTTCCATATTATATATGTATGGAACTATTTTTGCATTTTCAATATTATTTATACTAACATTTTTATCCTGTAATTGTTGTTTTATAATGTCGTACTGTTTTGGACCTGTTGCCCACATTATTTGATAGTTTTTGTTTAATTTATTTTTTAATATTTCTAGAATAGATTCATTAATTCTTTGTGCTCCCTGGCTTCCCCCAAAAATTAAGACGATTGGTTTGTTTTCATTTAATCCTGCACTTTTTATTATATTTAATTTTTCGTTAATGCTATAATCTTTTTTTGTTATTTTTACCGGTGTTCCTGTAAAAACTATCTTTTTTGCATTCTTTATTCTACTTTCCGCATCTTTAAAAGAAACTAAAATTGTATCTGTCTTTTTGGCAAGCATTTTTACAGCTTTTCCTGGGAATGCATTACTCTCATGTAGCAAAGTAGGAATACCTAAATTATGTGCAGCTGATATAGTAGCCCCACAAATATATCCACCTGTACCAATTACTATATCAGGATTAAATTCCTTAATAATTTTCTTAGCTTCTCCATATCCCTTGAATGTTTTATATAACTTTTTGATATTATCAATGCTCAACTTTTTACTTAAACCATAAGCATCTATTGTTTTTAATTCATAGCCTGATCTCGGAACCAAATCATTTTCTAACCCTCTTGTTGTTCCTATAAAAATAATCTCTGAATTTTTTTCTTCTTGTTTTATTTTATTTGCAATAGCAATCCCAGGATTTATGTGTCCACCTGTACCTGCTGCAGCAATAATGACTCTCATATTATTCCTCCTAATTCTCTTTTGCACCTGCACGTGAAATATTTAGTAAAACTCCCATTTCACACAATAAAATAAATAACGCCGTACCACCGGTAACTAAAAAATGGTAATGGCATACCTGTTGCCGGCATTGACGAAGTAACAACAGCTACATTTATTATAACTTGTATAGCAACCAATGAAGTAATTCCAACAGCCACCAAACTACCAAACATGTCTGGAGCCTTCATTGAAATTAAAATTCCTCTCCAAATAAAAATTGCAAATAAAATCAAAACAACTGCACATCCTATAAATCCAATTTCTTCTGCTAAAATAGAAAAAATAAAATCATTATGTGGTTCTGGTATATACAAGTATTTTTGTTTACTATCTCCAAGTCCTACGCCAAATAATCCACCTGATCCAATTGCATACAAACTTTGTACAACTTGCCATCCCTCATCATTTTTATATTTAAATGGATCCAAAAATGTAACAAATCTTTCTAATCTATAAGGTGCCATTGCTATAAGTCCTGCCAATCCCGGAATACCAACTCCTAATCCAGTAAACAAAAAGTGTTTAAATTTGCATCCAGCTACTATCATCATAATACAAACAATTCCAAGTATAACCACTGATGCACTCAAATGTGGTTGTAATAATAGTAAGCCTATTATTGGTACAACAAATAAACAATGTTTTATTAATCCTTTTCCATATAATCCTAATTCGTCTCTATTTTTTACTAATATTCCAGCATAAAAAATTATCATTAAAAATTTAACTATCTCTGATGGTTGAAAAGACAATGTTTCCGTAATATATATCCATCTTTTTGCTCCATTAACTTCTTTACCCGCTACTTTAACTGCTACAAGCAATAGAATTGAAATCCACCATGCATGTTTATAAAATTTTTGATAAAAACGGTAATCAATCTTAGAAATAAATACCATAGCTATTAACCCTAAAATCGCAAAAATCAGTTGTTTTGAAAAATAACTATAACTGTTTCCATATTTAGACAATGCTGAAGGCGAACTGGCAGATAAGACCATTACCAGCCCAACTCCTAATAATAGCAAAACTGTTATTACTAATGTAAAATCTATTGGATTATTTAAGAAACTTGAAAAATTCTTTTCTTTTTTCTTTTTCGCCATTTCCAATCCTCCTACTTTTTTATATAATCTTTAGTCCTATAAAACATGAAATTAAAGTTATTAAAGAAAATACGACTACAACTTTATTTTCTTTCCATCCAGATAATTCAAAATGATGATGCAATGGTGCCATTTTAAATATTCTATTTCCAGTTTTCTTAAAATATGCTACTTGTAATATTACAGATAATGTTTCTAAAACAGGAATTATTGCTATTATTAATAATAACAATGGCATTTTTAAATATAACGCTAGGCCTGATATTACACCACCCAACATTAATGATCCTGTATCACCCATAAAAACTTTAGCTGGATGTAAATTAAATATCAAAAATCCTAAAACTGCACCTATCACAATGCTTCCAAATATTGATATTTCATATACTTGGTTACTTATTCCTATTACTGTTAAGCATGTTATAATAATTGCTGAAACACTTGATGATAGTCCATCTATACCATCTGTAAGGTTAACTGCATTTGTAGTTGCAAGAATTACTATAGTCGCAAGTGGTATATAAATAAATATCGGAATATCAATGTACATTTTTAGTATAGGTATGTATGTTTCAGTTCCTATTTTTAAACCTTGCACTAAAAACACAACATAAGCTACAGCTATAATTAATAAACCTATCATTTTATAGCTTGGCTTCAATCCTTCTGTATTTTTTAAAACTAATTTTTTAAAATCATCTATAAATCCTACCATTCCAAAACCTATTGTAATCAACAATAATGGTAATAACTTCTTTCCTAACTCTTCATTTCCTGTAATAGATAAAAACATATATGAACATGTGACAGAAATAATAATAGAAATTATCATTATTATTCCACCCATTGTAGGTGTTCCCTGTTTTTTTAAATGAGATGCAGGTCCATCATCTCTTTCTATTTGCCCTACCTTTAATTTTTTTAATATTGGTATTGTTATTAATCCACAAACTACTGAAATCACAAATGTAGCCAGCAATACTTTTATCTCAAAATTCAATTTTATCAAACCTTTCATTTTCTTCGTTCGTTTATCGTTAAACGTAATTTTTACAAAATTTTGTCTAACACTTCTTATAATTTATTGCTATTTACTAATTTTATTTATAATATCTCTAACTATAACTCTTTCATCAAATGGATACTTAACTCCATTTATTTCTTGATAAGGTTCATGTCCCTTACCTGCTAGTATAATAATATCTCTTTTATTAGCCATTTTGATAGCATGTTCAATAGCTTCAACTCTATCAACAACAACCTCATATTTACCTTTTGTTTTCTTTATTCCTTCCTCAATTTGATTAACAATTTTTTGAGGATCTTCAGTTCTAGGATTATCAGATGTAACTATTGTATAGTCTGCAATTTTTCCTGATATTTCTCCCATTATTGGTCTTTTTCCAGAGTCTCTATCTCCTCCACAACCAAATACAGAAATTACTCTACCTCTCGTATAGCTTTTAGCTGCTTGTAATATATTCTGTAGGCTTTCTGGTGAATGAGCATAATCTATCATTATAGTCAAATCTAATTTGTTATCAACTAACTCAGATCTTCCAGGCACTCTAACTTCTTCTAATGCTTGAATTATAATTTCTGGAGAGATTCCAAATTTTTGTGCAACACATATTGCAGCAAGTGAATTGTATACACTAAATCTACCAGGTATACCTGTTTTTACTCTCTCATTTCTATCAGTTATTTTAACCCTGAAATCCACATAAGAATTTGTGATTGTTATGTCCTTTGCTAAAACATTTGCAAAATTATCAATTCCATAAGTTACTATATTACTTTCAGGAAATAATTTTGGTATTTTAGCAGTATGTAAATCATCGGCATTCACAATTCCAGTTTTACACATTTCAAATAGTCTTAATTTTGAATTAAAATAATCTTGCATATCCGGATGTTCTTTTTCACTTATATGATCTTCTGAAAAATTTGTAAATAATACTATATCAAATTGACATCCATCAACTCTATGTAGTTTTAAACTTTGTGATGAAACCTCCATTACACATACTTCTACGCCTTGGTCTACCATAAGTCTGAATATTTGTTGTAATTCTAAGCTTTCAGGTGTTGTTCTATCACTGTCTTTAATTCTTTTTCCATTTATGTAAGTTGCAATTGTCCCAATTAATCCTACTTTTTTGCCAGCTTTTTCTAATATTTCTTTTATCATAAAAGTCGTTGTTGTCTTTCCTTTTGTTCCAGTAACCCCTATCAATTTTAATTGTGCTGATGGATTACCATAAAAATTTGATGAACAAATCGCTAAAGCCTCTCTTGTATCTTTAACCATTAAGATTGTTATATCATCAGGTATATTCAAAGATTTCAAGTCACAACCTTCTTGTACCATTACACATTTAGCTCCATTTTCAATTGCACTTTCCACAAATTTATGTCCATCTGTTGAAAAGCCTTTAATTGCAACAAACATATAGCCTTCTTTAACTTCTTTTGAGTTTTTTTCTATTCCTTCAATGTCTATATCTATATTTCCCTTAGCTTTTATTCCCTCTAATCCTACTAATATTTTCTTTAATTCCATTTAGAATCATCCCTTCAATTTATTATGTTTTGTAGTCAAAATTTTGTCTACAATTTTTTTACATTATATAACTAATTTTTGTTTTTGTATAGGGTTTTTTTAATATTTCGCATAAACTTTACTGCCTTTATTGACTGTTATACCCTCTTTAGGAGTCTGTTCAATAATAATTACATTTTCCTTATCTAATTCATCTGAATTATTTTCTATACTAAGTTCCAATCCTAATTCTTTAACTGTTTTTTCAGCCTCTTTAATATTCATACCTTCTATTTGAGGTACTTTAATATGTTCAACCTGTTCAACTTCATCTTGATTTCCTTGTTTTACTTCTAAATATGGTAAAATTTCGTTAAAAATCTGTCCACCTACGGGTGCTGCAACACCACCTCCTTGGTGTATTTTATTACCACACTATTCAAGAATAGGGTATAAGGACTAAAAAAAGTCATACATATACTATATGACTTTTTAAATCTATTAATAATAAACTACTTTATTTTACCATTTCATCTTCAATACAACTTTTAATTAATGATGCACCTATATTATTTTGAATAATTCTTTGTATAAAAAACATTCTATCCATGCAAACAGATACTAATCTACCGTTTTTTTCATCTTTTTCTATCATTTGATCAATAATTTTTTCTACTCTTTTTGAAATAATATTGTTAACAACTTGTTCATCCGGAGTTATTTTTGTTTCATAATCTTTTATTTTACATTCAATATTTTTTTCATTTATAGAAAAATCTCCTTGAAATAATAAAGATATTACTTCCCTTTTTTCATCAATCATTGTTAAATATTCTTTTAATTTTTCTTTACTTAATATATCTACACTTTCTTCTTTTATATTTAAATTTTTTTGGATCTGTTCTAATATTCTTTTATCAATTTCTTTTACATTTCTATTTTCATATTCTATCATAATATCCCTCCACTTTTATATTATACACCTTTTTTCTGAATATTGTGTCGAAATTTGTAGTTTTTTATTTTTTATGTATTAAATTGGTTAATAAATTTAAAATAAATAGTTATCTTTTTATTCTCATGTACTTCTATGTAATCAATTAACTCTGTTATAATATTTCTGTCCAATTCTGTTATATTTTTATGTGTTTTAAAATTCTCTACCCATTTGCTATTCTCATCTATAATTTCTTCATGTTTTTCTTTTTGTTTATCTATATTCATCATTACTTTTTTTATTCTATCTATATCCTGTTCGTATTTTTGTTTATACTCCAAATATTCTTCTTTGGTTATATATTTATTTTTCCAATCTTCATATAAACATCGTTTTAGATTATTCAACCTTTCTATTTCTCTTTCTTTTGTTTGTCTTATATTTTCCATATTCTCATTTGCCAATTTTCTAGTGTTTGATTTGTTAATTTGCTCTAATATTTTTTCAGTGTCAACAAACAGTTCTATGTGTAATTTAATAGCTTCTAACACTGCTTTTTCTAATTTTTTCACTTTTATAGTATGCTTTGTGCATAACTTATTTGACTTTTTTCTATATGTGCCACATATATAATATTCATAAATAGTACCACTTTTATTTTTACAATACTTTTTATGCATTGCCCTACCACAATCTCTACACTTTAACATTCCGGCCCACATACTTAATTTTCCACTGTTTTGTACCCTAGTATCAACTTTTCTCATTACCTGCGCTTTTTCAAATAATTCTTTATCTATAATTGCCTCATGCATATTTTCTACGGTAATCCACTCATCTTCAGGTACTTGCACTACTTTGTGAACTTTATAACTTTTTGCTTTTCTTTTACCTTGAGTTACATTTCCTATATAAATATCATTTTTTAATATGTTCCTAACAGTAGATGGACACCACGAATAATCCTCTTGTAATATTCTAGAATTATTATAGTTTTGTTTTAATTTTTTCTTTTTATAACCTGTTGGATTTAAAACTTCCATATCATTTAGTCTATGACATATACTTAGGTTTCCTAATCCTTCATTTACTTTCCATTCAAAAATTTTTCTTACAATTTCGGCTGACTCTTTGTCTATGATTAATTTATGATTATCTTCTGGATTTTTTATATATCCATACGATGGAAAGGCTCCCACAAATTCTCCGTTTCTTTTTTCTTCCATTTAATGCGGACCTTATTTTTATTGATGTATCTCGTGCATATTCATCATTTATCAAGTTTTTAAATGGTACTAATATTGTATTTGTGCTTGTAGGGTTTTTAAAACTATCTACACTATCATTAATAGCAATAAATCTAACGTTAAATAAAGGAAATATTTGCTCTATATAATTCCCCACTTCTATATAATTCCTTCCAAGTCTTGATAAATCTTTTACAAGAACACAGTTAATGTTTCCTTTTCTCATATCTTCTAATAGTCTTTGAAATCCAGGTCTATTAAAATCTGTTCCTGTATAGCCATCATCAACATAAGTATCATAGACAAATAAATCATCATATTCTTCAATAAATTCGTTTAACAAAGTTTTTTGGCTTGTTATACTATTACTTTCTTGCTTGTCTTCTCCATTGTCACTATCTTCTTGTGAAAGTCTTATATATATTGCTACTGACCATATTTTTGTTCCTTTTGTATTTGAATCTACTAAAGAATATTTTGATTTTCTGCCAGCCATTTTCTTCCCCCCTATTATCTTCCAGCTTTATTCTTTTGTTTTAATATATTTAACATACATTCTTCTATAGTCTTATCATTGTCAGTATATTTTATTTCAACAATAATATCTTCAACTTTCATTTGATATGATTCTATATTTTTCTCTAAACATAAAGATTCATCTTTCATAACTTAATTACCTCTTTTTTGCTTTGATATTTAAGTTTATTAATTATTTCAAATTTTATTACTTTTTTATATTTATAAAATAAAAGGAAAAAAGGAGAGCTCTTGCTCTCCTTCTCTGTTAGAAAATTTCTTTTACTTATTTTAGAATTTATGTATTGCCTTTATAGAGACTTCATAAATTTCTTTATATTCTCCCTCTTCTGAATCTTCGGAATATCTTTTAAAATATTCTCTACTTTGTACTCTACCAAGGATTTTTACTCTGTCTCCAATCTCTAATTCGCTTGTCCACAGTGCAATTCTTCCCCATGCGATACATGGAATCCAATCTGATAAATTATAAGTTCTTTTAATATCAGTACATAATTCCGTTATAAATTTTCCAAAAGGTGTCTGTCTAAATATTGGTGGTTTACAAATATACCCATCCAAGTAAATTAGATTTTCGCTTTTAGTAGTTTCATATTCTGCTGTATCATTATAGATGTTGATTTTTTTAACAAACATATATAATTTCACATGTCTACTTCCATCTCCATCTACTTTACCAAAAGCTCTAAATTCTCCAGATATCTCAGTCCACTTATCCTTAATAGATTTATTTATTAAATCCTTTCGAATCAATAACTCAGACACAATTACTGGTATATGGTCATCCACTCCACTTTTTCTTGTTACTTTGACTTTTGTCCGATAGAATTTTTCTCCAAATGTTTCATGGCTGAATTCAAGTTCTGTTTCCATTCTACCTTTAATAAACATTTTGTTAAATCTACCAAAGGGGTTGAAATTAGAGTATTTTTCCTCTTGTCTTGTTATGGCATTGTCCTCCCATATTGTTGCTAGTGTTTCCTCCTGCATTGTATTTTCCTCCTGTTCAAGTTTTCTGCTTATAATACATTTAGTAAAAGAATTCTTCTAAATTGCCTACATAAAAAATTATGTTTTTGCTTTTAAATTAAGAAATAAATTCTTCATTTATATATATAAACAACATTTATATTATACCATTTTTCCAGGATTTTGTAAAGTTGGTTACTAAATACCTCACACACCTCCTTGGTGTATTTTGTCATTACAATTATGTCTCTTTTACTTTTTCAAAGATACTTGCTTTATTTTCTTCATCTATGTATTCTATAATTTTGTTCAATTCATTCATAAATTTAAAATTAATAGTTATTTTTTTATTTTCATGTACTTCTATGTAATCAATTAACTCTGTTATATTTTTATGTTTTTTAAAGTTTTCTATCCATAGACTATTTCCATTTATAATTTCTTCTTGTTTTTCTTTTTGTTTATCTAAATTAATAATGATCTCTTTTATTTTATCTATATCTTGTTCATATTTTTGCTTGTAATTTAAGTATTTTTCTTTAGTTATATAGTCATTTTTCCAATCTTCATATAAACATCCTTTAAAATTATTTATCTTTTCTATCTTTTTTCTTTTGCTTGTTTTATATTTTCAACTTTCATATGACAATTACCTCTTCTTAATATTGATATTTAAATTTATTCGTAATAAAAAAATTTTATTACTTTTTTCTCTCTACTAAGTAAATGTTCCTTGAAACTCAAAAATCGGAAATTTCATAAAAGATTTTGCAAAAAAATAACTAGATAATTAGTTTTTTACTAATTTCTAGTTATTTTTATTACTTGTATATCTTATTATTTAAAATAAACACTCTTACACAAATTTATGAACATTTTAATAAATTTATTCAAAAGAGGTGATTATTTCTAACCACCTCCCAGTTCGACATCAGTTGATGTCATAGTCGAGGAATTAGTCCGCTGTTTTGTAGGTTTCCTTAACGGAAGTTACATCAGCATTCTGATCCTGACAACCTTTGCAGTTTACTCCACCGCCCTGACATAAGCTCGCACATCTACATGTGCTCGCAAAAGACATAGGCTTAACCATAGAGTCTGCAACCTTTTTGGTGTCAACACACTTCATAACCTTTACCTCCTTTTGATGAAAAAATATAATGTTAAGGTTATATATTAACTTAGGAAAAACCTAAGATAACCTTCTCAAATTTGAGAAATGTTGACAAGCATATTATTTGCTTAGTGATTATCATTCTATCATATTTTCCAAATTATGTCAAGTACTGTATTGTGGTTTTTATAAAAAACTCTAAAAACACTATAATAAAAATCAAGATATAATCAAAAAACAAATTTTCTTGACAAATTATGTAAATTGCATTATAATATATATACATCTTTGTAGAAAACGAGATATTATAAACCAGTGTAAAAAATAACTATAACATCCAGGAGGTACACATTATGAAACTTTCAAAATTTTTTACAGTTGTTCAGATTGAGGATGATGTTTTTGCTGTCTATAATCGTATTGTTATGGATATAGTATTTGTAACAAGAGAAGAATTGACTAAGATTCAGAATCTTCATTTTGAAACCAAGCTACTCAAAAGCAAAGGAATCTATGTAGAAAATGATTCTACAGACGAATTAGCTTATGAAAGACTGAAGGAACAGTACTTTAAAGAAAGTACAAACTTGCATATTATGTATTTGATTTTAACAACAAGTTGTAACCTTGCATGTAAATATTGTTATATAGAAAACAATGTTTGCAATAACAAAATTGAGCATAATATGTCAGAGGCAACAGCACACCTTGCAATTGAAAGATATATTAAGCATTTAAAAAATGTTGGTTTGAAAGAGGCTGAAATCATTCTTTATGGTGGTGAGCCACTTACAAATTGGAGTTGTGTCAAAGAAATTGCAAAGTATACAAAAAAAATGACTGAGAATACTGGAATCAATGTAGTTGTTTCTATGGTTACTAATGGAACATTACTTGACGAGGAAAAAGCAAACTTTATTGCTGAATATGGCATAAAAGTTGGAATTTCTATTGATGGTCCAAAGGAGATTAATGACGAAAATAGAATCTATCGTGCTTCAGATAAAAGTGTTTATGATAGAGTCTTATATACAGTTAATCTTCTTAATTCAAAAGGAATTGATTTTGGTTTTTCGATTACACTTTCAGATACATTTATAAAAAATAAGGAAGATGTAATTGAATGGCTGAAAAATATGAAGGTAAATGGAATTGCATATAACCTTTATCATTTTTCTACCGATGATGGCTGTTGGAAAAAAACATATGAAAATCAGAGCGATTTTTTGATTGAATCCTTTGAAAAATTATATGTTGCAAAAGGTCTTGTTGAAGATCGTCAGTTCAGAAAGTTGGAAAGCTTTAAAGATTTAAAATTTAAGTTTTCTGATTGCGCGTCCGTCGGATGCAACCAGATAACAGTAAGACCAGATGGAATTTTAAGCATTTGCCATTGCTATTCTAAAACAGATAAATATGTAATTGGCAATATCTATGATATGACATTTGATGAAGCTATTAAAAGCCAAGAAGCAACTTTTTGGAAGTACCGATCTCCTATTTTTAATGAAGAATGTCTTCAGTGTGAAGGAATTTTCATTTGTGGAGGAGGATGTCCTGCCCAAGGAGAAGCTTTATTTGGAAGCAGAAACGAAATTGATAAACCATTCTGCATTCATACGAAAAAAAGCTTGGTATGGTTATTAAAAAAGCTTTACGAGAATTCGTAACTTTTTACAAGTATCTACAAGAAATAAGGAAGTCTTTATAGACTTCCTTATTCCATTTTTAATTTCATAGTATATTTTTTTATCTCAAAACCATGCTTTTTATATAAATTACAAGCATCTACATTTTCCGAACATACAGTAAGTTCAAGATTATCAATTTTTTGTTTAATACACCACTCTTTAAAATTATTTATTAATAAATTTGCTACTCCTTTTTTTCTATGATTTCTGGAAATATATAATGCATCTAATATAGCTTTTCTATCTATATATACTAATGTATCAACTATATATCCAAAAAGGAAAGCTACAATTTCATTATTTAGCGTAGCAACTAACAAAATAGAATTATTTTGTCTATTTTGATAATAATTATTTACAACATAATTTTCATTTATATTTTCATCATATTGTTTTTCATCTATTATTAATTTATTTAATAATTTATTGGCATAGTCTATTTCTTCTTCTTTAATTTCTCTTATTATATAATCTGTATTTTTCATTTAATTTTACCTCCAAATGTATTTTAGCATTTATTACTAATATGGTCAAGAAAAAACTAGAACATACAATTGTACATTCTAGTCTTTTCTTTATATGCGGTTTAATATTAATTCTTTATGAGAAGAAAGAAATGATAAACTCTTTTGTAGCTTCACTTCAAAAGAAAGTTGCTGATTGTATATATTTCTTATACAGTCAATTAGATTAACACCGTTAATTTTAATTTGATAGAATTCATCATAAGCTTTAATTGTACTATGAGTTTTGCCTTCAAACAAATTATTTTTTAAAATAATATCGATAAGCAATTCGCTTAAAATCCATTCTAGATTTGGATATTCAAATTTATCAAAAGAATAATTTGGATTTATTTCTAATAATTTTTGAAAGAAAACAAAGTGACAGCTCTCATGCAATAAAACTTCTAAAAAATTTTGAATATAAGATGGAATATAAAATGAGTTATTTCTAATCCATCTAGGACAAAACGCGACATTTCCGACCTTTACCGTAATACACGTGTTTTTCCAATAAGTTTCAAACTTTCTAGCGATTATAACCAGTAAATCAATGATATCAAAAGTTACCATATTTTTAAAATCATTAATTTTATCTTTAACACTTGGTAAGTTCATTTCAAAATCCTTTTTTAAACATTTATAGCAAAAATTATAAATATCAGTATAAGTAGAATCTCTGCTAAATTTGTTTAGCAATTCAGGATATTTATCAAATAATGCTATATTAATTAGCGAGTGATTACACATGGAAGTGTATAAAAAGTCAGAAAGTAATTCTATTTCTTCTTCATACCGCATAAATTGAAATACAATAGTAGGGTGTTGCATTTTACTCATATTGATATACCTTTACCTTTCTAAATTTTGTAACTTAATTGTACTAAATTTTTATCCAAAAGTCAAGTTTATGTAAATCTGTTTTATAATATTAACTTTATAAAATAAAAATTAGTTTTCTTATACATATATCTTTTATATAGTGTAAGAATAGTTTTCTAACATACACCCTTAAAACGCTTAAGTGTCACCTCTCTTAATTCTCCAGTCATTCAAAAGCACCTAATTTTTGTTCAATATTTTCTACTTATATCTCTCTGTATTATTTTCTATATGTATTTATGAGCTTTGAGCATATTGTTTAAATCATTAATTCATCTAATATCTTGTCATCCTCATATAACCTAACCAAATAGACAGTAATCTTAGAATTGTTCTTTTATTTGATTTGATTATTTTATTTTCTGCCTACATTGTAAAGCTTTTTGAACGTTTTTTATTGTGTAGCGACAAAATGAACCACACACCTCCTTGGTGTCCACCCTCACCAGTCGGATTATATAAAGTAATAAGAAGAACAACTTGAGGATCATCAATCGGAGCAACTCCAATAAAAGAAGTTACATATTTATTTGTATTAACCCCATCTTCTGATGTCCCTGTTTTTCCGCCAATTCTATATCCTGCAACTTTTGCATTTTTACCTGTTCCCTCTGATACAACAGATTCCATCATACTTAGAACTTTTTCAGATGTTTCTTTAGATATAGTTTGGGATTTGATTTTAGTCTCAACTTCCTTTTTTTCTCCAGTTTGACTATCTATAATTGTTTTCACAACTTTGGGTTGAACTAAATTTCCACCATTAGCTATTGATGAAACTGCAGTTACTAGTTGCAATGGTGTTATTTCAAATCTCTGTCCAAAACTTATTGTTGCAAGTTCAACTGGTCCGGCCTTATTTTCAGCTAAAAATATACTACCTGCTTCTCCTGGCAAATCAACCCCTGTTTTTTCTAATAATCCAAATTTATGCAAATAACTATAATATGTATGTACACCCATTTTTTGTCCAAGCCCTATAAAAATAGGATTGCATGAATTCATTAAAGCAAGTCTTAAACTTTCAGCCCCATGCGGTCTATAATATCTCCAACATTTTATTCTTACTCCTGCAACTTCAATTCCTCCTGTGCAGATGAACTGTCCTTGTTTATCTATGTCTGTAACTAATCCTTCTTCTAATGCTGCTGATGCTGTTATGGTTTTAAAAGTAGAACCTGGTTCATAAGTATCAGTAATTGCTCTGTTCCTCCAAACTGCCTGCAGGCTCTTGGTTTTCTCTGCTTGTTCAGCAGTATCCCAAATTCCTTTAAGTTCATCTGTATATGCTGCATAAGGTTCATTTAAATTGTAATCTGGATATGTTGCCATTGCTAAAATATCTCCATTTTTAGGATTCATTGCAATAATATTACCGCCCATCAGTACAAACATTGTCTATACAAGCTTCTTTTAAATATTTCTCGACTATAGACTGTATATTTATATCAATTGTAAGAACTATATCATTTCCATCAACAGCAGCCACATAAGATTCTCCTTCTTCCCCTATTTCTCCGCCCTTGGCATCTGTATGTCTTTTAATTGCTCCTTTTGTACCTGAAAGAGTTGAATCATATTTTGCCTCAATTCCATCTAATCCTTGATTATCACTTCCGCAAAAACCTATAATCTGAGATGCAAGATTATTATTAGGATAATATCTTTTTGTATCTTCATCTATATTTATACCTGTTGTAATATTTTCTTCGTCAATCCAAACTCTTAATTCATCAGTTTTATTTTTATCTACTTTTTTTATTATTGTTTCTATTGAGCTTCTTTTTGATACTTTTTTTAATACGGTTTCATAATCCAATTCAAAAATTTCAGAAAGTTTTTTTGCTACTTTTTCTTTATCTTCTTTTTGTATATTTCCAGGATTAACTGTTACAGTTTCAACAGTACTGCTTTGTGCTAATACTTGCCCTGTAGAATCATAAATTGTACCTCTTTTAGGATTTATAACTCTGTCCAGAGTTTGTTGTTTATATGCTAACTCGGATAATTCTCTACCTTCTATTAATTGAATATACCCCAATCTTCCTATTAATATTACTATAATTAAAAATATTATAAATAGCATCGTTCTCATTCGTTTTTTGGTTGATATATTTATTTTTACCATAAAAACACCTCTAATAATATTTATTAGAAGTGTTTCATTTTATTCTTATTAATTATATTTAAAAATTAAAAATTTTGTCAGCAATATTCTGCCACCAGCTTTTCTCTTCTTCTACAATTACTTTTTCAGAAGCTGATTCGACATAATCTTTTTTAGGAAGTGTTACATATATAGTTTGTTTGCTACTTAATTTTTGCATTCCTAATTCTTCTTTTGCAACTTTTTCTATATTACTCAAATTCAAACTATTTTCAATACTAACCTTCAATTGTTCATTTTCTTTTTGAAGTGTAGCAAGTTGCTTTTTTTGTTCCTGAATTTGTGTAAATTGTTTATCTATTTGAGAGTTTCTACAACTTATAGTCAACAATAACAAAAATAGTCCAATTACAGTAACTGTCATTTTCATTTGTCTACTTCTCTGTTCTTTGGATACCTTTATTTGTTTTTTTGGCAAATCTTCAACTATCCTTAGTTTTCCATTTTTAGAAGTTTTTTTACTTCTTTTGTTATAATCTGGATCAATTTTTCTAGGACTAGTTCCATATTGGTATCTTGCCTGTGCCATAAGTTATTTCACCTCTCTTTCTTTTTTATATTTTTTCAAAAATTCTAAGTTTTGCACTTTTGCTTCTCGAATTTTCTTCTTGTTCTTCTTTACTTGCCACTATTGGCTTTCGTGTAATTATATTTCCAAGTGTTTCTGCTCCACATACACAATATGGTAAATCACTTGGACAAGTACATTTTCCTTTTGCATCTATCATTGCATTCTTCACAGCTCTATCCTCTAAAGAATGAAATGTTATAACACATAATCTGCCTTTAGATTTTAAGCAATCTATACAATCTTTAATTGTATTATATAATGGTTTTATTTCATCATTTACTTCTATTCTAATTGCCTGGAATGTTCTTTTTGCAGGATGTCCATCATTTTGTTTTGATTTTGGTATTGACTTTTCTATAATTTCAACCAACTGTTTAGTTGTATTTATTTCCTTTGTTTTTCTATACTCACAAATATTTCTTGCAATTTGTCTTGAAAATCTTTCTTCTCCATATTCATAAATTATATTTGCAAGTTTTTCTTCTTCATAAGTATTTACTACTTCTTTTGCTGATAATTTTTGAGATTTATCCATTCTCATATCAAGTTCATTTTCGCCTAGATAACTAAAGCCTCTATTTCGTTCATCTAATTGATATGAAGATACTCCCAAATCCAACAAAATTCCATCTACTTTTTCTATACCAATATCTTCTAAAATTTGCTTTATATTGTCATGATTATCTTTTATAAATTTAACATTATGAAATTCATCTAGATTTTCTTTTGCAGCATTTAATGCGTCTTCATCCCTGTCTATTCCGATTAATAGTCCATTATTTGATAATCTTTTCAATATTTCTTTGCTATGTCCTGCACCTCCTAAAGTGCCATCAACATATATTCCATCTTTTTTTATATTTAGTCCATTTATGCATTCTTCTAACATTACAGGTTTATGTTTAAATTCCAATTTCACACCTCTTAATTTTATACAATTATATAAATAAACAGCTGGTAAAATTACCAGCTGCTTTAAATTTATGTTTTTTCTTTTGGTATTTTTTAATACTTTTGTACTCTTGTCTTTGGATTTTCAACTTTTGTTTTTTGCTATTCTTCTGTAATTTTAATCTTTTGTAACTTCTTCTTTTGTATTTTTAATTTCATTTGTATTTTTATCTTTTGTACTTTTTTCTTTTGAATACTTTTTCTTTTGTAAATTTGTCTTTTGTTTTTTTATCTTTAGTATTTTTATATAAACTTTTGCAAGCTATATACCAAGCATAGTCATATTCTCTGCAATTTCATCTGCAGAAATATTTTCGTCACATTTTTCCCAATTTTCTTTATTCCATATTTCTAGTCTAGTGCCTACCCCAATTATTACTGCTTCTTTTTCTAGCTCTGCTGAAGTTCTTAAATTATTTGGTATTAAAAATCTACCTTGTTTATCTATTTCGCATTCTGTTGCTCCTGATAAGAAAAATCTTACAAAGTTTCTTGCATTTTTGTCTGATAGTGGAAGTGATTTTAGTTTTGTTTCAAAGTTCAACCATTCTTCTTGTGAAAAAGCAAATAAACATCCGTCTAACCCTTTTGTTATAACGAATTTTTCTCCAATGTCTTGTCTTAATTTTGCTGGCATTATTAATCTGCCTTTGGCATCTAGAGAATGCTCATATTCACCCATTAACAATGGTCTTCACCTCTCTTCTATTTTTCTACCACTTTGTTCCACTTTTCTCCACTTCATGTAAATTGTAATATAACTTTTTAAATTTTGCAATAGTTTTTTTAAATTTTTTAAATTTTTTTATAGATTTTCTATATTTTTTAAATTCTATATTATTATTAAAAAGAATTTTAGATAACATTATTAATATCATAAATTATTTTTATCATACTAATAATTCATGTTGTTTTTTCCTTTTCATTGTTATACTTTTTTAAAAGTAAGATATTGGGAGGCTTATATGACAGATAATGAAAAAAGTTTAAGAAAAAATATTGGAAAAAAAATAAAATTAGCTAGATCAAAAACTAATTATACTCAAGAAGCTCTTGCCGAAAAAACATCTTTATCTCCAAGATATATTAGTCAATTAGAACGTGGAATTGCCTTTGGTAGTGCAAGTACTATAGTTGGACTCTGTAAGGCTTTAAATATATCATCAGATTTTTTATTTAGTGATTTAATTAAATCAGATTCATCTGAATACATAAATACGATTGATAATAAATTCTTACAAAATTATTCACAATTAAATGAATATAATAAAAAAGTTATCAATCAATTAGCAAATGATTTAATAAAATTGCAATCCGAAGATGTTGTTAACAAAAAAGCAAAAAAATTATAATAAGTGCATACTTATTATAATTTTTTATTTTTATAACAATTGATAATAATCTTTTATTATGTTATTATAATATCCGAAAAAATGTTAATAATAAAAATATTGGTAAAAGGAGGTAAATTTATGGAATTTAAAGAATGGAATAAATTTAAAAATGGAGATTGGCAAAAAGAAATTAACGTAAGAGACTTTATTCAAAACAATTACACACCTTATGAAGGAGATTCTAGTTTCCTTACAGGAACAACTGAAAAAACACAAAAGTTATGGAATGAAGTTCTAGAACTATACAAAAAAGAAAAAGAATCAAATGGTGGAGTTTTAGATATTGACACAAAAACAGTATCAACCATTTCCGCTCATAACGCTGGATATATTAACAAAGAATTAGAAGAAATTGTAGGACTTCAAACAGATGCTCCATTAAGAAGAGCTATTATGCCGTTTGGTGGCATTCGTATAGTAGAAAAATCTTGTGAAGCTTATGGAAGAGAAGTTGAACCTTCTATTGACGAAATTTTTCATAAATATAGAAAAACTCATAATGATGGTGTATTTAGTGTTTACACGCCAGATATAAGAGCTGCAAGAAGTAGCCATTTGATAACAGGTTTACCCGACGGATATGGTCGTGGAAGAATTATTGGCGACTACAGACGAGTTGCTCTTTATGGCGTAGATGTTTTAATAGAAGAAAAGAAAAAAGAATTAGAAGTTTTAGACACTGATGAATTTACTGAAAATGTAATAAGAGAAAGAGAAGAAATTTTTGAACAAATAAAAGCTTTAAATGAATTAAAAATAATGGCATCAAAATATGGATATGACATATCTAGACCTGCTTCAAATGCAAAAGAAGCTGTACAATGGTTATATTTCGGATATTTAGGAGCTATAAAGGATCAAAACGGTGCTGCAATGAGCATTGGTAGAACTTCCACCTTCTTAGATATATATTTTGAAAAAGATTTAGCCAGTGGAACTTTAAATGAAAAACAAGTTCAAGAAATAATGGATCATTTTGTAATGAAATTGAGATTAGTTAGATTTTTAAGAACACCAGAATATAACGAACTATTCAGTGGAGATCCAGTTTGGGTAACTGAAAGTATTGGTGGTATGGGAATTGATGGTAGAACATTAGTTACTAAAAACTCATTTAGAATTTTGCACACACTAGAAAACTTAGGTCCTGCACCAGAACCAAACTTGACAGTTTTATGGTCAACAAGATTACCAGAAGGATTTAAAAGATATACAACAGATTTGTCTATAAAAACATCATCAATTCAATATGAAAATGATGATTTAATGAGAATAACATTAGGCGATGATTATGGAATTGCTTGTTGCGTTTCCCCTATGAAAATCGGAAAACAAATGCAATTCTTTGGAGCAAGAGCAAATTTAGCAAAAACTTTATTATATGCAATAAATGGTGGTAGAGACGAAATTACAGGAAAACAAGTAACCCCAAAATACGCACCAATAACTTCAGAATATTTAGACTTCAACGAAGTAATGGATAAGTTTGACCAAATGATGGATTATGTTGCTAAAATATACATTAAAGCTCTAAATGCAATTCACTACATGCATGATAAATATTCTTATGAAGCTATAGAAATGGCATTACATGATAAAGATATTCTAAGAACAATGGCTTGTGGAATTGCAGGTTTATCAGTTGTTTCTGATTCATTATCTGCAATAAAATATGCAAAAGTAAAAGTAATTAGAGACAAAACAGGATTAGCAGTTGATTACGAAATTGATGGAGATTTTCCAAAATTCGGAAACGATGATGACTCAGTTGATGAAATAGCTGTTGATATAGTTAAAAGATTTATCAGAAAATTGCAAAAACATCAAACTTATAGAAATTCAAAACACACTCTATCTATATTAACAATTACTTCAAATGTTGTATATGGAAAAAATACCGGAAATACACCAGATGGCAGAAGAGCAGGAGCGCCATTCGGACCAGGAGCTAATCCATTACATGGTAGAGATACAAACGGAGCATTAGCAGTCATGAACTCAATAGCAAAACTTCCTTTTGAGGATGCTGAAGACGGTATATCATACACATTTTCAATAACTCCAAGTACTCTTGGAAAAACCGAAGATGAAAGAGTCTCAAATTTAGTTAATATGTTAGATGGATATTTTAAACAATCAGGACATCACATTAATGTAAACGTTTTTGACAGAAGTCTACTAGTAGATGCTATGAATCATCCTGAGAAATACCCTCAGCTTACAATTCGTGTATCTGGATATGCTGTTAACTTCACAAAATTAACTAGAGAACAACAATTAGATGTAATAAATAGAACAATTCATGAAAAAATATAAAAATTATAAATTTTGAGTGGTATTCAATTAATCCATTTATTTAGGAGTAGCTTATGAAAAATGTAGATTTAAGATATTATGCCAAAGTTCACTCAATAGAAAGTTTTGGAACAGTTGATGGGCCAGGAATAAGATTTGTATTATTCTTACAAGGTTGCCATCTACAATGCAAATATTGCCATAATCGTGATACATGGAACATGAATGGTGGAGAATATAAATCATTAGATGATATCTTTGAAAAAATAATGAAATACAAAAATTATATTTATCCAAACGGTGGAGTAACTATAACAGGAGGCGAACCTCTTTTACAAGTAAAATTTCTAATTGAATTATTCGAGAAATTAAAAAAAGAAGATATCCATACTTGTATTGATACTTCTGGTATGGTAGCACTGACTGATGATATAAAGAAACTACTTTCTCTTACTGATTTGGTTTTACTTGATATAAAACATATCAATACAGAAAAATGTAAAAATTTAGTGGGTTTTAATAATGAAAAAGAATTAGCTTTTGCAAGATACTTAAGTGATAATAATATTCATTTATGGATAAGACAGGTTTTAGTCCCTGGATACACAGACGATAAAAACGATTTATTAAAATTAAAAGATTTCATTTCTACATTAAAAACTGTTGATAAAGTCGAAATTCTCCCATACCATGACATGGGAAAATATAAGTGGAAAAATCTTGGGCTTAAATATGAATTAGAAAATGTAAGACCCGCAAATGATAAAGATATAGAAAGAGCAAAAAAAATTCTAGGAATTTCCTAGAATTTTTTTATCCAATTAATTTAAGTTCAACATTTTCCATTTTATATTTTCCATCAACCAATTTAAATTCAACTAAAGTATTAGCTAAAGTTTCTTCATTTTGTCTTAAATCAGTAGTAAACAAAAGTTTAATTTGTGGAATGTTTAAATTATTTTTAACCATTTCTTTAAAACATTCTGCCATATTTTTTTCGTCTTCACAAACAAATATCAATTGTGGCATTCCAGAAAATCCAGAATCTCCTGGTTGGAAATTATCATAAAAGTCCTTATATAAATTCATTTTTTCAACCAATTTTTTTTGCCAGTCCGGTTCTCTTCTAAAAACTTCAAATAGGAACTGAATTGATTTGCCATTTTTAGTAAGCTTTACTGAACCTCCTGTTGCTTTAAATACTTTTCCTAATGTTTTAGCTGTAATTGCAGGTTTAACAACATAAGAATCAAAAGCTTTAACTTTTCTTAAGTATGCTATTAATACTTGATTTCCGGCTAATCTTTTCTTAATCATTGGAACAGGCTTTGTGTTGTCAGATGGTTGCCATTTGCATTCAATTTCCTTTGATGTTAATAAATATTTTCCCATTTTTTCTAGACAATATATTCTATATATTCCTTTCCCCTCATCTGATGTAAAGTAATATCTTGTTAATATTTTAGATTTTACTAATGCATCCAATTTGTTATTCAATTTATCTTGTGATTTTGGGTCTATTCCTTTTATTTCAAGCATCTGATATAATTGTCTTGATGTTATAAATTCAAATTCATTTACTAAATCTAATATAGCAAAATGAATATCAGTAATATGTCCTATATTTATTTTATGTACAATTTGGTTCATAGATACGTATCCATCTTTGCCATCAAATGTTTTTATTTCTCCTTCTCTAATTGCAAATGGTGAAACTTGTGCTTTAATTTCATTATCTTCGACCATTTTACTCCCCCCTATTCCTGTAAATAAATATCTTTATTTACAAATAATAATTTATATTACTTTAATATAATCAATTTAATCTTTTTCCTACTATAATCAATTTTCTTAATCATTATGTTTATTTTTTCACCATAATTCAGTCCATCTTTATATTCTGCCATTCCCACTAAATTGGGAGCAAGTTCTATAAATATTCCATTTTTATTTTTTTCAGTTTCTCTTATTATTCCTTCTGTTTTCATTCCAACTGTAAATTTTTTAGCATTTTCTTCCCAACTTCCATAAGTCTCTTTATAAGACAAATTAATTCTTCCTGTATCTTTATCTATAGATTTTACCACAATATTCACTTTTTGTCCAATTTTTACTCTTTCAAATGGAGTTTTAATTCGTGCAACAGATAAATCCTCTATATGTACTAGTCCAACTACTCCTCCTCCTATATCTACAAATGCTCCATAGGGTGTAATATTTTTTACTATTCCATTAACAACCTGTCCATTTTGCAATTCTGTTTTCATCAAATCTAATGCTTCTGTTTGTACATCTTTTCGAGAAAATATATAATCATTTCCATGTTGTTCTTTTATTTTAAATTGTACATACTTATGAACTTTTCCAATACACAAATTTGTTTTAGGAAAACCATTTTCATCTAAATTAAAAGCATCTACCTCTTGTCTTGGAATTATTCCATTAATTCCACTATCTAACTTTATATGCAAATTATAATTATTATCACATTTTTCAACTATACCCTGAAAAACATTTTCAATTCCTGTAGAATTATCTTTTTCCCAACCTTCTGGTAAAAACTTAAATGAATTCATTTTTTCTCCTTAATCTTTTGTATTATTTTTCTAATTCTATGCTAAAATCATAAGCATTTACTATATCTGATGTTGTTGATGCATCTATAGTATTAGTTTCTCCGGACTTTGTCTCTGGTATATATACTTCTAATTTTGCATATACATTTCCATCTTTATCTATAAAATTTAATTTTGCAATTCCTCCTCCGAAGTCTTTTATTGAATTATTCTGTACTGTTGCTGTAAAATGACTTAACCCATCTTGTGCTTTTAACTGAATCTGAGTTATAGTAATTCCATCTAAGCTTCTATCCTTTAATATATTTTCTGAAACATTTCGTTTTACCCCATTTTCAATCTTAGCATTTTCTGTGTTACTCATATCAATTTGACCTATTACATCTGTTTGATTTATTTCATTATTATTTTCGTCTTTATTCTTTTCTGTTTTCTTATTATTTTTGTATATCAAAACACTGCAAATTATAATTGCTATTATTAAGAATAAAGTTAGTATAATCCTTTTATTCATCACTTTATTTTTTTTCATTTGGTAATACCTCTCTCTTTTTATTATTTTCCAAATTAATTTTCAGAAGCTTTTTCATATATGTCATTTATATCTTCTTTTTCGTATTCTTTTTGTATTTTTTCTATTTCTCTTTCTTGTTTTTTTACGCTATTATTTGAACTTACATAAGTTCCTACAATAATTATTAGAAGAGCCATCATAGTTATTAATACAAATAATGTTATTGAACCTCTTTCTTGTAATTTTTTCTTGGTACTTTTCATCTTTTTCTCCTATTACATATTTTATATTTAACATTTAATATTTCATATCTAAGCAATTTAATTATACAAATTTATAATTTCTATGTCAATAAAACTAAAACTGTTTTAGCTCCTGTTCTTTTAGATATCTCCAAGTTCCAATTTTTAAATCTTTTACTTCAATATTTCCAATTTTGCTTCTATGTAAAGCAATAACTTTCCTTCCAACCGCTTCACACATTTTTCGAACTTGTCTATTTTTTCCTTCATGAATTGTTATTTCCAATCTTGATATATTTTTATCTTCATCTGTTTTTAATATTTTAACCTTTGCGGGTCTTGTAACATAATCTTCAATTTTAACCCCTTGTCTTAATTGGTCAACTTCATCGCTAGTTATAATACCATGTACAGTAACCGTATACGTTTTTGTAATTTCATGTTTTGGATGTGTAACTTTATAAACAAAATCTCCATCATTAGTCAATATTAATGCTCCAGAAGTATACATATCAAGCCTTCCAACAGGAACAATTCTTTCTTTTATTCTCACTAAATCCAAAACTGTATCTCTATTAAATTGATCTTTTGCAGTTGTTACATATCCTATTGGCTTATTTAACAATACATAAACTAATTTTTCTGTATTTTGAATAGTCTTTCCACAATATTCCACTTTATCCTTAGTTGAATCTATTTTTGTTCCTAATTCTTTTATAACTTTTCCATTAACAGAAATCTTTCCTTCTATAATAAGTTCTTCACATTTTCTTCTAGAAGCTATGCCACTATTAGCCAAAAACTTCTGTAACCTTACTTTATTTTCTTCCATTTTCTCCTCTTTTTAACTCTTCTACAATATTAGTAAAATATTCTGGCAGTGGAGCCTCTATAAACATCTCTTTACCAGTAATTGGATGTTTGAATTTTAAAGATTTTGCATGTAAACATTGTCCTTCTATTCCCCATTTATTTTTACCATTTGAATATACCACATCACCAACAATAGGATATCCTATTTCAGATAGATGCACCCTAATTTGATGTGTTCTACCCGTTTCTATTTTTACTTCTAAAAGAGTATAATCCTTAAATCTTTCTACAACTTTAAAATGAGTAACTGCATTTTTTCCATCTTTTTTTACTGCCATTTTCTTTCTATCTTTTGTACTTCTTCCGTATAGGCATATTTATTGTTGCCTCATTTTCTTTTACAAATCCTTTAACTAAGGCAATATATGTTTTTTCAACTTCATGATTTTTTATTTGTTCACTTAGATTTATATGAGCCTTATCGTTTTTGGCAATAATTATAACTCCAGATGTATCTTTATCTAATCTATGTACTATACCAGGTCTTATTTCTCCACCAATTCCAGATAATGAATCCTTACAAATAGCCATTACCGCATTTACCAATGTTCCATCTGGATTTCCATTTGCCGGATGTACAACTAACCCTTTAGGTTTATTTACAACTATAATATCACTATCTTCATATAGAACATCAATTGGAATTTCTTGAGCTTCTAATGAAATTTCTTTAGGCTTTTCTTCTTCTATAGTAATTTCATCATTTGCTTGTACTTTATATGATACTTTAGTTTTTTTTCCATTTACCAATACTTTTCCATTTTCTATTAATCTTTGAATATTAGCTCTTGAACAATCTATATTTGAAGCTAAATATGAATCAATTCTTTTTCCAGCATCATTTTCCTTAACATTTATTAAATTATTCATTTACATTTAACCTTTCATAAATAACAAAATTATCATCTGAATATAGTTCCTTATAATTCTTGTCCTTTGTTTTTGTAATTATCAAGTTCATTTTTGATTTTTTATACATTATAACATGTGTTATGTTATATTTTTCAAATGTATCTTCATAAAACTTTGATATTCCTGAAGTATTTATAAAATCTGTAAATATATCTTCATCTTTATTTCCACTAAATTCTGGTGCATACAAATCTGCTCTAGAATCTATAAATACAGGTATTCCTCTAAATAGCATATAACTTCCATAATTGTATTCATTATAAAATCTTGCATTTTTTAAATCTATATTCTCAAGTATATAATCACATGCAGCAACAGGATATGAGCTACTATTTACATATTCAGCACCAATTTTAGGTTTTATATAATGATAAGCAGTAAATATCATTAATATAATAAGCGCAAATGTAACAAAAATATTCTTAAAAGCAAATTCTACTTCTTCTAACCCATTTTTTGTATATCTTTTTATTAAGTCAACAATTAATCTTGTTAATATTACAGACCCTATTAATGCAAACATTGAAAGTTGTCTTCTAGTAGATAACATTAAATAGCATAAGCCACCAATCATAAATAAATCTGATAATCTTATTTTTGTTTTAGTAAAAATTAGTATTGCTAACAAAATTATTAATGCAAGCATTGCATTTATACTATTTATAAGTGTCATTGGTAAATGTTCACTAATATTTTGAGTTGTATTACCTTGCATTGTTTTGTATAAATATGTATAAGGTACATCACCAATTGGTGTTAATAAACCTGTAAGTGCACATATAATCATTATAATTATTAAGAACTTAACATTTGGTTTTCTTTTTATAATTATTTTGTAAGGGTCTTCACTTTGTTTTTCTCTTTTTATTTTTATCTTTGAAACTTCATTTTCTAAATCATTAAGTTCTGCTTTTAATTTATCTATTTTTTCTGAACTAATATTCTTTTTGTTTGCATTTTTTATTTTACGATTTAATACAAAAATTCTAGCTTTTTTATAAATTATAAAATCTGCCACTATTGCTATTAAATATTCTCCTATATATGGTAAGAACAATATAAAGAAAAATGGCCATACTGCTACATGTAAATTTGCAATTAATATAGAAATTATAATAAGACCTATACCATATCCTATTTTTCTATTTTCAACAAATTTTTCTATAAAATATATCTCCCATATAAATAATATAAATGTTACTAATTGGGCTCTTGCTGCAATATAGTCTTTTAGAACATATAATACAGCCATTGTAACTACAAAGGACATTGGTTTACATTTTGTTAATTTCACATTAACAAAAAATATTGATAGTCCCAATACAACAGATAAAATACATGTTAAGATATATATTCCTCTAAATCCACCTAAAGCATATACTAAATAAGTACATAAATCATATAACCAATGTGGGTATGTATAACTTAAATTTTCATGCCAAGAGAAATGATCCATCATATCAATTCCATTGTTTTTAATATATTCTCCTATTTTTATTGTATAAAATGTATCATTTTGAAATGTTACCGGTGTTATACATATACAAAATATTGCTATAAATATAATTGCAACAATGGTAAAATTCACATTTATATTTATTTCTTTTTTCACTATGTTTTTAACTTTGCTCTGTTCTTTTTTTTCTTCCATAAAACTTTTCCCTTCACTTCTATTTTTATAAGATTATATCAAATAAAAATTAAAAAAGCTACTTAATTTTAAAAAAACTAAATTTAAGGGTTAATAAAAGAATAATCTTTTATTAACCCTTATACTCTTTTTTTATACTGCTTCTTGATTTTCATTTTCCTTAACTTCTGTTAAGTCATTTTCTTCAACTATTTCTAAACTACCAATAGAAACTTCATAAGCTACTCTATTTTCAACTGTTCCATCTTCATGTTTCTTTTCATACATTCTTGATTGAACTCTTCCAACCATCTTTACCTTAGTTCCTACTTCTAAGTTTTGACAGAATCTAGCATTTCTTCCCCATGCAATTGTAGGAATATAATCTGATTTATTATATGCTCTATTAACTGCTAATAATATATCTGCAATTTCTCTTCCAAAAGGTGTTTGTCTATATATAGGCTTTTTACAAATATAACCTACTAAAACAACTTCATTTGTTACCATATCTTTTTTTGTCATTTCATTTTCTTCTTCTTGATTATCTTTTTCTAATTCGACAACATCTTTAGCAAAAACAGTTAATATTAGTCTATTTTTTTCATTTTCATAACTATTATATGATCTAAATTGTCCTTTTACTAATAAATTTTTACCTTGTGTTAACATTTCATCAGTTACTAGTCTTTCTGAAACTGTAATTGGAATGATGTCTGCATTTCCACTTAATCTTTCTATTTCTAAGTTAAATACATAAAATCTTTCTCCATAAATTTCATGACTAAATTTTTTTTCTCCTGTAACCTTTCCAACTAATGTTAAATAGTTGTTTTCTAAATAATTTGTATCCAATTTATTTCCTCCCTTATTTTTGTCTTCATTGTACATTTATCCTTGTGCTTTTTCTTTTTAATTACATCTTTAATTATACACTATTTTTTTGGTTTTGTCTACATAAAAAGTTAAATTTATTCAAAAAATGTAGATTTTTCCTATGTTTTGTTTATTATTTCCCATATAATTATACACATTATGGAAATTTTTTATTCACAAACCTGCATACCTGTAGAATCTATTTTATAATTATCTTTATAAATCAAATTAGAAACTGGTACAACATCGTATCCTTTTTGTTTTATATTTTTTAATATCATTTCTAATGAATCAGCTGTATGCTTAGTTCCGTTGTGCATCAAAATTATATCTCCAGATGTAAGTTTTGAACTTAGTCTATTCCACATTTCATTACCAGTAATTCCTGTATAATCCAATGTATCTAAACTCCATTGAATAGTATAGTATCCCTTATCTGTTGCAGCTTTAATAACTGTATTGTTATATTCTCCATAAGGTGCTCTATATAGATTTGTTCTTTTTCCAATTATGTTTTCAATCTTATCATTACTCTTTTCTATTTCTTCTACGTTTTTTTCGTAGTTTAAATTGTTAACATGTGGGTGTGTATCACTATGGCTACCGGATTTCATGCCCTGCTTCGTTTATTTTTTTAACATAGTCTGGAAACTTATTAATCCAATCTCCAACCATAAAGAATGTTATTTTAACATTGTTTTGTTCTAATATTTCTAATATTTTATCAATGTCGTCTGCATTCCATGCACAATTCATTGTCAATGCTACCTTTTTATCTTCAGTTTTCACTTTATATATAGGTAATAATTTCTCTAAATTTGCAGATGTTTCAATAGTTTTATTTGACATCAAATTAACATTGTTTGAAACACTAAATAGAAATACCACTGTTAATATCGATACTAAATATGCATAAATTTTATCTTTTCTAAACACAAAAAACATATAATCACCTAAAGAATTCTATTCATTAAAGTATTCAATTATTCCATTAAAAATTCCCCAAGCAAGTTTGTCTTGATATTCATCATTTAACAATTGTTTTTCTTCTTCCGGATTAGATAAGAAACCACACTCTACAATTGATATAGGAATTTCAACATGTTTCATAATATAAACTGTATCTAATTTCATAGCAACCCTTTTATTTTCTTTTTGAATAGACTCATTTAAATTAGATTGAATTTTTTTTGCCAAATTAATGCTTTTATCATTTTTACTATTATAAAAACATTGCCAACCCCAATATTGCTGTTGCGGGATTTTATTTAAATGAATACTTACAAAAATATCAGCACTTGAATTATTTCCAATTTTTACTCTATTTCTGATATCTGATATTTTCTTTTCTCTTAATGTATTTTTGTCTAAATCATAAATAGCATTTTCATCAGAACGTGTCAATATAACTGTACAACCACTTTGTTCCAACAAATTTTGAAGTTTTAATGCTATTTTCAAATTAGTTTCCGCTTCTGTTGTCCCAGAACTACTTTGTGCACCGCTCATCCGGAACTCCATGCCCTGCATCGACAACAATTACTTTACCAGAAACAGGTGTTGATGTTGTTTCTTGTATTTCTTGATCCAAATTTATTTTGGTTCCCTCATAAGAATATGCAAAGATTCCTAATAACAAACATATTACAATAATACTTATTCTTTTCTTATTTATAACTATCATTTTTTCCCCTTTCCATCTTTAATTTAAACATAAAAAAACTCTTAATAAAAAATATTAAGAGTTTTTAATTTTATTCTTATTTTATAAATTATTTATTTTTTTCTTCTATCAATTGCATAACTACTTCCCATTATAGATTTAGCTAAATGTTTTACTTGAGCACCAACTTCACCAATTTCTAGCATATTAGAAAATCTACCTCTATCAGCCTCAACTACACCAATAGAAATTGATGTAAGTGGAAATTGTTCTATTACACCTTTTCTATTTGCAACTTCTATATATCCTTTTTCATTATCTTCCTCTGTAAAAAATTTAGTTACTTCTGAATCAAAGCTTGCTATTATACTTTCACAAATATTTTCACAATGTAATGTAGGAGTTATAGCAATAAAATCATCACCACCAATATGTCCTACAAATGAGCCATCTGAGATTTGCGAATGAATACATCTTATTATTGTATCTGCTGTAAATTTTATAATTTCATCACCTTTTAGGAATCCATATACATCATTATATGCTTTGAAATTATCTAAATCTAAATACAATACAGAAAATTCTTCTTTATTTGATATTCTTTTCTTTAGCTCTGCATGTATTTGTACATTTCCTGGTAATCCTGTAAGTGGACTAATTCTTCTATTTATATTAAGTAGTCTACTTAAGTTTTTAATTGTGTAATATAAATATTGAGCATCTACAGGTTTTCTTATATAATATTCTATTGATTCTTTTAAGATTTTTATTCTATGTTCTTTTTCTGAGTTAGATGAAACTACAATTATAGGTGTTATGCTATTGTCTTCATCTTTTCTTATTTTTTCACATAACTCAATTACATCTACTTTTATAGCATCTTCATTTATAATTATTATAGATGGTATATTCTTTAAAGCATAATCTATTTGTTCAGATTTAACACTTATAAATTTATATTCTGGGTCATTTTTAAACAACTCTCTAAATACCAATATTGAAGACTCATCATCATCTATTATATAAATCTCTTGTACCATTTTTTCTTCCCTTTCTTATTATTTTACAAATCTTACTATACCTGTTTCTTCACTAACTCCATTAGAATTATATACAGTTACTTCTATTACATTTTCTCCCTCACTTAATTGTAATTCAGATGGTAACACATATCGTAATTCTTTTAAATCCATTTCTTCTAAGTTTAATTCAAATTTTTGTTCTTCATCTTGATTCAATCTAAATTCTATTTTTGATAGTTTTTCATCATCAGATGCTTGAATAACAAAATGTTCTTGTTGTTCATCAACACTAACTGTTACTTTTGGTTTTGATACTCCATTAATTTTTTGTTGTTTCGTATCTGTATTATTATTTTCATCAACAACTATTACTGTTAGTGTGTGTAATCCCTTAATAGCTTCAATCTCTTCGTCAATATTAGTATCATTTATTTCTATCGTTTTTTCTTCTTCTTCATCCCATCTATATGTCATGTATGATATTGTTGTATTACCTTCATAAGTAATTTTTATTTTATTTCCTGACACCTCTAAATGTATATTACTCTCAAGTTCATATTGTTTTTCATAAGTCATTTCTTTTCCATCTTCATCAACAATTAATACATGTAAGGTATTTTTTCCTGATGGTATATTTATTTCTTTTTCCAAATATTTTCCATTGTTTCCATTTACAATATCTTTATCTTGATTATTCCACCAATATTCAATTCTAGCTATGTTCTTTTTATGTGTAACTTTTAATATAATAGTATTTTCAGTTTTGTTTTCTATAGAAATTGTTGGTTCTATATTTTGTTCTTGTTGATAACTTTGGTTTTTATATATTGCATAGACTCCTGTACCAATTAAAAGAACACCAAATATTAGTATTGCTATTCCAAAAAATTTTAGTATACTTTTTGTTTCTATAGGTGAATTACTTTTATTTTTCTTTTTATTATTCATTGGCATACTTGTTGAAAGTATTTGATTCATATATTACACCTCTATTTACTTTTGTATTTTTAAAGTATAATCTACATACTTTTAGCCTTGCTATTAACAAGACTAAAGAAATTATAACATAGGAATTTTTAAAAGTAAACTATTTTGAATAAATAAAATGAAGTAGAAAATTCTACTTCATTTCATATTACAATACAAATTTTTTAATTAAAACTATTCCACTTGCAATTGTTACTAATACAGCAAATCCTAATGCAAAATATATTCTTGCTTGACCAGTTGACACTGATAATAATACTGGTGCTTCATCCATATCGTCTTCACCTGGTACTTGGTTATCTGGTGTTGAATCTTTATCTGGAACATCTTGATCATTATAATCTTCTGATATTTCTGCTATATTTGTTTTTAGTCCCATATTGTTTGTTCCATTTATCCAAGTAAGTGTAACTTCTACATCTGCACTTTCTCCTGGTTGTAATAATGTATTTTCTAATTTTCTTGTTGATATTACATTATTTCCTTCATCTTTCCAATCAGCATTATCTTCTGCAACAAATTTCAATCCTTCTGGAACGTAGTCTTTAATTTCTTTTGCATATCCTGCAATGTCACCTTCGTTTGTAACTCTAATTGAGTATTTAAATTTAACAGTTATTGATTTTACTTTCTTTCTATGTACTTCAACTTTTACAACTTGTTCTGTTGGATCTTCAGGTTTATTTCCTGTTTGTGTTACTGTTTCTTTTCCATTTTCTATCACAATTGCTTGTGTTACCCATTTTTTCAAACTTAAATCAAAATAGTTTATTTTAATATGTTCTTCGTCCTGATCATCATCTCCGTCAATCCATTTGTCTGGAGTTGAGTCATCATCATCAACAGGATTTCCATTTTTATCTGTATCATCTGATATTTGTGCATAGTTTATAATATTTTTAGTTTCATTAGATGTTTTTGGTTCTACTACTTTAAATGCAACTTTAACATCTGCAAAATCTGGATTTGTATCAGATACATCTTTGCTACTATCAAAAGCTGTTAATAATGCTGGATTTTCTTTTAGCTCAGAATTTTTCTTCATTCTTTCTTCACCTTGTTTTTTTGATAAATAATCTGTTGTTATTTTTGTAGCTTTATTAATATCTGTTGTTTCATTTCCGTCTTCATCATACATTACCCATCTATATTCTTTATTTAATTCATTTTCAGGTAAGTATTCAAGTCCATCAGGTATGTTATCAGTAACTTTACTTGCAAATCCATCTAATTCGCCTTCATTATATACTCTTATTGTATATATAACAGTATTTCCTATTACAACATCTACTGGTTCTTTTGAATGTTCATATACTATTTTACTGTTTTCTTTATCATATTTAACCGTTGGTATTCTAGATGTTACTTCTTTGTCATTTACACCTGTTAAAAATTTTCTTAAAGCTAAATCGAATTTTTTAACTACTATTTTTTCAAAGTCATCATCATCTTCTTGTCCTGGTATATAGTTTCCTGTTTCGTCTTCTTTGTAATCAGGTAAATCTTTGTCATCTGGTAAAACGATATCATTTGGTTTTGAATCTCTGTCATCTATTTCTTTTTTGTTTTCATCTTTACTTACAGTTATTTCTGCAATATTTGTTATTTTTCCTTCTGCATTACTTTTTACTTTGCACATAATAGGTACTTCTTTATATGATAAAACTATTTCACCATTATCATTAGTTGTTGTTTTTGAAATTAAATGATTTTCTAAATATGTTGTTGTAACAATTCTTCCATCTTTTGATACTTTCCATCCATATTTTTCATTAAATTCACCTTCAACATATTCTAAATATGGTGGTAAGTAATCTGTTACTTCACTTGCATATCCATCTAAATCACCTTCATTATATGCTCTTATCATGTATACAACTATATCATTTTTAGCAACTTCAACTGGTTCTTTATTATTAGTGTATGTAGCTGTTGTTATAATTTTACCATTTTCATCTGTAGTATTTAATTTTGATGTATCTACCTTTGGTGCTCTTGTATATATTCCATTTTTATCTTTTAAATACTCTGAATTTTCTATAGTTGTATCTTTACTTACTGCTATTAAGAATTTTCTTAAGCTTAGGTCAAATGATTGTAATATTATGCTATCATAATCTTCATCATCTTCATATTTGATCCATTTATCTGTATCTGAATCTCTATCATCTACTGGGTTTCCATCAGCATCTGTATCACCTGTTATAGCTGCTTCATTTTTTATTATTTTGCTTGTTGCATTTTTTGCAGTTACTTTTAAATATACAGATACTTCTTTATAATCTGGGTTTTTATCATTTACTTTATTAGTATATGCTTTTGATGAATCAAAAGCTTTTATCAAGTTTGCTCCTGATGTTGATATTTCTGCCCCTTTACCTTTTGCTAAATAATCTGTTGCAATTAATTCAACTTTATTAGTTTTAGAATCTACATTTTTAATATCCCATATTCCTTGGTTATATTTAATTGCTTGTTTTTCTATTTTTGATAAACTTGCATCTGATTCTAATTCATCATCAGTTTTTTCAGACCAAACAAACTCTAGTCCATCAGGTATATCTTCTGAAATTTCTGATGCATATCCATCTATATCTCCTTCATTATATACTCTGAATGTATATTTAACTATATCTCCATCTTTTACTGCTACTGGTTCTGTATTTACTTTGTAAGTTGCTGTTGTTGCTGTTCCATTAGCCAATGCTGTAATGTCTACATCTTCTATTCTTTCTGGAACCTTTACTCCATTTATTTCTACAACTCTTTTTATTAATTTTAAGTCAAATGTTGCTGGCTCCATTAATAATTTTTCAAAGTCATCATCATCTTGTTGTCCTTTATAATAATAGTTAGAATCTGTTAAATCTTTTTTATTATTTGAATTTCCAGTATAGTCTGACATATTATCTTTATTTACATTTGGTGTTACTGATGGTTGTGAATCTCTATCAGCATCTGTCTGATTTGTTATTGTAACATTATCTTCTGCATCAAATTCTTCTGCTATCCAAGCCACATTTGTTAATATTTTTTGATTTTTTGTGTCTGGTTTTGCTGTAACCACACATTCAATTTCTATTGTTTCTGATTTCAAATTGTTTTCTTTATAAGCTTCAATATTTGTTGTGTTATTAGCATCTCTTGTAATTGTTAGTTTATTATTTGCTTCATCATAATTTACAGTAAATCCATTTGTATTTATTTTACTAAATTCAAGTCCATCAGATAATTGGTCTACAATTTTTGTTGCTCTACCTAGTTTGTCACCTTCATTATAAACTGTTAAATTATATGTAACTACATCTCCCGTTTCTATAACAACAGGGTCTTTTCTATGTTTATATGTTGCTTCTGTTCCTGTTTTTAATGTACTTTCATCTATACTTGGTACTCTTGATTCTGCCCCAGTTAAAGATTTTCCATTTATTTTTGTTACATATTTTCTTAATGATAAGTCAAATTCTTTTACTTCTTCTGGTAATTTTTCAATTAATATAATTGGTTGAACATTTTGCTCTGTTGCATTTGCATATAATGTTATTTTTGTTCTTGAATTTGCTGTACCATTTTGATATGCTACACTATTTTCGTTAGCTTTATTAATTAAATAATTATATAATAACACTGCTTGTTCTTGTCTTTGTTTTCCATCTCCGATTTTTTCGCCGTTATCATTAAATGACATATTATAATCACTTAAACTTTTATATCCTTCACCAGCTTGAGACATTTCTAATGTTCTATAAAATAGCCAAGATGTTTTATCATTTCCTAAATTATTATATACTTTTTCAAATAATTCATCATCATGATTTGAGAAATACCAAACTGCTGCTTGTTGTACAGCTTCAATATCACTATTTGTTATATGAGCTGTATAGTCTTCATCATGTATTTGTGCAGCTTCCAATAAAGCTGTTCTTTCTGCATCTGTAGAAACTCCATTCAAATACATCAAATCTACTAAAGCTAATAAATTATTATAATATCCATTATTAACAATACTTTGTAATACTGCATTTCCTGAAGCAGCTATTGCACTTTTTTCAGTTTTAAAATCATAAGAAATATTATATTCAGCAATATCACCTACATCAGCAAAACCTACCCCAGCTCTTACACAATAGTAATTTCCTGATGTATAGTTTGAATCTGTTTTGCTATTGTATTTTACAATTTGCCATAATTTAGCACCAACAATTGACTCTGTTGTTGCTCCATTATCATAAGGGTTATTTATTGCATAAGCCATATTTTCAGGTGTTGTTCCAGTTCTAAATTCTTGTATTCCAAAATATAGTGGTGTCGTAATTGTTGTTGCAGCACTTGCCTTATTTGGAATCACCATAAATATGATAGCAAACATGATACTTGCTAACACTAGTGTTATTTTTTTCTTATTCATCATAAATCTTCTCCTTACTTTTTTATAAGATTACTTATATTTTATTTCATTAATTCATTGAAGTCAATAGGTTTTTAAGCCATTTTTTATCGAGTATTTTTTCCGGGTAATAATTGCCTACGGAAGCTCATTTTATCCAATAGGATATTTTTTTTCGCCTATATTACAATTATATTACATTTTTGTTATAAAATCAAGGTTTTATGTAAAATAACTTGGATTTAATTGATTTCCCTATGCATTTTAATAGTATTAATATTTTCTTAATAAAATTCATATATTTTATAGAATGAATTAAGAGGTGTATCATGAAAAAATTTGTTTATAAAATATTAGTCTTATTTTTTATACTTTCCTTTGGAATATCAAACTTTTCTTTTTGTGATGATATAGATGATGAAATTGTAGATGTAAATGCAGAAATATCATCATATAATAAATCCATAAAAGAAATTAAAATTCCAGAAATCAATTCACGTTCTTCAGTAGTAATAGATAGAAATACCAATACAATTTTGTACGGAAAAAATGAAAATACTAGAAGGAAAATGGCTTCAACCACGAAAATAATGACTGCAATAATAATTATAGAAAATTGTAATTTAGATGAAACAATAGAAATATCAAAAAAAGCCGCCGGAACAGGTGGATCAAGATTAGGATTAAAAACCGGAGATAAAATTACTATTAGAGATCTGTTATACGGGCTAATGCTTCGTTCGGGAAATGATGCAGCTGTTGCACTTGCAGAACACACATCTGGAAATGTAGAAAATTTTACTGAATTAATGAATCAAAAATCTGTTAATCTTGGACTTACAAATACTCATTTTGAAACCCCTCATGGTTTAGATTCAGATGAGCATTATACAACAGCTTATGAACTTGCCATTTTATCTAATTATGCATTAAATAATAAAATATTTGCGCAGATTGTTGGAACCAAAAGTTATACTGTGACTATAAATGGATATCCTAAACAATTATCTAATACAAATGAATTACTAGGAAATTTTAATGGTATATATGGAATAAAAACAGGTTTTACTAATGGTGCTAATAGATGTTTAGTTACTGCTTGTAAAAGAGGAAACATGGACATTATTTGTGTAGTTCTAGGAGCAGATACTAAAAAGTTCAGAACTCAAGATAGTATTAAATTAATTAATTACATTTTTGATAATTTTCAACCTGTAGATATTAAAAAACTAATTGATACTGACTTTGAAAACTGGAAAAAGGATAATCTAAATAAGATTGTAGTAAATAAAGCTACAACGCAAAACATTGATTTAAGAATTGAAAATATTGAAAACTTAACTATCCCGATTCGAAAAGATTTAATAAATTCTATAACAATTACTATTGATTTTCCTTTGTATTTAGAATCTCCAGTATCAGCTAATTCTAAACTTGGCAATATTAATGTTCTGGTTCAAGATTATCTAAATATTAATTATAGTATATATAATAGTTCCAAAATAAAACACAAATCTTGGGATGATTATTTAGTTGAAATCTTAAGAAATTATTGTTATATTTTTAGTACTATTTTATAAAAAAGGATTAAGAAAACTATTTCTTAATCCTTTTTTTATTAAACATTTTCTTTAATATAGTCAACTACATCTCCTACTGTTACAACTTTTTCTGCATCACTGTCTGGAATTTCTATATCAAATTCTTCTTCTATAGCCATTACTAATTCAACTATATCTAAAGAATCAGCTCCTAAATCATCTATAAAAGATGCTTCCATTGTTACAGCTGTATCTGTCACACCTAATTGTTCAACAATTATAGCTTTTACCTTTTCTAAAATTTCTTCTGAACTCATTTTTCGAGTTCACCTCCTCTCAAGTTTTTATCTTGTATGTATTATCTAATTTTTATAATACTTTTATATTATATGTTATTATATTTGTCAAGTATATTTAATAATTATTTTTATTTTATACTATATGTTCAGTTTATTAATAATTAAATTATTTGTCAAATGCCTCTATCATCTTTTCTACAGCTCTGTTTTGAACAAATTTCTCTGCCTGTATAATTGTATACTCAAATAATTTTTCATCACTACTTCCATGTGCTTTAACAACTGGTTTTTTTACACCTAAGAATAAAGCTCCACCATATCTTTTATAATCCATTACATCAGAAAATCTATTAATTCCTGGAAGTGCAGGAACAGCAGCAATTTTTGAAAATATATTTTTCATTAAACTTTCTTTTAAAGATTTTTTAACGAATTTTCCTAACCCTTCTGTAGTCTTTAAGAATACATTTCCTGTAAAACCGTCTGTTATTATGGCATCAATTTTGCCTGAAAAAGCATCTCTTCCTTCAACATTTCCAATAAAGTTTATTCCCAATTCTTCTGATTTTTCCTTTAGCAAATTGTAACTTTCTCTTACAAGTTCATTTCCTTTTGTTTCTTCTGTTCCTATATTTAGAAGTCCTACTGCAGGTTTTTCAATTCCAAATGTATTTCTCAAATATATTGTTGACATCTGTGCAAATTGCAATAAATTTATTGGTTTGCAATTTGTATTTGAACCGCAATCCATTAATAATAATTGACTTTTATATGCTGGCAATATTCCTGCTAAAGCTGGTCTATCTATTCCTTTTATTCTTCCTACTAATAAAGTTGCCCCAGCAAGTAACGCACCTGAATTTCCTGCTGATATAAATACATCACCTTCATCTTGTTTTAGCATATTAAATCCAACAACCATTGATGAATCTTTTTTATGTTTTATTGCAACTGTTGGCTGATCTTCCATTTCAATTGTTTCTGTTGCATTATGTATTTTTAATCTATCAGAAATCTCTTCTATCTCTTTTCCATAGAATTCTTTTATTTTACTTCTTATTATATCTTCTTTTCCAACTAATATAACTTCTGCCTTTATTTTATTTATTGCATTTACTGCTCCTTTTATATTGGCATCTGGTCCGTTGTCTCCACCCATTGCATCTAATATTATCTTCATAATTGTAATTCCTTTCACCTAACCTTGTTAATAATTCGATTTTGTATTTTAAATTTACAAACTTAAACTCTTTTATATTCTATTTTTAATATACATATTTTATTATTGTTTTTATAAAAATGCAAGTATTTATTTAAATTTAAGTTTTATTTTTTTATTAATTTTTTTAAATAGCAATTGCTAAAATTATCTGTAAAAAAAAAATGTATTAATAAAATATTATTTAAACACAGTATCCCTATTAACAAAAAAAGATGCAATTTCTTGCACCTTTTTATTTATTATTTTTATAATTATTCGATGATATCAGCAACTACACCTGAACCAACTGTTCTACCACCTTCACGGATAGCGAATCTTAGTCCTTTTTCAATAGCGATTGGTGTAATTAATTCGATTGTCATTGAAACATTATCTCCTGGCATAACCATTTCTGTTCCAGCTGCTAATTCAATAACACCTGTAACGTCTGTTGTTCTGAAGTAGAATTGTGGTCTGTATCCATTAAAGAATGGTGTATGTCTTCCACCTTCTTCTTTAGTTAATACATAAACTTCAGAAGTAAATTTTGTATGTGGATGAATTGTTCCTGGTTTACATAGAACTTGACCTCTTTCGATGTCTTTTCTATCAATACCTCTTAATAGAACACCGATGTTATCACCAGCTTCTGCTTGGTCTAATAATTTTCTGAACATTTCAACACCTGTTACAACAGTTTTTCTTCTTTCTGTTGTTAGACCTATGATTTCAACTTCGTCTTGAAGTTTAACTTCTCCTCTTTCTACTCTACCTGTAGCAACTGTACCACGACCTGTGATTGTGAATACGTCTTCAACTGGCATTAAGAATGGTTGGTCAATTGGTCTTTCTGGTGTTGGGATGTAGCTATCAACTGCATCCATTAATTCTTTCATTGGTGCATATACAGGATCATTAGGATCTGTAGATGTACTTTCAAGAACTGCTAATGAAGAACCTTTTATTACTGGAATATCATCTCCTGGGAAACCATATTCTGATAATAAGTCTCTAACTTCCATTTCAACTAATTCTAATAATTCTGGGTCATCAACCATATCACATTTATTTAAGTAAACAACGATGTATTTAACACCAACTTGTCTAGCAAGTAAGATGTGCTCTCTTGTTTGAGGCATTGGTCCATCAGCTGCAGAAACAACTAATATAGCTCCATCCATTTGTGCTGCACCTGTGATCATGTTTTTAACGTAGTCAGCGTGTCCTGGGCAGTCAACGTGTGCATAGTGTCTATTATCTGTTTCATATTCAACGTGTGCTGTATTGATTGTGATTCCTCTTGCTTTTTCTTCTGGAGCTCCGTCGATTTGATCGTAAGCTTCAAATTTAGCTTTTCCTAATAATGATAAATATTTTGTAATAGCTGCTGTTGTTGTTGTTTTACCGTGGTCAACATGTCCGATTGTACCAATGTTAACGTGTGGTTTGTTTCTTTCAAATTTTGCTTTTGCCATTTTTAAAATCCTCCCTTTTAGTTAGCCGTTCTTTTTGAACGTGGCTACTTTTATTTTTTTAAATTTAATAACATAAATTATTTATTGCACTTGCATTTTACAACATATTTAATAAAAATGCAAGCACTATTTTATATTAATTTTATTCAGCTTTTTTTCTTGAAGCAACAATAGTTTCAAGTACTGATTTTGGAACTTCTTCATAGTGAGAAGGTTCCATAGAGTATGATCCTCTACCTTGAGTTTTTGAACGTAAGTCTGTTGCATAACCAAACATTTCTGATAATGGAATAAATGCATGTATTTCTTGCATTCCATCATTTGCATCCATACCTTCCATTCTACCTCTTCTAGAGTTAACATCTCCAATAACATCTCCCATGTATTCTTCTGGAACTGTTATTTCAACTTTCATAATTGGCTCTAAGATAACTGACTTAGCTTGTTTACATCCTTCTTTGAATGCCATAGAAGCAGCTATTTTGAAGGCCATTTCTGAAGAGTCAACTTCGTGATATGAACCATCAACTAATGAAACCTTGAAATCTATAACTGGGTAACCAGCTAAGATACCACTTTCAGCAGCTTCTCTCATACCTTGTTCAATTGGTTTAATATATTCTTTTGGAACAGCTCCTCCAACGATTTTGCTTTCAAATTCTATTCCTTTACCTGGTTCTAGTGGTTCCATTTCAAACCAAACGTCACCGTATTGTCCTTTACCACCAGATTGACGAATAAATTTACCTTGAACTTTTACTTTATTTCTAATTGTTTCTTTGTAAGCAACTTGTGGTTTACCTACATTACATTCAACTTTGAATTCTCTTTTTAATCTATCTACGATAATATCTAAGTGTAATTCACCCATACCAGCGATGATTGTTTGACCAGTTTCTTGGTTTGTATAAGCTTTGAATGTTGGATCTTCTTCAGCTAATTTTGCTAAAGCGATTCCCATTTTTTCTTGAGCTGCTTTATCTTTTGGCTCAATAGCTATATCGATAACTGGTTCAGGGAATTCCATTGATTCTAGGATTATTGGATGATCTGGATCACATAAAGTATTTCCAGTTGTTACATCTTTTAAACCTACAGCTGCAGCAATATCACCAGAATATACTTTTTCAATATCCTCTCTGTGATTTGCATGCATTTGAAGAATTCTTCCTATTCTTTCTTTTTTGTCTTTGCTTGAATTTAGAACTGTTGATCCAGATTCAAGTGTTCCAGAATAAACTCTGAAGAAACATAATTTTCCAACAAATGGATCAGTAGCAATTTTAAATGCTAATGCTGCGAATGGAGCATCATCTGAAGTTTTAGCTTCTGTTTCTTCTCCGTCTAATGTTTCACCTTTAATATGTGGTATATCTAATGGTGATGGCATATAATCAACAATTGCATTTAATAATTCTTGTACACCTTTGTTTTTGTATGAAGAACCACATGTAACTGGAACTATTTTGTTTGCTATTGTACCAGCTCTTAAACCTTTTTTGATTTCTTCTTCTGTTAGTTCTTCACCTTCTAAATATTTCATCATTAATTCTTCGTCTTGATCAGCAACTGCTTCTATCATAGTAGCTCTGAATTCTTCTGCTTGTGCTTGCATATCTTCAGGTATATCTGTTTCTTCAATTACTTGTCCTAAATCATCTTTATGGATGAATGCTCTCATTTTAATTAAATCAACAATACCTTTGAAGTTATCTTCAGCACCTATTGGTAATTGAATTGGAACTGCATTTGCTTTTAATCTATTTTTTAATTGTTCAACGCAAAGCATAAAGTTAGCTCCAGTAATATCCATTTTGTTTACATATACCATTCTTGGTACATTGTATTTATCAGCTTGTCTCCAAACTGTTTCTGTTTGTGGTTGAACTCCACCTTTTGCTGCTAAAACTGTTACAGCACCATCAAGAACTTTTAAAGATCTTTGAACTTCTACTGTAAAGTCAACGTGACCTGGAGTATCAATAATATTAATTCTATTATTTTTCCAGAAACATGTTGTACAAGCAGATGTAATTGTTATACCTCTTTCTTGTTCTTGTGCCATCCAGTCCATTGTTGCAGCACCTTCATGAACTTCACCTATTTTATGAGTTTTACCTGTATAGAATAATATTCTCTCTGTTGTTGTTGTTTTACCAGCATCAATGTGAGCCATTATTCCTATATTTCTTGTTCTCTCTAATGGGTATGCTCTTCCTGCCATCTATATTTCCCCCTCTCGATTTTTCTTTTTTCATTAATACTTTTAAATTCTTGTTAAAAGTTGTTCATTTTTAAGATTAATCACAAGCCGTAGCCGTACGCAGGTACGCAAAGTTTGAAATTAATATTACAAATGTGCAGATGTTTTCAACAAAAATTTTACCATTTATAATGAGCAAAAGCCTTATTAGCTTCAGCCATTCTATGTGTGTCTTCTTTCTTCTTAAATGCTCCACCGTTTCCAGCTACGGCATCCATTATTTCACCAGCTAATTTTTCAGCCATTGTTTTTTCATGTCTGTTTCTTGCATAAGAAACTAACCATCTTAAACCTAAAGTTTGTCTTCTTTCTGGTCTAATTTCTAATGGAACTTGATATGTAGCTCCACCAACTCTTCTAGCTTTAACTTCTAGAACTGGCATTACATTTTCTAAAGCTGCTTCAAAAACTTCTAAAGGATTTTTTCCTTCTTTTTCTTTTATGATATCAAATGCATCATATACTATTTTTTGAGCAACTGATTTTTTACCATCTAACATTATATTGTTTACTAATTTTGTAACAACTTTACTATTGTATATTGGATCTGGTAAAACATCTCTTTTTGCTATAATTCCTCTTCTTGGCACTATTCTTCCCTCCTTAAATTTTATTAGATATTATTAAATATCTTCGGTACTCTGATAGGTTTATCCTATCCGTATAGTGCATTATAATCTATTTCTAAATTTAAGTACCTTTTTACGTTTATAAATTTATAAACAAGTTCATTCTAAACAAAACATTTAGAAAAATTTAGTAAGTATTACAAGCACTAATTTTTAAATTTTCATATTGCTAATCGGTCCATTTTATTTCTTTGGACGTTTAGCTCCATACTTAGAACGAGCTTGCATTCTATCTTTAACACCTGCTGTATCTAATGTTCCTCTGATGATATGGTATCTAACACCTGGAAGGTCTTTTACCCTACCACCTCTTATTAATACAACACTGTGTTCTTGTAAGTTATGTCCTATACCTGGGATATAAGATGTAACTTCATAACCATTTGAAAGTCTTACTCTGGCAACTTTTCTTAAAGCAGAGTTTGGTTTTTTAGGTGTAACTGTTTTAACAACTGTACATACACCTCTTTTTTGTGGAGCTCTATTATTTGTTAATTTTTTGTTTTTTGAGTTCCATCCATGTTGAAGAGCTGGTGCTGTTGATTTTGTTACTCCAGTTTGTCTTCCTTTTCTTACTAATTGATTAATTGTTGGCACTTAAATTTCACCTCCTATAAATTAAATATTCTATTACGGAACTGCATAATTCATGCAATTTACAATAACATTTAATATTTTATCATCTTTATATCTATAAGTCAAGAAAAACTTGGAATTTTTCCAAGTTTTTCAAACTAATTATCTCATTTCTTCATACTTTCCTTTGTATTTTTCAGCTTCTCTTTTTCTTGCTTCTTCTTTTCTTTCTTGTAATTTTATTTGGGCAACTTTTTTATCAGCCTGTTCATATCCTTCACTTGCAACCCATCTTATATAATTTTTGAATTTTACATTTGGATTTTCTTTTTGGTCGGCTTTTACTTCTTCTTTTGGTTCTTCTTTTATTTCTTCAACTACTAATTCTTCTATTTCTTCTAGTCTTTTATTGTGTCTTTTCTTTTTTCTGATATTTTCAAATTTATTTTTTAGCCATTTAGATATACTAAAATGTCTTCTTTCTTTAGGTTGCTCTTCAAGTTCTATATATTCTACATTTTCATTTTGAGATTCCTTATAAAGTTTATCCAAATTTATTTTTTCTTCTTTTCTTTTTTCTTCCTTCTCTATTTTTATGGGTAATTTAAATTTTCCTTCATACCTCTCTATTGCTAAATCAATCTCATTCCAATCTTTTCCATATTCTAAATTTGAAATAACTATATTGCACTTACTAATTTTAGAACTGATATTAAACTTTGAATTTTTTAAATTCTCTATAGTTTTTTTCATCAAGTTATCCTCATCAGATTTGTTTTTTGATAGTTCTAATTGCATTTCTTGTAGTTTACTATCTATATTCTTTAATTCTTCTTGCAATTTTTGTTTATATTTTTCTACTTTTATAGATTGAATTGCTATTTCCCTAATGTCTTTTCCTGAATCTCTTAATGCTCTAAGTTGTTGTAATTCTTTTAGTTCCTCTTTTGTTAGTTTATTTCCTTTATTTTCTAAAGCTTCTATTGCGTTTAGTAATCTTATTCTATCTTCGTTCATAAGAACCCTCCTAACTTCAAACTATTTTTATTATAACACATTTTTTTAATTTTTTCAAATTTAACCATATTTTTAATAATTTTACACAATATAGCAACTGTTATTTTTTAATATTTATACATCAAAAGAACTTGGAATTTCTTCCAAGTTCTTTGTATTGTTATCTTTCATCACCATCATAAGATCTATCAGCATAATCTTTTCCGAATTTTTCTGTTTCTCTTTTATATGCTATTTCTTTGTTTTCCTTAAATTTTTCTTTAGCATCTTGTTTTGCTTTTTCATTTTTTTCTTGTTCCATTTGTTTTAAACCTTTTTCAGCAACTTCTCTTATATATGCTTTAAAATCATTATTAGGTTTTTCTTCTTTCTTGTCCTCAACGTCTTTATTTTCTTTAATAGGGCTTTCTACAACTGTTGATTCTTCATTAATTTTCTCTTCATTTTTATCTTCTTTTGTTTCTTCAACAACTTCAATTTCTTCTAATTCTTCTTTTTTTCTCATTGAATTTATAATACTATGTTTAACTTTTTTTGCCATCTTTTTAAAGAATTCTTTTACCTTAGCTAATCTTGGATGTTTATCTTCAAAAATAGTATCTAATTGAATTTCCTCAACATCATGATCTTCAAATATTGCTCCATCTTCTACTTTTTCTTCTTTTTCTTCTTTATCTTGATCTTTCACTTCACTATTTTTTACAGTTTCAGGCTCATTAACTTTTGCTTCTCCTTTTATTGGTTCAGCTTTTTGAGATATAGGTTCTTTTGATGTGAATCTTCTATCTTTCCAATTGTCAAGTTTCATCTCAACATAATCCCAACTTTTTCCTTGAATCAAATTATTTACAATCATGTTACATTTGCTGATTTGAGAGCTTATTTCTATTTTTCTATTTTCTAATTCAGAAATATCTTCAATAGAATGTTCTTTACTAGATTCTGCAGAAGCCATTTTCTTTTGATTAATAGAAAATTCATTGTTGTTTTTTGCTAATTCTAAATCTATTTTTCCAACTCTTGCTTCTAATTCTGCTCTTTCTTCATCTTTTAAATCTTTTTTACTCAATGTTTCTAGTATTGTTTGTTTTTCAGTTTGAAGAGCTTGCATTTGTATATTTAATTCATTAATTCTATCTTCAAGCTTTGGTATACTTTTTATTTTTGCGATTTCAGCATCGATATTTGTTTTTTCTTTTTCAAGTTTTGCTTTAAATTCAAGTATATTATCTATCTTTGAAACATTGTTTTTTATATTAGTATACATCTCCATTTTTTTAAATTCTTCTTTTGATGCAGATCTTTCGTCAATTTTTGTTTGTAAATCTTTTAAAATTGTATCTAAATTTCCTTTTTTAATGTTTGAATATATTTCATTAAAATTTTTCATAATTTTCCTCCCTTTACAATTCTCACTTCACTCTTTTTGTATTATAACATATTTTTACAATTTTTTCAAGTTTATTTTTATAAGTTTTCTAAACTTCTTTCAGCCATTTTCATATATCTTTCTTTTTTATCTTTAATTTTCTTTCCATCAAGTTCCGGTAAAATGCCAAAATTCGCATTCATCGGTTGAAATCTGTCATTCTCGGTTGAAATATATTTTGCCAAAGCTCCTATTACAGTATATTCTGAAAAATATTTTTTAACTCCATTTCCATAAATATTCTTGTTAAAATCACTTATAGCATTTAAAGCAGCAACCATTCCTGAGGAAATTGATTCAACATATCCTTCTACTCCTGTTATTTGTCCTGCAAAATAAATGTTAGTATTTGATTTTAAATTATAAGTTTTGTCTAATAATTTAGTCGAATTAATATATGTATTTCTATGCATAACTCCATATTTAACAAATTCAGCATTTTCTAGTCCAGGTATCATACTAAATACTCTTTTTTGTTCACCAAATTTTAAATTAGTCTGAAATCCAACCATATTATAAATTGTACCTTCCGAATTATCTTGTCTTAATTGTACAATAGCATAAGGTCTTCTTGCAGTTCTCAAGTCATCAAATCCGACTGGTTTTAATGGTCCAAATCTCAATGTTTCTATTCCTCTTTTTGCCATAACTTCAACTGGCATACAGCCTTCAAAAATCTCTCTTTTTTCAAAATCATGCAATGTCACAACTTCAGCTTCAATCAAAGCCTTCCAAAAAGTTTCATATTCTTCTTTATTCATTGGGAGATTTATATAGCTTTCTTCTTGATCTTTTTGTCTATTTTTCCAATCATCAACGCTTTCATCTTTTTTCTTTTCTTGATCATATCTATTGCCATAAAATGCAATATCAAAGTTTATACTGTTTTTATTAATTATTGGAGCAGCCGCATCATAAAAATAAAGTTTATCTTCTCCTGTGATTTTGCTAATTTCCTTAGCAAACTTTTCAGAAGTTAACGGACCGGTAGCTATAATAACAATTCCATTTTTACTATCGATTTCTTTATCACTATCCACATTTTCTACTTCTTTATGTATAATTTCAATCAATGGATTTTTTTCTATTTCTTCTGTGATTCTCTTTGAAAACTTTTCTCTATCTACAGCAAGAGCTTGGCCAGCAGGCACCTGTGTTTCATCTGCTATTTTGATTAGCAACGAGTCTAGTCTTCTTAATTCTTCTTTTAACAATCCACAAGCATTTGTTAATAAATTAGATTTAAATGAATTGCTACAAACTATTTCTGCTAAATTTTCATTTGAATGTGCTTCCGAAAATTTAGTTGGTTTCATCTCATATAATTTAACTTTTATACCAGCCTTAGCAATTTGATACGCTGCTTCACAACCAGCTAAACCTCCACCTATAATTGTAATATAATCCTTCATTTCCTATTACTTTCTATTCCCTTTCTTCATCATTTTCCATCATTTCTTCTTTTTCGTAATCATTCCAGGATTGTGCTTCTATTGATTCAATATGTTCCTGTCTTTTTATTTTATATCTAATTTCTGCTAATTGTTTTTCCTTATCAATATAGTCTATTTTGTCATATTCAAAAATGTTGAATTCAAGCTTCCTATATACTTTTATTATTTCTTCTAAAACTCTAGCTCTTTCCTCATCATTATAAGCCTCGTCTAATAAATTTAATAGTTTTTCTAATTTTGTATTCAAATTTCTTTCTATTTGTTCATCTTTACCTCTTTCGTATTTTTCCATCCAATTTTCCATAACAATCCCCTCTCAATATTGGCAGTTCTAAGCCAATTTTATTAATTTAATTAAATAAATTCATAATATCTTCTTTTGAAAGTTTATTAATAAATGTAGTTTGAGTATTAAGCATATTATCCATAAGTTCTGACTTTCTTTGTTGCATTTCATAAATTTTTTCTTCAATTGAATCCTTAGTAATTAATTTATAAACTTGAACATTATTTTTTTGTCCAATTCTATAAGCTCGATCTGTTGCTTGATTTTCGGCAGAAATATTCCACCATGGATCATAATGTATAACCATATCGGCTCCAATTAGATTTAGTCCTGTACCTCCTGCTTTTAATGAAATTAAGAATACTCCTATTTCCGGATTATGATTAAACTCATCAACTAGTTCTATTCTTTCATCCACTTTGGTTGCTCCGGTAAGTTTAAAATATTTAATATTAGATTTATTCAATTCTTTTTCTATAATTTCAAACATTGATGTATAACTAGAAAACAATAATATTTTGTGTCCTGCCATAACTCCATCTTCTATAATTTCCATGCACTGTTCTAGCTTGCTACTTCCACCGGAATAATTTTCTATAAACAATCCTGGATGGCAACAAATTTGTCTTAATCTTGTTAATGCTGCAAGTATCTTAATTTGGTTTTTCTCATATCCATCTGTGTTTATTACATTTTGAACCTCTTGTTTTGTTCTTACCAAATATGATAGATAAATGTTCTTTTGTTCTTCTTCCATTTCATTATTTAAAATTGTTATTGTTTTTTCTGGTAATTCTGTTAATACTTCTTTTTTTGTTCTTCTTAAAATAAATGGCTCTATTAACATTTTTAACTTATCCATTGCTTCCTTATTTTCATCTTTTATAATTGCGGTTTCATACATTGTCTTAAATTCTTTGTAACCGAAATAGATATCCTGGCATTATAAAATCAAAAATTGACCATAATTCTGCCAAAGAATTTTCTATTGGAGTTCCGGTTAAAGCAAATCTTGTATCTGATTTTAGCATTTTTATTGCTTTAGCATTCTTTGTATTGTTATTTTTTAAATATTGTGCCTCATCAGCAATTATATATCTAAAATTATAATTTCTATCTTTATATATATCAATATCTCTTTTTAACAAATCATAAGAAGTTATAATTAAATCATATTGATCTATATCTTGTATTATTTTTTTTCTTTCTGATATTGTTCCACTAACCACTTTAATTTTTAAGTCTGGTGCAAATTTTTCTATCTCATTTTTCCAATTTAATGCCAATGAACTCGGTGATATAACAATACTTGCTCTGTTATCATCAGTATTTTGTTTATAATCTAAAAGTATTGATATTATTTGAAGTGTCTTTCCAAGTCCCATATCATCAGCCAATATTCCTCCAAATTTATATTTATCGAGTGTTTTCAACCATTTAAACCCTATTTTTTGGTATGGTCTTAAAATTGTTTTTAAATTTTCTGGTATTTGTTCTTCTTCTATTAGATCTTTATCAAGTTCGTCTATAATATTCTTATATTCCTTATTTTTTACAATCTCTGTTCCCTTAATATTTTTTAATAATTGATTTAAATATAAAGTTCTATTTACAGGTAATCTTATACTTCCACTTTCTAATTCTTTATAAGTTGTGTCTGTTCCGGATATTAATTTATCAATAAAATCAATTTCATTAGAATTTTGTAATTCTAAAAAACTTCCATCTTTTAATCTGTAGTATTTCTTTTTTAATTTATATTTTTTGACTATTTCCTCAAGCTCATTTAAATCAACATTCAACTGTGATAAATCTACCGATAATAAATTGTTTTCTATTCTTACTCCTAATGAACCTATTTTAGGTCTTACTATTTCTTTTGATTTAAAGTTTTCTGTTGCTAATACCTCAAACTTTTTCATATAGTAATTTATATCATTTGTCAAAAATTCATATATTTTTTCTTCATCAGGTAAAATAAATCTTAAATTTTTTACATCAAACATAAATCCAGTTTTTCTAAAGATATTCATTGCTTTAGTTTCTTCTATAACATTTCTTGGATATTTAAATTCCTTTTCTTCTTTCTCATTTAATGGATTAAATTCTCTTTCTCCATAACACAACTTTACATCAGCAATAATATATTCTTTTTTATCAAAATCTAAAAACACCTTTACTCCGAGTTTATCAGGTTGATATTCTTTTATTTCTTCTTGTATATTTTCATCTATTTTAACAGCATCTTTCACTCTAGGAAGTACTATTGAAAATAATTCACTTAATTCATTTTTACCAAGCGAAACTTGTGTTAAAAAGTTTTCCCTAAATAATTTTAACAATTTCAATGTTGTATTTTCAAATTCACTATCGCATCTATATAATTTATCTCCTGTTAAAACATATTTATACTCTTTTCCTTTTAAAATAACAATTTTATATATATCAAAATCTGCAACAATTCTATATTCATCTTCAGAAATTTTTTCTAGCTTAAAATCAATTTTAGGATTTTGCTCTGTAAACTCTACTATGCTCTTATCATTATCTCTTTCAATCATAACTTTTTTGTTTTTCAACACATCAAAGAGTTCATCAATTGCTGTATTACCTATAATTATACTACTTTCATTCAAAGCTTTTCCATAATATTTATAGTTAGAGTTTGCATTTGAATTTGTAATTGCAATTATTTCAGAATATTTCATTATAAATTTTAATAGTTGCTGACTTTCTTTATCAAACATTTCTTGTATATGTAGAAATTCTAATTTATCTCCATATTTATAGACTTCTTTATTTATCATTGCTTTATAAAAGTCTACTAAATTTTTTAATTTATACATTCTTTTATTTCCAATTTTAAATTCAATCTTCATTTCTTTTGAAAATTTATCATATATAATTTTAGGTTCTATTTTTATAGTTTCTTTATTTTTGAATTCTTTTTCTATATTTGAATTTATTTCATTTAGTTCCTCATTATATAATATTTTTACTATTTGATTGAAACTGTTATATTTATCTGGCATCTTTTTCTCCTTTACTTGATGTAATATTATATAATATTTTTGCCAATTTATCAAGAGGTATAAAAAATAAGAATGCATAAATTGTGTAGGTTAGTCAATCATTTGTCACAAATTATTTAAAATAAATACTTTGAGCACCTATATTGCAAATAACGATTCTT
>CAKPGC010000002.1 GCA_934154445.1 uncultured Clostridia bacterium
CTATTGATTCATTCTCATTCATGCTACTTACCTCCATTTTAAATCGTTCAATCGTTCAAAATATCGTTCAATCGTTCGACTATAGTATAACACTTTTATTATAAATTATACAAGATATATTTTAAAATTTTACACTTTTCAATGCTCCAAGTTGGTCGCATTGCTTTGATTTTGTGCAATATAAATATATAAATTCTCAAATTACCCTCTTTTTACATTTTTATAATTTTCCTATTTATGTAATAATTTATAAAATTCAATTAATATATTTTATAGCTGTTTTTCATACCATTTTGCAAATTCTTGCATTGCTTGTACAGAGCCATCTATATTTCTTCTGTTTTCTCTTTCTTCAGAATCCATCTCTGCCAATGTCTTATCAAAACCATTTGGCTTAAAAATATACCATAGATCTGACCATTTCTCTTCTCGATTTAATCCTTGAATCTTATCTGACAAATTTCCGTGGATGTTTTCCATAAAAATAATGTATTTCTTTTCCATCATGATATGCCAAACATTCATTAAATGCACATTTTCTATTTACCTTATTCTCCATTAATTTTAAAATTCCATTTATCCCTATTGTATCCAATGAAAAATTAACAAATGCTCTCGGAAAGCCATTTAATTCTTCAATTCTAAAATCAGTATCTAAAGCAATACATGGTTTTTTTACCATTTCAAATGCCTGTTTTACTTTGGCAGTTGCTATCTCCTTTATATCATCACTTCTTGGTTCATCCAACTCATAGTTGAATGTTGTAAATTTTAAATTCTTAAAATATCTTTCAGCTGATTTTATTTTCCCAATATTATGTGTTACAAAAACAATTTCATTTTCCATATAATTTTCCTCCATTAGCTCCAAGATTTTGCTTAATAAACTTCTCTATAAACAAACCATTTTCCATTAATCTTAACTTCAATAGTATTTTCTGCACCATATTGATATTCATATTCACCATCAAAATTTGATTGATTATCTTGTACTGGTATTTCATCTATATTTACATTAGAATTAATTTTTCCATCAATGTTTCCACATCTACCAGTAACCGTGCTTTCCTCCCCACTATTTGAGTATAATTTTCCATTTACCTGTATTAATTTTGAATATTCCTTTTGGCTATCTAAGTTTTCTTCACTTTCAATTTTATTTGTTTCTGTTTTTTTGCTATTTTTATCTATATTATTATTAAATATAAAAAATAATAATATAAAAAAAATTATAGCAACAAGCATAATTCCTGAATTTCTTATCATTTTATTCATAAATATCATCCTTTCTATACATAAAATATTCTACTATATTAGCTGTAAAAAGTCTATAAATATACAAATTTTTTATATAAATGTATATTTTGGACAATATTTTCCAAAATATTACATTATTGAACCAAAACCTAATCTTGATTATAAAACTAAGACTATTTATTTTAATAAAATTTCTTCAAAAAGTATAAATTTTGTTTTAGTTGATACAACATATTATAAAGATACATAAAAAAAGCGAATTCAGGAAAATATAAAGGAACATTATTATGAAAATTAATATTGCAACAATATAAAAAGGGAGAAAATTAATTTAATTTTCCCCCCATTCCAAAAATCAATCTGCTTTCATAGCTTCTTCACTCTGGACTTCAGCACAAATTCTGTCCAAATCCCTTTCGTCGAGAATATCATTCTTAATTAATTCTTTAGCAATTCTATCAAGAAGTGCACGATTATTATTAAGAATGTTTCTGGCTCTTTCTTCTGCTCTTCTAATAAGCTCCTTAGTTGAAAGGTCTATCTCGTTTTTAATTTCATCACTGAGCATGAAAAAGTTTTCAATATCAAGATTTCCAAGATATGACATGTTTTCACCACGACCTTTTACCATTCCACAAGAAGCGATAACATTTCTTGCCGTTTCAGTTACATGTTTTAAATCAGAAGAACCTCCGGATGTATACTTGTCATCTGAACCATAGTAAATTTTTTCTGCTACAATTCCAGCTAAGTCAACAGCCATGTAATCAATAAAATAATCTAAATCCATTGAAGTTTGCTTTTCATCTTCAAAACAAAGTGTTGTTTGTCCTAAGAAATTTTCAGCAGGAACAATAGTTATAGAAGTTGTTTTGCAATTCTTAATATTTTCAGATAATTTCAAAACTATAAAATGTCCAGCCTCATGATAAGCAGTAACTTCTTTGTCTTCTTTAGGCATCTGTCTATAAAACTCATAATTAAGATTGAGATTATAATTAACAGCCTTTCTACTTACCACTTTTTCCTTTCTTCTTTTAGCTACAATCATGGATTTTTCAATTAGATTCATCGCAAGTCCAGGATTGTACATTTCATTCTTAAAAACACTCAATACAGAGATTATATAATTAATTATATCTTCTGTAATTTCAACATTATAGATTTCCTCAAATTTTTTTACAACATCTTTAATCATTGGATAAATCTTTTTATTTTGTGGTTCGAGAATAGGAATTATGTCAATATTAGATCTTAATTTAGAATCAAATTCAAAATATGAATAATATTCTTCTTCTGTTGACATTCCTATTACCTTAACATCGACTTATCTTACAAGAGCTGTAAAATAATATGACAAAACAATATTTGTTTGTACAAGATGTACCTGATCAATAACTACAATGAAATTGTTAGATGAAGATATAAATTTAATTATATTTTCAAGTTTTCTTCTCATAGTAATATGCATCAATTCTTGAATTATTGCTTCAATGTTCAAATATAGGAAATGACAGTTTTTCAATTCTTTTGGACATTTCTTTTTCAGCACATTCTCAATTGCTATCTGCAAAGTTGCACTTTTACCGACACCATGTCCACCTAATAAGACAACATTAGCATTCCTACTTTTTAATAAGCTATTATAAATTCGATTAACCTCTCTTTCCCGTCCATGAAGGATACCAGAATTAACTTTGGAGCAAATATAATTCATATCAAATAAATATGGAGAAAACTTATTTGGTACTAAATTTGCTGATGCAAAGTCCCGTGTTTGTTTAGTTTTTGGAATTTTAATTTTCATAGTCAGTCCTCCTATTGAAATATATTGTTTAAAATTTCATATCTCAAGTCTATCATAATTCTTTAATTATGTCAATTATTTATGGTATATATAAAATAAAAATCCTCCGGCTAAGCCAGAGGATTTTTATTTTTCACTCTATTTGAATCTTTTAATATAATTATCTATCTCATCCAAAAATTCTTCATTATTTTTAGTTTTAACCATCATAGAAATAACTTGTTCTGTTACATCAGCTACAGGCATACTATTCATAGCCTTACGTAACGCAAAAACTGTCTCTTTTTCTTTTGGTGTAAGTAATAAGTCTTCTCTTCTTGTACCAGACTTATTAATATCAATTGCTGGGAAAATACGTTTTTCAGATAATTTTCTATCAAGATGTACTTCCATATTACCTGTACCTTTGAATTCCTCAAATATTACATCATCCATTCTACTTCCAGTATCGATTAATGCAGTAGCTAAAATAGTTAAGCTTCCGCCATGTTCAATATTTCTAGCGGCTCCAAAGAATTTTTTTGGTTTATGTAATGCTGCAGGATCCAAACCTCCAGACAATGTTCTTCCTGAAGATGGAATTGTTAAATTGTACGCCCTTGCAAGTCTTGTTATACTATCTAAAAGTATAACAACATCTTGTCCTTGTTCAACTAATCTTTTAGCTCTTTCAAGTACCATTTCAGCGACCTTTACATGGTGTTCTGGCAATTCATCAAATGTTGAATATATTACCTCGCCATTTATCGAACGCTTCATATCCGTAACTTCTTCAGGTCTTTCATCTATTAATAATACTATTAGTTTTTCTTCAGGATTATTTTCAGATATACTATTCGCAATCTTTTTCAATAATGTAGTTTTACCTACTTTTGGAGGTGCAACTATCATTCCTCTTTGTCCTTTTCCTATCGGAGACATTAAATCAATCATTCTCATAGCATATTCATTACTTTTAGTTTCTAGTTTGATTCTCTCATCAGGATATATAGGAACTAACTCGTCAAATCTTTTTCTTCTAGCTGCCTTTTCTGGTGATTCTCCATTAACTTCTCCAACAAATATAAGTGATGGGAATTTTTCTCCTTCTTTAAATCTTGATATTCCTTTTATTACATCACCAGTATCCAATCTAAATCTTTTTATTTGAATTACAGATATATACACATCTTTTGGGCTTGATAAATAATTTTCACCTCTTAAAAATCCATATCCATCTGGTAGTATATCTAATATTCCTTCAACAATTTCGTCTCCTTCATTTGTAAGTTTGTATCCTGTTAATTCATCTCCATTATTTTCAGGAGACACTTCTTTTTTTATATCACTTTTTTTATCTGTAATATTTAAAATTTGTGATAGTACTTCTATCAAATTTTCTTTTTTTAATTTAGAAATATTTTTTATATTATTCTCCTTCGCTAATTCTTTCAATTCGCTTAATGTTTTTTCTTCTAAATTTACCATAATTCCTCCTAAAATATTATAAATTATATTTTCGTATATTATTCTAAATTTTTCAACTATTATTTTGTTTTTGGTGGGATTTTTTTTCGAATTAAATAAAATACAAATATATTATATCATGTTTTTCCAAAAAAAGGAAGTCTTTTTAAAAATAAAAAAGCGTTTTATACGCTTTTACTAAATACCTTTATCAATATAAACTTTTTCGTTAGGATAATACATTTCTAACTTTTCACGTGCCATTTGTTCAATAAATTCTTTTGAATCGACATTCTCTTTTTTACTAACTAATTCATTATTATATGTTTGTTGTTCTTCTATTTTGCTTGCAAGCTCTTTACTGTTTTTTCCATATTGATTTAATACTTTTTGTTGGTTTACCAAAGTAAATATTGCATATATTAAAACAAGTATTATTAATAATCTTTTATATAATTTTTTCTTTTTCATAAGTATCTCTCCAGTCTAATTAACGTATAATATATATTTCTACTTTTTTTTCAAAAATCCTTCTTATTTTTTGAAAAAATTGTATTTTTTTACATTTAAGCTTTATTCTTTTGTAATTTTATAATACTTTTTATCTTTTTTTGGCAATTTAATTTATATTTTTTTATATTAATAGTAATAAATTTTATTGGTTTAAAAAATATTTTCTTTAATAATTTTAAAATTATCTTTATTGGAAAAATCAAAATTGATATTATTTTTTCTATTATTTTTTTTAATATTAATATTATTTTCACATTTATATTTATAAAGTACTTACTGAAAACTAACATATATATTAAGCAACCCAAAAATACACCTAAAAACATGTAAAATCGTATTTCACCATTACTAAAGGTAAATATTGAATATAGTAAAATAAAACCTGTCAAAATCCAAAATAATACGTCTTCGACATAAGTTATATAATCATAAGTCTTAAAACTTCTTCTTAATATTCTGAATATATCAAATAAAAGCCCAATGATTATTCCATTTATTGTAAAAACCAAAAATAGATATGCTTGATTTGTAACCATAAAACCTCAATCCTTTGTTTATTTGAAAATTTTGCTAATTAAATTTCCTTTATTTTTTTCCAATTCTTTATCACTATATGCTAAATAGGATATATTACCTTCGATAATTACTTCAGAAGTATCAATACTTAATTTATTAATTCTAATGTTTTCTCCTTTAACAGTAAGTAGTCCAAGTTCTGTTTCTACCATTACAACTTGATCATCAAAACTAAGTACATCATTTACCCCCGAAATACTTAATTTTCCTCTATTCTCTAATATCAAGTTTTGAATTACACCTGTATTTATACTTTTTCTTTCATCAACTGTCATTATGCATCATCCTTTCTTTGTTTTTCTCTGATATTTATATATATTCACAGGTTGTCTTTTTTAGAACAAAAGAATTTATAATAATTAATTTTATTGTATGCATTGATTTATGAATAATTTTGTTGTATAATATTGACATAACTTATTAACCAACTCATGTAGTAATTACATGAAACCAAATTATTTAAATAGGAGTGATTTTATGCGGATTGGTAAATCAGACCATTTTTACGCAAACAGGTACTGTCGGCATAACAAAGTAACAGGTTCAAGTTATTTGTACTCTGTTCATTGGCCAAATGGAGAAAACGTACGGTTCTTTGTTGATGCAGGAGCAAAACAAGGAGAAGACAATATAGGTTTCTTTAATGGTTTTTATCCATTTAATACTGAAAAAATATCTTTTGGTATTATAACCCATAATCATTTTGATCACACTGGAATACTTCCAGTTCTTGTGCGTCAAGGATTTAAGGGTCCTATATTTACAAGCTATTCTACAGCAAATCTAATTGATATTCCATTACATGAATCAGCAACAATTGTGGATAAGGAATTAGATAGAACCATTGCAACTATTGACGAGGTTGAAAAAACATTACAACAGATTGTAGGATGTACCTATAAGAAAATAATCAAACCATACAAGAATATTACTATTACTTTCTTTTCTAATGGTCATCTTGTTGGTGCTGTTTTAACCTTAATTGTAATTACTTGTCCAGGTGAAAAAGAAATCACAATTATTCACACAGGAGACTACAAAGATAGTAATGCTTTCTTTAATGTAGAAATGCCTCCTAAACAGGTAAGAGATTTGGGAATTTCCAACATCGTTTGTGAATCAACTTATGGAGACGTAGATTCTACTCATCCAATGTTCCAAAAATGTTTAGCCAAAAACACAGCAGAAGCATTGAAAAACGGAATGACTGTTCTTTATCCTACATTCGCACAGGGTAGACATCAAGAAGTATTGTTTGACCTCAAAATGTGGAAAGACAAGGGCATTATTCCGGAAGATACTATGATTGTTGTTGATGGAAAAGCTTCTCAAGAGTATAACGCAAGATATATGTATTCAGATTTAGGCATTAAAAAAATTATGAAAAACTTTATGCCTAAAGGAACAATACAAATACCTCGTTCCAAGAACAGAAACATTTATAGGAAACAAATAATTAGCGATCCACGTCCCAAAATTATTTTGGCTCCAGGAGGTATGTGCTCTTACGGCCCTGTTACAAGTTATATATCAGAATTCATTTCGCGTAATGATGTTTTGATACATGCTTTGGGATATTGTTCCCCTGATTCGACAATGTATAAGCTTCTTAACACACCTGATGGTGGAACTTTAAAATACAATGGAAAAGAAACTATAAAGCATTGTCAGACAGCAAAAACAGCGGAGCATTCATCACATGCGCCAAGGAACAAATTATTAAAGTTGATACAATGGTTTCCAAATGTAAGTTCAATTTCCATCAATCATGGAGATCCAGATACAAAGATATCGTTTAGAAATTATCTGTTAGAAAGACTTGGATTACCAGAAGATCAAATTATAATTTGCGATTCTGAAACTAGTGTTAGAATAGAATCATCTGGTATAACGGATAAATTTCCAACAACATTTGAATCTATTTTGTAATTTGCAAATCACTTTTAAGGCGAGAATATAATTATTCTCGCCTTATCTATTTAATTAGCATTTCATGAAATTTATTTAATATTTCATCACTAACTACATTTTTAAAATCAATTGAAATCTTAGACTCAGAAACATTAAATTCTAACATTTCTATTTTTTCATTTTCTATTATTTTGAGTAAATTCTTTATAAAATCTACTTTTCTAATTATTCCATTACCAACAATTGAAATTCTTGAAATATCTTTTTTTACAATGCTTTTTATAGTATTTTCCTCGATAATATCTGTAATAATAGTTCCTGCTTTATTATTAAAAGTGGATTTAGTAATGATTGGAATTTTAAATTTATCTCCTATTTCAGCACATCTATTATGGAGAACCTTGGCTCCTTCACTTGAGATTTCCATCATTTCTTCATAGGAAATAGCTGGTAATTTTTTTGCTTTTTTTATTTTATTTGGATCTGCCGTATATACACCATCAACATCAGAAAAAATATAACATTCTTTTGCATTTACTGCAGCAGCCACTGCAATAGCACTTGTATCAGAGCCCCCTCTCCCCAATGTTGTTATATCCAATTTTTCATTAAAGCCTTGAAAACCTGCTATTATAACTATTTTTCTTTCTTCCAATTCTTTTAGAATTCTCGTTGTATCAATATTTTTTATAACAGCATTTTTATTTGTATTATCTGTAAGTATTCCCGCTTGCCAACCTGTTAGGGATATTGCTTTATAGCCCATACTATTTAAAAGAATACTTAATTTTGCAATTGATATTTGTTCTCCAGAACTAAGTAACATATCCATCTCTCTGTCCTCAGTATGGTTTGAAAGTGATATTGCTTCTTGTATCAATTTATCAGTTGTTTTTCCTTGTGCAGATAAAATAACAATTATATTATTATTTTTGTCATAAAGATCTATAATCTTTTTTGCAACCAATTTTAATCTCTCATTATCTGCAACAGAACTTCCCCCAAACTTCATAACAATTGTGTCCATTAGGACCACCTCTTTAAAATAAATATATAGAGCCCTATTTTATTAAAAATATGACTCTATATATTGTATGCTAAAAACTTTAAAAATGATTTTCTAAAAATGATTTCATAAATCCATCTAAATCCCCATCCATTACCCCTTGAACATTTCCAACTTCATAGTTAGTTCTGTGATCTTTGACCATTGTATATGGACAAAAAACATAAGAACGGATTTGACTTCCCCATGCAATTTCCCTCTGTTCGCCTTTTAAATCTTCAATCTTTTCTTTATGTTCCTGCTCTTTTAAATCAAATAATTTTGACTTTAACATTTTCATTGCTGTTTCTCTATTTTGAATCTGAGAACGTTCTGATTGGCAAGCCACTACTATATTTGTCGGAATATGTGTTATTCTTACTGCTGATGATGTTTTGTTTATATGTTGTCCTCCAGCTCCTGAAGCCCTATATGTGTCTATTCTTAAATCATCCGGATTTATATTTATTTCGATGTCTTCCGTTATTTCTGGTAGTACTTCTACTGAAGCAAATGAAGTGTGTCTTCTGCCTCCACTATCAAAAGGAGAAATTCTTACTAATCTATGTACTCCTTTCTCACTTCTCATATATCCATAGGCATTTCTACCTATAATTTCAAATGTAACACTTTTTATACCAGCTTCTTCTCCTTCAAGATAATCTAGCTCTTTTACTTCATATTCATTTTTTGTAGCCCATCTTGTATACATTCTATATAACATTTCAGCCCAATCCTGTGACTCAGTTCCTCCTGCACCTGGATGAATTGTTACAATTGCGTTATTCGAATCATATTTTCCGGCAAGTAATGTTTCTAGTTCCAATTTTTCTAAACTTTTTTGCTGTTTCTTTGTACTTTTTATTATATCATTAGCCAAATCTTCATCATATTCTAATTTTACCAATTCAGATAGTTCTAATAAATTTTTTATTTCTTTTTCTATATCTTTGTATTTAGTATATTTGTTTTTAATTAGTTTAATTTCAGATAGAACTTTTGTAGTATTGTCATTGTTTTCCCAAAATTCTTGTTTTCCTGTCTGTTCCTCTAATTCATTTAATCTAGTTTCTAAATTAGATATTTCAAAGAGATTCACCCAAATTCTTTAGTTTTTCATTTAATTCATTAAGCAATTTTATTGTTTCTTCAAGTTCTAACATCTTATCAACTCCCTATATTAAATATAATTAGGGAAGTTTATTAAACTTCCCTTAACACAATTGCTTCAACCTTTTTTCTTAAACATTTTTTACAATGTTTTTTCGAATATAGTCTTATGGTTCTTTGACCCTCACAATCAATCGCACTAAAGACCAATTTTAAACTATTTTGCTCAGCCATATTAGCAATCTCTTTAATAATTGTATAGTCTTTTTCAAAATCTACACCATATTCATTTTTTGGTACAAGATATAAGACCACAATTATTCTGCCACCCTTTTTGTTGCCTCGTTTCATGCAGTTATTTCTCCTTTCATAAGATGGTTTCTATAAAAATCTTATATAACAATAATAACATAAAATTTATAAATATTCAAGTGTAATTAAATTATGTTAATATGTATATCCCATAAATGTAATTTTTGCAAATCCGTTTTCCATTTTTTCTATCTGTGTACTTTTTCCGTCCAAAATTACTCCATCAATAAAGCTTTTATTTGAATGATGTATGCTTTGTCCAGTATGCACTATGTTATTTTCTGTAGAATTTTCAGCTATTGCATCACAACCCGAATAACCTGAGATAAATGATGAACCACCTGCTCCTGCTTCGGATACATCTGCATAATCGCTTGTTGTTCCTCCATAATATCCACCTCCGGAACCAGCAACACCATCAGAATCTCCAGTTCCATACCCATCTTGTCCTACTCCAAATTTATATCCAGATGTTTGAGTTCCTGGAACAGATCTAGTTCTATTTGTTAAACCTTTAAGTCCTCCTCCTGCTCCGCCTTCAGTATGATATGATGCTCCTCCGCCACCGGCTGCAACCATAATTCTTGACTTTAAGCTTTCAAAATCATTCCATTCTCCCGCAATTAATCTTATATCTGTTGCACCACCACCAGCGCCTGCAGACTCATCATCACTATGATCCCAAGTTCCAAGTCCTCCTCCATTATATCCATTTGTAGAATCCTTGCCTACTTTAGCATCAGCACCATGTCCGCCAACATAAACATATATCTTCTCACCTTGTTTTAGTTTAATCACACCAGAAGTGTATCCACCATATCCACCATTACTACTTTTTGATCCTGATGCTATAGAACTTCCACCTCTAGCTCCTATGCATTCTATTTTATAATATCCTGTTGTTTCAACATTAAACTCTTGATAATTTCCTGTAAACGTAAATTTTGTAACTTTTACTTGGTATTCTTCACCTAAAAAGGTAATTTTAGCACATCCATTTTCCATTTTCTCAATTTTACTATTTGTACCATCCAAAATTTCCGCATCAACAAATTTTTTATTTGAATAATGTATGCTCTGTCCAGTATGCACTATATTGTTTTCTGTAGAATTTTCAGCTATTGCATCACAACCTGGATAACCTGAGACAAATGATGAACCCCCAGCCCCTGCTTCACAGTCATCAGCATAGTCACTTGTTGTTCCTCCATAGTATCCGCCTCCAGCTCCAGCAACACCATTAGAATTTCCAACACCAGATCCATTTTGTCCAATTCCAAACTTATATCCTGATGTTTGAGTTCCCGGAACAGCTCTAGCTCTATTTGTTAAGCCTTTAAGTCCTCCTCCTGCTCCGCCTTGAGTGTTCCATGAAGATCCGCCACCACCAGCTGCGACCATAATTCTTGATTTTAAACTTTCAAAATCATTCCAGTTTCCTTCAACTAATCTTATATCAGTGGCTCCTCCTCCAGCTCCTGCAGCTTCTGTATCTCTGTTATCCCAAGTTCCAAGTCCTCCTCCATTATAGCCGTTAGGAGAATTTTTTCCCTCTTCTGCATCAGCTCCGTGTCCACCAACATAAACATATATCTTTTCACCTTTTTCAAGTTTAATTACACCAGAAGTGTATCCACCATATCCTCCGTCAGTTGTTTGTACACTTCTAACAAGAGATTTTCCACCTTTTGCACCAATACACTCTATTTTATAATATCCTGTTGTTTTTACTTCAAATTCTTGATAGCTTCCTGTATAACTAAATTTTGTTTCAGTTCCAACAGGTATATTGTCATCATCTCCATCGCCATTTGTTTCATTTTTCCCAACTAATTTTACATTTAATTCTGCATTAATTTCAAATTCAAATCCTTTATATGTTACATATATTTTTTCTGCATTTGACACATCCGGAATATTTCCATTTATACTTGCAACAGATTCTAAAGAAACAATATATTCATAATTTTCATCATTAGCTAATTCTTCAACAATATCAGAAAGTGTAGCCTCTCCATTCTTTTTGGTCTGAACTTCCATCACTTTTATTTTTAGTTCTTCTAATGCCTGTGCTTTTAACGTTTCTTCTTTTGATTTTCTAGCTTGTGCAAACAGTCCATTATTCCCTGTTAATCCAATTATTGTAATTCCTGCTAAAATTAATAATATGATTATTGTTATAATTAATGCTATAAGTGTTATTCCTTTATTACCAATGTTTTTCATAAACATCCTCCTCTTTTGTTCTGCATTTTTCATTTTAACATAACTAAATTTAAAATTCAATAAAAACAATTCTAATAATAGAATTGTTTTTATCGAAAACTATTGTTGAACAGAAATCTCATAAATATTCATATAAAATCTTGAGTCAAAACTATGTGCATAAAATTCTAAAGTAGATGTATTTTCAGGTATATTAAACTCTTTATCTGTCCACTCATAAGAATAAGCAACATTAAAGCTATTTAAAACATTTCCAGATGCATCTTTACATTCGACTTTATTTTTAAATCCAGAACCTGCATTTCCACTTACTAAAGTTATCAGTACATTCTTTCCCCACATTGAACTATCGACACTAATAACTCTTGTATTTCCATGTGTTATAGCCTCATAAGATGTCTTATCATTGTCATAAGCCTTTGGTTGCAATGTATCGTCTTTATAAGTTGAAGAGTAGGATGATATTATAGTTTCTCCATTATTCTCATCTATTCCCTTACAGTAAATAGTTTCACCGATATTTAGTCTTATTGTTCCTTTATATTCTTTCCATTCACCGTCGTTTATTTTATACAATCTTTTTACACTTGTTTCAAAATATTCCACGTCAACTTTAGTACAAGGTGTTTCTATTCCAGTATTTTTTATTAATGCATAATTAAATGTCGTCTTTATGACTGGAGTGTTATATTCTCTTACTTCATAAATTTCAAAGTAAAACCTTGAATCATAGTTATTTGCAGTAAACTCTAATGTTCTTGTATTTTTTGGTATATAAAATGCCTTATTTTCCCAATTATAAGAATACGCAACATTAAAGCTACTTAAAACATTTCCTGAAGCATCTTTGCATTCAACTTGATTTTTAAATCCAGAGCCAGCATTTTCACTTTTTAATGTTATCGCTGCATTTTTTCCCCACATTGTTTCATCAACTTTTATAATTTTTGTTTCTCCATGATTTACAGTAACAAAGGTATTAGTATTATTATCATAAGCCTGTGATTGCAAAGCATCATCTGCTAAATTAAATTGTATTTGTTTTTTTGTTTCTTTTGTAATCTCACCATCTACTATTGTTTTTGCGATAACAGTACTTTGTTTGTCAATACTAATTTCCTGTTCATATTTTCTCCAAGTTTTTCCTTCATCAAGACTATAGTAATTATTTTTATCTTCTTCGAAGCTGATTTTTACTTTACAATCAACTTTTATTCCGTAATTAGTTAGTACTGGATAACTTTTCATATTTCCAGTTTCAATTATTGGTTTCGAATCTATATTAGGAATAAGTTTATATTCTTTAAATTCCTTATTTCCTACCAATGTTTGTACTTTAAAAATATATTCTTGTCCATTTGTCACTTCATAGTTTATTTCAATTTTTGTTTTATTTTCTTTATCTGGTGTAACCTCTTCTCCATCAGGTGTTATAACTTTGTTTATTCCCATTATGTTTTTTATCTTTACTTTTATTTTCATTATATTTTCATTTGTGCTTATTACTTCATAAGTTGTCTCTGTTGAGCCTTCTTTTATATCATTAATTTCAAATTTTTCAGTTATTTCAAAATAAAACTTATCTATTTCTACAATTTTGCTTTTATTTTCCGGATTATCCATTATACTTATTATTTCAGAATCATAATATTTTGAGTCTGGGTCTATCCAATCAACTAAATCATCTATTTCCAGATTTTTGCCTTCTTCACTGATTTTCTTTGTCTGGAATTCCAATAATTTTATATTTAATTTTTCTTTTGCATTGCTTCTTTTGGTTTCTTCTCTTGCAATTTTAGCTTTAGAAAATAGTCCACTCTCCCCATTTATTGATGATATCGTAATTCCTGCTAAAATTAATAATATGATTATTGTTATAATTAATGCTATAAGTGTTATTCCTTTATTACCAATGTTTTTCATAAATATCCTCCTCTTTTGTTCTCCTCTTTTTATATTCTAACATACCTAAAAATCGAATTCAAGTATATTCTTTAAAAATCTATATTTTAATCTTATAAACATAAATTATAACTCATCATGTTATCACTACAAACATATCAAAAATTATATTTAACTTACTCTATTTTTTAATAAGTAATTTAAGTATGATTTTATTAAGTCAGCATCCATAATATTTTTTGGGACCTCATATTAATTCCTTTTTAGAAATTTTAAAATTTTATTTATCAATTTTTTAAGTAAATTTTCTTTTTTTATAACTGGTAAATTAACATCTACTTTATCATTTATATTTTGATTATTAAAATCTTCCTGTTCATTTTTAAATAAATCTTTTGGATTATATTTTATATATTTTTCTTTTTCCCATTTAACTCTATCTGTATTTTCTTTTTCAATTATTTTTTTCTTTTGATAATCGTTTGCCCAATAATCTCTAAAAATATTTGAAAATATTGCTTTTGTTTCTTCAAGTAATTCCTGTTCTTCAAATGTTTTAGTAGTATCTACTTTAAAAGTATATTCTTTATCTTGTTCATCTTCAAACATTTCTAACATTTCTTTTGGAATTTTATCTACATTTTCCTTTGGAACGTATTTTAAAATTTCAATAATCTCTTTATATGCCTTTTTATAATTATCTTCCATTAATATCTTCCTCCATAATTAAATTTATAATTATGTGAATTTTATTCAATTTCTTGTTGATGTGTTCTCTCATAAACTTTTCTATCAACAATTTCTTTTGCCATATCTTTTATCCCTATATGCGTATAAACTGATTTTTTTCCTATTTGATTTGGCGTTATTGTATAATTTTCTTCAGTTTGTATATTTTTTTCATTAAACATCCTATTATCTTCTATTTTTCTAGGCTTAAATCCATTTTTTACAATATTTTTTATATCTTCTAAACTTACTTCTCCATTTTTTAAATCAATTACATCCTGTAATCCACCTTTTAAAAGATAATCTTTTCCATTATATTCATATATTGAAACAACACTTGCATCATTATCTGTTTCTTTAATTAAATTCATTCTTTTAATTTTTCTAAAGTCAAAATTACTTGAAAATATATTTTTGGCATAAGTTATAACTAAATCTTTTGATTCTTCAAATCCCATTTTTTCTTCCATATTGTTAATCTTATCAAAAATATATTTAAATTTTTCATCATCTGACATATTTTTTACTTTATCCATTAGTGAATATAAATATTTATGTGAAAGTTTTAAGTCATTTTTAGATCTATCCTCATAATCACTCTCACCACAAAATCCAGGTATTTCCTCATTATCCAGACTAACTTCTCCGTCCTTAATTCTGAATAATGAACTATCTATTAAAAAATCCGAAATATATCTTTTTCCTTCTATATTAACTACCGTATAATAATGTTTGGCATTATCTTCATTTTTTATTTCATCACTATGTTTTATTGAAAAATCTTCATCAAAATTGCATTTATATTCTTCTCCAATTATGATTTTGCTTCCATCATCTCTTCTTTTGCCCTTTACATCACCTTTGCTTTGCACACCATATACTTTGGACTCTATTCCAACTGCTGTTAAAATCGAAGAATATATTTCAGTCATTCCTTTACATATTTGTTTTTCTTTAGTCGCATCAGTTCTTTTAGTTAATAATGTTCTCTGTCTTTTTTTACTTTTTTCAGAAATATTCTCATCATCTACATATTTTGCAGTATATGTATTATCATATACAAGTATCCTTCCTAATTCAATATGTACAAACTTTGCAATATCATATTCATCAGTATTTTGATTTTTTTTCATATTATTAGCTCTATCAATTATTTCTTTTATTTCATCTTCCATACATAACCAACTTTCCTATTTTTTTAATTATATCATATATAAATTTTTTTGTAACTACTTTTAAATTTAAATTTTTCTCGTTCTTTAACATTGTTTTTGATATAAAAAAATAAAACGTCTATAGCAAAAATGCCAGTATTGATTGAAATACTGACATTTTATATATAATATTCATAATTTGTTTGCACAGAGATTTTTACTGGTTTTTACCACAGCAGTTCTTATATTTCTTACAACTGCCGCAAGTTCGAGTTTTTGTAATATTTATAATACTATAAATATTATCTGTATTACTTGTATTTACTAGTGTTTCAGTTTTTGAAATATCAATATTATTTGTATTTATTGTACTTATTTTATTCATTAATATTTTTTGTTTGGCGACATTGTTAAGTATATTTTTATTTTATTTAATAATTCTCTAATGTATTAATCATCTTATAATTATGCTTTCGAAATATCTTTCTTGAAATTCAGTCAACGCTTTAATTGCATCTTCTGAATATTCTTTATTTTCTGGTACTATAACTAATTTATCATCATTATCATTTGTTCTATGAATAACTGCTATACATTTACCTTTATATGTGTCAAGTGGGTCAAATACCCCTAACACATAGCAATCAAGCTCTGCTCCATCTCCACTAACTGTATTTGGAACATATCCATAATTTACTGGATATATAAATCCATGCTTGGGGTGTTTGGTTCCCATTGGTCTATCCATCTTTACTTCTACCATAGTACCAATATATGATTTTGAATCAACCATAATCTTACCTCCATATTTTTATATTTACTATATTTTAATATATTTGATTATTTATGTCAAAACTTTTGTTAACTTTTATATGCAATTTATGGTAAAATATATTATGCAACTATAAAATTGTTCCTTGTTTTAGTACTTCTGCTTTTGTTTTAAAACCTGATTTTGTAATTTGTTTTCTTTTCCCCTCAATTTTAGCAACATCAAAATTGAACTCATAAACATTTCCTCTCTTTCTTACATTTACCATTTTATTTTTTACCTCCAATCTGCAAATAATGATTGAACGAAAAAAGACTGGCATCATTTACAATGTCAGTCAATATTAAACTTTTTAATATTTTAGATTTGTCGCCAAGTCTATATTTATTGATAAATAAGTATTTTCAAGGATTTCGGGCGACAATTTTATTTTGTTTGGCGACAAATTGACGACAAATGCCTAATTTTTGCATTTATGTCAATTTGTCTAAATCTCTGTATCCCTTGCTATTACTGATTTCTTCCACAACAATTCTTATATTTCTTACCACTGCCGCATGGCTTTTTATTATGTGCCATTCTGTTCCACTTTAGAGCATTTTATCCTTTAAATTTGCACTTTTTTGCACTTGACTACACTCGTTTACACTCCGTTTCACTAGCAGAAAGTATCTAAAAACGTATCTAAAATTATTTATATATTATTTGTATTTATTACAATTAAAGGTACATAAATTTCATCGTCGGTGTACCCTGCATGTTGAGACTTTAATATTTCAGAGCCACCATATAATAATGTTTTGTTTGTTTTTGCTATTGCAAGATAATCTCCTAATATATCACGAAAAATTTCATTTTCTTTACCTTTACCAAACAGATTAGAATTTATCACATCTTCTTTAGTATATAAATCGAAATCATTACTAAAATATTCATTAAATAACACTTCAAATTTTTGTTTTTTATTTTCCTTTATGAAAAAATTTACTGCTCTTGGTTCAATCGAAGTATTTTTTCCTAAACAATCAACTATATCAGGATAATCTTCAACCATTATGTTTTCTACATTTTTATGTCCATGATCAGCTACAACAAATATTACTGTATCTTTTAATTTTCTACTTAATTCTTCTACTTTAGAATTAATATTTTCAACAATTTCATTTATTTCATGTGCATCAGTTCCAAGTTCATGCATTGTATGATCTGGTTCTGTATCATATGCATAAATATATTTTTTCCCTTCTTCATTACATAATGTTTCTATTTTATTGTATAAGTCTTCCATGTCGACATATGGATTTTTTCCAAACGGAAATAAAATATATCCTGAATCTTTTCCTTTTTCATTAATTTCTTCCATTATAGACTTAGTAATCATGTGCTTGTTTTTATATTCAATTGCTTCTTGTAATGGGGTATATTCTTCATCACCTTTTTCAGAATTCATAAACGTCGTAATTGTTTTATCAATATCTTTATAATACATATCCCAACCTAGCATAGCTGTTTCAACTGGGTTTAATCCTGTCATCATAGATGTAGTAGCTGCAACAGTTGTTGCTGGAAAAACAGTAGTTATTGACTTTATCCTATGTTTTAAAAGAAAAGAATCCTTGGATAAAATTCTATTCATTATATTTGACCCCATTCCATCACATAGTATTGTTACAACATTTTTTGGCTTATTTTCATTCAGTATCTTATCTACATAATCAATTGTATTATGCTTATAGTCTAACTCAAAATATTTTCTTATAGAACAAGCTAAATTCGTTAAGCATTCATTATAATTGTTCCTTACTTTCATACTATCAACTCCTAATTTAATTATATCATACTTTTACCACTATCACTATGGCAATGGTTCAAAGTCTCTAAAAGTATTGAAAATACTATGTTTTTCTTGTTTGATTTTCTCTCTAGATACGTTTTAGATACTTTCCAAAAACGTATTTAATAACGTATCTAAATAAAATTATCTAATTTTTATATAGAAAAAGCCTTTATTTCAAGGCTTTTAACTACTTACCACAACATTGTTTATATTTTTTTCCCGAACCACATGGACAAGGATCGTTTCTTCCAACTTTTGGTCCTTCATTTACAACAGTTTGACTATATTCAGGTGTGCTAATTTTCTTTCCACCATCAACACTATTGATTGCCTCTAAAGCAGCCCCTGTAATTTTGGCTGTTTCCTGTCTTTGCATATTTCCATTTTGTTTTCTAATATTCATAAGAATTTTAACAACATCCATCTTTATATCTAATATCATGTCTTCAAACATTTTTGTTCCAACTTCTCTATAATCTACAACAGGGTCTTTTTGTCCATAAGCTCTAAGTCCTATTCCGTTTTTTAATTCATCCATATCATCAATATGGTTCATCCATTTTTCGTCAACAACTTTAAGCATTACAATTCTTTCAAGTTCTCTCATTTTTTCAGAAGTTATTTCTTCTTCTTTATCTCTATATTTATCTTCAGCTTCTTTTATTAATTCTTCAGTTATTGCAGTTGGATCATTTTTATGTTCTTTTATAAATTCAGACATATCTAATCCGAATTCATTTAATATCTCTGTATTAAGAGCTTCTATATTAACAGAAACTTCGCCTTCAACTTCTGTAAAGCTTTGTACCACAACATTGGCAGCTACATTAATCATTCCAAGAATATTATCATGAAGGTCTTTACCATCAAGTACTTCTCTTCTTTGTTCATAAATTGTTCCTCTTTGTGTATTCATAACATCATCGTATTTTAATACATTTTTACGTATGCTAAAGTTTCTACCTTCAACTTTCTTTTGTGCATTTTCAACAGCTTTTGAAATTATTTTAGAAGCTATTGGCATATTCTCATCCGCACCTAATGTGTTATAAACTCTTGTTATAGCATCTCCCCCAAAGATTTTCATTAAGTCATCATCTAGTCCAATAAAGAATCTTGACTCTCCGACATCACCTTGACGTCCAGAACGTCCTCTTAATTGGTTATCAATTCTTCTTGATTCATGTCTTTCAGTACCAATTATTTTTAATCCTCCAGCATCTATAACTTTTTGTTTTTCTTCTTTTATTTGTTCATCGTATTTTGAAACCAATTTATTAAATTCTTCTCTAGCTCTTAATATATCTTGGTCGTCTGTTTCATAATATGTGTTTGATTCTTCTATTAAGTTCGCTGGTACCTTATTTTTTCTCATTTCTTCTTTTGCTAGATATTCACTATTTCCACCTAACATAATATCAGTACCACGTCCAGCCATGTTTGTTGCTATTGTAACTGCTCCAAATTTACCAGCTTGTGCAACTATCATAGCTTCTTTTTCATGTGATTTAGCATTTAATACTTCATGTGGTATATGTGCTTCATTTAATAATTTACTTAATTTTTCTGATTTTTCTATTGATACTGTACCTATTAAAACTGGTTGTCCTTTTTCATGACTATTTTTTACATCTTCAACAACTGCTCTAAATTTGGCAGCTTCATTTTTATAAATCACATCATTTTGGTCTTTTCTTATCATTGGTTTATTGGTTGGTATTTCTATAACATCTAGATTATAAATCTCTTCAAATTCTGCTTCTTCTGTCATTGCTGTACCTGTCATACCTGATAATTTTTGATACATTCTAAAGTAGTTTTGGAATGTGATTGTTGCTAATGTTTTTGATTCATCTGCTATTTTTACTTTTTCTTTTGCTTCTATTGCTTGATGTAATCCATTGTTGTATCTTCTTCCATACATAATACGACCTGTAAATTCATCAACAATTAAAACTTCTCCATCTTTTACAATATAATCTATGTCTTTTTTCATTACTCCATGTGCTTTTAATGCTTGATTAACGTGATGTACTAACGTAGAGTTTTCTAAATCATTGAAATTTTCTAAGTCAAAGAATTCTTCTGCCTTTTTAATACCTTTTTGAGTTAATGATGCTGATTTTGCCTTTAAATCCACAATGTAATCATATTTTTCATTGTCTTCTGCTTGTTCAAAGTCTTTTACATCCTCTTCTACTATAACTTTAGCTTCTAATCTTCTTACAAAATCATTTGCCTTCTTATATAAATCTGAAGATTCATTTGCTCTTCCTGAAATTATAAGAGGTGTTCTTGCTTCATCTATTAAAATACTATCAATTTCATCGACAATCGCATAGTGTAATCCTCTTTGTACTAATTGATTTTTGTAGATTACCATGTTATCTCTTAAATAATCAAAACCGAATTCATTGTTTGTACCATAAGTAATGTCCGCAGCATAAGCTTTTTGTTTTGCCTGTGGATCCATTCCTGCAATTACTAATCCTACTGAAAGTCCAAGGAATTTATATAATTTTCCCATCCATTCACTATCTCTTTTTGCTAGATAATCATTTACTGTAATTACATGTACACCTTTTCCTTCTAGTGCATTTAAGTATACTGGCAATGTTGCAACTAATGTTTTTCCTTCACCAGTCTTCATCTCTGCAATTCTTCCTTGGTGTAATATAATTCCACCTATTAATTGCACATCAAAATGTCTCATTCCTAAAGCTCTTTTAGAAGCTTCTCTAACAACTGCAAAAGCTTCTGGTAATATATCATCTAATGTTTTTCCATTTTCTAATTCTTTTTTAAAGTATTCTGTTTTTTCTCTTAATTCATGATCTGTTAATTTTTCCATTTCAGGTTCTAAGCTATTAATTTTGTTTACTATTGGCATTACCCTTTTTACTTCTTTTTCACTGTATGTTTTGAATATTTTCATAATGGTACATTCCTCCTAAGTTTATATTTTTACTTTGTTACTATATCACTAATATTTATTTTTATCAAGTATTTTATAGCATATTTTTGTTGTTTCTACATACATTTTATTAATACTATCTTTGGAAAAGAGGATTTATATGTTTGTTTTTAATGTTAAAGTAAATCGGAAGTAAAATTTTCAAGTATTTTTTTATTGGTGTTATAATACTTTTGATTATTATATTAGGATTTGTTATGTATAGGGTTTTTAGCGGTGCAAATAATTCATCAAGATCTAATAGTTGTATTTCTAAAAATGGTGTTTTTCAAATATCGCCCAAAAATTATACTAATATTTTAAAGACTGTTCACGAAAATATAGATTCTTATGTTGGTAAAAAAATTTGTTTTACAGGATATGTTTATAGAGTTTTAGATTTACAAGATAATCAATTTGTTTTAGCTAGAGATATGATTGTTAATTCAAATTCTCAAACTGTTATTGTTGGCTTTCTTTGTGAATATGATGAGGCTAAAAATTTTGAAGATAATACTTGGGTTCAAATTACTGGAGAAATTTACAAAGGTGATTATCATGGCGATATGCCTATTATAAAGATTACCGATATTAAATCTGTTGATAAGCCTTCTCAAGAGGAGTATGTTTATCCTCCTGATGATAGTTATATTCCTACAGCTGGGTTATTATAAAATAAAAAGCAAATAATTGCATTTTATATACTAATTATTTGCTTTTTTATTTTATTTTTTCATTTAGTTTTAACCATTTTTCATCATCAGGATTTTCGTTTATTTCTCTTTCAATTCCATCTAAATCCAAATCTGATATTTCATCTATAACTTTTTCAGCTAATTCTTTTGTTAAAATTTTTGTTTTCCCTTCATTATAAAATATGCTATTTTCTACTTTTCTTGGAATTTTTACATTATATTTTTCTATAAGAAATTTATTTAGTATATCATAATCATTATATATATCTTTTGTAAATATGTCCAGATATCTATTGTAAAACAAATAATCTGTTACTAAATGAAGAAAATATCCTCTTTTATAACTATCATCTAATTTATTTTCTTTTAAAAAATCCTTTAGTATTACTTTACTACTTTTACTTCCATAATGGGTTAATGACTTGTCTGATACACTATCAGGATAAATTACTCCTTCAATAAATTCTTCATAATTTTCTTTTATATTACTATGTTTTCTTAAGTATTCTTGAGCTACTGCCAAATGTATAACATATCCAGCCATATTATATCCTCCTCTTTTTTAGTATATATTTAAAAATAATAAAAGTCAATATAAAAATCGCATAGCAAATAACTTGTTATGCGATTTTGGAGTTTTTAAATATTTTCCTGCTGTTCAGAAATTTGTTTTCTGTAGAAGCTAGAACTCATTGTCTTAGCTCTTTCTGGGTCTCGATAGGTGAATACAATATTCAAATTTTCTGCATTATGCAGATCTTGTCCATCCCAGTCTGATCCTATAAATACAGCATCAATTGGAGAACCATACTTCTTTTTAATCCATTCATTGGCTTTTTTTCTTTCTAATGTATCAGCAATAAAAGTTGCATCTACAAACTTTAATCGAGATACAATATTTGCTCTAATTTCAGCTGGCATTAATGGCATTTTGTTTTTATATGACTTAACCAATTCATCATCATTAATGCCTACTACTAAAATCTCGCACTGAGAAAATGCTTCTGTCAAGTGTTCAATATGGCCTTGGTGCAGTAAGTCATAAGTTCCAGGTGCATATCCAATCTTGTATTTTTTTGTTTTCGGATTATTATAATAAAAATCCTCTTTCTTAATTTCTATTGAATCTTCATCCGTAACTTCAAAAACAAAATCGACGCCCTTAATGTAACTCATAATCTTTGCTCTTTCCTTATATGGCCGTAGTGGTCTCCTATTAACTTGAAATTGAACAAGTTCATCAGAGTATATGCCAATACCTAAATTTTCACAACCTTCCCGAGCTTTTTCAATTCTTTCTAGTAACTCAACTGTAATAAATTCACATGAGTCACAAATGTAGTCCATATACTTCATGTATAAAACTCCTTTCTACTTTTTAATATAATATTATTATACCATCTTATATGGTTTTATGTCAAATTATAACTAAAAAATAATTAACAATTATGCCATTTCTAATTTATTTTTTATCTCACTTTCTATATATTTCTTATCATCAATGTGCATTAAAACAACTTCTGTTCCATTAGATTTAAATTCTTTTAACAAGTCTATAACATTATCAATTTTAAGATGAGCTCCACCATATTTAGAAACATCAACATATAGTTCATCCGCAATACTTATAAATGGTAAAAAAGGTTCTAAAGTATTAGTATCACCAGTATATACGATTTTTTTATTTTTTACATTAAGAACAAATCCATAAGCATCTAAATATTTTGTATGTTCCGTTTTTACAAATTTTAAATTTTCCAACTCATCTTTTAACTCGTAAGCTTCTGGTGGTGTCCCTGTTATATCCAAATATTGTTTTATGTTATTACATTTACTTATAACAGTTACTTTTTTATTATATATAAAATATAAATATAATATCAGTTGACTTAAAGAACCAGCATGATCATTATGTAGATGTGTGATAACAACTTCAATATTATCAAATTTATTAAAATCAAATTTTCTTTTAATTTCATTAAATACAGTAAAACCGCAATCAATTAAAATTAATTTATTTTCTTCTTCAACATAAGAAGAATTGTTTTTATCTCCAAATCCGGAATCACTACCTAAAAAAGTTAAAGTTTTCATTTATTCCACCTCTTACATATTTTTTCCTAATAATAGTATATCTTTTATATTTTTCTTTGTCAATCAAAATTAAAGACAACAAAATTTTCTCAATTCCATTTCGTTGTCTTTCTATTTACTATCCATAATACTTTTAAATACTCCCTCATCTATTAAAGTGGCAAAAACATTCTTTATAACAATTAATATTATAGGACCAATTAACATACCAATAACACCAATAAATTTAAAACCAGTATACATGGCAATTAATGTAAAAATAGGATGAGTTCCTATATGTTTACTAACTAATTTAGGCTCTAAAAATTGTCTTATAGTTGACATTATTGCAAACAATATAATAATTGCAATTCCCAATTTCAAATCTCCATTCAACGCTGAAATTATAGCCCAAGGAACCATAACAGTACCAGAACCTAAAATTGGCAAAGCATCAACAAATCCAATAAACAAAGCCATTAACAACGGAAACTCAATATTAAACTTTGCAAATTTTAATATATATAAACCAATTAAAGAAATCACAAAGGAAACTAATATTAAAGTTGCTTCAGCTTTTAAATAACCACCCAAAGTTTTTGTTAAATCTTTAATATGTGTTCCAACCTTAAACACCCATTTTTTAGGAAAATGATGTTCAATCTGGTCTAAAATATACACTTTATCAACACATATCAAATATAATGCCATAATTGTTACAACAAAGTAGATTGCAATTGTTGGTATTGATGTTATAACATTTAGCAACACTGTCAATGCATTTCTAATCCAGTTAGATACTGTATTTAATAACCCTCCTGTAGAATTCTGTAAAATATCATTTATTTGATTTGGTAGGTGGATTTTGCTTAAATCAAATTTGTTTGTAAAATTCTGAAATAATATGTAAGCTTTTTCAACATACCCATTTAATCCTTGCAATAAGTTTGAAGCTTCAGAAATTAATGAAACTATTCCCCATATTAAGCTGCCAATTATTATAACTGATACTATAATAAAAATAATAATAGAACTTATTTTTCTTGTTAATTTCATTTTTTTCATAATAAATCTTATAGCTGGTTCTATTATTAATGAAATTATAAATGCAATCAAAAAAGGCATATAAAATACTGATAATTTAAATGCTAAAAATAATCCAATTAGTATTAATATAACATACAAAATTCTTTTTAATACTCTTGTCCAATAAGACATATCAATAATCATAAACAAATTTCTCCTATAAAATTATTATATGTAATATTCTATTTTATATTCTAAAAATGGAAATTAGAGGATTAGAGAAAAAATCCCTAATCCCCATTTTTTATTGATTATTTTTGTTTGTATTGCAATCACAAATATTGCTAATTGTATCGCAAACTTGTTGTGTTCCAAGTTGAATATCGTTTTGAGCTAAATCTCCTAATGTTAGTATTCCTATCAGATGATTATTTTCATCACAAACTGGTAATCTTCTTATTTGATTGTTTGCCATTTTACTTTCAGCATTTGTCATTTCATCATCTTGTTTACAAGTACATAAATTTGTAGACATTATATCACTTGCTGTTGTTTGTGAACAATCTTTATCACATGCAACTGTTCTTAATAAAATGTCTCTATCTGTTAATATTCCACATATACAGTTATTACTGTCACATACTGGGATACATCCTATATGATTTTCACACATTAATTTTGCTACCTCAGTTATTTTTGTTTCTGGTTTTACACAACATACATTTTCACACATACATTCTTTGACTTTCATTTTAATACCACCTTTCAAAATTTCTCATTTTTATTTTTTGCAATAATAAAAAATTTATTATTAAAATTAATTGTTAAATATTGACATAGTTTGAAAATTTATTCAAAAAAAGACCATCAAGCATTTTTACTTGATGGTCTAATTTTTAATTTTCAAAAATATCATAATTTAACATTTCTAAATCTCTATTGAAAATTGGTCCTCCGGCTCCAAAACCTGGTCTAAATGGCGGTCTCATTGGTGGTCTTGGTCCAGGCATTGGAGGACGTGGCATTGGTGGTCTTCCAGGTCTTTCACCTGGTCTTCTCCTTCTTAATAGTTCTCTAATCAAAAGTATTTGGATTAAATCTCTAAGTCCAGTATTCATTTGTCTAGTTTCTCTTTTTTCTTTTGACGTTTCACTTATTTTTACATTTGGTTTTCTATCAATATTATTCGACATATTTGTTCTGTTTGATTCTTGCTTTCTTACTTCATTTCCTAAATTGATATTAAGTTGTACTTCTGTCCTACCTTCTAAAGCAAAATATATTTCATCAGTCATATTTCTAACATCTTCATTTGATACATTCATGCCAACACTATCACATTTTTTACATACCATTGGATAGACTATTTTGTATATTTCAGGATAACAACTCTCTAAATCTATATCAGAAACTGTATTCATAGAATTAGTATTTATTTCTTGATTTCTATATACTTGAGCAACATCTTCATAAGGTCCTATATTGGGATATCCTAAAATACTTCTTATGTAATCATTATATGTTTCATTATACATAATAAACCTCCCTCATTTTTCTTCTATATAATATGAGAAAGGTTTTATTTTGGTTAAATATTATTTACTAATTTTTTGAACTTTTCGCCCCTATCTGCAAAGTTTTTAAACATGTCAAAACTAGCACTTGCAGGAGAAAATAATACAACTTCTCCTTTTCGAGCAGATTTTTTTGCTATATCTATTGTTTGTTCTAATGAATCGCACATATAAATATCTATTTTTTTATTTTGCTTATCAGCTTCATTTTTTACTGCTTCAAATATTTTTTCTGCAGTTTGACCGATTAATATAAGTGTAGATACTTTATCTAATATTGGTTTTGCAAGTGGCTCATAATCCAAATTTTTATCATATCCACCGGCAATTAAAACTATATTTTCTTTAAAAGCATTTATACCTGATAAGGTTCTTGTAGGAGATGAACTTGCAGAATCATTATACCATTTAACTCCACCGATTTCCCTTACAAACTCTATTCTATGTTCAACTGGTTTGAATTCTTTTATTGCCTGAACAGCAATATCAGTGTCTACCAAAGTCTTTGTTGCGGCCAAAGCTGTTGCAATATTTTGGAAATTATGGTTTCCTCTTAATATTACTTCATCAGTATTTAAAATGTGTTTTCTAACTTTGTCTTCACATTCTTTCACAACATTTTCATCAACAATAAATCCATTATCCAATTTTTCTTTGCTACTAAAAAATATAACTTTTCCATTAGCTTCTTTTGAACAATTCCTTGTTATATCATTATCATAATTTAAAATTAGTATTCCATTTTCATTTTGATATTTAAATATATTCTTTTTTGATTCTATATATTCCTCATAATCTTTATGAATATTCAAATGATTTGGTGTTATATTAGTAATAACAGCTATATCAGGACTTACATGCATATTCATTAATTGAAAACTACTTAATTCTAGTACAACAATATCATCAGGCTTTATTTCTGGTAATCGTGTAAACAAAGGTGTTCCAATATTTCCACCCAAAAATGTATTATACCCTGCCTTTCGTAAAATTGCATTTATCATACTCGTCGTAGTAGTTTTTCCATCACTTCCAGTAATTCCTATAATCTTGCATGGACACATCTCCATTAACATTTCAACTTCTGTTGTTACAATTGCTCCTTTATTTGCTTCAGCTTGTAATTCTGGTTTTGTTGGCAAACAACTTGGAGATCTAAATATAATATTGAATCCTTTTAAATTTTCAAGACAATTTTTTCCATAAAAATATTTAAATTCATATTTTTTTATTTTGCTCATTGCATTTTCTGGTATATCTTCAATTGTCCTTTCATCAAAAACAGTTACTTGTGCTTTTTTTTCATATAAATAATCAAGCAACGGTAAATTACTTACTCCTAGCCCTATTACTGCTACTTTTCTGAATCTTATGTATTCATTAAATTCTTTTAATTTCTCGTTTTCAAAATTCATACTTTTCTCCTTTCGCTTATTATAATATTGTTCTATTTTATTCGCGAAATATTATTCCGTTCTTTATTATATCCCTTTTTTTATAAAAAAACAAATTTTAGAAGAATATTTTTATATTTTCAGGTAACAATATTTTTAGAAGTTGAATGGAGGTGCTTTTCAATGTCAAAGAAAAATAAAAATAATAACCAAAATAACAACAACAATAATAATCAAAACAATGAAAGACAAAACAATAACAATTGTAAATAGTTTTTAAAGGACAGCTATTTTTATAATATCTGTCCTCTTTAATTTTATATAATTTTTCCATATTTTGTATGTAATAGTTTTTCAGCTCTGTAACTTCCAGGAGATTCTAAATATTCTTCATAAACTTTTTTTATAACAGGATTTTTATTTGATTTTCTAATTTGACATTTTTCATCTATCGAATATATTGAATCAGCTCTTAATTTTCTAACATCAAATTCTGCACGAGTTCTTGAATTTTTAATAGGTTGACCTCCACCCATAATGCATCCACCAGGGCATGCCATTATTTCCACAAATTGATAATCCGATTTTCCAGAGCTTATTTCTTCCATTATTTTTTTTGCATTTCCTAAGCCACTTGCAACAGCTACTTTAATATCCTTTCCAGCAATATTGACTGTTGCTTTTTTTATGCCTTTTTCTCCTCTTACTTGTTCAAAATCTATTTTTTTAAGGTCTTTACCAGTTAAAATGTCTTGTGCTGTTCTTAAAGCCGCTTCCATAACTCCTCCTGTTGTTCCAAATATACTAGCAGCACCTGTTGATACTCCCAAAGGATTATCAAATTGACTATCCTCTAAATCTTCAAATCTAATGTTTGCATGTTTAATCATTCTTGAAAGTTCTCTTGTTGTAATAACACAATCAACATCATAAAGCCCATTGTTTGATAATTCTCTTCTCTGTCTTTCATATTTTTTTGCAATACATGGCATTACAGAAACAACAAATATTTTTTCAGGTTTGATTTTTTCTTTTTTTGCATAATAAGTTTTTATTAATGCTCCAATCATTTCATGTGGAGATTTACAACTTGATAAATGAGGTACTAATTCAGGATAATTAATTTCAATATATCTTACCCAAGCTGGGCAACATGACGTTATCATTGGAATATTATCATCTTCTTTAAATCTTTTCACAAATTCATTTGCTTCTTCCATTATAGTAAAATCAGCACCTGTATTTGTATCAAAAACCTTATCAAATCCTAATCTTTTTAAAGCCGTTACCATTTTTCCGGTTACATTTGTCCCAATAGGCATTTTAAATTCTTCGCCCAAAGCCACTCTAACTGCTGGAGCAGTTTGAACAACAACATGTATTTCAGGATCCTTCAGTTTAGCCCATACCTCGTCTATATTTTCTTTTTCACGTAATGCACTTGTTGGGCAAGCTTCTATACATTGACCACAATACACACAATTTGTATCTTTTAAACTTTTATTATAATCAGTAGAAATATTTGACTCAAATCCTCTGTTTGCACAATCAATTGCTCCAACTCTTTGAATATTTTTACAAACAGCAACACATCTTCTGCATAATATACATTTATTAGGATCTTTTACTATTGCGGGAGATAAATTATCTATTTTACATTCTTTTCTTTCGCCTTTATATTCTATTGTTTGAATACCAAATTTAGCTGCTAATGCTTGAAGTTCACAATTTCCCATTCTGGTGCATGTCAAGCAATCTTTATCATGGTTTGATATTATCAAATCTAACATTACATGTCTTGCTTCTATTATTTCAGGAGTATGAGTTTTAATAACCATGCCATCTTCTACTTTTTGAATACAAGATGTAGCAAACCCTTTTCTTCCTTCAACTTTTACAACACACATTCTACAATCGCCAATTTCATTTATATCTTTTAAAAAACATAATGTTGGTATGTCAATTCCTGCTTTTTTTGCCGCTTCTAATATCGTTATTCCTTCCGGTACTGATATATTTTGATTATCTATAGTTATATTTATCATTTTTCCTCCTTATCCCTAATGTACCATTATTTAATTGCCTTAAATGGACATTTTGTTAAACAAGTACCACATTTAATGCATTTTTCTTGATTAATTTTTCTAATATTTCTTTCTTCACCCTCAATTGCTTCAACAGGGCAGTTTTTTTGACAAATTCCACATCCTTTACATTTACTTGAATCTATTTCAATTTGAGCTAATTCTTTGCATTCTTTGCTCCTACATTGTTTATATTCAACATGTTCTTTATATTCTTCTTTAAAATATTTTAATGTACTTAATACAGGATTTGGTGCACTCTGACCTAACCCACATATACTAGATTCTTTTACATTTAATGCTAATTTTTCTAATCTATATAAGTCGATTTCTTCTCCGTCTCCTTCACATATTTTTTCTAGTAATTCATGCATTCTTTTTGTTCCAATTCTGCATGGTGTACATTTCCCGCAACTTTCTGATACAGTAAAATCTAAATAAAATTTTGCTAAACTAACCATGCATTTTGTATCATCCATAACAATAAGTCCACCTGACCCCATCATTGATCCTATAGCTTTTAATGATTCATAATCTATTGGAGTATCTAAGTGTTCTTTGGGAATGCATCCACCTGATGGGCCACCAGTTTGAGCAGCCTTAAATTCTCTATTATTTGGTATGCCCCCTCCTATGTCATAAACAATTTCTCTTAGTGTTGTTCCCATAGGTACTTCAACAAGTCCCGTATTATTTACATTTCCACCAAGAGCAAATACCTTTGTTCCTTTTGAATTTTCTGTTCCAATTTGATTAAACCAATCTGCTCCATTTAAAATAATCTTTGTTATATTTGCATAAGTTTCAACATTATTTATAAGTGTTGGCTTATTCCATAAACCAGATGTTGCTGGATATGGAGGTTTAACTCTTGGATGTCCTCTTCTTCCTTCTATTGATTCTAATAATGCAGTTTCTTCTCCACACACAAACGCTCCAGCACCAAGTCTTATTTCTATATCAAAATTAAATCCACTTCCAAAAATATTTTTTCCAAGTAATCCATAGCCTTTTGCCTGTTTAATTGCCACTTCAAGTCTCTTTACAGCAATTGGGTATTCAGCTCTAACATATATGTATCCTTTATCTGATCCGATTGCATATCCTGCTATAATCATCGCTTCTATAACGCAATGTGGGTCACCTTCTAAAATGCTTCTATCCATAAAAGCTCCAGGATCACCTTCGTCAGCATTACATACAACATATTTTTTGTTTGAATCAACTTTTTTAGTTAGCTCCCATTTCTGTCCCGTTGGGAAACCAGCTCCTCCACGTCCCCTAAGTCCTGATTTTTTTATTTCTTCTATTACTTCATCTTGTGTCATAAGTTTTAAAACCTTTTCTAACGCTAAATATCCATCAAAAGCTATATATTCATCTATATCTTCTGGATTAATCACACCACAATTTTTTAAAGCAATTCTTTTTTGTTTTTTATAAAAATTTAATTCATCCAAACTATTTACTATTTTTTCATCTATATCTTTGCATAATAGTCTTTCTACTTTTTTTCCTTCTAAAATATGCTTTTGTATTATTTCCTCACAATCTTCAGGCTTAACCATGGCATAAAAAGTATCTTCAGGTCTTATTATTACTATTGGACCTTTTGCACATAATCCAAAGCAACCTGTTTTAACTACTCTAACATTATCTATATTTTTTTCTTTTATTATGTTTTTAAAATTCTCTAATATCTCTATTGATTTTGAAGATGTACATCCTGTTCCATGACATACTAATATATTTTTTTCTCTGGTATCTAATTTTGTATTTACTCTTAACTCCAATTCTTTTCTTTTCTGTGCTCTTATTTTATTTATTTCTTCTAAAGATTTCATATATCTCACCTCATCTCTATTTTATTAATGAATCTAGCACTTCATCTAATTTTTTCACAGTAGCTTTTCCATAAACTTCTCCATTAACAGTAAAAACTGGAGCAAGACCGCAAGCACCTACACATCTGGTTTTATCTATTGAAAACATTCCATCTTCAGTAGTTTGACCTGGTTCAATTTTTAATCTTTCTTGTAATCTATCTAATATTTTTTGTGAACCTTTAACATAACAAGCAGTCCCTAAACAAACAGATATTGTATATTTTCCTTTTGGCTCAAGTGTAAATCTTGAATAAAATGTAATTACACCATATATTTCTGCTTTTGTAATTTTCAAAAATTCTGAAATTTTCTCCTGAGCTAATTCAGGTATATATCCATATTCGTTTTGAACTTCATTTAAAATTTGAATTAAATTATCTTTTTCAGGTAAATAAGTTTGAAAAATACTATTCATAAAGTCTTCTATCATTTTATCATTGCAGTTTTTCTCTTTATTATCTATCATATACTTACCTCCATATTATATATATTTTATTAACTATAGAAATTATATCAAAATTGAATTTTTTATACAATAATTTTTATAATTTTATATTAACTTTTATGTTGAAAAAAGCCTTATGCTTTTTTGTGGATTTTTTTTTAAATTCACTAGACTGTTTATATATTTTATGATATCATTAACCTACAAATCAAAAGAAAAACTTAGGAGGTAATTTATGACAAGAATAGTAAAAACAATATCAATAATTTTAATACTAATATTAATCAATATTGGATATGTAAGTGCTGTAGATTTGAATTTAACGGAAAATATTTCTAACAATACAACAAATTCTTTAAATACATCAAATAACACATTTAGCACAACAAATCAATCAGTAAACAACTCTTATTCAAATACAACAAGTATTACATCTAATTCAACATCAGTACCATCAGCAACAATTAGCACAAGTAGTATTTCTGAATCTAATTTAAGTTTAACAAATATTATAAACTTGTTTTTAGTAGTTATTGGTATACTTCTTATACTATTAGCAATAGCAATCTTGATAAAATTGAAAAAATAATTTTAACTTTAAAAACTAAAATTTCCATTTCAAAAGAAAATTTTAGTTTTTTTATTTTATAGTAATTTTTTGTATGTATATTTTGTCCTATTTTAAAAATAATATTAATAGATTTAAAAAATCTATTTTAATTTTAAAAGGAGGACTTTTAATATGAATAAAAAAATTTTGGTTTCTTTAGCTATTATTTTATTTTTCGTTTTTTCTTCTGTTACATGTTTTGCAGCTGATGGAAATGGGTTAAGATCCGCTGCAAATGATGTTAGAAATGTTATCGGTGGTGTTGAAAATACTGTAGAAAATGCTGCTTTAGATGTTTCAAATTCTTCAAAAAATGTAACTGGTAATGTTGAAAATTCTACAAAATCAACAGATACTAATACTAAAGAAAGATATTCAACTACAAGAACTTCCTCAACAGATAATGTTATGGGAATGAGCTCTAATACTTGGACATGGCTTATAATAGGGATAGCAGCTATTGCTATAATCGCTGTAGTTTGGTATTATTCAATGCAGTTTACAAATAATAATCATAATAATCACAATGATAATGAATAAACTCAAAAATAGTTTTTTCTGCAATTGCAGTTTTGTTTTTTTCGTGTTATACTAGTTCTATAAATTATACTTTTTAGTATAATTTATGGGACTAAAATATTATAAGAGGTAATTTTTATGGAAAATAAATTAATTGCGAAAAATCCTACTGCTTTTCACAACTATACAATTGATGATAAATTAGAAGCGGGTATTGTTCTTTCAGGAACAGAAATAAAATCAATACGAGCAGGAAAAGTTAATTTAAAAGACAGCTATGCTATAATAAAAAAAGGTGAAATATACATAGTTGGTATGCATATAAGTCCTTATGAACAAGGTAATATTTTTAATAAGGATCCATTACGAGATAGAAAACTTTTATTAAATAAACGTGAAATAAACAAGTTAGTCGGTTTAACTAAACAAAAAGGATGTAGCATTATTCCTTTGAGTATGTATTTTAAAGGTAATTTAGTAAAAGTAGAATTAGGCATTGGTAAAGGGAAAAAACTTTATGATAAACGTGAAGATATTGCCAAAAAAGATGCTGAAAGAAGAATAAGACAACAAATGTCACTTAAAACTTAGAGATTGAAGGTTTATTATCTTTAGTCTCTTTATTTTTTATTACATATTGTTATTATATATTAATATTTAAAGAAAAAGACCAATTGGTAGACCCCAGATATGTTTTTTTCGAAAATATTAATATATAATAAGAATTTTATAAGTATATATAAAAGAGACTAAAGGTAATAAACCTTCAATCTCTAAGTTCTATGCTTTGTTTGCTGATCCAAATACATCAACAATTTTATGTTTTACTGTTTCTTTAATTAGTTCTCTAGCTTCGCCTAAATATTTTCTAGGATCAAATACATTAGGATTTTCAACAAATGTCTTTCTAATACCAGCTGTCATAGCAAGTCTTAAGTCTGTATCAACATTAATTTTTGAAACTCCTGAAATGCTTGCTTCATGTAATATTTCATCTGGAACACCTTTTGCACCTGGAATATCTCCACCAAATTCATTACACATATCTACCAACTCTGGTATTACAGTTGACGCACCATGTAATACTATAGGAGTATTAGGTATTCTTTTCTTAACTTCTTTTAAAATATCAAATCTTAATTTTGCTTCACCTTTAAATTTATATGCTCCGTGGCTTGTACCAATTGCAATTGCTAAAGAGTCACATCCTGTTCTTCTAACAAATTCTTCAGCTTGTGCTGGGTCTGTATACATTGCATCATTTGCTGCAACATTTACATCATCTTCAATTCCAGCTAATTTTCCAAGTTCAGCTTCTACTGTTACTCCGTGTTCATGTGCATAATCAACAACTTTTTTTGTTAATGCCACATTTTCTTCAAAATCGTATTTTGAACCATCTATCATTACAGATGTGAACCCATTATCGATGCACATTTTTGCTGTTTCAAAATCTGGTCCATGATCTAAGTGTATAACTATTGGAATATTTGGATGTTCTTCAACTGCAGCTTGTACCATTTTCATTAAATAATTTATTCTTGCATACTTTATAGCACTTGATGAAACTTGTAATATTACAGGTGAATTTGCTTCTGCAGCAGCATCAACAATTCCTTGTATTATTTCCATATTATTTACATTAAATGCTCCTATTGCATAACCTTCTTTCATTGATTTTTCAAACATTTCTTTTGTAGTTACTAATGCCATTATATATTCCTCCTAACATCTTTATTGTTAACATTTTTTTATTTTTTATTAACAATTATTTTTCAATGCTATTTTATTTCTAAAATTTTAATATGTCAATAGATTTTATTGAGTTTCTTAATGTACACAAATGTTATTAATTCTTATTTTGTTTTTATTTATTTTCCATTCATCTTTTAATATAGAATATATGTATTTATCTATTTTTTCTCCATTTTCATTAATTAGTCTATCTCTTAATATTCCTTCTCTTTTCATTCCAATTTTTAGCAAAATACTATTAAGTAAATCCCTATCTTCCTTATTTGCTGCATAAAATTTAGTAATTATGGTTTCATACTCTTCTTCAGAAAAAATATAATCTATCACTCCTCTAAGAACTTCTTCCGGAGTTCCATCTTCTCTTTTCCCTTTCAAAAAGTAAAATGCTACTTCTCGTGTTTTGTCTTTTTGACATCCTGTCGGTAATTTTATATATCCAACAATTTCATTATTATCCTTATTTTCTATTATCCAGAAAACTACACCATTTGATGTTTCCTGAATTGCGGCTGTAATCAAAGCTTTTGCTTCTATAACATTTCTATATACTTTGTGTTCTTTATATTGTGCCATTTTTTCTTTATCAGTTCCCCATCTTTCATATATTTCTTCTGCATCTTCTATCTTTGGTACTCTTAATACATATCTTTTGGTTTCAATCTTTTTCAAATTTTTCTCCCCCTTTTTAACTGTCCCATTATATACTTTTTTATTTTTACTGTTTTATTTTTTTATCAAATAAGCTTTTTATTTTACCAAACTCATTTTGAATTATGCAAAAAATCATACTTAAATATTTCATTTTTTTCACCCTTTTATTTTTTTATAATATTATATAAAAAACGAAAGGAGTTTATTTTTATGGACTATGAATTAATGATGAATGGGAATGTTAAAATAGGACAAAAAGCACCAGATTTTGAAGCAACTACAACATTGGGTCCTAGAACTTTAAATGATTATAAAGGTAAATGGTTGGTATTTTTTAGTCATCCCGGAGATTTTACCCCAGTATGTACTACAGAAATGATTGCATTTTCTAGAGCATTTACATATTTTCAACAAATCAATACTGAACTCTTAGGATTGAGTATTGACAGTAATCCATCTCATTTAGCTTGGATGTACGATATTTATTGTAGGACTGGGATACAACTTCCATTCCCTATTGTTGCAGACAGAAATGGTCAAATTGCAAGAAAATATGGAATGATTTCTAATGATGTCAGTACAACAGAAACAGTTAGAAATGTTTTTATTATTGATGATAAAGGTATTGTTAGAACAATTTTTGTTTATCCTTTAAATGTTGGTAGGTTTATACCTGAAATTATAAGAACTATTCAAGCTTTGCAAATGGCTGATTGCAGTAAAGGGTCAACTGCTGCAAATTGGATGCCTGGGCAACCTGTTATTGTTCCTGCGCCAAAGACTTTTGATGAACTTCAAGAGAGACAAAATTATATTAAAGAAAACCAAAACGGAATTAGCTGGTATTTAAGTTTTAAAGAACCACCTGAAATTTGTGAACATTCTTCTGATAATGAAACAAAAAATTGTTAACTAATTATTCCTTACATTGAAATAGAATTTAAAAAAGAGAAAGACTGTTTAATAAAGTATTTTACATACTTGATAAACAGTCTTAAATCTGCAATAATATGCCAATAGTTTTGCATTATTCAGTTAAGATTTTTAATAGGTATGACTATGCATTCCTCTCCATTGATTTCAACAACCTTGCCTACACAATGTCCATAATAATATTCACATTCATTGATTTGATTGTAAATATCTTCAGCCTCTTTATCATTATCTGCTTCAATAATTTGATAATCTTCATAGGCAAACTCAGGTTGTTCCGGTACACCACCAGTTAATAACGCCACTACATGTTTTTGAGACATATTATTTCCTCCTTGTCAATTGATTTTCTTTTTGCATTATTAATAGTTACTCTTTTAAACTCCATATATTATATATCAGAGTATATAAAAAATTAATTTTAATGATTAAATTATATCATGATTTTATGTAAATTACAATAGATTATTTTAGAAAATTTAAAAGTGTTTTGCTATTTTTGTTGGAAATAACTGGTAATTATCTATTTATTCTCCTTATTTTAATATTTTATATAGTTAAATTTTATTATATCATCTTTTCAATTAAATAAAAGTATAATAAAATTTAATTTACACATAATAATATTATTATAATTATTATGGAGGTTATAAAAATGGAAAATAAACAAAAAATAGCTTGCACAGTTGAAAGTTGTAAATATAATGACAGTGGTAATGGACTTTGCACATTAAATGAAATTATTGTTACTCCAACAGAAGGATGCAATACTAAAAAAGCAGATGAATCTAAATGTTCAAGTTATAAATATGATAAATAGAGAAGGATACCAAAAACAGTATCCTTCTTTTTTAATCCCTTAACAAAACTGGCGTTTTTAAAAGTAGATCTAATGAAACATATCTTAACTTTTTTATTCAACTTCATCATTGCAATCCTCAAATTGAGAATTATATAATTTAGCATAAAATCCATCTTTTGCAAGTAACTCATCATGTGTACCCTGTTCAACAATATCTCCATGATCCATAACTAAAATCAAATCAGCATTTTTTATTGTAGATAATCTATGTGCAATAATAAAACTTGTTCTACCTTCCATTAAATTATCCATAGCAGCTTGAATTTGTTGTTCTGTTCTTGTATCTATTGAACTTGTAGCCTCATCTAAAATTAATATTTTAGGGTCTGCAAGTATAACTCTAGCAATTGTTAGCAATTGTTTTTGCCCTGCTGATATATTTGTTGATTCTTCATTAATTTTTGCATCATATCCTTTTGATAATGTTTTTATATAATGATGTATATGTGCTGCTTTTGCGGCTCTTATTACATCAGAATCTGTTGCATCTGGCATGCTATATTTAATGTTTTCTTTTATAGTTCCACCAAATAACCATGTATCTTGAAGAACCATACCAAACATTTTTCTAAGTTCTCCACGTCTAAAATCTTTGATATTGTGACCATCTAATAAGATTTCACCACTATTTACATCATAAAATCTCATTAATAATTTAACCATTGTTGTTTTACCAGCACCTGTTGGACCAACAATTGCAATTTTTTGACCGTCTTTAACTTTCGCATTAAAGTCATTTATTATTATTTTTTCAGGGTCATATCCAAAATGAACATTTTTAAATTCAATGTTTCCTTTTAAACCATCTGTTGATACTGGATTTTTTACATCTTCAACTTCTTCAGGTTCTTCTAAGAATTCAAATATTCTTTCAGCAGCTGCAATCATTGATTGTATTGTACTTGATATTTGTGCAACTTGACCTATCGGCCCGAGTAAATTGTTTGTTATATTGTATAAAACTTTGAATATTACCAACTGTAATTCTTCCTTTTACTGCAAAATATCCACCTAAAATTGCTACTGCAACATATCCAACATTACCTACAAAGTTCATTAATGGATACATTAAACCTGATAAGAATTGTGAACGCCATCCTGATTTATACAACTGGTCGTTTTCATTTTCAAAATCTTTTATTGCTTGTTCTTCTCTTCCAAAAACTTTAACAATATTGTGTCCACCATAAACTTCCTCTACTTGACCATTTACATGTCCTAAGTATTCTTGTTGTTTTACGAAATATTTTTGTGATTTTCCTATTACTTTTTTAAGTATTACTCCTGATATTGGTAATATCAATAGGCTTACAATCGTCATTTCCCAACTTATTGAGAACATCATTACTAATATTCCTATAATTGTGAAAACTGATGTTATAATTTGTGTAATACTTTGGTTTAGTCCTGTGCTTAATGTATCAACATCATTTGAAATTATTGATAATACTTCACCATTTGTCTTTTTGTCAAAATATTTCATTGGTAATTTGTTTATTTTCTCTGTCAATTCATTTCTGATTTTATATGTTACCTTTTGTGCAACACCTGCCATAATGTAACTTTGAATCATTGAGAATAGTGCACTTACACCATATAGTCCTAATGCAAATAAAATAATTTTTCCTATTTTGGCAAAATCTATTCCGCCAGTTCTATTTATTTTATTCATTAATCCTGTATATATTTCTGTTGTAGCATTTCCTAAAATCTTTGGTCCTACAATACTAAATATTGTACTTCCAATTGCAAATATCATTACAATTATTATTGCTATCTTATAACTTGATAGTCTTTGCCCTAATTTCTTTGTTGTTCCTTTTACATCTTTTGCTTTCTCTATTGGTCCAGATCCGCCTGGTCCGCCGCCCATTGGTCCATGTCCTCTCATTCTTGGAGGTTTATTTGTTGTTTGATTATTACTCATGTTCTTTACCTCCTTCTATGTTTAATTCTTCTGCTGAAAGTTGTGATAACGCAATTTGTTTATATGTTTCATTATTTTTGATTAATTCTTCATGTGTTCCTTTTCCTACAACTTTTCCATCTTCTAATACTATAATTTGGTCAGCATTTAAAATTGTATTAATTCTTTGTGCTACAATAATTACTGTTTTGTCCTGTGTCTTTTTAGCAAGTTCTGCTCTTAAAATACTATCTGTTTTGAAATCAAGTGCAGAAAAACTATCATCAAATACTAATATTTCTGGGTCAATTGCTATTGCTCTTGCAATTGATAATCTTTGTTTTTGACCACCAGACACATTGCTTCCGCCTTGTGCAATTGGCTCTTGATATTTTTCTGGTTTTGATTCAATAAATTCAGTTGCTTGTGCTATTTGGGCAGCATCAATCATTTGCTCGTCAGACATATTTGGATTTCCATATTTTATATTAGATTCTATTGTTCCAGAAAACAATATTCCTTTTTGTGGTACAAATCCTATAATTTTTCTTAAATCTTTATTTGATATATCTTTAATGTCAACACCATCTATTAAAAGATTTCCTGATGTTACATCATAAAATCTAGGTATCAAATTAACTATTGTAGATTTTCCACTACCTGTGCTTCCTATGATAGCAGTTGTTTTTCCTGGTTCTGCAGTAAATGAAATATCACTTAAAACTTCTTCGTCACTATCTGGGTATCTAAATGAAACATTTTTAAATTCAACAAGTCCTTTTTTGTTTGGATTTAATTTTTTAGGTTCTTTACTGTCTTTTATTGCTTCGTCTGTTTCTATTATTTCATTTATACGATTTGCAGATACTGATGCTCTTGGTAACATTATTGAAACCATTGATATCATTAAAAAGCTCATTACAATTTGCATTGTATATTGAATAAATGCCATCATATTTCCAACTTGCATTGTTCCATTATCAATTCCATCTGCTCCAACCCATACGATTAGCAATGAAATTCCATTCATAATTAACATTAATGTTGGCATCATAAAGCTCATTGCTCTGTTAACAAAAAGGTTAGTTTTTGTTAAATCAACATTTGCTTCATCAAATCTTTTTTCTTCTTTTTTCTCTGTATTAAATGCTCTAATTACTGGTAAACCTGTTAAAATTTCTCTTGCAACTAAGTTTAGTCTATCAATTAATTGTTGTAATTTCTTGAATCTCGGCATTGCAATTATAAATAATGTCCCAACTACAAATAATATTGCTAGAATTGCTACACCAATAATCCATGCCATTGAGTTATCACTTTGATTTAATACTCTTAAAAATCCTCCAACGCCTATAATTGGTGCATATACCAATACTCTAAACAAGATAGCAATCAAACCTTGAATCTGTTGAATATCATTTGTTGAACGTGTTATTAAAGATGCTGTACTATATTCTGCAAATTCTTTATTAGAAAAACTAAGTACTTTCTTAAATACTTTTTCTCTTAATGTTTTTGCAAGTTTTGCTGCCACTCTTGCTGATAAACACATAATTAAAATTGCAGATATCATAATAATTAATGATATTCCAAGCATTTTTAATCCTGCAATTATTATATATTGATTTTGTATACTGTCTGTATCCATTCCTATTGCTTTATATTCATTTTTTACTTCTTGTATTGCTGCTTGCTCTAATATACTTTCTAGCATATCATCTAATTTTTGATTAACTGTTTCAAGCATTTCGTCTAACTGTTCTTTTGGCATTTGTTTAATTATTTCCATTAAACTCATACTTTGTATTACTGCTTTTTGTTGTTCTAACATTTGGGCTTGCATTTGAGTATTTGATTCAGTTTGTGCACTTAATGATAATTGTTCTAGCATCTGCTGTTTCATCTGTTCTGCAGTTTCTTCGTTTTCTAATGAAGTAAGCATCATTAGTGGTTTAGCAATTAATGAGTCCAATTCATTTTGTTCACTACTACTTATTTTTTTTATCTTATATAAATCCTCATTTTCAAGTATAGGATATTTTTTTAATAATTTTTCATATTCATTATTGTCCAAATTTTCTTTTGATATTACTTCATAAGATGATAAAATTTTATCATCGTCATCTGTAAATATTAGTAAATTTTCCATTTCTGATTTTCTAATAACTTCTGGTGCAACATTTTCAATTCCACCATTTTGGATACCAACATTAACTATTTTAGATGTATAATCAGGCAATGTTAAATCACCTGCTGCTTGAATTATTAATAATAGTACTATTACAATTACAGATATCCAAGATTCTTTTAGATTTTTTAATACTTTAATCATTGTTTTCTCCTTTCGTTCGTTTCACTCACTCATCGTCATTCAAAATTTTTTCAAAATTTTGTCTGCCAAATCTATATTACCTTCACTCATCATCATTCAAAATTTTTTCAAAATTTTGCCTGCCAAATCTATATTAGCTTCGTTCATCGTCATTCAAAATTTTTTCAAAATTTTGTCTGCCAAATCTATATTACCTTCACTCATCACCCTCCAAAATTTCGGATGCCAAATCTAGTGCCTTGTTTGGCACATTCCATATTTTAGATATTCAATTTGTTTCAAAAAGTTTTCTCTTGCTTGCTCTTTCGAATCATATTTAAATCTCATTACAATAGCTTTCGTTGTTACTGTAAATAAAATTTTCTCGACAATTTCAAATTCTTCTTTTGAATTTACTCGTAAATTTGAGGTATCTATATATTCATAAAAATCCTTTATTTTTTTTGGTCTTTCATCCACAAATTTCTTAAAAATCTTTGCATCTTCACTTGTTTTTAAATTCTCGAATATTTTTCTATAAAATTGCATATCTTCATTTTTTACAATGTTGTTATCAACGCAATCATACATTGATATAAATATTTTGAATATATCTCCTTTAGATTTTATTACATTTTCTTGCATTTGTTCATTCATTTCTTTAAAATGTATATTTAAAATATACCCGTAATAAATCTTCTTTACTCTCAAAATATTGATAAAAGCTCCCTCTTGCTATATTTGCATCCTCAACAATATTTTTTATTGATGCTTGTTCATAAGGAACTCTTTCAAATTCTTTTTTCGCCGCCCTAATTATTTTATTTTTCTTTGCATCAGGGAGGTTCATGAATGTTTCCTTTGGCATATTTTTGCACCTCTTATTAATCATACTATATAATACACAGCATAAATGACACTGCGTCATTTATTATAAGTGACACCGTGTCATTTGTCAATATATTTATCGCAAATTCTTGTGAATTTTCTGTGAACTTTTGTCAGAATTATAAGATTCTCATTATTTCATTTAATTGAGAAATAGTATGATATTTTAAGTTTTTCAAAGTTTCTTTTTCTACAATTTTATTATCAGGATTATAATAGATAGCCTTAAGGCCAGCATTTAGTGCTCCTTTAATGTCTCTTTCAAAATCATCACCAATCATTACACATTCTTCTGGATTATTATCCCCAATTGCTTGCAAAAAAGCTTCCTTGAATGGTTTTCTTTTTACATTTTCTGCTGAATATACTTTAGAAAAATATTTTAGGATATCTAATTTTTCTAATCTTTTTATTTGTTGATCAGCATACCAATCTGTTAAAATTACCATCTGATATTTATTTTTTAGGTATTCTAACATTTTTATTATACTTTTATCTAATTTTTGTGGTACACTATCAGTCCATCTATCTGTACATCCATATATAAATTCTTCTGGATATTGTTTTTTAGTATATGTATTTATATAATCCAACATTAATTTTCTATTAAATGTATAATATTTATTTTCATATTCTCTCAATGCTTCTTTTATTTTATTATAATCAGCTTGTGTATGTTCAATATTTAAAGAATCTAAAACTTTATTTATTTCATCGTAATATTCTTCTTTCCATGGAATTAAGGTATTATCAATATCAAATATAACTCTTTTAATCATTATTTTTCCTCACTAAAATATTCAATATTACATTTTTCTAAAAACACCACAAACTTTTCCTAAAATTTCACAGTTTGGAACTATAATTGGATCCATTGTGCTATTTTCTGGTTGTAATCTTATATGATCTGTTTCTTTATAGAATGTTTTAACTGTTGCTTCATCTTCTATTAATGCAACAACTATTTCTCCATTATTCGCATTATTTTGTTTTCTTACTAATATGTAATCTCCATCTAAAATTCCAGCTTCTATCATGCTCTCTCCTCTAACAGTAAGCATAAAACAGTCTGAATTTCCAACGAAATCTATTGGAATTGGGAATGTATCTGTAACATTTTCTACAGCTAAAATAGGCATACCTGCTGTTATTTTTCCAACAACTGGTACTTCTACTAATTCTTTTTGAGTATAAAAGTCTTTTGATGAAGTTTTCTTTTCTTCTCCATCTGTTCCTTTTAGTAGTCTTAACGTTCTTCCTTTTTTATCTTGTTTTTTAATATACCCTTTATCTTCTAATCTTGCTAAATATCCATGTACTGTTGCTGTTGAGCTTAATCCAACTGCTTTTCCTATTTCTCTTACTGATGGTGGATAACCTACATTCATTATTTGTTTTTCAATGTATCTTAATATTGATTTTTCTCTACCATTTAATTCGGGTCTTTTTCTTGGCATATATATCACTCCATTTCTCATTTTTGAATATAATATCATACAAACAAAAAAATGTCAAACATATTTTTGTTTTTTTGTTAATTTTTTAAGCAGAGTTAAAACTCTGCTTAGACTTTATTTAAAACGTTTTCCTTTTGAATGCTTTTTCTTTTTTGGTTCTTCATCAAAAAACTCATCTTCATTATCATCTTCTTCAATCTCTTGTTCTTCTGTGTCGTCGTAATCATCACCTAAATTTTCATAAGGTATATATCCACCATTCATTTTTTTAGAGTTTTTAATTTTCATAATTATTATAGATATAACTATTATAAGAATTACTCCACCGGCTACTGATAATATAATTACTTTTTTTATCTTTTCTTGATTATCTTGATTTGAAGTATCTTCTTGTTTTATTAGTATCTTATTTACTATTATTTGGTATGTTGCTGTTTCTTCTTCATTTTCTCCTTTTACTATAATAGTAATTACATTTTCACCTTCTTGCAAGTTTTCATTTCCTGTTATCTCTACATTAGAATTATTCTTTGTTGCTAATGTTGTTATATTCAATGATTCTAAATCTTCTTTTAATTCAACCTTATATTCATACACATCAGTTTGGAATTGTGGTTTAAGATCTACTCCTTCAATTTTTAGTTCTGTTAATCCAAATATTTCTTCCATTGGTTGCTCCTCAGGATTTTCTTCTGGATTTTCTTCTGTTTTTGGATCCGGCTTTTCAGTTTCTTCTACTTCTTTTTCTTTTCTAGTTACATTTATTGTATAAGTCTTTTGATTTTTTCCATCTTCTGATGTGACAGTAACATTTATTTCATTTTTTCCCTCTGCAATATATACCCATGATTTACCTTTATCAGAATTTGTTTTATTTAATAACGATACACTTGCTTTTGAATCTTCTTTAGTCACACTAACACTAATTTTATCTACATTATTTTCAACTGTAACTTCATATCCAGATGTTTTACTAGCTTTAAACCCTGAAAAATCTACTGGTGATGTTGTAATCATTTTTACATTAGCATTGCTTGATTTAGTTGTAGTAGAAGAGTTATTATTAGTTCCACTATTAGAATTGTTTACTGGATTAGAGCTAGGATTTGATGTTGATGATTTACTTTTTACAGTTATTGTGATTGATTTATTAACCGGTTCAGATGTATTTGCTGTAATATCAGTCATATCTCCTGTCAAAGTAAAAGTATATGTTGTACCTGCACTTCCAGCTGTAAAAGAAATACTTTTTGAATCTGAAGAGTTTGCATTTGTTTGAGTATATCCATATATAGTTTCACTCTTACCAGCTCCTGAAAAGTTCAAATTCCAAGCTCCGGCATTTACATTTGCTGTAACCGTTACATTTTGTCCTTCCGTTGGTTCTGTGGTACTTGCTGACAATGATGTTGTAGCTGCATTTACTGTTACATTTTTTAATATTATCAATATAAATATTATTAAAATACTATATAATATTTTCTTATTTTTTTCTTTCATTTGAAATCCTTTCTACCTTATATTTGTATATCTGATATATTTAATAATTTTTTTTGAACTGCTAACAAATCAGCTGTATCTATTTTTCCATCATTATTAATATCAGCAGATTTTAATTTTGCACCTTCAGGTATTTTAGAAATATTCAATAACTGTTTTTGTATTGTTAATAAATCAGCTGTATCTATTTTTCCATCCCCATTACAATCGCCTTTTTTTACTACTGTATATTTATCCTCAACGATATATCCAGTTGCCAATAATTCATTTTCTCCATCAAGATAATTGTTGTCTGCTCTTGTTATCTTTGTTGGGCCTCCAAAAGCTTCCAATATATCTTTTGCAATTGCATCCGAAGCAACTGTTATTATCTTATTATCACTATCAATTTTAACTTTAGATGTATTTTTTATAGTATTATCATTACCACTATTATTATTGTTATTATTATTGTTATTATCATTATTATTTTTATTATCGTTATTGTTATTTTCATTTATTGGAACTAAATATAATTTGTATTTACTCTCATTTTCATAGGTTTCTCTTGCAACATAGCCTATAGTTCCATTGGATTTTTGAATTTTATCCCAGTAAGTTCCAGCAACCTTTGAAGTAGCTTTTTCTATTCTTGTAACAATCTCATCTTTATATAACCAGCCAACAGTTTTATCTCCATTAGGATTATTTCTTATTCTTAATGTACTATCTACATTTACCTTAACAACATCTTTCTCTGTAGTATTTGTTCCATTTGTATCTGGTCTATAACAAGGTTCACTTGGCATATTTTCATATACTGGTATTATAAATGTATGTGATGATGACATTGAATTTATATTTATATATGTATTTCTTAAAGTAGCTCCTTCACTTTGAGCTGCCAAAATATTTTGCATGTATTGATTTGAATACAATCCATTTGTTGCTTCAACATCAAACTTTTGTAAATATAATGTATTTTGTCCTTTTTGGATATATTGTTTTGCTAAAAAGCTTATACCTCCATCTATTGATTTTTCTAAACTTGTCCATCCTTTCTTTTTTGCATAAGCTAATGCATTTGCTAATATTTCAGCAGTTGAATTTCCTGATGCAGCTATATTGAAGGCATTATAATATCCAACACCGTTTCCATTATATCCACTTCCAGATGTTAATACTGTTCCATTTTTTCCCTGTTCTTGAATTAACCTTGCAACAATATAATAAGCATTTACATTATTATTATTTGATGCATCTATTATTCCTTGTTCATGTCCTTCCAAAAAAGTTGATTTTGTCATAGATTTCAAAACATTTATATCACATCCAGAATTTGTTAATTCTTCAAATTGGAAAATATCTGATTCATTTATAGAATTTCTTGAATCCATCATATATTTTATTGCTTGTTCTGATGCACACTTCCAACTACCATTATCGTAAGCTTTATCTCCACATATAGCACAAATCCATTCTCCTTGGTAGTTTGTTGTTTTATATACTAAGTTTTTTGGAGAAGTTCCATGTCCTACATACTCATTTGTTATAACTTCATTCCAATCAAGTCCTGTATATAATATTTTGAATTGCCAATTTGGATATTTATTTTTTAATTGTTTTATTCGTTCTTTTATTCCTGGATATTTTGAATCATCTATTTTATCTATATCTGTACTAAAATTTTGTGTTACAGCATAGCTTTTATTTTGAATTGTTATTGACATTAATATGTTTAACATTATTGTTAAGATTAAAATCACTGATATAATCTTAATTTTCGTGTTCATTTATTTTTCCCCCTATTCTTTAGTTTATCTATTTTAGTTACTTTTTCCCATTTTTTCGACTTTATTATATCATTGTGCATTTTTTTAGTCAATAAATTTAAGCAATGTAATATAATTGTAAAATACAGTATTTTTTATGCATTTAAAACAAAAAAGCGAGCAATATGCCCACTTTTTTATTTGTTCATTTTTTACCACTATAAAAACATTCCAAAATTGATTGAATATTCATATCAAGTATAAAATCAAATAGAAGTTTAGAGTCGATAATATTTATAGTCGGATCAACTAAATAGTTGCTCAAAGCCTCTATTTTTTCAATGTATGGAATATCAAAGATTTGTGAGGTAATTCCATCATGATGCGTGTCTGATTCTTTCTGAATTTTCCTATTAGAAAAAATTTCATAGTATTCTCCTCTTACTTTATGAACAAGAAAGTACCATGTTATACATCTTGGTCCATTTCCAGAGCCATCACTATAACTCGAAGTAATTATTGTTGTAGCAACTCTTACATCTTTGGTTCTAAATTTTTTCTTTGTTTTTGTAAAAATGCCCATTTTCAATTCTCCTAACAATTGTTATATAAGAATTTAACAACTCACTATTTTTCTTGTATTTCGCATAGCTACGAATGATATAAATAGTATAACACATTTCTATGTTAATTACAACAATCTAATTTTTATGAAACATGTAATCTAAATTTAAAAACTTTTTTATGTAAAACAATGTATAAAATGTACCACAATTTATATTTTTTAAACCATACTATGATTGATTCTTTATCTATCATCAATTTCATAATCAGTATTTGTAGGAAATTTTATTGTATATATACTTTCTATTTCTTCTCTAAATTGCTTTTTTAATTTTAGACTTTTTCTATAATGACTAATTAGATTAGACATAATCTAAAATTAGACAAAAAAATAATATTTTGGGGTGCTTTTAATATTTATACATAAACAAAAATTGTTGGCGAAAAATTTCGCCAACAATTTCTTCAGTATTATGCAATTTTCATCTCTTTCATCAGAAGACCATTCATTTCGCTGCCCCAGCGTTCTACAAACTCGGGCACAGTTTCATCTTCTTCGGGCACATAATCGATAAAATCAGTCCAATTTTTGCTCCACCATTTAAGGCACTCTTCACGAGTATTGCCAAGGAATTCGATGCAGGCAAAGTCAGGATCTTCTGCATCATAGCTGAAAATAATCCTGACCTTGTGTCCAGTGATTGCGATGTCACTTTCAAACTTATCGATTCGATTATCTCGTGTTGAAACTTCTTCCTCACATTGCTTCCACGCATCTTCTACATTTTTCCTGGTTCTGCTGATGTGTTCAATATCATTTTCCCACCAACAGCCATGAGGCTCGGTAGAAGGATAGTGAATCCAGTAGAAAAAGATGTCCTTGTTGTCCATAAATAATAACCTCCAGATATTTATCTTGTTTATTTTGTCATTCCAGAGAAGTAACATAGAGAGTTTGGGCGATTCAATTACTTGCCAAAATAAAGTAGCCACTTTAGTTTAGCAATGTCAATTTTCTCTTCTCTTAAGGTTCTAATTTTCTCATTATTCGCAACATAAAATTCTAACTGTTGCTGAACAAGTGTGTCTGACTTGAGTTCAGGGAACAAAGTGACTAATGTAATTGAACTTTCTTCTGTTTTTAGGTCTGTGAATGTGTCATGTTCGTGTTTTATGTACTCTTCGACAATTCTGTCAATGTCTTGTTCAATTACTGCATTTTCTTCTTGGTACATTGCAATCTTATCATCTATAGTACTTGCCGTTGCAATTTTGGGTGCAATGCAACAAATTGTAACAATCATTGCAAAAGCAATAACTCCGAAAGCCCAAGCCAAAAAGAAAAATAATCCGTGAACACTAAATAATTCATAATATACACTTTGCTCGGTCTTACTTGAGATAATGATACATACGACCATAGCTATAACTGCTAAACCTAAAATCAAAATGAACATAAAAATTTCCTCCTTAAAATAATTATTTTACATTTGCAGTCTATATATCAACCTGTAAAACAGGATAAAAAGAATTTAACATAATAATTTTATCACTTTTTTCTTGATTTTGCAAGATTTTCCCATATATTCAAATAGAAGAACTTATTTTTATAAATTTATAATCTTATCTATAATTTCCATATCTTCAATTTTATTAATACCAAAACATTTTTTACCAAAATCTTTTATTGATGCTTCTAAATGATACATTTCTTTATTATCTATTACTATAAATCTGTCATGAAATTTATTTGTTTTAGCTACTTTTAAAATAGGGTATTCTTTATTAATTATTTCTATATATCATATTCTACTAAATAATGCCTAATATACTAGCATAGTCAATTAGAAATTTGGTATAAAAAGATTAGACATTAGATTAGACATAATCTAAAATTAGACAAAAAAATAATATCAAGTGAATCTTCTAAAGTCCTTGATATTACTATAACTGGTGCGGATGAAGGGACTCGAACCCCCACGTCGTTGACACTGGTTCCTAAGACCAGCGCGTCTACCAATTCCGCCACATCCGCATTTGATATTAACAACATTAATAATAGCATATTCCACCTTTTATTGTCAATAGTAATTTATAAAAATTTTCAATTTACTAAATGCAATTATTATATTAAAATTTAAATACTACCTCTGTAAAAAAAATAATACAATTCCACATATTAAAACCAAAACTGCACCCAAAAATTTTAGTCCAGCAGATCCTTCATTTTGGTCTCCAAATCCAAAAAATTTCTTTGTTAGAATTCGTGCATCATATATTAAAATTACACCACACAAAATCAGCAAAAGAATAATTATTCTAATTATTATATTAAACATTTATATCTACATCCTTTTTTTCTTAGTATTTATATATTATTATTTTTCTATATAAAAGTCAAGAGGAAATGAAAATTATCATCTCCTCTTACTATTAACCCTTAATCCTCCTCATCTAATCGCTCTAAAACCTTCTTGCAAAGTGCTTTAACAACATTGCTTACAGTTTTTCCTGCGAACATTCCTTCCGGAATATTCGGGCACTCATCGAGTTTTTCTTCAAGCCTGTCTAAAGATCTACTTGAACTAAAGTCTATTACGTTTTTCTTTTTCGTGTAAATATGGTGCATCATTTTCATGACTATAGAAGAAATTTCATCCATTTTTTCTTCTGGATGTCTTATCTTTCTGAGCACCATATTTGCAAGAAACAGCGTATGATAATCATCTAACTGCAGATTAATTACCTCCGCCAATGCAGTGTTATAAATTAGTTCTTCAGATTTCATTTTATCCTCCTGATTATTGCTGTGCCTATTATTTGATAGGACTTATTGGTTATTAAGTTACTATGTCCTTTCGGATACATATATATTATATCATAATTTACATAATTTTTCAAATTATGTTTATAAAAAGGTTTTTTTCTTTTACGAAACTTTAATTCTAAAAAAATATATTCAACATATATTTATATTAATTCTTATAAAATGGTGAAAGGAATGATTTTAAAAATGAAATTTTTAAAAAATATAATAGCAATTTCAATTATAATAACTTCACTTATAATACCCTATTCTGTATCATTGTCATATTCAGATTCTTATGTATGGTCCACAGAAACAGATTCAATAGTAGCTAATTCATCTGATATCTTAGAAGTAAGTTCTGAGAAGAGTGAAAACAATTCTTTGAATCTGGAAAGTGGTTCCGCAATTTTAATAGAACAGTCAACAGGCAAAGTTCTTTATGAACACAATATACATGATCAATTAAGACCAGCATCAGTAACAAAAATAATGAGTATCTTGTTAATAATGGAACAAATTGATAACGGCTTGCTTTCTTATACTGATACAATTGGTTGTTCAGAAACAGCTCGCTCTATGGGTGGATCACAAATATGGTTGGATACAAGAGAAACTCTTACAGTTGATGAAATGTTAAAGGCAATTTGTGTTGTTTCAGCTAATGATTGTGTTGTTGCAATGGCTGAACATATTGCTGGTTCAGAAGAAGCTTTTGTTCAAATGATGAATGATAAGGCTAAACAATTAGGAATGAATGATACCTATTTTAAAAACTGTCACGGTATTGATGAAGATGGTCATGTAACATCAGCTTACGATATAGCTTTAATGTCTCGTGAACTTTTAACTAAACATCCTGATATAACAAAATATACAACAATTTGGATGGATTCTTTAAGAGATGGAAAATCTCAATTAGTAAACACAAACAAATTAATAAAAACTTATAAAGGAATTACAGGATTAAAAACAGGTTCTACCTCACTTGCATTGTATAATTTATCAGCAAGTGCAACTCGTGATGACTTGTCTTTAATTGCAGTAATTATGAAAGCACCATCAACAAAAGTTAGATTTTCAGAAGCACAAAAATTATTAGATTATGGATTTAATAATTTTACATTCAAAAGTTTTGGAAATAAAGATGATATAATCCAAACTGTTAATGTAAATAAAGGTGTCAAAAAGACAGTTAATGCAATTCTAGAAAATAATGCAGGTACTTTAGTCGAAAAAGGAAAAGAAAATCAAATTGTTCAATCAGTTGAAATCAATAGCAATATAGTAGCTCCTATAAAAAAAGGTGATGTTATTGGTAAAGTAATATTTTCTATTGACAATAAAAATATTGCAAGCATTAACTTAATTGCTTCAGACAATGTTGATAAAATAAACTTTTTTACTATGTCTAAAAAAATTATTTATAGTTGGATTGATTTATTAAGAAGTTAAACTTCATAAAAATAAAAAACAGTTTTCAAACTTTAAAAACTGTTTTTTATTTTATAAGTTATTTTTGTAATCTTTCTTCAACTTTAGAAAGCATATCTTTATATTTTTCCAATTTATCTTTTTCTTCTTGTATCTTCTTTTCAGGTGCTTTATTTACAAATCCAGGATTTGAAAGCATTTTTTCACATCTTGCAACTTCACTTTCTAATCTAGTTTTTTCTTCCTCTAGTCTCTTTCTTTCTTCCTCCATATCAACTAAATCTTCAAGTGGCATATATAGTTCAATTCCATCTTTTAGGATGCTTATTGCATTTTCTGGTATTCCTGCTTTGTCTTTTTGAACTACTATCTTCTCTCCAAGTCCTAATTTTAAGATGAAGTCTTTTGCTTCCCAGATTTCATTTTCATATTTTTGTGTTACAAATATTAATTCTGATTTTTTTGATGGATGTATGTTCATGTTTGCTCTTACATTTCTTATTTCTGTAATAATTTCTTTTATTTTTTCAACTGTTTGTTCTTCTTCATCAAAAACAAATTCTTCTCTTATTCTTGGCCATTTTGATACTATTAAATCTGCTTCATTGTATTTTACTAGTTTGTCATAAATTTCTGATGTTACAAATGGCATAAATGGATGTAATAATTTTAACGATGTTTCAAATACATGGTTTAGTATATCACTTACGGCAACTTTTGTTTCTTCATTTTCACTATAAATCCTTGTTTTAACCATTTCGATATACCAGTCACAGAATTCGTTCCAAATGAAGTTATAAATTTTGTCAATTGCAATTCCTAAATCATAATTTTCAATATTTCTTGTGATGTCTGCTACTAATTTGTCTAATTTGTTTAGTATCCATTTATCTTCTATTGTTAATGATTTTAAATCATAATTTCCATTATTATACCAATTATCATGGAATTCTTTTACTTTTTCTTCGTCAGGTGTATTCATTATTATGAATTTAGCAGCATTCCAAATTTTGTTTGCAAAGTTTGATGCTTGTTCTAGTTTTTCTGGCATATATCTGATGTCATTTCCCATTGTTGTTCCAGAAAGTACTGAAAATCTTAAGCTATCCGCACCATATTTGTCAATTATTTCAATTGGGTCAATTCCATTTCCTAATGATTTTGACATTTTTCTTCCTTGTGAATCTCTTACAATTCCGTGTACAACAACATCTTTAAATGGATTTTTATCTGTTAATTCTAAGCCTTGTGTCATCATTCTTGATACCCAGAATGTTATGATATCATACCCTGTTACCAATACATTTGTTGGATAGAATGTTTTGTAGTCTTCTGATTCTGTATTTGGCCAGCCTAATGTTGAAAATGGCCATAATGCTGAACTAAACCATGTATCTAGTGAGTCTTCATCTTGATGTAATTTGCTAGAACCACATTTTTCGCATTTTTCTGGCATTTGTTTTGCAGCATGTATATGTCCACATTCGTCACAATAATATACTGGAATTCTGTGTCCCCACCATAATTGTCTTGATATACACCAGTCTTGGATATTGTCTAACCAGTTGAAATACATTTTTTCATATCTTTTTGGTACAAATTTTACTTCATCATTTCTAACTGCATCTGCTGCTCTTTTTGCTAAATCTTTCATTGATACAAACCATTGCTCTGAAATTCTTGGTTCTATTGTGCTGTGACATCTGTAGCATTTTCCAACATTGTGTGTATAATCTTCAATTTTTACTAGGTTTCCTAGTTCTTGTAGTTTTTCTACAATTAGTTTTCTTGCTTCAATTGCAGGTATTCCTTTATATTCTGGAACTAAATCTCCCATAACCCCACTATCGTCAAACACTTCTATAATTTCTAAGTTGTGTCTTAGTCCGGCTTGATAATCATTTGGGTCATGAGCTGGTGTTATTTTAACACATCCTGTTCCAAATTCTTTTTCAACAAATTCATCTGCTATTATTGGTATTTCTTTATTCATAATTGGTAAAATACATTTTTTACCTACCAAATCTTTGTATCTTTCATCATCTGGATGTACTGCAACTGCTGTATCTCCAAGCATTGTTTCAGGTCTTGTTGTTGCAACTATAATGTATCTATTTGGTTCTCCTGCAATTTGATATCTAATATGCCATAAATGTGATGGTTCATCTTCATATTCAACTTCTGCGTCAGAAATTGTTGTATGACATGATGGACACCAGTTTATCATTTTTTTACCTTTATAAATTAATCCTTTATTATACAATTGGATAAATTGTTCTAAAACCGCTTCTGATAGTCCTTCATCCATTGTGAATCTATTTCTATCCCAGTCACATGAACACCCTAATCTTCTTTGCTGTTTTTGAATTGTTCCTCCATATTCTTTAGTCCAAGACCATGCTCTTTCTAAGAATTGTTCTCTAGTGATATCTGCTTTTGTTAATCCCTCTTCTTTTTTCATTTTTTCTACAACCTTAACTTCTGTTGCAATTGCTGCATGATCAGAACCTGGAAGCCATAGTGTATTATATCCTTGCATTCTTTTAAATCTAATTAAAATGTCTTGTATAGTATCATCTAATGCATGCCCCATGTGTAGTTTTCCTGTTACATTTGGTGGTGGCATCATTATGCAATAACTTTCTTTTGTTTTGTCCATACTTGGTTTAAAGTATCCTTTTTCTTCCCATTCTTGATATAGTTTTTCTTCAAAATTTTGTGGATTGTACTTATCATTTAATTTTTTATCTTTCATCTTCATCAATCTCCTTTTCAAATTTTTTAGTTCCCAAAACTCCATATTTTCCTTTTTGTTCGTCTGTTAATTCTGTTTTTTTAGGTAATTTTTCATAGGCTAAGACACTTTTTTCATTTTCTACCTTTAATGTCATAAATTTTGCAGCTGTTTTAACTGCTTCTTTAAATGAATTATTCATATTTATCTCCTAAATTGATTTTCTTCTTTTTCCTTTAATTTCATAACTCTATCATAAATGCTTTTCATGTAATCTTCATTTTCTCTTAATTCTTTTGTTTTCTCTATTAAGTCTTCTAATTTATCCCATTGAGATATTCCTTCTCTTTGCTTTTTTACATCATTAGATTGCATTTTTATATATATATCTTTTCTTTGTTCTATTAAGAAGTCCAAAACTTCTTGATAATTATGTTTAACTTGTTTTTCTCTCTTTTGTTTATTCATCTCCACTGAAACAAGTTGTTCATTTACTTTTAATTTTTGTTTAAAATTATGATTTTCTGGGTTTCTTTTTGTTTGTTTTGTTGGTATTTTTTGAGCTTGAAAATCTTCATTCTCATCTTTTACATTTGTATTTATATTATTTGAAATTCTGTCCTTAATAACTATCCTTTGATTACTATTTTTACTCTTCATTTTTTGCTCATATTCATCTTTCAATTTCTCGTCAAATTTCCAACCTAGACTGTCATCATAAATTTTCCAATCGAAAATTTGCTTTTTCTTTCTTTGAGATCTCTGTAAAATAACATTAATATTTTTATATTCTTTGCTTCCTTTATATTGTTCCAATAATTTTTTTATATCATTAGTCCTTTTATCTTTTTCATAAATTGCTAATAATACATATAATTTTTGATGTTCAGTCAACTCTTTATTCTGTAGTATTTCATCTGCATCAACCTTGTCTATTCCATAATATATTTTTGATTTTAATTCATTTAAATATTTTGAATTTTCGTTAGCATTAACATTACTTCTTTTATTTTCTGTCATTTTTATTTTTTTTATTTGTTCTTGAATTAATTCGTCATCTTTAAATTTTTCTTCTATCTCTTTTACTTTTTTATAATCTCCTTCTTTTATTGCTATTTTTAACATTTGAGATTGTATTATTGCTTCATCTTCAAATCTTTTTCCTATTTTTTTTGCTTCCTCATAATTGTTTTCTCTTATGGCTATAGTAATCATTTGAGATTGTATTATTTTATTATCTTTCATTATTTTTCCCATATTTTTTGCTTTTTCATAATTTCCTGTTAACATGTATATTTTTACTTTTTGTGATTGAATTACCGAATTTGAGGGATACTTCTCAATCAATTTTAATGCTTCTCTATACTTTCCTAATTCCATTAATCTTTTAATCTGTTTGGAAATCTCTTTTTCTTTATTCAGATTATCATCATTCACTTCAGTTTTCTCTTCTGATGTTTTTAATGGTATATCAAAGTTATTCATATTCCCATCACCTTTCTTTTTTAAATAAATCTTATTTTAAATTTACATTTAAATTCTTTATCTTGTGGTAATTCGACAATATTTTCTTTCTCTTTGTAAATTTGTATACTATCAATTTTATCAGATGTATTTTGCCAGGGTTCAATACAAATAAACGGCGCTCCTTTTTTTGACCATAATGCTAAATATGGAAACTCAGTAAAATCAAACTCTAATATCTTTTGATTTGTTTTGTTATTTTGTAAAATCACTTTATTTGATTTTATATTTTTCATAATAATTGCATCATTATCAAAAGTGTTTTCTTTTAAATAAATTCTGTTATCTTTCAATATATTTTGAGCATCTTCAGTGTCTATTAAACCAGCATTTAGCTTTAAGAATTCAATATTTTCTTCCTTTTCTAAAAAAACAATTTCATATTCTCCACTGCTATAATCACATTTAAATGCTGGATGTCCACCTAAGCCAAAATATATTGTTTTATTATCTATATTTCTAATCTTGTATGTTACTGTTAAGGTATCCATTTCAATTTCATATATAACATTTAGTTCAAATTTATATGGATATTTTTTCAATGTTTCTTTATTATATTTGAGCATATAGTGATGTTTATTTTCTGTTTTAGATATTTCTTCAAATTCCATGTCTCGTGCAAAACCATGTTGTGACATTTCATATATATTATCTTCTATTTGTGCTCTTGAATTTTTCAATTGTCCAACTATAGGAAATAATATTGGTGCTTGCCTTTTCCAAAAAGCGTTTCCATTACCGATCTAAAACTTGTGCTCCTTGAAATAACATTTCTTTACCATTATGTTTTATACTTGTTAGTTCTGCTCCTGCTTTTTTTGATTCTATTTTTAACATTTTTTCCTCCTTTGTTCAGCAAAGTAAAAAAAACTCGCCACCATGCTCTTTATCAAGCATAAGGGCGAGTTAATATCTCACGGTACCACCTTAATTATTATTTTACAAAATAATTTCTCATTTTACTTTAACGCAGTACTACGGATAATCTTAAGTTTATTTTCGGATTATCAACTCAAAAGTTACTTTCCATTTATCTTTATTTTAGAAGCTCTCAGCCTATGACTTCTATTCTCTTTAAACTAGTTTTAAATGTACTCTTCTTTTTCTCTGTTTTTACTTTATTATTATAGTTATATTTTTATTTATTATGCTATATTATATATCTTTTTGTTCTTTTTGTCTAGTCTTTTTTAATTTAATTCCAAATACTTCTTCAAAAACTTACCAGTATAACTTTGTTCATTTTTACAAATCTGTTCAGGAGTACCAACAGCAACAACCTGTCCTCCACCATCTCCACCTTCTGGTCCTAAATCAATAATATGATCGCATGTTTTTATTAAATCTAAATTATGTTCAATAACAATAATTGTATTTCCAGTATCAACTAATCTTTGTAATATATCAACTAATCTATGAACATCAGCAATATGAAGACCTGTAGTTGGTTCATCTAAAATATATAACGTTTTTCCTGTTGCCCTTTTAGAAAGTTCTGTTGCTAATTTCACTCTTTGAGCTTCTCCACCTGATAATGTTGTAGATGGTTGTCCAAGTTTTATATATCCTAATCCTACATCATATAGAGTTTGAATTTTTTGTTTTATTTTTGGTATTTTATCAAAAAATTCTAATGCTTCTTCAACTGTCATATCAAGAACATCAGCAATATTTTTACCCTTATATTTTACTTCAAGTGTTTCTCTATTATATCTTTTTCCTTTACATACTTCACAAGGTACATACACATCTGGTAAAAAATGCATTTCTATTTTGTGAACTCCATCACCATTACAACTCTCACATCTTCCTCCTGCAACATTAAAGCTAAATCTTCCTTTATCAAATCCTCTTAATTTTGCTTCATTTGTTTCTGCAAATATATCTCTTATTAAATCAAATACTCCCGTATATGTTGCAGGATTTGAACGAGGTGTTCTTCCTATTGGTGATTGATCTATATTTATTATTTTATCTATATTTTCAAGTCCCTTTACTTCTTTGCATTTTCCTGGTTTTTCTGATGCTCCATTTAATTCTTTTGCTATTGTTTTATATAAAACTTCATTTACAAGCGTTGATTTTCCTGAACCAGAAACTCCTGTAACACAAGTAAATACTCCAAGTGGAAATTTTACGCTTATGTTTTTAAGATTATTTTCAGTTGCATTTTTTACTTCAATTGCCTTTGATTTTACAATTTTTCTTCTATTTTTAGGCACTGCTATTTTCTTTCTTCCACTTAAATATTGACCAGTAATAGAATTTGTCACTAATTTGACTTCTTCTGCTGTTCCTTGTGCCATAACATTTCCGCCATGTACACCGGCTCCTGGTCCAATGTCAATAATTTGGTCTGCTGCATACATTGTGTCTTCATCATGTTCTACAATTAACAAAGTATTTCCCAAATCTCTTAATTTTTTAAGTGTTGCAATTAATCTATCATTATCTCTTTGATGAAGTCCAATACTTGGTTCATCCAAAATATACATAACCCCTGTAAGACCTGAACCTATTTGAGTTGCCAAACGAATACGTTGTGCTTCCCCTCCTGATAGTGTTCCAGCACTTCTTGATAATGTTAAATATTCAAGTCCTACATCTATTAAAAATTGAAGTCTCTTGCTTATTTCTTTTAATATCATATCAGCTATCATTGCTTCTTTTTCTGTTAATTTTAATGTACTCAAAAAATCTTTTAAATTTTTAATTGACATGTCTGTAACTTCATTTATGTTTTTATCATTTATTTTGATGCATAATATTTCTTTTTTTAAACGTGCTCCATTACAAGTATGACAATGAGAATTTGTCATGTACATTTCGTAAAACGCTCTCATTCCTTGTGATTTTGTTTCACTATGACGTCTATCAAGTGTAGGTAAGACACCTTCGAATGGTGCAGTAAACTTTCTTACACCAGCAGCAGATGAATATTCAAAGTCAATTTTTTCATCACCTGTACCATATAAGATTTTTTCCATAAACCATCTTGGTAATTTTTTAATTGGAACGCCTTTTATTTCTACACCATAATGTTTACCAATACTCTCAAAATACATTTTTGCCATTGTATCGCCCTTTTTCATTGTGCTTGAGCCAAATGCTTTTATACCATCATATAAAGTTTTATTTTTATCCGGAACTATTAAGTCTTCATCCATTTTCATTAAATATCCTATACCCATACAAGTTGGACAAGCACCATAAGGATTGTTAAAAGAAAACATTCTTGGTGTTATTTCTGGGAAACTAAAACCACAGTCTGGGCAGGCATAGTTTGAGCTGTACAAAATTGTTTTATTTTCTTCCTTTGTTATAACATTTACTAATACCAAATTATCAGCATGTTTTAAAGCTATTTCTACAGACTCTGTAAGTCTACTTCTTATTTCTGGTTTTACAACTAATCTATCTACTACTAATTCTATTTCATGTTTTTTATTCTTGTCTAATTTAATCTCATCTGATAATTCGTAAACTTCACCATCGATTCTAGCTCTTACAAAACCATCTTTTTGATATCCCTCTAATTGTTTTACAAACTCACCTTTTCTGCTTCTAACAACTGGTGCTAATATTTGAATTCTTGTACCTTCTTCAAGTTCCATAATATTATCAATGATTTGGTCAATAGACTGCTTTTCTATTTTCTTTCCACAATTTGGACAATATGGCACACCTATATTTGCATATAATAAACGAATATAATCATATATTTCTGTTACTGTTCCAACTGTTGAACGTGGATTTTTAGATGTTGTTTTTTGATCTATTGATATAGCAGGTGATAAACCTTCTATTGACTCAACATCAGGTTTTTCCATTATTCCTAAAAATTGTCTTGCATAAGAAGATAAACTTTCTACATACCTTCTTTGTCCTTCTGCATATAATGTATCAAATGCTAGTGATGATTTTCCTGAACCTGACAATCCTGTTATTACAACCATTTTGTCTCTTGGTATTTCTATATTTATATTTTTTAAGTTATGCTCTTTTGCTCCTTTTATTATTATTTTATCGTTCATTTTAATTCCTCCAATGTCTTTCTTTAGACATTTTTATTATACTATATTTATTTTTTAAAAACAAGAGTTTGGTAATTATTTTTATTTCCTTTTTTTGAAAAATATGTTATAATGTTAATTGTATTTATTTTAAACACCTAACAAAATAATTATTTTTAGGAGGATTTGTTTATGAAATTATTTCACACTGAGAATGAACGGAACGTAGTATATGTTCAAATGCAAGACATGGGATTTATCTGCAATGAAACAGATATAGCCATTCCCGAATCAATCTTCTTCAAAGTTTTTCATCCGGGACTCACAATAATTAACGACACTAATTGTTTTAATTTTGTGAGATTCGACAAAGAAGATGAAGTGTCTTTTTTCAAATCCTTGGAATTCATAATTGACTATGATGACTACAAGGATCTAACACTTGAACAGATGTATAACAAATTCACAACAGCTACAATTAATTTTAATACTCTTGCTGAAAAATGGAATGCATTAACTTCAGATGAAAAAAAAGAAAGCGAAGACTTATACTATAAACTTAATAAATTAGAATATGAATTATTATTCATTGCTGAAATCATCAAATTAAAACAAGGTTGCATTTCAATGCCATTTCCGGAATTTATACAAACAGAATAGTGAAATACAAAAAAAGATAATACTTCATAATTTGAAGTATTATCTTTTTTATGTATATTTTAATTTTGTTCTAAAAAAGATGTTTTGGCACTCTTAAACAATTCATCCAAGGTTTGCCAAACCAAATCCTTAGTTTCCTTGTCAATATTTTTATATGATGTTAAAATTGTTTTTGCACTAGTAAACCAATTAGTCTTCAATTCCTTCATAGTTTGAACATCTGTTGTATTTAAAATATCAAATACAACATCTATAACCTGTTCTCTTTTTTTAGGTTCAACGTTTTCTAACCAATTTTTTATTGTTTTGTCAACAAATTCACTTTCATTTGTTACTTCTTTTAATGTAACAAATTCCTTTCCGACTATTTGCCAACTATATAAATCATGTTGCATTATTCCCTTTTGCACACTCTCTACAACCGTGTATTTTTCCTTATGATTCATTAATCTTCCAATTACAGATGATTGTGGTATATAAGTATGAACCTTCTTTATCATTTCTTGATATTCCGCTGTTTCAATTACATCTTCGCAAAATCCTGGTCCATCATTATTATAAACATTAATTATTCTATCTTTAATACTATCATCCACAAATGTAGCTGCATAAACAGCTATGTTTCCACCTTTTGAATGTCCCCCTATTCTTATTTTCTTATCTGGATATTCTTTTGCTATTAATTCCAAATATTTTTTTGCAGAAATTTGAGATGCAATATGACTTTTAAAACTCATATTAAAGTCTTCTTTCCATCCAACTATTGTATTATCTGTTCCTCTATATGATACATAAATAGTATCATCTGGAAGTAAAACAGTTATTGCAGAAAATTGTTTTTCTTGTTCTATTTCAATTTTATTTATATAATGTGTAGCAAACATTTCTCCAAATCTTTTTGATTGTCCCATTAGTGGGAATAAATCTACATCATCCTTCCATAATATTGGCAATTTGCTTATATCTTGTTTTTTAAACCTCTCACTTAGTTCTTTTATTGTAATAATTTCATTTTCTTTTATTATTTTGTCAAATGGGAAATATGAAAATCTTGATAAAATAAGGCCATCTATTTCGTTAAATTCTGACTGTTCTAAGTCTAAATCTCCTCTCCATTTAACATAGTCGCAAACATTTGGCATTTTTATTCCTTCTTTCTATAATGTTTTTATATGTTAATTTTAAATGATTTTATGGAAAAAGTAAAGAATTTTAAAATAAAAAAAATAGTAGCCTTCCAGCTACCTTTTACTTACTTATGCAAGTCCATATTTCTTTTTAAATTTATCTGCTCTACCACCAACTGTTTCTTGTCTTAAATTACCTGTCCAGTATGGATGACATTTTGAGCAAACGTCAACTTTTATATCTTTTTTTGTTGATCCAACTTCTAAAACATTACCACATGCACATGTGATTGTTGTTTGATTATATTCTGGATGTATTCCTTCTTTCATTTAATTTCACCTCTTTTTCGTTTTTTATAACATGACTGTTTTTTATAATAACATATTATCTAAAATTTTTCAAGTATTATTTTTGTATATTTTTGCCCTCTTGCTCATTAAATATATACTGTGCTGACTGTAACATTTCTTTATTTAATGATAATTTATGTACTAATTTATTCATTACATTAAATACACATGCCACTATTAATATCAACATTCCAATTTTTTTCCAGTATTTTTTTAACATGATATTTTCTCCTTTTCAAAATAATACACATATATTATACTGTTATTTTAATGAAAAGTCAATGAAAAATCATAAAAATACAACTTTTTGTATTTCTCTACTTTCAATTAGCTCATAAATTTGTTTGTTATTTTTTATATCTTCGACATTTTTACCATGCATTGTAAATATTCCTTTTACACCAGAATATAAAGCATAATGTATCGCATCGACATCTTCTTTACTTCCTATTTCATCACATGCAATTATTTCAGGTGACATTGTTCTTACCAATATATGTATACCATCATTTTTACTCACATTTTCTATAATGTCCGTTCTTATTCCAATATCATTTTGGGGAATTCCCTTGTACATCGCTGCTATTTCTCCTCTTTCATCCACAACTCCACATGACTTCCCTTTAAAATTTATTTCCTCTATCCCATTACTTAATCTTCTTATAACATCTCGTAAAACTGTAGTTTTTCCTTTTCCAGGAGGAGCAACAATTATTGTATTATATATACTTTTATTTTCCATATCAATTATTTCTCTTAATACTCTTGTACTACAATTTATTATTTCTTTTGCTATTCTAAAGTTTAGACTTGATATATATTTTATATTAGTAATTTTTCCATTTTCTATAACACATGACCCCGTTAACCCAACACGATGACCACCTTTTATTGTTATAAATCCTTCACAAATTTGATTTTTATATGCATATATAGAATTTTCACATAATCTTTCCAATATTTGTAATATTTCAGATTGTGAAATATTATATTGTAATATCAAATCCCTATTATTTAATCTTAATAATATTGGTCTATTTGCTCTCATTCTTATTTCTTGAATTTCATTTACAATTTTATCATTTTCACTAAATAAGTTAAAAAATATCTGATATATTTTATTTGGAAAATACCTTAAAATCTCATCTGTATCTTTCATTTTTTCCCTTTCGTTTTACTTAAAATTCCATTTTTGCTCAAATATCATTCAAAGCATTTTATTTCTCAAACATTTTCAAATATATTATATTCTTATATTTTGTATTTTATGATTTTTTTTGGTTATACTAATTATGGTGATTAATTTGAAAAATAAATGGTGGATTATTCTAATTATAATAATTGTTATCTGTATTTTTGTAGGAATATATTATTTAACAAAGAAAAATAATAATTCTAATAATAATGTTAACCGTGAAAATACTTATGTTTCAAACAAAACTTCTACAAGTAATCAATCTTCTAAAAATAATAGCCAAAGAGATAATACTGAAAATTCGCAAAATCAAATTCTTAATACTCCAGAAAAGGAAGAGATCATTTCATCTTTTTCTACAAAAATTTATAGCAAAGATTCAGCTAGACAAAATAATATTACTATAACTTGTTCAACATTAAATAACACTGTTGTTAATAGTGGTTCAACTTTCTCTTTTTGTAACACTGTAGGGCAGGCCACATCTTCTAAAGGGTATATGGAAGCTGATATTTTCGACAATAAAGGAAACAAGAAAAAAGGATTAGGTGGTGGAAATTGTCAGGTCAGTACTACTTTATATAATGCAGTTCTTACAATTCCAAGTTTAGTTGTTATAGAAAGGCATGAACATAGTAATAAAGTGCCTTATATAGAATCCGGAAAAGATGCCGCAGTAGCTTATGGTAGCTATGACTTAAAATTCAGAAATGATACCGGTTATAATATAAAAATAAACGCATCAAATACTAATGATTCTGTAAATATTACACTATATAAAATATATTAAAAAATGTTAAAAAGGACATCTCTTTTGACAAATTGCCAGAGGAGATGCCCTTTTTTGACATATTTTATTTTTCAACGATAAATGCATTTGGTAAATATCTTTCACCCATTGGTGTTGATGTTTTATTTACAACTTTTCCATTGTAGTACATGGTAGCTGAAGATCCACCATCTAAGTTTGCTACATTATATGCATCATATCGATTAAATATATTTTGTAATTCTAATAAATTAGTTCCTAAACTATATCCTGGTTGTCGTCCATCAACTACAACAAATATAAATGTTCCATCCTTCTTTTGTCCTATTGCCATTCTTGGATGAATTCCTCCGGAACTAGAATTTGTTATTTGATTTTTTCCGTTTACTATTATATATGGTCCAAATTCAACTGCTGATTCAATTCCTGCATTCATAGCTTGTTGATATGTATATTTTCCTAATACCAATTTTTTGTCAGAGCTCAATCCTATTAGACTATATTTTGACGTTTTACTTCCATATAATAATTTTTTATTTATTATAGTTGCATCACATAGAACATTACCATATCCAACCCCACCTTCGTCCGCAAATCCTCCTGCATTTATTCCAGCTATGGCATTGTTATTTTTTACTATTTCACTTAGTTTTGATCCTCTATTTGATTTTCTTCCATCAACGAGTTTTACTTTTGATGCATCAGGAATTATCATAACATACCCAACATAATTTTTGCCTGTTATCTTTTCTACTGTTATATCCTTGTTTTCTTCTTTTTTATCCTCAACAGGTACCTGTATTATTATATCGTCAGAATTTGAATTTTCATCATTTACAACTTCTAATTTTTTCATTATTTCTTGTATTTCTTCATCTGATAAAAACCAAGTTGCTAAATATTGGTGATTCATCGTTGACATTGCAGTCACTACCCATAGTTCTTTATATTTTTGAAACAATGATGTTTTAAAGAATAAAACTATAGCTGTTACTGCTAAAATTACTAAAGCAATCAATATTTTTAAAACTAAAAAAAATTTTTGTTTTACAGTCTTTTTATTTTTAATTTTATTGTGATTTACTTTTTTTCTATTCTTTTTGTCGTTAGGTATTTCATTTATTTTTTCTTTATTTTCATGTAAATCGTATTCATTATTTAATATTACATTTGTTATTGTATCTATATCTGTTTTTTGCATTTTTGTTCCTTCTATTACATTATTTTTTCTTAAATATTATAGCATTTCTATATTTACGTGTCAAAATTCAATCTTTATTTATTTCCTTATTTAATTCAGCTCCTAAAAACAATGAATAAAAACACGAATATGTCCACATCATTACAAGCATCAATGTTGTTAAACTTCCATAGGTAATAGAAAAGCCTTTAAAAATATCTAAATATCTAGAAAATACAAAAGATATTACATTAAGTGCAATTGCACCGAATATTGCTCCTGGAATTTGACTTTTCAAAGTAACTTTGTGTTTTGGCATAAATTTATATAAAAGTAAGAATATAATAAATGTTGCAAAAACAAAGCCTATTTCAGTTAATATTTGTGAAAATATATTAAAGTTTTCAAAGATTCCAAAATAATTTTGGATAATTGACTTCAAACTATTTCCAAACACTAATAATACTAGCCCTACCATTATTAAGACAATAAATATAACCGTTTCAATAATTGACATTATTCGTAAATATACCATTGATTTTGTTTTTTCACCGTCAATATTATATATTGAATGTAATCCTTTAGTTAGAGCAAAAAGTCCTTTTCCAGCAGACCATAATGTAAATATGATTGATATTGAAATTGTTCCTATTGATTTTGAGTATACTTCTCTAACTATCCCTATAATGAATTCATTCATACTTGCTGGTATTATCTTAGAAATACCAGCAAATAATGTTTGTTGGTCAATATTTGTGTATTGTATAAGTGTTATTAATAAGATAGTAAATGGTATGAATGATAATATTGTATAATATGAACATTGTGCTGAAAATTCGCTTCCATGGTCATTTCCCATATTTACAAATATTTTTTGTATCATTTTATACTTTTCTTTAATATTATTTTTTATCATCGGCATTTTCCTTCTTGTTTTCTTTATTATTTTTTTTATCTTCTCTGGTATACACTGATATACTTTCTATTTTTTCCTTTATTTCTTTTTTCTGTTGTTTAACACTTTCTTTTAATTCATCTGTTTGTTCTATTACCTGTCTTTTTAATTTTTCTTGTTTTTCTTTAATTTTAACTTTTATTGATTGTATTTTAGGATATGCGTCTAATAATCTTCTATATAATGCAGATTTGCCTATTAGAGCTTCTTTTACTTTTTTTGTTATTTCTTCTGTATTATCCAAACTTTTTCCAAATTCTTTTGTTGTTTTTCCAACATAGCTAATTACATTTGTTGATACTATATTGTCAATCAACCATATTGTTAATAGTATTCCAAATATTATATTTAATGCTACTTCTGGTAACATTTCTATTTTTTCAAGTAAAAATGGATTTGATACATACATTATAAATACTCCAAGTAATCCAAAAGGTATTATAGTATCTAAACAAACTCTTCCATTTATATTAAATTTCTTTTGGCTATAATCCCACCATCTTGCATGAAATATCTTTTCCATAAAATAACTTGTTAAATATTCTAATGAACCACAAACTATAATTGCCATAACAAATAAAACAAATGGATCTCCTGTATACTTTTTCAATAAAAATGTAATTAACAAAGCTCCACATCCATATATTGGACAATATGGTCCAATTAAAAAACCTCTATTTATAAATTTTTTCTGTTCTATTAATTTTCCTATTACTTCCATACACCATCCTAAAAAAGAATATATTATAAATAGTAAAAAATATACTCTAATATCTATTCCAAATACAACCATGTCTTTTCCTCCTTAAATACATTTTATATTTCTATTCTGTCTGTAAATTTGTCTTTTACTAATTCCTTTAAAAGTTTATTTTCTTCTTTTTCTAATTTTATATCTTTATTTATTATTGAAATCGCAGCTTCTTGAGATAATTTTAAAATGTCCATATCTGTAAATAAATTCGCTATTTTAAAATCAGGTATTCCATGTTGTGCTGTACCAAAAAAATCTCCTGACCCTCTAAGTTCTAAGTCTTTTTGTGAAATAATAAATCCATCGTTGGTTTCACACATTACTTTCATTCTCTCTTTCGTATTTTGTCCATTTCCATTATATTTTAATATACAATATGATTCATATTCTCCTCTTCCTACTCTACCTCTCAATTGATGAAGTTGCGCTAATCCAAATCTTTGTGCATCTTCTATTACCATCACACTAGCATTTGGTACATCTACTCCAACCTCAATTACAGTTGTTGATATTAATATGTTTATTTCTCCATTTTTAAATCGTTCCATAATATCTTCTTTTTCTTTTGGTTTCATTTTTCCATGGATATATTCAACTTTATAATCAGGAAATATTTCTTTTTTGTATGTTTCATATAAAGTTACTACAGATTTTAAGTCCATACTTTCATCTTCACTGTCTTCTACTAAAGGACATACAATATATGCTTGTCTACCCTCATTAATTTGCTTTTTTATAAAATTATTTATTCTTTCTTCCATTCTTTTTGTTACTGCATAAGTTTCTATCTTTTTTCTATTCGGTGGGAGTTCATCTATTATTGATATATCTAAATCTCCATATAATATTAATGCTAAAGTTCGTGGAATTGGTGTTGCAGACATAACCAAAACATCTGGATTCTGACCTTTTTGGGCTATTTTAGTTCTTTGTTTCACTCCAAATCTATGTTGTTCATCTGTAACAACTAAACCAAGATTTTTAAATTCAACATTTTCTTCTAGTATTGCGTGTGTTCCTATTAATATGTCGATTTCACCAGTTTTTAGTTTTTCTAGAATCTCTTCTTTTTTCTTCTTACTTATTCCAGATATTAATAATTCACATCTTATATTAAATTTATCTAATATTTTTTTGAAATTATTAATATGTTGTGTTGAAAGTATTGCTGTTGGAGCTAAAATAGCTACTTGGTATCCTGATTTTACTGCTTTGTATGCTGATATCATTGCCACAACTGTTTTCCCGGAACCTACATCTCCCTGTAATAATCTATTCATGGATTTATCAGATTCCATATCTCTATCAATTTCTTGTAAAACCTTTAATTGTGCTTTGGTTAGTTTAAATGGTAAAGTATTTATTACATCAGACATATTAACATTAGAATCAAATTCTATTCCTTTTTTATATATCAAATTACTATTTTTTAGTTGTAAAAGCGCTAATTGTGTTGATAATAATTCTTCAAAAACCAATCTTTTTCGTTCTCTTTTAAAATCTTCAAATTCTTTTTGAAAATGTATATTTTTCATTGCATCATCTATTTTTTCAAGTTTATATTCTTCTAGTATGTATTCTGGCAATGTCTCTTGTAATTTTCCATATTTTTCAACTTCTTGTAGTCCATTCTCAATTATTTTTCTTAATGTATTTTGCGTCAAGCTAAACGTTAGCGGATAAATAGGGATAATTTTTCCCGTATTGTTTGTATTTTCTATCTCATCAAATACAGGTGAATTAATGTTAATTTTTCCATATTGGAATTCTATTTTTCCGTAAAATCTGTACTTTTTACCGCACTTGAAATTTTGATTTCAAATAAGGTTGGTTAAACCAATTAATAGTTGCTTGTCCAGTTTCATCTCTAACTATTAATTTTTGCATAGTTCTTCCTTTACTTATTCTTGTGTCCATAAATCTTGATATAGCTACAGCTTCAATTAAAGCATTTTCTCCATTTGTACATTCAATTATTTTTTTAGGTTTACTTCTATCTTCATATCCTCTTGGATAATATGTTATTAAATCTTTTAATGTAAATATCCCAATCTTATTCAGAAGTTGTACTCTGCTTGGTCCTACTCCTTTTATATATTTTACATCTTCATTTAAATCCATAATTTTCTCCTATTTTAAATTTTTAGTAATTTAAAATCAAGCCCATCACTACTAACTAGTTTTAATTCAATTCCCTGGACATTTCCTTCAATTGCATCTTGAATTGAACTTGCATGTAAATGTCCATAAAAACATCTTTTTATATTATATTTTTTCATTATTTCTATATATTCTGTATGTAAATAATTTTTAGTTACTGGCGGATAATGCATGAATACAATTATTTCTTTGTTATTTCCATATTTTGTTATTCCATCTTTTATTGATAATTCTAATCTTGTAACTTCTCTTTTTGTTAGTTTTACATCTTCCTTTTCTTCAGAAAGTGTCCAGCCTCTTGTACCAACAATTATTTTATTTTCAAATTCATAGCTATTATTATATAAAAAGTCAATATTATTGAAATTTTTTTCTTTTAAATAATTTCTCATACTTGTTACTGTAGTCCACCAATAATCATGGTTTCCTTTTAGTAATATCTTTTTACCTGGCAAATTATTTATAAATTCAAAATCCTTTTCTGTCTCATCTAAATACATTGACCACGAAAAATCTCCTGGCAACATTACTAAATCTTCTTGATTTACTTTTAAAAGCCAATCTTGTTTTATTTTTTCTTCATAATTTTGCCAATTTTCTCCAAATACGTTCATTGGTTTATCAGTGTTAAATGATAAATGTAAATCTGCTATTGTATATATTGCCATTTAATTCTCCTCCATTTCCTTTTGTATTAACAATATTTTTATAATTTTAAATTTGGAATTGCGTTTAAATCTAAATCGCTTATTTTTCCATTTATAAAATTATAATATCCTGCTGATGCAATCATTGCTGCATTATCAGTACATAACTTTAAATCAGGCATATAAACCTTTATTCCTTTATCTTGCAATTTTAAAAACTCATCTCTTATATAGCTATTTGCTGATACGCCTCCAGCCAAAACGACTGTATCTAAATTTATTTGTTTTAATGCTTTTTTAGTGTTATCAATCAATACTTCTGTAACTGTTTTTTCAAAACTTGCACATAAATCAGCTCTATTTACATCTGGTGTTTTATGATGTAAATTTATAACCGCTGTTTTTATTCCACTAAAACTAAAGTCCAAATTATCAAAATGAGTTTTTGGTAATTCTATTGCATTGGCATTTCCTTCTTTTGCAAGTTTATCAACTTTTGGTCCTCCAGGATATCCTAGTCCAACGACTCTTGCTACTTTATCAAAAGCTTCACCAATAGCATCATCTCTTGTTTTACCAAGAACTTCAAATTCAATATAATTCTTTACATAAACTAATTGTGTATTACCACCAGACATCATAACACATAAAAATGGTGGTTTCAATTCAGAATATGTAATATAGTTTGCAGCAATGTGACCTTGAATATGGTTCACTCCAACTAATGGTTTATTTATTGCAAAGCTTAATGCTTTCGCATAAGAAAGTCCGACTAATAAAGCCCCAACCAAACCAGGTCCATAAGTTGGTGTTATGCTATCAATATCATCAAATGTCACATTAGCATCTTCTAATGCTTTTTTTGTTACTCTTGATATTGCTTCTATATGGTTTCTTGAAGCTATTTCAGGTACTACTCCTCCATATTTTTCATGTATTGGTATTTGAGTGTCAATTACATTTGATAATATTTCTCTTCCATTTTTAACTACTGCAACTGAGGTTTCGTCACAGCTTGATTCCACTCCTAATGTTAATATATCTTTCTTCATTTTATTCTCCCTTAAAATTAGGGATTAGAGACTTAAGTCTCAATCCCTATTTCTATAATCCAAATATTATTTTTCCTAATGCAAATACTCCTTTTGAAACCCAACTAATTGCAGGAGTTATTATTGTTCCTGCTAATCCAGTTATCCATAATAATACAAATACTATATAAAATATCTGTTCATTATTTATAAAAAATTGTTTTGCCTTATATGGCAAAAAAGGCATTATTATTTTAGAACCATCTAATGGTGGTAATGGTATTAAGTTAAATACACCAAGTCCAATATTTATTGAAATTGTGCTTGATAATAATAACATTATTATTACCCCAATGGTCGAACTTATAAAAGATAGACTGGCAAATTTATATATTGCACAATATATTAATGTAAAAATAATTGCTAGCAAAAAATTCATTAGTGGGCCCGCTGCTGACACTATGGCTTCACCTTTTTCCATAGACATTTTTCTTGTATAATTTCTTGGGTTTACTTCTACTGGTTTTCCCCAACCAAATCCAGCAACCAATAGCATTAGTGTTCCTATTGGATCTAAATGTGCTAGAGGATTTAAACTTAATCTCCCTTGATTTTTTGCAGTATCATCTCCCAATTTGTATGCAGCATAACCATGTGCAAATTCATGGAATGTAATTGCTATTAATACTCCTGGTGCACTAATTAATAATCCTATTAATTGGCTTGGATTTGTAGCATATTGTACTACAACAAATACTAGCATTATTGCAATTATTATATACATTGTTCTTTTATCAAACGAAAAATTAAACATATTTTTCTCTCCTTTGTTTATATTTTATCAAATGTCTAATTTAAAGGTTTCATTGTAGGGAATAATAATACATCTCTTATTGATGCAGCATCTGTTAATAACATTACTAATCTATCAATACCGATTCCTAATCCACCTGTTGGAGGCATACCATATTCAAGAGCTTGAATAAAGTCTTCATCCATCATACCAGCTTCTTCGTCTCCAGCATTTCTAGCTTCAACTTGTTTTTTAAATCTTTCATATTGGTCAATTGGATCATTTAATTCTGAGAATGCATTTCCATATTCTCTGCCACCAATAAATATTTCAAATCTTTCTGTTAATCTTGGGTCTTTTGGACTTCTTTTTGCAAGTGGTGAAATTTCTACTGGATAATCATATATAAATGTTGGTTGTATTAATGTTTTTTCTACATATTCATCAAAGAATAAACTAATTACGTCTCCTCTTGTTTCTTTTGTTGAATCTGGAATTTCTAGTCCTCTTTCTTTTGCTAATGCAACTGCTTCTTCATCTGAGTTAATTTCGTTGAAGTCAACTCCACAAGCTTCTTTAATACTATCTATCATAGTAATTCTTTTCCATCCTGGTGTTAAGTCAATATCTTGTCCTTGATATGTTATTTTTGTTGTTCCCAAAACTTTCATAGCACATTTTGTGAATATTTCTTCTGTTATATCCATCATATCATTGTAATCTTGGTATGCAGCATATAATTCTATTGATGTAAATTCTGGGTTATGTCTAATGTCCATACCTTCATTTCTGAATATTCTTCCCATTTCATATACTTTATCATATCCACCAACTATTAATCTTTTTAAGTTTAATTCTGTTGCAATTCTTAAATACATTGGTAAATCTAATGCATTATGATGTGTTATAAATGGTTTTGCTGTTGCTCCACCTGATATTGTGTTTAATATTGGTGTTTCAACTTCTAGGTAACCTTTTTCGTCTAATATTCTTCTTATCTCTGTTATTATTTTGCTTCTTGTTTCAAATGTTTTCTTTACTTCTGGATTAATTATTAAGTCAACATATCTTTGTCTATATCTTAAATCTGGGTCTTTTAATCCATGGAATTTTTCTGGTAATGGTCTTAATGATTTTGAAAGTAATGTTACTTCTTTTGCATGTACAGAAATTTCTTCTGTTCTTGTTTTGAACACAAAACCTGTTATTCCTATTATATCTCCAATATCATAAGTTTTAAATGCTTTGTAACTTTCTTCTCCTAAATCATTTATACTTACATAACTTTGAATTTTTTCATCACTATCTTGTATTGTGCAAAATGATGCTTTTCCCATTATTCTTTTTGCTATAATTCTTCCAGCTACTGTTACATCTTTTTCTGCAAAATTATCATAATTTGCTTTTATTTCTCCTGCTGTATTTGTTCTATTAAATTTTGTTATTTCAAATGGGTCTTTTCCATCTTCTTGTAATTCCTTTAATTTATCTCTTCTTATTTGCATTAGATGATTAATATCTAATTCTTCTACTTCGTTATTATTGTTGTTGTTATTTTCACTCATTTTAATTTCTCCTTTTTTATTTTTAAAATTTACTCGTACCACTCAAGCTCCCAGTCACTAATCTTAACAGTGTCACCTTCACATACGCCTAATTCTTTTAATTTATCTTCTATACCCATATTTTTTAAACACTTTTGAAGATAATACATAGATTCATTATCTTCTATATTTATTCTTCCCATCAATCTATCAACAGCTCTACCTTTAACATAGAAAACGCCGTCCTCTTCGTATGCTTCCCATTCTTGGTCTTTGTCTTGTAACGTATATACTACTCTGTCCTCGATTTCAACCAATTCTTCTTTTGGTAAAGTTTTTAGGACTTCTGTTACATGGTCTATTAATTGTTCAACACCTTCTCCTGTGACTGATGAAATTTTGAATAATTCTAACTTTTCTTTTTTAGCTAGCTCTTCTAATTTTTTCAAATTTGTATCGTCTTGCATACTGTCGATTTTTGTTGCAACTAATATCTGTTTTCGTTTTACCAACTTTTCACTATATTTTGCAAGTTCTTCATTTATTGTTTTATAATCTTCGATTGGGTCTCTGCCTTCTTGTCCAGATACATCAATAAAATGCAATAGTAATCTTGTTCTTTCAACATGTCTTAAAAATTGAATTCCAAGTCCTACACCTTCACTTGCTCCTTCTATAATTCCAGGTATATCTGCTATTACAAATCCGTCTCCATTCTTTGTTTTAACAACACCTAAATTTGGGTTTATTGTTGTAAAATGATAGTTTGCAATTTTAGGTCTTGCATCTGTAACTGTTGATAAAAATGTTGATTTTCCTACATTTGGAAATCCTAAAAGTCCTACATCTGCCAATAATTTTAGTTCTAATATTAATTCTTTTTCTTCGCCTTTTTCTCCATCTTCTGAAAATCTAGGAGCTTGTCTTGTAGGTGTTGCAAAGTGTGAATTTCCTCTTCCTCCTCTGCCACCTTTTAGTACTAATTCCGTTTGATTTGGCTCAGATAAATCGGCTACAACTTTTCCTGTTTCCGCATCTTTTATAACTGTACCTATTGGAACTTTAATATATAAATCATCACCAAACTTACCATTACAACGGTTTCCACTTCCATTTTCTCCATCTTTAGCTCTAAACCTTTTGTTATATCTAAAATCAATTAATGTGTTTTTGTCTTTATCAACTTGGAAATAGATATTCCCTCCATTTCCACCATCTCCGCCATCTGGTCCACCTGCTGCTACATATTTTTCCCTTCTAAATGTTGCAGCACCATTTCCACCATTTCCTGACTTTATGATTATCTTTGTATAATCTGTAAACATTTTTCCTCCTATTTTTCGAAATAATTAAGCATCATTGCTTTTTTTACTTTTTTCATTGTTTCTTTTGCAACTGCTCTTGCTTTTTCTGTTCCTTCGATAAGAATTTTATCTACCTCATCTGGATGAGCTTCATAATAAGCTCTTTTTTCTCTTATTGGTCTTAATTCCTCAATAATATTTGTAGCAAGTTGCTTTTTGCAAGCTACACATCCACGTTTTCCTGCTTTACATTCTTCGCATACTATTTTTACATCTTCTTTTTTAGTAAATAAATTATGATAATATGCAACCATACATATATCAGGATTTCCAGGATCATCTTTCTTTATTCTTGATGGGTCTGTCACTGCACTCATTACCTTTTTAGTTATTTCCTCTGGAGTATCTGATAAATATATTGCATTTCCTAATGATTTTCCCATTTTTTCATTTCCATCTAATCCTTTTATTCTTTTTGCACTTGATAATATGGCTTTAGGTTCCTTTAGAACTCCTTCACCATATATACTATTAAATTTTCTTACTATTTCCCTACATTGTTCTATCAATGGTAATTGATCTTCTCCAACTGGTACAAGTTCTCCTTCAAATGTAGTTATATCTGCTGCTTGGCTTACAGGATATCCTAAAAATCCATAAGTAACACTCTCTCCAAATAAATCTTTCTTTTGAGCAATCTCTGTTTTTACAGTAGGATTTCGTTGTAGTCTAGCTATTGTAACTAAATTTGAATAAAAAACTGTAAGCTCTGCTGTTTCTGGTATCATTGATTGTATATATATTGTTGTTTTAGTAGGATCTATTCCCACTGATAAATAATCTATCGCAACTTCTCTTACATTTTTTCTTACTTTTTCCGGATTATTAAAATTGTCTGTTAATGCTTGCACATCTGCTATTAGTATAAATGGCTCATATTCTGGGTTATTTTGCATTTCCAATCTTGTTTTTAATGATCCAAAATAATGTCCAATATGTAATCTTCCTGTTGGTCTATCTCCCGTTAATATTCTCTTTTTGTTCATCTCTTAATTTCTCCTTTAATTTCTAACATAATTATACAAGATTATATCACATATTTCCTTAAATATCAAATTCTATGTCTTCTTTTTTATAATCTTCTGGTTTTAATCCTGTCCTTGTTTTCATGTAACTAATTAATGACAATGTTACAATTGTAAAAATAATTCCTGTTAATATAAAACTATTAGCCGTATTAGTAATTGATAACAAATATGATCCTATAAATCCAATTATCATTCTAAAAAAATTTCTACTTACTTCATTTACTGAATATATTTTAGGAAGTATTGTTGCATTTGCAAAATTGCTTAAATATCTAGTCATTAAAACTCCAAATGATCCTTTTCCAGTATTAAGCATAATATACAATATTGTTACTATTATCATAATAATATTTGGAGTTAAATTACTATTTCCAATTAATCCTGTTATCCAAATAGTTACTGCCGTTACAATTGCTAATATAGACAATGTTTTATTTTTAAATGCTTTATGTATTTTTAATTGATACTTAGAGCCTAACCCTGAAGCAAGTCCAATTATCGCAGTTACAATTGAAATCCATGTTGCTGATATCCCAACATCTTCTAATAAACTTGTTCTATATGTACTAGCCAAGCAAAATGTTCCCCACATAATTCCTGAATATAATATTAAACTTCTTAATCTATTTGATTTTATAATAAACTTAAATGAGTCTTTTAACTCTAAAATATATTCATCAACACTAGCTTTCTTTTTTTCCATTGAAACATCATAAGTTTCCATATCATGAAATCCAACAGATAATATTGTTGCAATAATTGCAATTAATATAGTTCCAACAATTGGTATATATGGATTAATAGTATATAAGAATCCAGCCAAAAATGCAGTAATTGCATCTATATAATAATAATTTTTATTTCCTTTCGACTCAATTTTTGAAAAAATTTCTCCCTTTTTTTCTCCATTTGGAATCGAGATATTAAGTAGTGTTGTATCTGATATATCCTTTATTGAAAAACATAATGCACTAAAAAATTCGGCTATAACTAACATTTGAAAATCTTTTGCAAATATTATAAATGATAAATATATAACATTAAATACATTTGCTAGTATTGTACATTTTCTTGTTCCAATTTTATTTATTAACATATTTGCTGGTATCTGCATAAGAATCATAAATAAAGAATAAAATGATGATTTGAGTACAACTTCAGATGCACTTATTTTTTTTGCTTGAGTCAAAAATAGAAATTCTATAGCATAATAGAATATTAAATCCATTGAAATTGCACGATATATTGAATATAATTTCATATTTTGTTTTCTTTTTTGTGTATCTACATTATTTATCATTTGTACCCCCATTTTTCTTATGTTATATTTATATCATAATCCTTTTTATTGTTCAAGTATTATTCCTTTAAGTTGTAATATTTTATCATTTATTTTTTTTATTAAAATATATTTATTTAAAGGAGTGAAATTTTTATGAAAAAAATATTATTCAAAGGTGCAGGTTCAGCTATTCCAACACCATTTAATGATAATGGTATTAATATTAAGGAATTAAAAAACTTTTTAAATTTTCAAGTCGAGAGTAAAATTGATGCTCTAATTGTTTGCGGAACAACAGGAGAAAGTTCCACAATGTCTAAAAATGAAAAAATTGAAGTAATAAAATGTGCTCTAGAAGTTTCGAATGGAAAAATTCCTGTAATTGCAGGTACTGGTTCCAATAATACAAAAGATGCAATTGAAATGTCTAAAATAGCAGAAAATTTAGGAGTTGACGGTGTTTTAATTGTAACTCCCTATTACAATAAAACAACTCAGAAAGGTTTAATTGCTCATTATAAAGCTATTGCAAGTAACATTAATATCCCTATTATTTTGTATAATGTGCCTAGCAGAACAGGAATAAATATTGAACCCGAAACGTGTTTTGAATTATCTAAAATCCAAAACATTGTTGCTATAAAAGAAGCAAGTCGGAAATATTTCCCAAGTAGCACGAATCGCTAGTTTATGTGGAGACAATTTACATATTTATTCTGGAAACGACGATCAAATACTCCCTATCTGTTCACTGGGTGGATTAGGTGTTATATCTGTTTTATCAAACATAAAACCTGAATATACTCACAACATGATAATAAAATATTTAAGTGGGAATTTTGAAGACGCAAAAAGAATGCAATTAAATGCCATTCCTTTGATTAATTTCCTTTTTTCTGAAGTTAATCCTATCCCAATTAAATTCGCACTTAATGAAATAGGTTTCAATTTTGGAGTTCCAAGACTGCCATTGGTCGAATTTAGCAAAAATAAAAGAGAAATTTTCAGTAGTCTTTTGAATATTTAATTTTGTATTCAAAGCATCACATCTCTTCTCTTTACAACATTGTCAAATCTTTAAGAGGTTAACTCTTTAAGATATTCAAAAAGGACTGAAAACTTTCAGTCCTTTTTATTTCATTTTTTCTTTTATTTTTACAAGAGTATTTAATGCATCAATTGGTGTTAGCTCATTCAAATTAATCTTGTCAATCTCATGAGCAATCTCAGCTAATTTATAATTGAACATATCAAATTGTCCCTCAACCACTTTTTTACTTTCTTGTTTTTTACCTGTCAAAATATTTTTTCTTTCTAATCCTTTTAATATCTCATCAGCTTTTTGAGTTACAGCCTTTGGTACTCCTGCTAAACGAGCAACATGAATACCATAACTTTCATCTGTTCCACCAGGTAAAATTTTTCTTAAAAAGATTATATCTTCACCTTTTTCTTTAACCGCTATATTGTAATTTTTTACACCATCAAGTTTTTCTTCTAGTTCTGTTAATTCGTGGTAATGTGTTGCAAATAGTGTTTTAGCTCCACATTTTTCTTTATCTGCAATGTATTCTGCAACAGCCCAAGCAATTGATAAACCGTCATAAGTTGATGTTCCTCTTCCTATTTCGTCTAATATTACTAAACTGTTTGCTGTTGCCTCTTTTAGTATTGTTGCAACTTCCATCATTTCTACCATAAATGTACTTTGTCCCATACTTAAGTCATCTGAAGCTCCAACTCTTGTAAAGATTTTGTCTACAACTCCTATGTGTGCTTCTGATGCTGGTACAAATGAGCCTACTTGAGCCATTAATGTAATTAATGCAACTTGTCTCATATATGTTGACTTACCAGCCATGTTAGGTCCTGTTATAATTGATAATCTATTTTCTTCTTTATCAAGATATGTATCATTTTCAACAAATACGCCTGTTCCAAGCATTTTATCTATTACAGGATGTCTTCCTCCCTTAATATCCAAAATTCCTGAATTGTCCACTTCTGGCATACAATAATTCAAATCTTCTGCAACTGTTGCAAATGATGTAAGCACATCTAGTGTTGATACAATGTTTGCAGATTTTTGCAATCTTTTTACATTTTTAGCAATTTCATCTCTTATTTGTACAAACGCATTATATTCTAAGTTTACAACTTTTTCTTCTGCTCCAAGTATTTGATTTTCTAAGTTTTTTAATTCTTCTGTTATAAATCTTTCCGCATTTGTCAATGTTTGTTTTCTTACAAATCTTTCTGGAACTTGGTCTAGATATGATTTTGTGACTTCTATAAAATATCCAAATACTTTGTTAAATCCAACTTTTAAATTTTTGATTCCTGTTTTTTCTCTTTCCTCTGCCTCTAATTGAATTATCCAATTTTTTCCCTCTGTTGTAGCAGTCTTTAATTTATCTATTTCTTCATCATATCCAAGTTTGATAATTCCACCGTCTTTTACTGTCATTGGTGGGTCTTCTACTATTGATTTATCAACAAGTTCATAGATATCTTGTAATTCGTCTAAGTTTTCATATAAGTCTTTAAGTCTAGTAGAATTTACATTTGCTAGTACTTTTTTTAAGTCCGGCAATTTTGATAATGAATTTTTAAGTGTTATCATATCTCTTGCATTTGCATTTCCATAAGCCATTTTACCAGCAAGACGCTCAATGTCATATACCTTTTTAAGATTTTCTACAACATCTCCTCTTAAAATAACATCATCTTTTAATTCTTTTACAGACTCTAGTCTTCTATTAATTTCTGTTGTATCTATAAGTGGGTCATTAAGCCATCTTCTTAAGGCTCTACCACCCATTGAAGTAGATGTTTTGTCAAGTACCCATAAAAGTGTACCCTTTTTAGATTTATCTCTCATTTTTTCAGTTATTTCAAGGTTTCTTCTTGCATTAATATCAAGTGACATATATTTTGAAATGTTGTAAACTGTTATTTTATTGATATGGTCAAGTGTAGTCATTTGAGTTTGTTCAATATATTCAATTAAAGCATTTATTGAGCAAACTGCTAATGTTTTATCAGCAATGTTTGCTATTTCTTTTTGATTACTATCAACAAAATTAAATCTATATCTTATTTTTTCTACATCATCCGTGAAAAATTTATCATTAAATCTTGTAATGTATGAGTCAAATCTTTCTTTTATTTTATCCATTTCTTCTTGGCAGTCTGACATCATACTGTTTATAACAAGTTCTGATGGCATATATCTTGCAATTTCGTCTAGAACTAATGGGAAGTTTTGGTTGTCCTTTATTTCTGCAGAATAAAATTCACCTGTTGAAATATCACACACACTAATTCCAAAGTAAATCCCAGATTTAAAAATTGACATTATGAAATTATTTTTTCTTTCTTCTAGCATGTTGCTATCAACTACAGTACCTGGTGTTACAACTCTAATAACACCTCTTTTTACTATTCCTTTAGCTTCTTTTGGATCCTCAAGTTGTTCACATATAGCAACTTTATACCCCTTTGCAATTAATCTTGATATGTATATTTCAGCTGCATGATGTGGAATCCCACACATTGGTGCTCTTTCTTCTTGTCCACAGTCTTTTCCTGTTAGTGTTAGTTCTAGTTCTCTTGATGCTGTTACTGCATCATCAAAGAACATTTCGTAAAAGTCACCTAGTCTATAAAATAGGATGCAGTCTTTGTATTGTTCTTTTGTTTCAAGATATCTTTGCATCATTGGTGAAAATTCTGCCATATTTATTACTCCCTTTCTTCTTCCTCTATTACATTTTGATTTTTAATATTCTTTCTATCTTCTAATTTTTGTTTTCGTATTTCATCTAATATTTTTTCTAACTCTTCATCTTTTTTTAACATAAAAGCATTTTTTTCTAATTCTTTTACTATTTCTTTTCCAAATGTTGTGTATAATTTTAAATCAATTTTTTGAATTGTAAAATTCAAGATTTTTTGAAAATGTTGTAAAAATTCCATATCTGAAATACGCTCAAGTTCTTCAAAATATGTAAGTTTTACATATTGTTCTTTAGGCATAATTATATTTTTGGTATAATCTATTACATATTTTTCATTTTTCTTTTCTATCTCAACTATAGAATGTAAGAATTTTCCTTTATTTTCTTTAATATATCCTGTTACTATATATGCTTCTGGGAATTCCATCGAAATTTCTATTGATTTTTCATGACATTGTCCATATCTTCTTTCTGACTCCAATTCTTTTTTAACATTTTTGTTTTCTAATTCATTTGATAATTTGTCAAATGTATAGACTTCTCCATTTAATTCATATTCATATTCTTCAGTTTTATCATTATATTTAATTTTTGAAAAATCAATTTTATGTTTTTTCTCAAATGTCAATTTTAACAACTTACTAAATATTCCTTTTTCTCTAAATCTTGTATATGACTGAATTACCGCCATTATATAGTTATTTTCTATAGATGTTCTTTCTTCTTCTGGTATATTATCATAATCACTAAACAAAAGCTCATCAGTATTTTTATTTATTCCACTTTTTGTATATTTTGATTCTTTACCCTTTCTATCTTCCACTATATTCTCCTTTTATTTTAATTCACCTTTCAAATACCACATGTGTTCAGAAACTATTTTAAGTTCAACCATATTACCAATCAAGTTCTTATCGCCTTCAAAAATAACAACTTTATTGCTATCTGTTCTGCCAGTAAGCATATCAGTATTATTTTTGCTAGTACCTTCAACTAAAACTTTTTGTGTAGTTCCAACATATTTTTTATTATTTTCAGCAATTTGACTTTCAACTAAAGCTTTTAACTTATCAAATCTTACATGCTTTTGTTCTTCTGGAACTTGATTTTCCATTCTATTACCAGGTGTTCCAACTCTTCTTGAATAAATAAACATATATACTTGTTCGAATTTTACTTTTTCTACAACATCTAAAGTATCTTCAAATTCTTCATCTGTTTCACCTGGGAAACCAACAATTATATCTGTTGATAATGTTAAGTTTGGAATTCCTGCTTTCATTTTTTCTACCAAGTTTAAATATTGTTCTTTAGTGTATTTTCTATTCATTTCTTTTAATACTTTTGTATTTCCAGATTGTAGTGGTAAATGCACTAATTTGCATACCTTATCACATTCAGCAATTGCTTTAATTACATCATCTGTAAAGTCCTTTGGATGTGGTGATACAAATCTTATTCTTTCTATTCCGTCTATTTTGTTTACAGCTCTTAGTAATGTTGCAAATGAATTCACACCCTCATATTCTTCAAATTCTATACCTTTTTCACGTTCTACTCTTAAATATGAATTTACATTTTGACCTAGTAATGTAATTTCCTTATATCCTTGTTTTGCAAGTTCTCTTACTTCTTCAATTATTGCTCTAGGTTCTCTACTTCTTTCTCTTCCACGTACATAAGGAACTATGCAGTAACTGCAAAAATTATTGCATCCATTCATTATTGTTACAGATGCCTTTATACTACTATCTCTTTTTATAGGTAACCCTTCGTATACTTTTCCATCTATGTCTAGTATATCTTCTAATTTTGTTTTGTTTTCTATAACTTCATATAAATCTTGTGGAAATTTATGTAGTGTATGTGTTCCAAATATTATGTCTGTATATGGATAGCTTTCTTTTATTTTGTCTGTGATGTGTTTTTCTTGCATCATACATCCACCAATTGCTATAATTGTTCCACGTTCTTCTTTTATTTTTTTAAGTTCTCCTAATTTTCCAAATAGCTTGTCTTCTGCATTTTCTCTTACACAACATGTATTAAACAATGCTAAATCTGCTTCTTTTTGGTTTTCTGTTTTTGTGTAACCCATTTCTTCTAGCATTCCACATAGTTTTTCAGAATCGTTTTCGTTTAATTGGCATCCCATTGTTAATATACTATATTTTAAGTTTTTATTTTCGTTTATTTTCTTTACTTTTTCTATATATTCTTTTTGTTTATCTATTTCATTTTTTGTTTGCATTTTACAACATTCCTCTCAAATATTAAAAATTTATTTTGAATTAATGATATTTCTCTAACATGCTATATTTTAATATATTTTGTCGGTTTTTGCAATAGATTTATAGATAAAAAATGTGCAAAAAAGAAGTCAGTTTTTACTGACTTCTTTTCTTTTAATCTTTCATATAATCATTTATTTTTTTCATAAATATTATTCTATCAATAATATCAAGTACACCATAAGCAACTATTATAATTCCCATAGTTTTAAATAAAATATTTTGGTTTACTAAAATTATAATACCTGCAAGCATCATTAATATTGATAAGAATACTGTAATTGTCCAATATGGAGATTTAACTTCTTTCCATACTAATGTAGTTTGAAGATCCATTATTCCTGTTGCAATAATCCAAATTCCAACTATAACTCTGAATAAAGATAATATCGCATCAGATGCAAATAAAATTACAACTCCAAATATTACAGTAATTAGTGCTATAGTTAGTAACCAATCTTCCCTTACATCTGAAGTATAATACTCAACTAATTTTAATACCCCCATTGCTATAAACACAATACCTAATATTATAGAAATTGCTCCAACTGTTTCATCAGGTTTTGCTATTAGTAATGCACCAAATAGTACGAATATTATTGAAATAACTATATCTGTCCAACTTGATCTTTTTAAAAATTTTTCAAACATAATATTCCCTCGCTTTCTTTTGTATTTGCATACATAATATCACACTATTCAAAAAAAGTATACAAAAAATTTACTTTTTTTACAAAAAATAAAAATAGCTCTTGAGGCTATTTCTATTCTTATGCATTTTCAGTTTCTTTTTTTGCTACTACTTGTTTTCCATCATAATATCCACAATTTGAGCATACTCTATGTGGCATTACAGGTTCATGACAATTTGGGCATGTAGCAAAGTTTGGTTGTTCTTTTTTCCATGTTGATCTTTTTGAATGTGTTCTTGCTTTTGACCATCTTCTTTTTGGTTGTGCCATTTCTATTCCCCCCTTGCTTTAAAGATATATACATTTATATCTATTTGAAATTTTATCAATTTATTGCACTATAAAATTATACAAGTTATTTTTAATTTTGTCAACCGTTTTTTTCCTTATTTTTTTGCTATTTCAATCATAATTTTCGTTCTAAGCTCATAACTATAATGAATTTACATTTTCTTTTTCATAATTAACACAATATTTTTCATATAATTCTTTTACATTCTTTTTTGTCAATGCCTTATCAATTCCAACTTCACTTACTTGTGTAAAAAAATCTGTGATTAATTTTTCAACTTGATCATTTACAAGTGTTTTATTTCTCTCATTTATCCAATATTCTAGCTCATATTCTTTAGTCCACTCTTTTCCTTTGTATATCAATCCAGCAGCTAATTTATCACATAACATTTCAGCAACATATTTATATGGTATGATTGGGGTTTTATCTGGTGCACTTAAATCAACCCAATAATCTGTATGATGTTTATTTCTTCCTTTATGATGTAACCATGCTTTTGAATATCCCTTATCCCTTTTGCAATCCATAATTGGAGAATGTTTACCATTAAAATATTTAACTCCTTCCCAAAATTCTGTTGGTGAATACTTTGATAAATCATGAACAAATCCTCTCCATGGTTGTCCCACTTTGCAACATAATTTAAAAACAACCCATCGATGTTTTGTAACTACCATAAAGTGTTTTACTACGTTTTTTAAGTGCATTTATTTTCATCTCCCTTATTACGTTGTTTAGTTTATCATATAATTTTTTTTAACGCAACTTTTTTTGATAACTGCATATAATATAAATAAAACTTATATAGAAATTTGTTATATCAACAAATTTAACTAATGACTTTGGAGGTATTTTATGTGTGGTTTTGTTGGTTTTGTGGATTTTAAAAATGATATATCATCCCAAAAAAACATATTACTCGATATGAATTCGACTCTCTCAAAAAGAGGTCCTGATGAAGATGGATATTACATAGGTAAAAATATTGCTCTTGCTCATAAAAGACTTATCGTTATTGATCCACAACGGTGGAAAACAGCCAATGATTGAAAAATATTCCTATGGTGAATATGTTATTGTTTACAATGGTCAAATCTATAATACGAAAGAATTAAAAGAAACTTTATTAAAAAATGATTTTTCTTTTAATGGTCATTGTGATACAGAAATATTATTGAAATCTTACATTCATTATGGATCTGATGTTGTAAATAATTTAAATGGTATTTATGCTTTTGCAATTTGGAATAGCAGAAAAAAAGAGCTATTTCTAGCTAGAGACCATTTTGGCGTTAAACCATTATTTTACACTATAAAAAATGACACTTTAATTTTTTCTTCTGAAATAAAAGCATTATTTAAATACCCTGGTGTAGAAAAGGTTTTAGACAATCAAGGAATTTGTGAACTGTTTGGAATCGGTCCAGCACATACACCTGGTACTACAATTTTTAGAAATATTTATGAATTAAAACCTGCTCATTGTGCTACATTTAATAATTATGGATTTCATATTGAAAGATACTGGAAGCTAAAATCCGAACCTCATACAGATAGTTTTGGAACAACTTGTCAAAAGGTTAAATTTTTGCTAAATGATGCAATCACAAAGCAATTGGTTTCAGATGTCCCTCTATGTACTTTTCTTTCTGGTGGATTAGATTCAAGTATAATTACAAAATTTGCTTCTGATTATTGCATAAACAATGGATTACCACCTTTAGATACCTATTCAATTGATTATGTGGATAATGATAAAAACTTTGTTAAAAGTGATTTTCAACCTAATTCAGATAATTATTATATTAATTTGATGAATAGAAATTTGCATACAAACCATCACAAGATAATAATTGATACTCCAGAACTTGCTGAATTTCTAGAAGATGCGATGATTGCACGTGATATGCCTGGTATGGCTGATATAGATTCTTCACTATTACTATTCTGTAAAAATGTAAAAAAAGAAATGACTGTATCTTTAACAGGTGAGTGTGCTGATGAAATCTTCGGTGGATATCCTTGGTTTTTCCGTGAAGATGCATTGACTAGCGGTACTTTTCCTTGGTCTATTGCAATAGATGAAAGACAAGAACTTTTAAATCCTGCTATTAGTCAAAAGGTTAATTTAAAAAGTTATATTGATTATAGATATAATGAAAGCTTGTCTGAAGTTGAAATTCTAGATTCAGACTCTACTGAAACTGCTGAAAAAAGAAAAATCTCTCATCTAACTTTAAATTGGTTCATGCAAACTCTTCTAGATCGTTCTGATAGAATGGCTATGTATAATGGTTTTGAACTTCGTGTTCCTTTCTGTGATTATCGTTTAGCTCAATATGTATGGAACATTCCTTGGGAGATTAAAGCTTTAAATGGTCGTGAAAAAGGTTTACTTAGATATATTTCTAAAGATTTCTTACCTGCTGAAATTGTTGATAGAAAAAAATCTCCTTATCCTAAAACTCATAATCCTACCTATTTAGCTAAAGTAAAAAATATGCTTACTGATATTATGAAAGATAAAAATGCTCCTATTAATAATTTGCTTAATCGTGATTATATTTTGGATATTTTAAATACTAATGGTTCGGCTTTTACAAGACCTTGGTTCGGGCAATTAATGACTGGTCCGCAACTTATGGCTTATTTGTGTCAGGTTAATATGTGGCTTGAGAGGTATCAGCCTAAAATTGAATTTTAAAATTAATAAAGAGGTTCTGTTTGAAGAGCCTCTTTTTGGTTTTTTTATATGTTCTTTAAATTCTTTGTTTCAATTACTAATTCATCAAAGTAATCTTTTCCAAATTTAGGTCCATTTTTTAGCATTTCACTATTAACAACAAAACCTTTTTTATATATTCTTTTAATGTTTTGGTTGCCCATATTCTAAAGTCTGTTGCTTCTTTTGAATTTATCCTGTATCCTAAGCTATAATTGCGTCAAGACTGTAAAATGTTACTTTTCTTAAAACTTTTCTATTTTCTTCATTTTGAGCTACTCTAATTTTTTGAGTAGCTCGGTTTTCATTTAATTCTTCTGTTTTAAAAATGTTTTGCAAATGATATGTAATATTATTTTCTGCTACATTAAATAATATGTAATATTATATTTCATTGTATTTTACTAAATTTATTGCAGATTCTAAAGTTTTAGTACAACATAATTTTCCATGAGTATCCACATACAATAAATCTTCAATTCGGGATACTTTTCTCGCCTGTTTTATATCATCTATAACAATTTTCTTCTTAAACTCCGTTTTTTTGTCTATAATTCTAATATCATAGCATTCTCTTTTTGACTTAAAAATTAAATATTTAATATTTTTATTTTCTAAAAAATCAATTGCCTTTCTATATGGTAATTCTTTATCAAATACAACATAGTCTTCTTTGGATTCATTTGTTGCTTTTATAATTATTTCTATTGCTTCAACTTCTGCAATCGCATGTTTTAAATAAATATTCCAAAATTCATCTGCTAATTTTAAAGCATGAATAAATCCTTCATCTTCCGTTATATTTTCATTCCATTCAGGATTGTATAATTTAATAAAATCCGGTGATATTTTATTTTTCAAATATTCCATTTGCATATTATCTGTTGCATCTATGTATTGTATTAATTCATTATCCATATAGTCATAGACTTTATCTACATTTTTTATTCTTAAATCTTTTAAATATTCTTTTCCAAATTTTTTCCATAATAGTCCTATTGATGAATAATAAATTCCATTTTCTCTCTGTCCATTTCTGTTTTTCTGATGATGGTCAAATTCTCCGAAGACCTATATCATAAACTAGTTTGCTTTCTAGATTCCATTTTTCATTTATATATGGCACTCTTGTCAAAGTAATATTTTCTTTAATTTTACTAAGAAATATTGTTGATATGACATCATCTACATGAAACCTACCAGAATGTGTTATGCAATTTGCCTGTTCAATATCACCGTGTTAATTTTATATTTTTATATTGGTTTTGTCCCATTTGATTTATCCTCCAACATTATTATAATGTTTTAATAATAAATTTTCAACTTTTTAAAGACTTGAGAGGTATCAGCCTAAAATTGAAATTTAAGTTTAAAATAGATGTTCACCTAACAGCTAGGAAAACCTCTATTTTACTTTTTATTCACTCTTATGATATAATTCAAATCTTCTATTGCTTTTTTATATTCATCATTCCGTTTCAGATAGGATAATAAACTTTAAATATATTTTCTCCCAATATATAAATCTAAAATTCAACTATTCTTTCCCATGAAAGATTTTCCTTACCAAAATGTCCATAGTTAGTTGTTTGTCTATAAATAGGCTTTTGCAAATCCAAATAATTAATAATTCCTCTTGGTGTCAAATCAAACTTATTATTTATTTTATTTACAATTTCATCTTCTGGAATAGTATTTGTTCCAAAAGTATTAACATATATTGCTACCGGTTTTGCAACCCCTATACTATAAGCTAACTGTATTTCACATCTTTTAGCATATCCATTTGCTACTACATTTTTTGCAATAAATCTTGCCATATAAGATGCTGACCTATCTACTTTAGTTGCGTCTTTTCCTGAAAAAGCTCCACCACCATGTCTTGCAAATCCACCATAAGTATCAACTATTATTTTTCTTCCTGTTAAGCCACTATCTCCTAATGGACCACCTATTACAAATCTTCCTGTTGGGTTTATAAAATATTTTGTATTATTATCTAATAATTTATTTGGTACTGTTGGTTTTATAACTTTTTCTATCACGTCTTTTTTCAATGTATTCATATCTACTTCTGGTAAATGTTGGGTAGAAATGACTATTGTATCTATTCTTTTTGGAATTTCATCTTCATATTCCACTGTGACTTGAACTTTTCCATCTGGTCTTAAATAATTTATTATATTTTCTTTTCTAACTTGTGTTAATCTTCTAGCTAATTTATGTGCTAAAGTAATAGGAAGTGGCATCAATTCTTTTGTTTCATCACATGCATATCCAAACATTATTCCTTGATCTCCTGCACCCTCCGAATCAACATTTTCTCCTTCTTTATCTTCTAATGACTTGTCTACTCCTTGTGCTATGTCTGGTGATTGCTTTGATAAATTTATTATTATTGAACAATTTCTGTAATCAATATCATATTTGCTATTTTCATATCCTACTTCTTTTATGGTTTCTCTTACAACTCTTTCTATATCAACATTTGCTGTTGATGATATTTCTCCCGTTATATAAATCTCACCTTTTCCGGCAACTGTCTCACATGCTACTCTTGCATTTTTGTCTTCTTTTAAATAACTATCCAATATGCTATCTGATATATAATCACACAACTTATCTGGATGTCCTTCTGTAACACTTTCTGATGTAAATAATTTTTTCATATTTATCAATCCTTTCATATAATAAATTTATATATGTTTCAATTATTTATTTTAAACAATAATTAAGTCAAAAAAATATGCCTCTATACTTTCGTACAAAGGCTAATAATCTCTTAATATCATCATCCAAAGTACCTTTTCAACTTTGTCGGTTTTAGCACCTAACTTAAATAGGTTGCTGTGGAGTCTTAAAGCCGATTCTCTCGTCCACTCTTGATAACATATATTATATCCATTATAATTATTTATATAGATAATGTCAATACAATTATAAAAGTAAATTTAATATTCCCACTTACCTAATTTTTTTCATATTATATTATAAACATATTTTAAAATTAAAATATGTAAAATAAGAAAGGATCGAAATATATATGAAAAAATTATTTTGTCTATTATTTTACTCTTTAATATATTCTCCATCACATAAAAATTCATTTATATCTTTCATTCTATAGACAGCTAATATCAAAGCCAAACACATCATATTAACAACAAGATTTACACCACCGTAAGAAATAAATGGAATATTGAAATCTAATTCTAACCACATATTAAAGTTCATTAATAAGTTAAACAAACTCTGTAATATGAACAAACTTGATATTCCTATTACTATAAACTTTCCATATTTTTCTTTAATCTTAACAGAATCCATAATTAACTTTATACTTAATAATATTACTGTTAAAACTATTGCTGCACTCACAATCCATCCATAATGTGCCAAAAGAGAAATAAGAGCATAGTTACTACCTTCATCAAATAAATATAATGCGTTGCTCATATCTTCAGCCTCTCCAATAGCATTTGCTGAGTTTATTATAATCATTCTGTTTACCCCTAACCATCCGCTGGCATCTGGATCTAACTGTGGATTAAATGCAACTTGAAATTTATATGAGATATAAGGTTCAAATCCAAAAATATATATTAATACTAATAAACTGATAGCAACTACTGTTCCCCACAACTTAATAAGTTTCTTTTTTGTATCTTTATTTTCTACTATTATTTTAGTTGTTGCTAAAATTAGATATACTAATCCTAATATAAAAGCAGAGGCTATTGATGGAATAAGTGTTAATAAAAATAATGATATTATGCCTAATATTAACATTTTTAACGTTTTTACATTTATATTCTTTTTAGTTAAAATTTTTGTTATTTTGTTTTCTTTTATTTCCTCATTCATAAAACCTACAAATGAAATTATATATAATGGAACTGCTACAACTGATGCTGATATAAATATAGTTCCAATTAGTATATATGGTATACCATTGACTGTTGTACCAAACATCATATCATACAAAATGATTGCAGAAGCAAAAATATATACGATATTTGAAAATTTTAATATTTTTTTATAATCTATAAAATATATCATTACTCCCAACAATAAACCTACCATCAAAAATATTAAATGTTTCTGCATATAATTTGTTTGTAAATCTTCAGTTGTAAGATTTGCTGTTTTAGTAAAAGCTATTAAAAATCCAAAACACATCATTATTATTGCAATTATTATAAGTTGCCAATCTAACTTAGGTCTATGTACTTTATTTAATCCTTTTCCTATTTCCTCAGAATTCCCCATTTGAATAATTGCTTTTTCTTCTGCCTCTTTTTCTTCAAAACCTTCGTGCATATAATTTTCTTTTGATTCTTCTATATGATTTTCTAATTCTTTCGCTATACTTTTTCTTATTGGCTTATATTTTATCTGCTTACATACAGATTCTAAAAACTCGTTAATTTGCAAATGAAACACCTCCTAATACATGATTTATCCCATTACTAAAAATCTTCCATTCTTCTTTTTTCTCCTTTAATATGCCTTTTCCTTTTTCTGTAATTGCATAATATTTTCTTTTTTTGGCTGTTGTTTCATCCCAATATGATGTTATTAGACCTTCTTCTTCAAGTCCATGTAATATTGGATATAGTGTTCCTTCTTTTAATTCAAAAATATTTTCCGATTTATCCTTTAATTTTTTAATCATCTCATATCCATACATGTTCTCATTTTTTAACAGATCTAATACTAGCATTGTTGTACTTCCTTTTAATAGTTCTTTACTAATTTTCATTTTTATCTCCTCCTTAACAATAATACCTAGATATTCTATGTATTTTTATACATTGTATATCTAGGTATTATTTTTGTCAATATATTTTTTAAATTTTTTTATAATTTTTATCTACTTGCACTATAAATGTAATCCATTGTATGTCCGCCTATTATTTCTCCTGTTGTCGCATCAACAAAATAACTATATGCTCCTTCCGTATATCTTTTCACTACATCATCAAAATTATCTTCATAATTTAAAACAACTACCCATGCTTTTCTTACTCTATCTTCTACATTATAGTAACTTCTTTCCTCTAAAGGATAATCAACTGTTTGCATTGCTTCATAATGTTTACTTTTATTATTTATTCTATCATAAGCATCTGCGTTAATTTTTACTACCATTAATTTTGCTTTAGTGCTTTCAACTTTATTAGTTTCTATTTTTTCATCTTCTTTTAAGGCAATGTCTATAGCTTCTTGTTCTGTTATAGTAACTTCATTATTGTCAAAAGGAATATTATGAACTCTAAACATTTCTAAATTCATATTTTTTGACTCTAGTGTTATAGCAATATATTCATAAGGATTATATACTTCCCCATATTTTTTATTATATGTTACAGTCATTCTAAACCCAGCACCAGTTTGTGTTCCCTCATTGTTTACTGATTGAACAAATGCAAGTTCATATTCCCCTTCTTTATATCCAAACAATTTATAATATTTATTTGCTAATTCCTTTGCTTGATCTTCTGTCATATATTTACTTGTATCTTGAGTGTTTTTATTATTGTCCCATATATCAAAAAATTCACCTGTTTGTCCATCAATAGATATTTCATAATTATCCTTTGTGTCAAATCTATACATTATTTTATTAGAATCATATACTTTATAATGATTTGTTCCTACTATTTCTGAATTGAATCCTATTTGATTCAATTTTTCTACTGCTATTTCTTTTGCTTTTTCTTCAGTTATATTTTCTTTTTTGCTTTCCTCTGTAATCTTTGAGATTTCCTCCCAGTCCCCTGATGGCATTTGCAACTTTTCAGGTGTTTTCCAAACTTTTTCATATACTTTTGTTCCAGCAAATACCATACCTGTACTTAACATTATACCTACAACTGCTGTTGCAATAGTTTTAAATATATTATTTACTTTTTTATTCATAACTATATCATTCTCCTCTTTAATTTTTGATATAGCAATTTTAAGTTTCACTTCATTTTTATTAAATTCCATTTTTAGATTCCTCCACAATTCAATTCTTTTTTTATCTTCTTTCGTATTCTATGTAGTCTTGTTTTTACATTTAATTCGGAAATATTTAATATTTTTGCTATATCTTTAATTGACCTAGAAGAATAATAGAATAAATTTACAATCTCTATATCAATATCTTTTAATCCTTTTATTTTTTGTTCAATATCAAGAATTAATTCTCTATCATTCTCATACATATTTATACAATTTAATGTATCATTTTCAAAATCATTAATATCATACACTATTTTATGTTTTCTATATTTTTCTTTTATTAAATTTCTTGTTATTCCTGCCAAATACGAGTTTAATGACACATTTATATTTAGTCTCTCTCTATTTTTCCACAATAGGAAAAAGGTATCAGAAAAAATCTCTTCTTTATCCTCAAAAGATAATTTTTGATCTGTTCCATTATTTATTATTGTAGTTATATATGGTGTAAAATCTTCTATTATTTTATCCATGTCAATTTTATTGTTTTCATAATAATCCTCTAATTGCTTTATTTTCTTCAACTTTAAAACTCCTCTAATAAGATATCTTACATTTATATAGTGTATATTAGTTACTAAAAAGTTACACTTCATTTTATATTTTACTTTATATTAATGAAATATTAAAATGAGACAGTTTTTCTGTCCCATTCACAATTATATTTCATCAAATATTTTCTTTATTTCATCATTATAATAAATTGCTCCACAAGGTCTAATGTCATCACCAATTTTAACCTGAACATTCATATTATTTTTGTCACCAGAGAAATATTTAATAGCACATCTTAGTTTTTCTTTTTGTTCCTCTGTAAAATTGGTAATATCATAAGTTACAACATTCTTTTTTTCTTCACCTAAATCTTTAATTTCATTTGCTATTATTGTTGGCTCTTGATCTTCTCTAATGCTTAAACGTCCATCAACAACAACAATATTTTCTTCTATTAAACTTTTCCCTGCACTCATAACTGCATTTTCAAAAGCTATTACTTCCATTGTTCCATATAAATCTTCTATTGTTATAAATGCCATAATTTTATTATTTTTAGTATACTTTCTTTTTATAGCCGTTATTATTCCCGCATATTTCACTTTTTGTCCGTCTACAAATTTTGTTTTTGTTGTTTGTATTTGTGTATTTTCTTCAAGATCACTTGAATTTTCTTGTTCATTTATCCTTGCTATATCTAAACTGTTTATATTAGTCACACTCATTATTTGCTCTCTTAATTTTTCCAATGGGTGTCCTGATATATATATTCCAAGCATTTCTTTTTCCATAGACAGCAATTCTTTTTCTGGTAGTTCAGAATTTTCTTCAAATTGATATTTTTGTTTTTCCATTTCTTCTTTTTCTTGTTCTGTTCCAATATCAAACATTGATACTTGTCCATTAAAGCCTTTTTTCTTTCCACTTTGAATTGTGTCTATTATTGTTTCAAATGATGCTAGTAGTGTTGCTCTTGTTTGTTCAAACTCGTCAAATACTCCTGCCTTTATTAAACTCTCTACACATTTTTTATTTACTTGTGTATCAGCTATTCTTTCACAAAAATCTGTAAAGTTTTTATACTCTCCGTTTTCTTGTCTTTCTGCAACAATATTCTCAACTGGAACTGTTCCTACATTTTTTATTGCTCCAAGTCCAAAACGTATTTTTCCAACTTCTAAACCTTCATCTATTTCAACTGTAAATTTTTCAAAGCTTTTATTTATATCTGGTTTTAATATTTGTATTCCTAGTCTCTTACACTCATCAATATATTGTGGAGCTTTATCCAAATTTCCTAAATAACTATTTAAAGTTGCAGCCATGAATTCAGCTGGATAGTATGCTTTCAAATATGCTGTTCTATATGATACAACTGCATAACATGCTGCATGTGATTTATTGAATGCATATTTTGCAAATTCTGCCATCTCATCAAATATTTTATTTGCAGAAGCCTCATCAATTCCATTTCTTACACATCCTGGTACGACAATATTTCCTTCTTCATCTACTTGACCATGTATGAATACTTCTCTCTCTTTTGCCATTACATCTAATTTTTTCTTTCCCATTGCTCTACGCACCAAATCTGCTCTTCCCATTGAATATCCTGCGAGGTCTCTTACTATTTGCATAACTTGTTCTTGATAGACCATACATCCATAAGTTACATTTAATATTGGCTCTAAACTTGGATGTGTATATTCATTGTGTCCTGGGTTTTGTTTTCCTCTTATGTATCTTGGTATCTGGTCCATTGGTCCAGGTCTGTATAGTGAAACACCAGCTATTAAGTCTTCCAAACAGTCCGGCTTTAGTTCTTTCATAAAGTTTGTCATTCCCTGTGATTCAAATTGAAATATTCCAGAGGTATTTCCATCTTGCCATAACTTATATACTTTAGGGTCATTCATATCTTGGTCAAATTCCACATCTATTCCTTTATTTTGCTTTACCATATCTATTGTATTCTGAATTACTGAAAGGTTTCTTAGACCTAAAAAGTCCATTTTTAAAAGTCCCAACTCTTCAAGTGTTGTCATTATATATTGAGTATTTATTTGTCCATCTCTCACATAAAGAGGAACATAAGTATCAACAGGATCTTTTGTTATTACAACTCCACAAGCATGTGTTGATGCCTGTCTTGGCATTCCTTCTAATGCCATCGCTATATCTAAAATTTTTTTCACTTGTTCATCTGTTTCGTACTTTTCTTTTAATTCCTTATTTTGATCTAATGCTTTTGATATTGTAATATGAATTTCATTAGGTATCATTTTTGCTAAACTATCCGCTTCTGAATAAGGATAGTCTAAAACCCTTGCTACATCTCTTATTACCATTTTTGCTGCCATTGTGCCAAATGTAATTATTTGTGATACATGATCATGTCCATATTTTCTTGCAACATAATCTATGACCTCTTGTCTTCTCTCATCTGAGAAATCAACATCAAAATCTGGCATACTTATTCTTTCAGGATTTAAAAATCTTTCAAATAGCAATCCATATTTTATTGGGTCAATGTCTGTTATTTCTATTGCATAAGCTAAAATTGAGCCAGCTCCAGATCCTCTTCCAGGTCCAACTGGTATTCCATGAGTTTTGGCATAATGTATAAAGTCCCAAACTATCAGATAATAATCTACATATCCCATTTTCTTTATTATTCCCAGCTCATACTCAGCTCTTTTTTGTATCTCTTCTGATGGATTTTTTCCATATCTTTTTTCTATTCCTTTATCACATAATTCTTTTAAAAAGTCATAATGTGTTGGATATTCTGGTGGAACATCATAATTAGGCAAAATAGTATGTCCAAACTCAAATTCCACATTACATTGTTCCGCAATTTTTACTGTATTTTCTATTGCGTCTGGAAATGCTTTAAAATATTCTGACATCTCTTCTGGTGATTTTACATATAGCTCTTCTGTGTCAAATCTCATTCTGTCTTCATCACTCATTCTTTTTCCTGTTTGAATACATAGTAATACTTCATGATTATATGCATCTTCTCTTTTTAAATAATGTGCATCATTAGTTGCAACTAATGGAATATCAAGTTTTCTTGCTAATTGTACCAATTTTGGGTTTGCTAAAACTTGCTCGCTTATTCCATTATTTTGAATTTCTATATAATAATCTTCTCCAAAAACTTTTTTATGCCATAAAGCTACTTGTTCTGCTTTCTCTGTATTCCCATTTAAAAGTGCTTGATTTACTTCTCCTGCTAAACATGCACTTAAACAGATTATTCCTTCACTATATTGCTCAAGTATATCGTGATCAATACGTGGTTTATAATAATATCCATCTACAAATCCCAATGAAACCAGCTTACTTAAGTTTTTATATCCCTGATTGTTTTTTGCGAGTAATATTAAGTGATAATAGTGATTATCTATTCCTGGCTCTTTATCAAATCTTGTACGTGGTGCAACATAAACTTCGCATCCAATTATTGGCTTTACTCCTTCTTTTTTGCATGCTTTATAAAAGTCAATAGCTCCATACATTACTCCATGATCTGTTATTGCTATTGAATCCATTCCCAATTCTTTTGCTCTTACCGGTAAATCTTTTATTCTATTTGCTCCATCTAATAAACTAAATTCACTATGTATATGCAAATGTACAAATTTTGACATCTTACTCTTCCTTCCACTTAATTTTTTACCTACTTATTTATTTTTTGTATTATATTATTTATTTAAACTAAAGTCAATTTTTATACAGAAAAAGAATCTGATTTTATCAGATTCTTTTATTACTGCTTATTTGAATTCTTCCGGTTTGATTTCTTCGCCATTCATACAATATCCATTCCAGACAGCCCAAACAATATTGTGAACATTTATTATTGGAAGTCCATATTGTTTTTCATCTAAAGTATAATATACCTGATTAACTTCCGCTGTATTATCCCAATTTATTTTTATTTCTGAAGCTTTAGGAATAATTTCAGCTAACTTTTGAGAAACCATATTGTTGTTGTTAAACCCCTTTATAAGTCCCTCAAATGTTGCCATAGCATCTTCTCTTTTCATTATCCTTTTGAAGTAATGGTTGTTTTTTTTCCATTTTAAGATAAATTCTCCGGTTTCATTCATCATATCAATAATCCTCCTTGTGCAAAAAAATAATTAATAGTTATTTTTGTGGAGGCATTAAAAAAGTTTATTAGCCTCCGAAATTATTTCGAAAGGCTTTTTTTAACCTTTTGTGTTGTTAATTATAGCATTTTATTATAAACATTTCAATATTTATTTACAAAATCTATGTTTTCCTATTGTAACTGTCATTGGTCTAGACCAAATCCATTTATTTGTTGCAGTAGATGGATTAAAATAATAAATTGCACCATAACTTGGGTCCCATCCATTTAAAGCATCTTGTGCTGCTTTTTGAGCTGTTGAATTTGGAGTTAAATTTATTTGTCCATCACTTACTACATCAAAAGCTCCAGACTGATAAATAACACCTGATATTGTATTTGGAAATGAACTGCTTTTTACCCTATTCATTACAACAGCTCCAACTGCAACTTGTCCCATATAGGGTTCCCCTCTTGCTTCACCATAAATTAATCTAGCCAATAGATTCAGATTACTATTATAGTTTGATGAACTGCTAGATGTTGTAGATGATGTCATTATCCCCATTGCTTTTAATGTTGCCGGACCTGCTATTCCATCTGCAGTCAATCCATTTTTTCTTTGAAAATACTTAACAGCGTTTACTGTTTGTGTCCCATATATACCATCAACATTTCCTGAATAATATCCCCATCTTTTTAATTTTGTTTGTATCTGTGTTACTTCAGAGCCTCTAGAACCATATTTAGATAATGTCTCTAATGTTTCATTTTGCTTTTTATATATATTATAAATATACACTATGGATACTAATGTCATTAATATTAAAACAATTGCAATCAATGCTATTATTTGCTTTTTATTTTTTAATTTTCTAATCATAAAAAAACCACCTATTAATAAAAATACTTTATTTTTATTTTTATCAATATTTGGTTTTATTATACATTTTTTATTTTATTTATGAGCAATATCTACATAAAATTGTTTCTAGTCCAACTTGCAAATCTATTTTTCCTATTTTAAAATTATAATCTAAATCACATAATTCTTGTAAGATATTTTTTAAATCCTTCTCATTAAAATATTTAGATTGAACTTTATATTTAGTTGTTAAAAATGTTTGATTTGGTTTCAAATTTAAACTCGTCACTAAGTCTTTATTAGTATTTAATGCAATTTTAGTTATATATAGTTTTTTAAAATGATTATATAACGTTATTAAAATTTTTGCTAAAGGTTCTTTTGCATAAATTAAATTTTTCAACACCTGCAAAGCTCCTGTTATATCTTTTTTTCCTAAATCATCTGTTAAATCAAATATAACGCTTTCTAATTTTTTTATTGATAATTTATCAATATCTTCTTTTTTTATAATTCTATCTTCGCCGGCATATTCTATTAATTTTCTAATTTCATTTATTAGTTCCTGCATATTAGTTCCACAACATTCAATAAAGTATTTTATTGTTTGTGAATCAATTTGAACTCTATATGCATTGCAAATTGATTTAATTCTTTGTTCTATTTGAATTGGTTTTTGAAAATCAAATTTACAAACTATACCATTTTTTTCTATAGTTTTATATATTTCTGATTTATTGTCTACTTCTTCTTCAACAAAAACTAAGACAACTGAATCATTTATAATTTTTATATTTTCTTCAATATATTGAGTCAATTTATCTTTTAACTTTGAAATATCTCCATTTTTTTTCTTAGCATCTTTTCCAAATAAACCTGTATTTCTTGCAATAATTAATTTTTTTTCATAGCCAAAACTTGGTGTTTCTATATCCGAAATAATTTCTTGAACATTTTGTTCATCTATTAAAATATAATTTATACCTTTTATACACTCACCAAATAAGGATTTAATTTTTTTCAAATTACTTTCTAATAAAAACAATTCTTCTCCATATAAAAGGTATATACTATTTAATTTTCCTTCTTTTAATTCTTTTTCTAAAACTTCTATTGTCAAATTTCTTCTTCCTTTCAGACAAGATTTAATCTGTAACAATCCTCAATATTTCTGCTACACTCCAAGCTTGTGCAATAGCTCCCTTAGGTTCATAAGGTTTTACTGAATCATAAATTTCTGCTATACTTCCACAGCATCCTCTTTGATTGATTTCTTTACCATAAGTTTTTATGGTTTTTTTAACAAAATTATTAAGTTTAATTTCTAATTTTTCTTTATATGTTTTTCTTTTTTCTGCTTTTATCATATTTCTTAATGAATCATAATATAATCCAAGTAGCCATGTCCAAGTTATACCTTGATGATAACTCATGTCTCTTTTAAAGCTATCTCCTTCATATATTTCTATATAATTTTTTTCTCCCTTTGCTAATGTTTTTAATCCATAATCATTTAGCAATTTTTTTTCTACAACATTTATAATATTATAAGCTTTTTCAGAATTTGGATCAATTATAGGATATGTCAAACTTAATGCAAATAACTGATTTGGTCTTATTTTACTATCTCCTAATACATCATATAAACATTTTCTTTTTGAATTGTAAAATTTTTCGTTAAATGATTTTTTACATTTTCTGGCCAAATCTTTATATTTTTTTATATTTTCTTTTTTTCCCATTTTATCCGTAAGGTCGGCCATTATCATTAAACTATTATACCACAAACTGTTTATTTCGACAGCTTTTCCATTTCTAGGTGTTGCAGCATAATCTCCGTATTTTGCATCCATCCATGTATTTTGCGTGTTTTCAGTTCCTGATGATATAAGATAATCTTCATCTAGATAAATATTATTGTTATCTACATCTATTCCATTTACATAATTTTCTATTACTTTTTCTAATTTTTCATATACTTTTTCTTTTACAAACTCATAATCTCCTGTATAATTTATATATTTTTGTATTTGTTCAAATAATAGTAAGGAACTATCAACACTATTATATAATGGTCTATTATCAAAACCTGAATATCCATTTGGAACCAAGCCATACTTTATATCTCTTATCATTGTTAATATTATTTCTTTTGCTATATCAAATCTTTTTGTTTTTAATAATAAACCTTCAAAAGAAATTAAGCTATCTCTTCCCCAATCTAAAAACCAAGGATATCCTGCAATAATTGTATGTAGTCCAAAAGATGGTCTATAGACTATAAATTGATCTGTTGCTTTTATTAATTCTTTTAATAATTCTGCTTGTTCTGTTGATTTTTCATTTTGCTTGTCCAATAATTCTGTTTTTTCTATTATTTTATCTATTCTTTGTATTTCTTTTTTTAATGTGTCCTTAAGATTTATTTCTTCAATATTTTCTTCAAATCCACATACAAATGAAAGATTTTTTTCTTCATTAGGTTTTAGTTCAACTTCATACACACCAGTCACACTATGATTTTCTTTTGGATAGAATCCTCTTTTTTGTTCTTCGATATAAAACATATCTCTAAATGTGTCATTTTTATGTTCTATATATTTTCCTTCTGATAAATTCATATATACAGGAAAATCTTTTCTTTCATCTATTACTAATTTTACCTTAGTTCCATTTATGATTTGTTTTATATTAAAGATATGGTCAGTACTCATTGTATGAAAGTCTCTAAAATTAACTATTGGTGCTATTGTTAATTTAGAGACTTGGTTAGTATTTTTTATTCTATAATAAACTCCTACTACTTCTTTTCCTCTTTCCATACATATTGTTTTTGATATTTCCACGCCTTGAACATTATATCTAAAAGTCGGAAAATAATTTTTTTCAAATGATTTTTGATATTTAAATCCCTGTGAAATATAATTTTCTCCAACATTTGTATATAAGTCATATTTATCATTTCCAATTTGAATACTCTCATCTAATTTTGATAAGATTAAATATCTTCTTGCAGGTGGTGTTAATGGTGCAATTAATAATCCATGATATTTTCTGGTATTAGCTCCAATTATAGTAGAGCTTGCAAAACCTCCAATTCCATTTGTTATTATCCATTCTTTTTTCAAACCACTTTCTATATTTAAATTTTCTTTTGTAAATTCCATTTAAACCTCCATATTTTACTATGTAAAATAATACTACTATTTAAGATCACTATTTTCTAATTTTTTTAACATATCTTCCCTTATTTCTTGTAGAGTTCTTTTATTTCTTCCTCTTTGACTTTTGGGAATTGTAGTTTTGATATTATTAGGTTGTTTCATACTTTTTTCATATTCTTTTCTAAACTCAATTACCTCTTCGTTTTCAATTTCATTTTCTTTTTTATTTCTTTGAGTTCTTTTTTCCGCTTTAATTTTTTGTTCCTTAAGTTTTATCATTTCATCTGATTGTTTTATTGATTCAATTCTTTCACTATATTTATTGCTAAACTTGCTACTTCTTTTATGTAATTTACTATCGTCCTTTTTACCTTTTCTTTCATCTTTTTTCATTTGTTTTTTAATTTTATTTATTCTTTTATCTTCTCTTAATTTGTTATTTAACATTAAATATTGTGGATCATTTTGTTTATCTTGATATTTTAAATCATCACATATAAGTCCTATAATTGACTCAGCTACTAATTCAGGATCATGTCTAATACATCCATTTGAAATCATTGACAAATTTCTTTGTAAAAATGTAATTCCTTTAACTTTATCAACATCTGGAATAACTAAATCTTGTCCTTCTAAATTATATCTTTTTATAAATTCAGGAACAACTTCTCCTGTATCATATATACAGTAATCAACAATTCCCTTTCCACAATGTTCTATAATTGCATTTAAATGATCTGATACACTATATTCGTCAGTTTGTCCTGGTTCTGTCATTATATTACTTATATACACTTTTAGTCCTGTACTTTCTTTTATTGCTTTAGCAACACCGTTTACTAAAAGATTTGGTATAACATTTGTATATAAACTTCCTGGTCCAATTACTATACAATCTGCCTCTTTTATAGCTTCAATTACCCCTGGTGCAGGTCTGCAATTTGTTGGATTTAAATATATTCTATTTATTTTTGTTACTTTTTCATAAACTATTTCAGGTATTTTAGATTTTTCAGTTACTATATATCCATTGTCAAGTTCCGCTGTAATATTCATTTTATCTAATGTTACAGGTATAACTTTTCCTACAATGTTTAATACTTCATTACTTTTTATTATTGAATCAGAAAAATCATTATTTATATTTTTCATTGCACTAAAATAAATGTCTGAAAATGTTAAATTCTGTAACTTTCCATAAGTAAATTTGTAATTCAATAATTTTTCAAGTTGTCCCTCTTGGTTTGAAAGTGCTATCATACTATCTCTTACATCGTCTAATGGCATAGTTTGTAATTCTTTTCTAGATTCTGTTTCAGTTTCTCCATAATCAGATACCGTAACAACCGCTGTTAAATTATCCGTATATTTTTTTAATCCTGAAAGGACTGTATTAAGTCCAGTACCACCTCCTATTACAACAATATTAGGTCCTTGGTGATATACTTTTTTATTAAAAATTAATGATTTTATATTTACATTTTCTTTGCTATTCATTCTATCATCTGTTGATTCTATTAATATTTCCAATGTTCTCTTATTTAAAAATATTAATCCTAATACTATTGACACAACACCAATAACAAATATTACAACTATTTTAGCTAGTTCTGAAAATGACATTTCTTTTAATACTAGTATTTCAGCTGTTCCATAACACATTAGTACAACTCCAACTAATATTAATAACATCCATCTTTTTAATTTACTTTTTGAATCAAACCATTTTATAAATCCATTCATTTTTCAACTTTCACTCCAATTCATTTCATTTATTGGGAGAATATTACTTTTCTCCCAATATTTTTACTTCTAAATCTATTTCTTTTCCAAATTGCTTGTAAATTGTTTCTTTTACATATTTGACTAAATCTAAAACATTCTGAGCTGTAGCATTTCCTGTATTTATTACAAAACCTGCATGTTTTTCTGAAATTTTAGCTCCACCAATTGAAAATCCTTTTAATCCAGCATCATCTATTAGCTTAGCTGTTATAAAATCTGTTCCTCTTTTGAATGTACTTCCTGCTGATGGATATTCTATTGGTTGTTTTTCTTTTCTGTATTTTGCATATTCATCCATTTTTGATTTTATTTCTTCTTTTTTTCCTCTTTTAAGTTGTAATTTTGCTTGCAAAATTATATAGCTTTCTTCTAAAAATTTACTGTGTCTATATGTAAATTCAGCTTCTTTATTTGTAAATTTGAATATTTCTCCATTATAATCCATTGCGGTAATTTCTGTTACCACATCTTTTATTTCTTTGCCATGTGCTCCAGCATTCATAACAATAGCTCCACCTATAGTACCTGGAACTCCAGATAATTCCTCAAATCCTGAAATCTCTTCTTTTAATAATTTTTGTGCAAGTAAGCCTAACTTTACTCCATTATCAACTGTCACTATTACTTTTTCTTCGCCGTTATTTTCTATTTGTATTTGATTTAATTCAAGCTTTATTACTAATCCTTTTATTCCTTTGTCTAACACCAACAAGTTACTACCATTACCAATAACAGTTAATGGTATATTATTTGTTTTGCAGTATTTCAATAATGTTTTTAATTCTTCCACTGAATTTATATTTACAAAAAATTCAGCAGGTCCTCCTACTTTTAAAGATGTGTGTTCTTTCATTGGTTCATTCTGTTTTATTTTTTCTTTTGAAATAATTTTTTCTAAGCCATTTAGTATTTCTTTATTATCCAACTTTCACACTCACTTTCTTAATTTTTTAATTCTCTTGAATAAACATACAATGCTTTCCCTGATTCTGTCACTTTCTTTGTTGCATTAATAACTTCACCAGTTTTGTAGTTAACTATAAATGTGTCTTCTTCATTTGTAACTCCTAATTTTTCTAAATCAGATATACTTAATTCTTTATATTCTTTTCCTTTTAAAGTTATATCTTCTCCTGTAATATCATTTATTTCACCTATTATTGTTTTTACGTCATTTTCTGTTATTGTTGTTCCCGGTAATTCTTCTTTTGTTAGTTGTGCTTTAGTATATCTTTCCAAAATAGCATGTTGTATCATGTTTAATTCAGAAATTTGTGATGCTTCTTTTGTTTCTTTATGTCCTCTTAATGTTCCTGTTATTGATATTCCTGATATAATTAATAATAATATAACCGTAATGATTAGAGCTACCAATGTTACTCCATTCGTTTTTCTTAAGTTCATAATTCTTCTCCTATATTGTATTTTTTTACTGTTATAATATATCATTTTTTCATAAAAAAAACAATCTTTGAACACCAATTAATTAAATTTATTATAAATACTTTATTTTTCCATTATTTTATAGTATAATTAATGTATGAGTTTTGATAATGGAGATGAATTTTATGTGGCAAATTTGGTTAATAATCGCTGGATTATTTTTTATTGGAGAAATAGCAACAGTTGGATTTTTAATATTTTGGTTTGGAGTTGGAGCACTAGTTGCAATGCTTGTTAGTTTATTTACCTCAAACGTAATTATACAAACTTCTGTATTTGTTATATCTTCCGCAATTCTACTATTTGCAACCAAACCTTTTGTAAAAAAATTCATTGATGTTAAATCTACAAATACAAATGCCTTCTCAATAATAGGTAAAAAGGCTTTAGTGCGCAAAGAAATTAATTCTAATTCTGTTGGACAAATTAAAATTAATGGTGAAATATGGTCTGCAGAATCTGAAAACAATGAAATAATTCCAGAGGGTTCAGAAGTCGAAATCGTAAAAATTAATGGAGTAAAAGCAATTGTAAAACCTATAGAGATTAAAACTCAAGTTTTAAATTAGTTTTCAACATTACTTTTTTAAGTATATATAAATAAAAAAACTACGACAATTAAAATAAAACGTAGTAAAAGGAGGAATTTTTATGTGGTTTTTATTAGTTTTATTGGTTATAATATTAGTTATAGCATTTAAATCAATTAAAATCGTTAAACAAGCTGAGGTTTATGTAATTGAAAGATTAGGTAAATTCTACAAAGTTGCAGATGCTGGTCTTACAATTATAATTCCATTTTTTGACCGCGTACGTTCAGTTGTAAGTTTAAAACAACAAACAATGGATGTTCCACCTCAAGGAGTTATTACTAAAGATAATGTTACAATTACAATAGATACTGTTGTTTTCTATCAAATAACAGACCCTGCTAAAGCAGTTTATGAAATTCAAAGTTTAAAGAAAGGTATTGAATATTTAGCTATTACAACAATTCGTGATATAATTGGTAAAATGGACTTAGACGAAACATTTAGTTCAAGAGATAGCATAAATGATCAATTAAGAGTCGTTTTAGACGAAGCTACAGATAGATGGGGATGTAAAGTAGATAGAGTTGAAATTAAAGATATTACACCACCTGCGGATATTAGAGACGCAATGGAAAAAGAAATGAATGCTGAAAGAAATAAAAGAGCTCTTATTCTAGAATCTGAAGCACAAAGACAAGCTGCAATAACAATTGCCGAAGGTAAAAAACAAGCTGCTATCTTAGAAGCAGAAGCTGATAAGGAAGCTAAAATCACAAGAGCAGCTGGTGAAGCACAAGCTATTAAAGAAGTTGCTGAAGCTAAAGCTAAAGAAATTCAAATGGTTTATGAAGCTATCAAAAATGCAGATCCAGATGAGAAATTAGTTCAATTGAAATCACTAGAAGCATTAGAAAAAGTTGCTGATGGAGAAGCTAATAAAGTATTTATTCCTTTCGAAGCAACTAGTGCACTTTCAAGTTTAGGTGCAATTAAAGAAGTTATAAAAGATGATAAAAAATAGTAAATGAAAGTGGAAACTACAGTTTTCCACTTTTTATTGACTTTTTCATTACCTTTTGTTATACTTTTTTAGTAACTATTAATTTTTGTCATATTGCAGAAAGCTGGTGAACATTATGGTAGACTGATGATGTAGAGTAATATGAAAAAAAAGGAGGATTAATTTTTAATCCTCCTCTTATTTTTACATTTTTTCTGGCATTTGCATTCCCAATAATTCAGCACCTTGTTTTAAAACTTTTGATACTGCATAAGTTAAATAAACACGAGAATCTTGAACACCTTTATCATCAACAATAATTTTATTTTCATTATAAAAACTACTATATGCCTTTGCTAAATCAATTAAATATCTTGCAAGTATAGATGGTTCATTTTTATCTGTTACTTGAATCAATATGTCTTCAAAATTGTAAATTAATTTTAATATATTTAAAGAATATTCATCAAATAAATTATCAACCTTAACTTCTTCTACTTTTGGTAAATATCCTGCTTTTTCTAATACACTTCTTGTTCTCACATAAGTGTATTGAATATAAGGCCCTGTTTCTCCTTGAAAATTTAATATAGTATTCCAGTCAAATATCTCATCTTTTATTCTTGCCCCTGACAAATCATTAAATATTACGGAACCAATACCAACTTTTTTTGCAACTTCCTCTTTATTTTGTAATTCCGGATTTTTTTGTTCTATTATTTTTTCTGCTCTAGATATCGCTTCATTTAATAAATCTTCTAATTTTACAACATTTCCTTCTCTCGTTGACATCTTACCTTCTGGTAATAAAACCATACCAAATGATACGTGTTCTAATCCATCAGTAAACTTTTCATCTAATCCTAATAGTTTTGCAACTTCAAATACTTGCTTAAAGTGTAATGTTTGTTCATAAGAAGTTACATATAATGCTTTATCAAAATTATAAGTTTTTGCTCTATACATTATTGCCGCTAAATCCCTTGTTGCATAAGTTGTAGAACCATTTGATTTTTCTATTATACATGGTGTATTTATTCCCTTATCTTCTAAATCAATTATCTTTGCACCTTGAGATTCAACTAATTTTCCTGTTTTCTCTAATATTTTTATTACTTCTGGCATTTTGTCTGAATAAAATGATTCTCCATTCCATGAGTCAAATTTGCTTCCAAGTAAATCATACACTTTTTGGAATTCTTGTAGACTTAATTCTCTGAATTTTTTCCAGATTTCTACACAATATGAATCTCCATCTTCTAGTTTTTTAAAATTATCTCTACATTTTTCAAGTATTTGTTCATCGTTTTTGCATGCTTCATTTATTCTAATATAAATTTTTGTAAGTTCATTTATTGGATTTTTTTCAATGTCATATTCTTTTCCCCACATCTTGTAACCTTCGATAAGTTTTCCAAACTGAGTTCCATAATCACCTAAATGATTTATTCCTGTAACATTATATCCTAAATATTTATATATATTATATAGTGCTGCACCTATAACTGTTGAACGTAAATGTCCAATATGGAAGGGTTTTGCTATATTGGGTGCAGAATAATCTATTACAATATTTTTTCCTTCTCCTACTTTTGATTCTCCATATTGTTCTGTTTTAGATATTTCTCCTAATACTTCTTCAGCTAATGTTGTTTTATTTACAAAGAAATTTAAATATCCACCTGCTACTTCTATTTTCTCTATATCATCTACTTGTTCTATTTTTTCTTTTATTTCATTTGCTATCACTGGTGGTGCTTTTCTTAATTCTTTTGCTAATCTAAAACATGGAAATGCATAGTCTCCATTTTTGCTATCTTTTGGCATTTCTATGTAACTTTCTAATTCTTTTTCATTAATTTCTATTATTTTTGATATTTGTTTTGCTATTATTTGTTTAAAATTTTTCATTGAAACCTTCCTTTATCTCTCTAAATTAATCATAATCATTACGAATTCTTTTATATCAACCAAATGATGTTCCATAACATACATTACTATTATAGTCGAAAGAAGCGAAAAAGTCAAACTAAATAGTTTGACTTTTCTCTATGTAATTCCAGCTATCTTTACACATATCATCAATATTCTTTTCTGCTACCCAACCTAATTCTTCTTTAGCTTTAGTAGGGTCAGCATAACATGTAGCAATATCTCCAGGTCTTCTAGGAGCAATTTTATATGGAACTTCTTTTCCTGTTGCTTTTTCAAATCCTTTAACCATATCTAAAACACTATATCCATGGCCTGTTCCTAAATTATAAATATATAATCCTTCTTGTTCCTTTTCAAGTTTTTCTAGTGCTTTAATATGTCCTTTTGCTAAATCTACAACATGTATGTAATCTCTTACACCTGTTCCATCTGGTGTATTATAATCATTTCCAAATACTGATAATTCTTTTAGTGTTCCAGCTGCAACTCTTGCTACATAAGGCATTAAGTTATTTGGTATTCCTTTTGGTTCTTCTCCAATTAGTCCACTTTCATGTGCTCCAACTGGATTGAAATATCTTAATATACATATATCCCATGAATTATCTGATTTGTAAATATCCTTTAATATTTGTTCAATAAATAGTTTTGTTGTTCCATAAGGATTTGTTGTTCCACCTGTTGGTGTATCTTCTGTTATTGGCATTTTTTCTGGTTCACCATATACTGTTGCTGATGAACTAAATATAAATTTTTTGCATCCATATTTTCTCATTGTATCTAATACTACTAATGCACCTGCAATATTGTTTTCATAGTATTCTATTGGTTTTTGTACTGATTCTCCAACTGCTTTGTATCCTGCAAAGTTCATAACTGCTTCTATATTGTTTTCTTCAAATACTTTTTCTAGCTTTTCTCTGTCTAGATAATCCATTTCATAGAATTTAAAATCTTTTCCTGTTATTTTTTTAATTGCCTCTAAAGCTTTTGGTGTACTGTTTGAGAAGTTGTCTATTATAACTATTTCTCTTCCTTTATTTAATAATTCTACTGCAGTATGACTTCCTATAAATCCTGCTCCTCCTGGTAATAATATTGCCATTTTTATTCCTCCTTAATTTTAAAAAAATTAGTTCATATTTATCTTTCTTTACTCTTATTTTCTATATTTCTATATATAGCAAACTCCTTTAACGCAGTCAATATTTCTCTATCAAATTCATTTTTTTTAATATTATCACTTTGATTTGTTTGTACTAAATATGGAATTACTGATAGATTTTCAAAGCTTATTCTATGATCTTTTTCAACTTCACTTGGTGTCAATTTCTTCTTTTGTTCATTTATATCTTGATCTGTTTCAACAAAATAAATTTTAGTATGTGTAACTCTACTTACGAGTTCTTTATATTCTCTACTATAATATTTTTCATTATAACTATCTATTTGTAAAAATTCTTTTACTTCATTAACATCAATTTCAATTCCTGCTTCTTCTAATATTTCTCTTTTCAATGCTTCTAATGGTTGTTCTTCATTATCAATTTTTCCACCTGGTAACATATATAATCCAGCATATTTAACAAGTAAAGCTCTTCCATTTTGATTTAATATGATTGCTCTTACTTTATTAACTTCATTATTATATATAACTTTTTCATCTTTGCCATATTGAATTTTTTTCATTTATTTCACCTTATTTACTAACTTTATTAATTTCCATTCCATCTTTTGTATCTTTTACTAAATATCCTTTTTCATTAATCAAGTCTCTTAACTCATCTGATTTAGCCCAGTCTTTGTTTTCTCTAGCAATTTTTCTTTGTTCTACTAAATCTAATATTTCTTGTGGAATTTCTTCTTTTTCTGAATTCACTTCATCAATTTTAATTCCTAAAACAGTATCAAATTTAGCTAGTAATTTTGCAACTTCTGGATTTTTCTTTTCAAATCTAGCTGCTTCCCAAACAAAACTCATTGCAAGTGGCATATTTAAATCATCATTTATTGCCTTATGGAAATTTTCCTCTATTTTAATTAATTTTTCTTTATCTTCTTCCGTTAGTTCATCTGTTCCATTTAAGTTTAATTGATAACTATTACGCAATCTTTCTAATGATTTTGATGCTGAGTCTATCCCTTCCCATGTAAAGTTTAGTTTATTTCTATAATGGCATGAATAACTAAATAGTTTATATACAATAGGGTCATATCCTCTTTCTTTTATGTCTTTAACTAGATATACATTTCCTAAAGATTTTGACATTTTTCCGCCATTGATAAGTAAATATTCTCCATGCATCCAATAATTTGCTGGTATTTTTCCACATTTTCCTTTACTTTGTGCAATTTCATTTTCATGATGTGTTGGTATTAAATCTATTCCACCTGTATGTATATCAAATTGGTCTCCTAGATATTTTTGTCCCATTGCTGAGCATTCTATATGCCATCCTGGGTAACTTGGTCCCCAAGGACTATCCCATTTCATCAAATGATTTTCTGGTGCTTTTATCCAAAGTGCAAAGTCTGCTGGATTTCTTTTTTCTGAATCAACCTCTACTCTTGCTCCTGCTTTTTGATTTTCTACATCTAAGTTTGATAATATTGGGTATTTATCTAATTTTGATATGTCAAAATATATCGCTGTTGATGTTTCATAAGCATATCCATTTTCCATTAACTTTTCAACATATTCAAGCATTTCTTTTATGTGATCTGTAGCTTTACATACTATTTCAGGTGTTTCTATATTTAAACTTGCTAAATCATTAAAAAACAATTTTGTATAATGCTCTGCAATTTGTAATGGTGTTTTATGTTCTTCTCTTGCTGATTTAAGCATTTTATCTTCACCTTCATCACCATCAGATACTAAATGTCCGACATCTGTTATATTCATTGCATGTTTTATTTTATACCCATTATATCTTAGGACTCTTCTTAAAACATCTTGAAATATATTTGTTCTCATGTTTCCTATTGTTGCATCTTTGTAAACCGTTGGTCCACATGAATAAATTTTTACCTCTTCAGAATTTATTGGTTTAAATTTATCTTTATTTCTTGTTAATGTATTGTAAAAATATATATCCATTTTATCTCCTTCTTATATTTTAAGGCACTTGAGAAATTCTTAAGTGCCTCTTTATTTTAATCTTGGGTCTTATTCTCCACAGTTGTATTATTTGTTACATTATTATTTTCTGTTGTTGTATTATTAGTTGTATTGTTTGTTTCTGTGTTTGTGGTTTCGTTTGTTACAGTATTATTATTCGTTGTGTTATTTGCTGGTTTTTCTTCTGGTTTTTTATGAACATTACATACTTCTTTTACTTCCTCATTACCAGTTTTTGATGGGCTTATTGTTTTCCATAATCCCAATTGTTCTTTTGGTAATGTTCCACCATAAGTAACATCTTTTACACTTTCTGCTGGACAATATTCATTTGCAACTTTTCCAGATACTTGACATATTTTTTGTACTCCATGTCCTTCACATTTACTTGGCAAATTATCTGTTGTAAATACTTCAGTGTATACATCTGTACATGTCGTTGTAGCTAAACATCCCGTTACTTTACATACTGAAGCTCTTGTTAGTCCAGTTGTTGGAGTATTAAATGTTTTATTTGGTAAGTTTTTGTGTATATCCTTCATAATAGATGCCCATAATTGTCCTGCAGGATTTCTTCCATCAACACTATATACTGTTCCATTTGCATAAGTTAATGTTTCTGGAGTATCAAATCCCCACCAACAAGCCGCTGTATAATATGGTGTCATACCACATAACCATCTGTCTTTATATTTATCTGTTGATCCAGTTTTTGCACATGTATCCATACCTGATATTTTACAGAATGATGCTGTTCCTCCACTTGTTACTGGCTCTTGTACTATTGATCTTGTTATATAAGCATTTTGTTCTGATATTACTCTCGTTTTTTCTTGAGTTGGTGTTAATACTGTATTTCCATTACTGTCTACAACTTTTGTATAGAATGTTGGTGTTGTGTATACTCCATCATTTGCAATCATTGCATAAGCTCCTGCCATTTCTAATGGTGTTATTCCTTTGCTTAGTCCTCCTATTGCAAGTGCACCTGATAAATCTTTTTCATCATCTAATGTTGTAATTCCCATTTTTTTCAAGTATTCTATTGATTTTTTAGGTGTTAATTCCATCATAATTTTAACCATTGGAATATTTTGTGAAACTTTTATACATTGTCTTATATTCATTACGCCCTGATATTTTGTAGTCCAGTCATTTGGTTGATAATTTCCACCAAAAATTGTTGTTTTATCATCATACATTGTAGCTGCAGTTATCACTTTTTCTTGTAACCCTGGTGCAATATCTGCTATTGGTTTCATAGATGAACCAGTTTGTCTTACCGCATCAGTTGCTCTATTTAAACCAGTTGCTAAATTATTTCCCAATTCTCCTCCAACAGCTACTACCTGCGATGTACTATTATCTATTATAACAATTGCTGCCTGAGTATGGTCATTTTTCAATGTTTTATCTGCATTTTTTTCTCTACCTGCGATTTGGTATTTTGTTTTTGCAAATTCTTCTTCAACTCTTGATTGAATTGATGAATCTTGTGTAGAATATATTGTTAATCCACTACCATATACATAGTTTTCAGCAAACTCTTTGCTAATTCCTTTTTCTTCCATAACTTGGGCTACTACTTGTTCTATTGCAGCTTTTGTATGGTATGAATATTGATATTCTCCTCCTATATTTCCTTTTTCGAATTTTAGACCTGCTTCTACTTCTGCAACTGCAGCATTATAATCGTCTTCATTTCCAATTAAACCTTGATCTTTCATTTCGTTTAAAACAGTCAAAGTTCTATCTTTTATTAATTTTGATACTTTTTCTTGATCTAAGCTTTCATTATATGGATTATACGAATTTGGTTGATGGTTAATTCCTGCTAAAAATGCGCATTCCGCTAAATCTAGATCTTTTGCATTTTTATTAAAGTAATACCTTGAGCCCAATTCCACTCCATGTAATTCAGGTCCTCCAACAAATATTATATTTAAATATAATTCTAATACTTGATCTTTTGAAATCATTCTTTCTATTTGGACAGCTTTAGTCCATTCTTTTAACTTTCTAGTTATTCCAGCAAGTCCAGATCTTTCTTTATCATTAGTTATATTTTTTACTAATTGTTGAGTTATTGTACTTCCTCCATAAGATGAATTTCCTGTAAGTACGCCTAATATTGCCCCTGCAGTTCTTTTAACATCTACACCATTATGAGAATAAAATCTTTTATCTTCTATCGCAATATATGCTTTAGGTAAATATTCAGGCATCTCACTTAAAGATATAGTTTTTCTTTTCTCTTTGACATTTAGGTTTGCTATCTCATTACCATTTAAATCTACCACTATTGTATTTGATGAACCTGATGTAAGTTCTTCTTTTGTTATTTCAAATTCATCTCCAAATAATCCAAAAAACATTGCTGCTATTATTCCTGCTCCAATTACACATAAAAGTAAGAATAAAACTAATAATATTTTCAAAAACATCTTGAATTTTGAATTTATTTTTTTCTTTTTACCGACTTTTTTGCCTTTTATATTTTTGCTATTATCCACATTTTTATTTGCTCTTTTATTTGTCTTTTTTGTATTTGTCTTTTTTGAATGTTTACTATTACTACTATTTGGCATTTTTATACCCCCTTGCCAGTCTTTTGCATTTAACACATCCATTATATTATATTTTTTTAAAAAATAAAAGAGTTTAGTAAAATTTTTTGTTATATTTCTTGATTATTTAAAATCAGCTTTTTTATAGTTACTTTATCAGCTTTTATTTTTTCTCTAACCTCATTATTTTTTTGTTTTTTATATAACTCTGACTCATACAAATCCTTTAAATAATATTTATCACTCAATGCTTTAATATTTTTTTTATCATCCCTAAAATCTATTTCATAATCATTTATATTTAAACCATTAAATCTTTTTTTATTTATTTTTATTTTTTCTTTTATATTAACAATTATTGCTTCATCTTGTATATTATATTTATTTATTAATTCTTTTGGAAAATCAACATTCAATATAATTTGAGATTTCATTAAACTTTTCTTTTTATTATTAGTAATAGTGATAATTATTCCTTCATCTTGTAATTGTTTTTCTAATCTTCTAAACTTTTCTATATGATTTGTTACTATATTTATAGTTTTATATGTTCTGGCTAAAATTTTTATATTTTCTATCTCTATATCTGTCAAATCATTTAACAATATAGAAATATTTACCTTTTCTATTTTATTTTTATCTATTATGTACTCTACTATTTCGGGCAATAAAATTTCAAATAGCCATTTACCATTCTGAATTTCTAATCCCAACATATTTAAATAATTTATGTATTTTTCTTCTTTATACATTTCTTTACTTAATACTACCTTTTTACTATTAGAATATTTTCGTATTATTTTATTAGTCTTTGTTGCTATTTTTTCTATACTTTTCTCTTTGCAGTCATCTGTAATGGGTAATACTATTGTATTTTCTTTAACTTTTATTAAATTTAATTTCTTTTCAAACCAATTGGGCTTGTCATTTTTTTCAACATAAAACATAAAAACACCTCACATACTTTTATTTAAGTATATGAGGTATTTCGGCATTTATGTTTTATTTTATTATAATATTATATCTCTTTTTAATAAATTATTTTCAATAGTACCAGTTCCAATAAATTTATCATTTTTATTATAAATTCTGTATATACCATCTTTGTAATTTTGCGTTAATCTAACCCCATTTAAAAATAATTTCATTTTTTTATCATCTAAAATAATATTTTCCTTACTTTTAAACAAACATTCAATTAGTTTAACTTTTTTAATCAAAAAACCCTTATTATTTATATTTTTTTCAAGTTCATCAATCGTTATACTGTCTTCTATTTTAAAGTCACCAACTTGTACTCTTTTTAACTCTTTCATATATCCAATTGTTCCCATTTTTTTTGCAATATCTTCGCACAGACTTCTTATATAAGTACCTTTCCCACAGAAAACTTCAAATTCTATTTGTTTTTTCTCTACAGAATATGATATTAAATTTATATCATAAATTTCTATTTTTCTTGGTTTTAATTCCACTTCTTGTCCTTTTCTTGCATATTCATATAATTTTTTTCCATTGACCTTTATTGCTGAATAAATAGGTGGAATTTGTTCTTGTTTTCCTATAAAAGTCTTTAATATATTTACAATATTCTCTTTATTTAATAAATCATTGTTCACTTCGCTATTTTCTATTATTTTTCCTTCGCTATCTGCTGTATCTGTCTTTACACCCAATTGAAGTTTAACAATATATTTTTTGTCATGATTTATTAAGTATTTTGATACCAACGTTCCTTTTCCTATTAAAATTGGTAAAACTCCTTCAGCCATGGGGTCTAATGTACCTGTATGACCTACTTTCTCGCCAAATATTCTTTTTACTTTATAAACTATATCATGAGATGTGCATCCCTTTGGTTTATTTATAATTATTATTCCATCCATAAATTGCCTTTCCTATATATAAAGGGATTAAAGACAAAGTCTTAATCCCTCTTTTATTTTAAAACTTTCTTTAATTCATTCATAATTTTTTGTTTTACAGTTTCAATATTTCCTTGAATGCTTGCACCAGCAGCCTTTTCATGTCCGCCACCACCAAACATTAAGCATACATCTGAAACATTAACATATTCATTAGAACGCATAGATATTTTATAAGTATTATCATCATTTTCTTTTTGTCTTATAAATACAGAAACCTCTACTCCCTCGACATCTCTACCAATTTCAACTAATCCTTCATGATCTCCAATACCAGCGTTTACTTCTTCCAAATCCTTATTTGTTATATATGTAAATGTAATTTTTCCATTTTCTAAAAATTCCATTCTATCCATTGCTCTTTTCATCAATTCAAAGTTTGCTTTAGTTTTTGTCTCCAAAACTCTTTTATAAATATCAGAAACATTTACACCTTTTTGTAGTAAATCAGCTGTAAATTCAAATGTTTCAGGAGTTACACCTGAGTATCTAAATCCACCTGTATCAGTTATAATTCCTGTTAATATACATGTTCCAAGTTCCTTATCTATATTAATATTAAAATATTGGAACATTCCTATTAATATTTGACAACATGCTGGTGAAACAGGATTCACAAAATTAATATCACCATACATCTTATTACTTCCATGATGATCTATTACTATAGTTTGTTTTGCTTTTTCAAAATATTCATTTCCTACAAGTCTCTTGAAATCGGCACAATCTAGACTTATAGCCAAATCATATTTTTCTATATCTGAATCCATTTTAATTTCGTCTCTACATGGTAAGAAATCAAATATCTTAGGTACTTCCCTTATTATAACATCGGCATTTTTTCCCAATTGTTTCAATGCCACTTTCATTGCTAAACAACTTCCAATTGCATCTCCATCTGGTGTTTCATGTGCCATTATTACTATTGTTTCAGCATTTTTTATTTCTTCTAATATATTATCTAAAGTCATATTTTTTCTCCATTTCTGCCTGCAAGGGCGGACCTCTTTGACAACTTTTTTCACCTGTCAAAAAGTGAGCATCCCTATTGACAAGTTATTCATTTGGCATTATTTCTTTTAATATTGAATCTATTTTTGCTCCATATTCCATTGAATCATCTATTTCAAATATCAATTCTGGTGTATTTCTCAAATTTATTCTTTTTGCCAATTCTGTTCTTATAAATCCTGATGATTTTTTAAGCCCTTCCATTGTTTCTTTTATATTTTTTGAATTAAATATACTTACATATACTTTTGCATATTTCAAGTCTGGTGTTACTTTAACTTTTGTAACACTTATCATTCCTGTAATGCTTGAATTTTTTAATTCAAAACCAATAATTTGACTTAATTCTTTTCTGTATTCTTCGTCAATACGTCCCATTCTGTTATTGTTTTTATTAGGCATTTTGTCTACCTCCTCTTAATTGCATTTTTTCGGGATTGGAGACCCGTCCCCTAATCCCGATTTTTTTATCTTCCAAAATAATATTTTGCATCATTATAAGCTTTTGCTTCTCTTCTTCTGCCTTCTTCAATTCTTTTGTTAGCTTCCTCTACTATAGATTTATGTTCTGGAGTATCTATAAAAGCCATACTTTCTATTCTTGTTCCATCAATTCCCTTAAAGCATGATTCTCTTAATATTAATTTTTGATGTTCTTCTTTTTTATTTTCTTTATTTTGAGTCTCTGTATCTACTTTATAGTTTTCTTTCCACTCACTCATTTTTGTATAAAAATCTTTTTGAATTTGATGTTTATTTGGCATTTTTATCAACTTCCTTCCATTCGTTTTCATACTAAAGGACTGTCCCCAAATCCCCTTTTGGAGGGATTTCAAGGAACGTCCCTCAATCCCTTTTTTCTTATCTCTTAATTTCTTCCATAACATACACTTCAATGATATCTCCTTCTTTAACATCATTGTAGTTTTCAATTTGAATACCACATTCAAAGCCTTTTGTTACTTCTTTAGCATCATCTTTGAATCTCTTTAATGTAGCAAGTTTTCCTTCATGAATTACAACATTATCTCTTACAACTCTAACTCCTGCATTTCTTTCAACTTTACCTGATAGAACATAAGCACCTGCAATTGTTCCAACATTTGATATTCTAAATGTTTGTCTTACTTCTGCATTTCCTATTACTTTTTCTTCATATTTTGGTGCTAACATTCCCTTCATAGCTGCTTCTATTTCTTCTATTGCTTGATATATTACAGAATATTGTTTTATTTCTACTTCTTCTTTTTCAGCCATTTCTTTTGCTGCTGGTATTGGTCTTACATTAAACGCTATAATTATTGCATTTGATACTTTTGCAAGTGTTACATCTGATTCATTTACTGCACCTGGTGCTGCATGTATAACTTTTACTTTTACTTCCTCATTTTGTAATTTTTCCATTGATTGTTTTACAGCTTCAACAGATCCTTGTACATCAGCTTTTACAATCAAGTTTAAATGTTTTAGATTTCCCTCTTCCATCTGACTAAATAAATTATCTAGTGTAACTTTTGTTCCTGAACCAATTGCTTTTTCTCTTGCTTCACGTTTTCTCTTTTCAATCAAGTGTTTAGCTGTTTTCTCATCTTTTACTTCATAGAATGTATCTCCTGCTTCTGGTACTTCTGTTAATCCCATTATCTCTACTGGAGTTGATGGACCAGCTGATTTAACTTTTTTTCCATTTTCATTTACCATTGCTCTTATTCTACCAATTGATGATCCAACTATTAGTGTATCACCAACATCAAGGGTTCCTCTTTGTACAAGCATTGTTGCTATTGCACCTTTATTTTTGTCCAATCTTGCTTCTATAACAACACCTTTTGACTGCTTATTTGGATTTGCTTTTAATTCTAATACATCAGCTTCTAATAATACCATTTCTAATAATTGGTCTATATTTATATTGTTTTTAGCAGAGATTGGTACACATATTGTATCTCCACCCCATTCTTCTGGTACTAATTCATAGTTCATTAATTCTTGTTTTACTTTATCAACATTTGCATCTGGTAAATCTATTTTATTTATTGCAACTATGATTGGTATTCCTGCAGATTTTGCATGGTTTATAGCCTCAACTGTTTGTGGCATTATACCATCATTTGCTGCAACTACTAATATTGCTATATCAGTTATTTGAGCACCTCTGGCTCTCATTGCTGTAAATGCTTCATGTCCAGGTGTGTCTAAGAATGTGATTTCTCTACCATTTACTTTAACTTTGTAAGCACCAATTGCTTGTGTAATTCCACCTGCTTCTCCACCAATTACATTTGTTTTTCTAATAGTGTCTAGTAATGATGTTTTACCATGGTCAACGTGTCCCATAACAACAACTACTGGTGGTCTTACTTCTAAGTCTTCTTCTTTATCTTCAGAATCATCAAATAAGATATCTTCATCAGTTACAGTTTCTTTCTTCTTAGCTGTAATTCCAAATTCTCCAGCAACTAGAAATGCTGTATCAAAGTCTAAGTCTTGGTTTATTGTAGCCATAATTCCATATCCAAATAATTTTTTAATAACCTCTGCAGTTGTTTTCTTCATCTCTGCAGCTAAGTCTTTTACTGATATTGAGTCTGGTATTTCTATTTCTGTTAATTCAAATATTTTTTGTTTATTTCTTTCTTCATCTCTGTTAGGTTTTTTCTTTCCTTTTCTCCCTCTTTGAGTTGTTAAATCATAATAATCTAACATTCCGCCTTCTTGATCTTCAAACATATTTGATAATTTATTTGCTTGTTTTAATGATTTTAATTTTCCTTCATCAAAACTACTATCATTTTTCCTTGACTTACTCTTCTTATTTTTATTTTCTTCAAATTTATTATTTGCTTTTAATTTATCAATATTCTTACTATAATCTCTTACAACTTCTTTTTCTACAGTTTCAACTGTCATTATGTTTTTAATATTTTTCTCTATTCCCTTTTCATCTAATGGTCTTCTATTATTGAATCTATTAGCATTATTATTGTTTCCATTATTATTGTTTCCATTATAATTATTTCTATTGTTAAAATTATTATTTTTCTTAAAACCATTATTTGAATTATTATTGTAATTATTATTGTAATTATTATTGTAATTATTATTATAATTGTGATTGTTATTGTTATTTCTGTTATTAAAATTATTTGGTTTATTAGTATTTCTATTTTGATTGTTAAATCTGTTTTCATTTTCAGGTTTCTTAATATTTACTTGTTTTTCAACTACTGGTGTTTCTGTTTGCATTTTTATGTTATTATCCCCTTGTTCATTTATTTCCTTTTTTACTGGTTCTGTTTTTACTGGTTCCTTTTTTGGTTCTGTTTTGTTTAATCCAAACAATTCATTAACAGTTTTTGGTTTATTGGGCTTATTTCTATATACCAAATTAAAGTCTTTATTTTGTTTTCTCTCTACAAAACCTATATTATTATTTCTTTCTTCTCTTTTTTTATCTTCATGTTTTTTATTATGTTCTTCATCTGAAATTATAACTTCTCTTCTTATAATAACTGGTGCTTTTTCTTCTTTTTTTTGTGTATTTACTGTTTGTTTTACTGATTGTTCTTGTTTTTTATTTTTTGTAAAGGCATTCTCTATTTTTTTAGCCTCTTCCTCATCCACACTACTCATGTGGCTTTTTGCATCTATATTTAATTTTTGAGCCATTTCTAATACTTCTTTACTGGTTAAGTCTAGCTTTTTTGCTATTTCATATAATTTTATCTTACCCAATAACATCACCCCCATTATACTTTTTTTGTATTGATTCTGCAAAATTTATATCTTTTACTCCGATTATTGCTTTATTTGCTTTGCCAATTGATTTACTTAATTCTTCAATATTACCATCTAAAATTACTGGTACATTATATTTCTCACACAATTTTATAAACTTATTTTTTGTTCTTTCAGAACTATCTTTTGAAAGAATTAATAATTTTACTTTTTGTTTAACTAAATTTTCTTCAACACTATCTGCTCCAAAACATATTTTACCAGCTTTCATTGCTAATCCGATTAATCCTAATACATTACTATTTATCAAGAATTACACCTCTTAAACTTTCATAAATTTCTTGTGTTATTTGCATTTCAAAAACTTTTTCTAATCTCTTGCTTTTTATAACTTTATCTAAACACTTCTCATCATCACAGATATAAGCTCCACGTCCCTCTTTTTTTCCAGTTCTATCTAATGATATTTTATTGTCTTTACTTTTTACTATTCTAATTAAATCTTTTTTATCTTTTTTTTCATTACATCCCATGCATGTTCTTTGTGGTTGATTTTTCATAACATACACCTTCCTTTATTTTTGCATATTATTCTTCTGAATTTTCTTCGTTTTGTTTTTTAGCTAAAATTTCTCTGAATTGAGATTCTGATTTTATATCGATTTTCCAGTTTGTAAGTTTAGCTGCCAATCTAGCATTTTGTCCAGCTTTACCAATTGCTAATGATAATTGATCATCTGGAACTATAACCTCAGCAAATTTTTCATCTTCTTTTATATCAACAGCTAAAATTTGTGCAGGAAGTAATGCAGCTGCGATATATACACTTGGGTCTTCATCCCATTCTATTACATCTATTTTTTCTCCATTTAATTCATTTATAACATTTTGAATTCTTACACCTTTAGCTCCAACACAAGAACCAACTGGATCTATATTAGGATCTGGTGAATATACTGCAACTTTGCTTCTTGAACCAGCATCTCTTGATACACTTTTTATTTCTATTAATCCTTCATATATTTCTGGTATCTCAAACTCCAATAATTTTCTAACAAAATCAGGATGACTTCTTGAAATCATTACTTGTGGAGCACCTTTTAATCCTCTTTCAACATCAACTATGTATGCTTTGATTTTATCATTAACTCTATATTTTTCAGTTGGTACTTGCTCTTTAGAAAGCATTATTCCTTCTATTTTTCCTAAGTCAACTACAACTATATTTTTATCCGCCTTTTGTATAATACCTGAAACAATCTCTCCCTTTCTTTGACTATATTCATCAAATATTATATCTCTTTCAACTTCTCTTAGTTTTTGAACAATTACCTGTTTTGCAGTTTGTGCCGCTATTCTACCAAAATCCTTAGGTACAATTTCAACTTCAACTGTATCTCCTAATTTTAAGTCTTTATTTATTTTATGTGCATCCTTCAAATTTATTTCTGTAACTTCATCATTAGCATTTTCTACAATATCTTTAATTGAATATAGATGTGTTGCTCCTGTTTTCTTATCTATATCAACTCTTACATTTTCTAGTGCATCAAAATTTCTTTTATATGCTGTAACTAGCGCTGTTTCTATTGATTCTAATACATATTCTTTTTTTATTCCTTTTTCTTTTTCTAATTCCTCCAATGCTAATATTAATTCCTTATTATCAATAGCGTTCATTTTTTTATTCCTCCCTTAAAATAAATATATTTTTAAAATAATTTTTTTACCAATTATAAACTGTTTTTATTTGTGCTATATTCTTTCTTTCCACCTGTATTTCGTTCTCATCTTGTTCAATTATAATATTAAGCTCATCAAATTTTTTCAATTTTCCACAATATTCTTTTTTTCCGTTCTCGTCTTTTTTGAACAATTTTATATTTATTTGTTCTCCAATATTTTGCATTAAATGCTTATCTTTTCTTAAAGTTCTTTCAACTCCTGGTGATGAAACTTCTAAAAAATATTGGTCTTTAATATAATTTTCTTTGTCCAAGATATCTGTAATTGCATCATTTACTTTCTCGCAATCATTTAAGTCTATTCCATTTTCCTTGTCTATAAATATTCTTAAGAAGTAATTTTTTCCTTCTTTTGCATATTCTACATCATATAGTTCATAACCTATTTTCTCTATTATGGGTTCTACTAGTTTTTGAACTTTTTCTTCTATATTTGCCAATTTTTACCTCCTTTTATTCTAACAATTAGAGAGTGGGATTTGTTCCCACTCTCTAGTATATCTTATGTTGATATTTCTATTATACCCAATTTATAACAAAAATGCAAGCTTTTTTATATTTTTTCTGTTTCAATAGCTTCTTTTTGTTCTACATCATCAATTTTGATGCTTCTATTATGAGTAATTTTTTCCCATGTTGTTTCTCTTTTAAATAAACATTTAATATTTATAATTATCCAACTTCCCATAAATAATGGATATGTAAAAAATCCTTTTATCATAGGTTTAATTGGTTTTTTATCTAAAAACATTACGAATGCAGCAGTAGCTGATGGTAATACAAATGTTGGCACTAAATACATTAATAAGTTTGAAATTAATTCTAATCGTGTCATTCCATCTAAAGCATACAAAACAAAATTTGATAATAACAATAATATTGTCAATATAAACATTGGTGTACTTCCTATTATATATAGTAATCCATCAATCGTTACCATAGATTTGTTTTCTTTAACCTCATCAAAGAATTTTCCTGTGTATTCTTTGATACATTGCATGTGTCCTACAGTCCATCTACTTCTTTGAGACCAGCTTTGTTTAAATCCTGTTGGTTGCTCATCATATACTATAGCATCTGTTGCCCAGCCTAGTTTCTTTCCTTTTAATATTCTTTGTAATGAAAATTCTATATCTTCTGTTAGGGTTACAGTTTTCCATCCATTGTTTTCTTTTATAATATTAAAGTTTACCATAAATCCTGTTCCATTTAGCATTGTTGATAATCCTAAATTGTATCTAGCTAAATGATAAAATCTGTGGTTAGTCCAATAAAACAATGCATACCCAGATGTTATCCAGTTATCTGTTGGATTTTTAATATCTCTATATCCTTGAACAACATCTTCTCCCTGACACAATTTTTTATTCATTGCTGTTATAAAGTTTTTATCTACAATATTATCTGCATCAAATACACATATTGCATCATAAGGAGCATCTTCTTTTATTTTCTGTTGTAAGAACCAATCTAATGCAGCACCTTTTGTTTTATGTTTTTCATCATATCTTTCATATACTATTGCACCTAGGTCTCTTGCTACTCTTGCAGTTCTATCAGTGCAATTGTCTGCAATTACATATATATCATAAAGTTCTTTATTATAATTTTGATTTTTTAAACTTTCTATAAGATTTCCAACTACTTCTTCTTCATTATGTGCTGGTATAATTGCCATAAATCTATGTTCTTTATTTGTTTTTAAAGGTTTTTCTTTTAATTTTACTAATGAGCATAAACTGACACCTATTTGATATATCCAAAATATTGTTACTATCCATACTAATGCATCTCTTAGTATATAAACATAATCCATTTTTTTACCTCTCTTTTTATTCTATATCTATTATCTCTCATTTTCTATTATACTATTATTGGTAAAATAATGCAACTTTTTTTAAAAATTTTAATATATATATATTAAAATTATGGAGGTATTAATATGAAAACAAATTACAAAATTGCTATTGTTGGATGTACAGGATTAGTAGGAAGAACAGTATTAAAAGTGCTAGAAGAAAAAAATTTTAGAAATTGTAGATATATATTATTTTCTTCTAAAAAATCAGCTGGAACCAAATTACAATTTCTAGGTCAAAATTATATAATTCAAGAACTTACAGAAGATTCTTTTAATTCAAACTTTGATTATGCAATTTTCTGTGCTGGAGGAAATGTTTCTAAAAAATTTGCTCCAATTGCAGTTTCTAAAGGATGTGTAGTAATTGATAATAGTAGTATTTTCAGAATGGATAAAAATGTTCCATTAGTTGTTCCAGAAGTAAATCCAGAGAAAATTTTTGAAAATAAAGGGATTATTGCAAATCCTAATTGTTCTACAATTCAAGCTGTTGTTGCTCTAAAACCTTTAGATGATAGATATAAAATCAAGAGAATTGTTTACTCAACATATCAAGCTGTTTCAGGTGCTGGTAAAGCAGGTATTGATGATTTGGAAAATGGTATTAAAGGCATAGCTCCACAAAAATTTCCTCATCCTATTTTTAATAATTGTTTACCACACATTGATGTTTTTATGCCTGATAACTATACAAAAGAAGAATATAAAATGATAAACGAAACCAGAAAAATTTTAAATAAACCTTATCTTCCTATAACTGCAACTTGTGTTAGAGTTCCTGTTAAAAATTGCCATAGTGAAAGTATAAACGTTGAATTTAAAACTAACTTTGATATTTATGATATTAAAATGCTATTACAAAACTCTCCAGGAATAATATTGGTTGATGATGTTGAAAAAAATTATTATCCTCTTGCTTCTAAAGCAAATGGATATGATGATGTTTTTGTAGGTAGAATTAGACGTGATTTCAGTGTTCCTTATGGTATTAATTTGTGGGTAGTTAGCGATAATTTACGTAAAGGTGCTGCTTCCAATGCTGTTCAAATTCTAGAAAAGTTAATTACAATATAAACATTTTTATTTTAATTTTATATTTTTTGGTTATACTACTTAATGAATAAATAAAAAAAGACATTTTTTGTCAATTTCAAAGGAGCTATGTAGAAAATGCCAAATTTAAAAGAAGATTTAAATATAAAAGAAATGTACGGAAAACAATGTGTACTATCAAAAGATAACTTTATTGCTCAAAATAATTTCAGTATAAATGGTCTTTCTTCTCAAGAGGCTCAAAACTTACTACATAAGAATGGAGTCAATCAAATAAGCCAAACAAAACCAAAAAAATGGTATAACTTTTTTCTTGAAAGTTTACTCAGCCCATTTAATACAATTTTATTGGGAATAACATTGGTTTTATTATATACAGATGTTATCATTTCCGAAACTCCAAACTACGCAAACATTATTGTTATATTATTTTTAGTAATTACCAGTACACTTTTAGAATTTTTTGAAGAATTTCGTTCTAACAAAGCTGCTGAAAAACTTAAAGAATTAGTTGGAACAACAACATTAGTAATTAGAGATGGAAATGAAATTAAAATTCCAATTCAGAACATTACTATTGGTGATGTTGTTTTATTATCAAGTGGTTCTTTGATTCCAGCAGACTTAAGGATCATTGAGTCAAAAGATTTATATGTTGGTCAATCTTCTCTAACAGGAGAATCTGATGCAGTAAAAAAAACAGTAAATTCAGAATTAAGTATAGAAGAAATAAATTCAATAACAGATTTAGATACAATTTGTTTTATGGGAACAAATGTCATAAGTGGAACAGCCAAAGGAATTGTTATAAAAATTGCAGATAACACATATTTTGGTAAAATAGCTCATACTTTAACAAATGGTAAACCTAAAACAGCTTTTCAAAAAGGAGTTCAAAGTATTAGTAAATTACTCATAAAATTTATGTTAATAATGATACCAATTGTTTTTATTTTAACATCCTGGAAACATGAAACATTAACAGCATTCACTTTTGCAGTTGCAATTGCAATTGGTATCACCCCTCTTTTACTTCCTGTTATATTGTCTTCAAGTTTATCAAAAGGTGCTGTTAAAATGTCCAAAAAGAAAACAATCGTAAAATCTTTGGACTCTATTCAAAGTTTTGGAGCAATGAATATTTTATGTACTGATAAAACTGGAACTTTAACAGAAGATAAGATTGTTCTTGAAAAATATCTTGATATAAATGGAAATGATGATATCAGAGTTTTAAAACATGCATTTATAAATTCATATTTTCAAACGGGAATTAAGGGAAATATAGATGAAGCTGTAATTGCACGCGGTATTGAAAACAAAATAAATGTTATATCTTCTCAATATAAAAAAATTGATGAAATTCCTTTTGATTTTTCTAGAAGACGTCTATCTGTAATTGTAGCTGATAAAAATGGTAAAAAACAGATGATTACCAAAGGGGCTGTTGAAGAAATTTTAAGTATTTGTACAATGGTTGATTATAAAGGTGAAGTATCTCCTATAACCAAAGAAATCAAAGAAAATATCAAAAAAATCAGTAAAAGTCTAAATAATGATGGTTTAAGAGTTGTAGCCGTATGTCAGAAGAATAATATTAAAGAAGATACCATCTTTGATGTTAATTCAGAAAAAAATATGATTTTGATTGGTTTTATAGGTTTTCTTGACCCTCCTAAAGAAAGTGCAAAATTAGCAATTGAAAGATTAAATAATTACGGCATTAGAGTTATTGTTTTAACTGGAGATAATGCTGAAGTCACAAGATGTATTTGTAATAAAGTTAATATAAACTCAAAAAGAATCATTCTAGGTAATGACATAGATAAACTTTCTGATCAAGCTGTGCTTAGGCTTTTGAGAAAAACAAATATCTTTGCAAAACTTTCCCCTATTCAAAAAGCAAGAATCGTAAGGCTTTTAAAAGAAGATGGAAATATTGTAGGATTTATGGGGGATGGTATAAATGATAGCCCTTCACTTATTAATTCCGATGTCGGAATTTCAGTTGATACAGCTGTTGATATTGCAAAAGAATCTGCCGACATAATTCTGTTAGAAAAAGATTTAAATGTTTTATTAGATGGAGTGACAGAACGGAAGACGTACTTTTGTAAATCTTATAAAATATATAAAACTTGCCGCAAGCTTTAATTTTGGTGAAGTCACATCTGTTGTAATAGCAAGTATTCTTCTTCCATTTCTACCAATAACACCAATACAATTATTAGTTCAGAGTTTATTATATGATGTTGGACAATTAACTCTGCCTTTTGATAATGTTGATAAAGATTCTTTAAAAGAACCTAAAAAATGGGATATTAATAGTTTAAAACATTTTATGCTATTTATGGGGCCTTTAAGTTCGTCATTTGACATGATTGTTTTTGCATCAATTTGGTTTATATTTGGAATAAGAGATGCTGCAACATTTCAAACCATTTGGTTTTCTTATGGTATAGTTTCTAATTTAATAGGTATGCACATAATTAGAACCGCAAAAATTCCATTTATCCAAAGTAATGCTAATAAATTTGTATATTCATCTTCTATTATTTTAAGTATAATTGCTATTGTTTTCCCTTACACAAGTCTGGGACATGTTATAGGTTTAGTTACTATTCCAATCTCTTATCTTACAATTATACTTGGAGTTCCAATTTTATATTGCTTTATGGCTTTATTGGCTAAAAAAATTTACATTAAAAAATATCATGAATGGATATAATAAAAAATTACCAAAACAGATATCTATTTTGGTAATTTCTTTATTTTATAATTATTCTGCTGATTCCTCTGTTTCTGGAGCTTCATAAGCTTCTAATATAGCTTTTTGAATTTTCTCTCTTGTTT
>CAKPGC010000003.1 GCA_934154445.1 uncultured Clostridia bacterium
AGAATCGTTATTTGCAATATAGGTGCTCAAAGTATTTATTTTAAATAATTTGTGACAAATGATTGACTAACCTACAATCAAGATGAATTTATTGAAGCAATTGACTTTATAAAAAGAGAAAAATATGATATAATGTTAAAGAATGTTGTATAAATTAAGCAAAGGAGTGAATAAATTGGCTAATAAAAAAGATATAAATGAAAATATAAATGAGTCAGATAAGGTGTTTAGAAAAGTTGTACTATCATGGTATCCAGGTCACATGGCAAAAACAAAAAAACAAATAATACAAGACCTAAAACTAATAGATATAGTAATAGAATTATTAGACGCAAGAATACCAATATCAAGTCAAAATCCAAATATAGCTGAAATAACAAAAAACAAAAAAAAGATAATAGTACTAAACAAATGCGATTTAGCAGACGACAGACAAAATAAATTATGGATAGAATACTACAACAAAAAAGGAATACCAGCAGTCCTAACAGACTCCAATTCAGGAAAAGGTATAGACGAATGCATAAGAAAAATAGAACAAATAATGAAAGTAGATTTAGAAGCTCAAGCTGAGAAAGGAAGGACTGGAAGAAAAATAAGAGCAATGATACTAGGGATACCAAATGTAGGAAAATCATCTTTTATAAACAGAATAGCAAAAAGATCAACTGCTGGAGTAGGAAATAAACCAGGAGTTACAAAACAAAAACAGTGGATTAGAATAAATGACAAAATAGAACTATTAGATACACCAGGTGTGTTATGGCCAAAATTCGAAAGTGAAGAAGTAGCATTAAATTTGTGTTATACAGGAACAATAAAAGAAGAAATTTTAGATAAATTAGAAATTGCATATCAATTAACAAAATTCTTATTAGAAAACTACAGAAAAAATTTATGTGAAAGATATAAATTAGAAGAAAAATACATAGAAGAAACACTTGCAAAAGAACAACCAGAAAATAATAATATATATGAAATAATGCTTGAAATAGGAAGGAAGAGAGGCTGTATAATGTCTGGAGGAAGAATTGATGAGGAAAAAACAGCTAGGACTATATTAGATGAATTTAAAAATGGAAAACTAGGAAAAATAACAATTGAATTAAGACAAATTTAAAAATTTAAGGAGCAAACAGTGGAAAGTTTTATAGAATTAAAAAAAGATGAACAAGAAATAAATTTAATGCCACCACTAACATGGGCCTATGTTGGTGATTGTGTTTATGAATTATATATAAGAACAAAATTAGTAAATGAAACAAAATTAAAACCTCATGCATTACATATAGAAGCAATAAAACATGTAAAAGCACAAGCACAAGCTGAAACATTAAAAAGTATATATAATGATTTAACAGAAAAAGAACAAGAAATTGTAAGAAGAGGAAGAAATGCTGAAAATCATCATTTACCTAAAAATGCAAACGTACAAGATTATATGTACTCTACTGCTTTTGAAGCATTGATAGGATATTTGTATTTAACAAAACAAGATGAGAGACTTAAAGAAATATTGGAAAAGTAAAAATAATGAAAGATAATAGTAATAATTAAAAAATCGCTTGACTAAATAAGGAAAAAATGATATAAATATTTAAGCAATAACAAGGCCCCTTGGTCAAGCGGTTAAGACGCCACCCTCTCAAGGTGGAATCATGGGTTCGATTCCCGTAGGGGTCACCAAAATTATATAACATTAGAGTATCAACGATTACATTAAATAATCTTGATACTCTATTTTTAGATTTAACACTTTTTTAACACTTTAGTTTTCTTATAAGAGGTTATTTATTCTATTTACAGCATCGATTTTAGTTTTAGGTAATACATGTAAATATATTTGGGTAATTGTTATATCAGAATGCCCCATTAGATCTTGAACTGTTTTTAGATCTACACCGTGAGATAAAAGCATAGTAGCGTAAGTGTGTCTTAAGCTATGAAACTTTTTATACGGTATTTTACTAGCACTTAATACTTTTTTCCAATTTCCAAATAAAGTTTTAGCAGAAATAGGTTCTCCATCCTCGCTAAAAACAAATTCTGATTCTTTTTTCATATTAGATAACATATTTACTAGCCTATCAGGTAAATCTACTCTACGGATTGAATTTTGCGTTTTAGGAGTATTATATATTGTTTCTAATTGTTTATTTCCATTATCATCAAAAACATATACTTTTTTTACGGTTTCTTTTACTTCTAAATATTTTTCTTTAAGATTAACATTTTTCCATTTTAATGCCAATAATTCTCCTTGTCTTAATCCAGTTCCAAGAGCCATTAAAATTAAATTCTCAAACTTATGACCAGCAAAAGCTTCTTTTAATTGTTTTATTTCATCTTCATTAAAATATTCAATGTCAGATTTAACACTTTTTTTAACGCTCTTATTTGGAATAGCAATGTTATTACAAGGATTCTTTAATATAAATCCTTCCTTTTCTGCATATGAAAAGAATTGTTTTAGTAACTTATTTAATTTATTTATTTGAGAATATGTTTTATTTTTTCCTAGTTTATTATAGTATTCTTGTATTTGAATAGATTTTGTATTATAGACTTTTAATCCAGATATGGCTGAATCTTTAATATAGTTCCTATATGTTCCCTCGTATGATTGAAAAGAAGATGGCTTGACTTCATTTTTCTTTATTTGAAATAGCCATTTATATATCAATTCATTAACAGTTATGTTTTCAAAATCTAATGACATACCATTTTTTATTTTATTTATATATTCTTCTGCTTTTTCTTCAGCTTCTTTTTTTCCTGTTCCATAGAATTGTTTTCTTATAGGTGTTCCATCAGCTTTGTGACCAATGGTCTTTACTATTCTAAAATATTCTTTTCCATTAGATTCAAAATTAGTTCTTTTAGCCATGTTTTCCTCCTTAAAAAATAAGATAAGTATTTCTACTTATCTTTAGTTTAAAATTTCCCGAATTGTCCAATTGCTTTTCCTATAATTTGAAATTTAGTTTCTTTCAAATTAATTACTATTGGTTCCATTGGGTAGGTACTCATTGGTTCTAACATTACTAGTTCATCACTTAATTTTTTATATCTTTTAAGTGTTGCTTCATCAAACCCATTTATGATGGCGACTATAATATCGCCATTTTCGGCATAGTCTTGTTTGTGAATTAAAGCATAATCTCCATTATGAACTTTTAAATTCATACTTTCTCCAGATACTTTCAAATAAAAATAGTCATCAGGTGTTGTCATACCATATATATTAGGATCTACTGGTAAATAACCTTCTAAATATTCTTCTGCTAATATTGGTTGTCCTGCTGCTATTTTGCCTAGGACGGGGATGTTAAATAATTTTCCATAATATTTTGAAATTTTATTAGAATTATTATTGTGTGTATTATTATCTTTAACATTTTTATATTTTAAATCACCTATTTTACGATATGCTTCATCTGCTTTTTTATAGTATTCAATGAATAATTTTATTTTGCCAGCTATTCTTTCTTTTGATTTTGAATTTAGATAATCCATATTAGAAAAATAAGAATTTAGTTCATTATCTATTTGGATATAAGAATCATTTGCTAATTTATTAATATCAATAATATCTATTAGGTCATTATAAACTTTGCAATCTGATGAGGACATTTTATAATTAGTCAATTTTTTTAGATAATATGATTCAGTTTCTTCAAAGTTGTCTTTTAAATTATATAGTTTTATAAAATAATCATCATTAATATATCCACAAGTTTCCATAAGTTCACTATAAGTTGTTATTCCATTAGAACTATCAGCTAATTTTTTTAAAATTTTAGGCTTAGGTGGTTCATCTAACTTCATATTCATATATTGAGACAGATAAGTTCTATTTATTTCGGACTTTTTAGAAAAATCTCTTTGACTGTTATAAGTTTCATTTATATTTTTTAAAATTTGTGCAAATTTATTTTTATCAAACATAAAAATACCTCCAAATATAGTATATATCAATGGTTAAAAAAAGTCAACAAAAAAAGTTAAAAAAAATTTACCAAAAGTATTGACATATATTTTTAAATTTTATATAATGCAAATGGTTAGAAAAAATTAACCAGAAAAAGAGGTGAAAACATGGAAATTAATATGAAATCATTTACAGCATTATTAAAAGAAAAATTTAATGGAAATCAAGCAGAAATGGCCAGAAATATAGGCATTAGTAAATATCAGTTAAATATTATTTTAAAAAACAATGGAAAAAATGCTGGAAAAAAGGTAATAGGTGGTATTATAAAATTTTGTATTGCTAATAATTATAATTTTATGGACTATATTTTTTTAACATAAAAAGTTAAAAAAAATTAACCAAAAAATGGAGGTGATTATAATGAATATACCTAAATATGTTTCAGCAGAAGAATATTCAAGGCAAAGTGGAATAGGAGTCGAAGAGGTTAAAAGATTGTGTAGAACGAATCAATTAAAACATTTTATGACAGAAGGTGGATACTACAAAATAGCAACTGATAGTGATTCTATTCCAAAAGAATTATTTGAAGAAGAAAAAAAGAAAAGAATTGAAGCAGAAACAACATTACAATTGTTACAAAAGATTTTAATAGAAAGGAAGTGATAAATATGTTTAGTGTAGCATTAGCAATATTTTGTGGAATATCAATAGGATTAGCATTAGAAAAAGATAAGAAAAATGGTAGATAGAAAGGAGAAAAATAATATGCAAGATTTATATAGAATAATGCAAATATTTAATATTCAAGATTATTCAAAAGAATTGTTATTTAATTCAGAAACTGAACGACAAGAAAGAAGTGCAAGAAGTCTTTTAGAAAGAACTAATACTGAATTAAAAATGCTATACATCCCAACACCAATTGAAAATGTATAGCAAATAAGAATTTAGATAAATCCATCTTACTGTAATTATACAGCAAAATGGTAGAAAGGTCAAGAAATGAGTAGATTATATGAATTAAAAGAAAATTATAAGCAAATAGCAAGTATGCTGTATGAAGAAGAAATTGATGAACAATGTATATTAGATACATTAGAAAGCATCGAAGGAGAAATAGAAGAAAAAGCAGATAATTATGCAGTAATAATTAAAGAACTTTTAGGAGATGCAGAAATTTGTAAACAGGAAAAATTAAGATTAGAAGCAAGGCAAAAAAGCTTTGAAAATAGAGCAGAGTTACTAAAAGATAAATTGCAAGAAGTTATGATAGAAACAGGAAAAACAAAATTTAAAACAGCCAAATTTAGTTTTGGAATACAAAAAAATGGTGGACTAGCACCATTATGGGTGGATGAAGATTATAGTAATATACCTCAAAAATACTTAAAAGTAGAACCTGATAATACAAAAATAAGACAAGCATTAGATACAGGGGAAAACATAATGTTTGCACATTATGAAGAGAGAGGTGAAGCATTACGAATAAGATAGACAAAATAAGAAAAATTTATCAAAAAAATGGCATACAAGTAGATGATGATTATATCGAATATAAAATGCAAGATAAGAAAAAAGTAAAAGATTTTATGAAGCTGTATAAACAAAAAGAAATAGAGTCAATGAATTATATTTTTGGCAAACCAGAAAGCAATAATAAGTTTACTAAATTCGAATTGAAAGCAATATCAAAAATAGATTTATTTGATAGAAAAGTTGTAAACGTATGTAAATATATATGGGAAAATCGAAATGATGATGAAAAGTTAGAAGAGATATTAAAAATGTTAAAGGAGGAAAAAAATGGGAATACCAGTATTATTAATTCGGAAAAAGTGGTAGCGGAAAATCAACAAGTTTAAGGAATTTTGATGAAAAAGAATTAGCATTAGTAAATGTCTTAAAAAAGCCATTACCATTTAAGAAAAAATTTGAAAGTACAATATGTACAGATGATTATCAAACTATATTAAAAGCAATATTTAATACAGAAAAAAAGTCTATAGTTATAGATGATGCAGGATACCTAATAACAAATCATTTTATGAATAAACATAGTGCAACAAGTGGAGGAAATGGAGTGTTTAATTTATACAATGAAATAGGAGACCACTTCTGGGGACTAATAGAATTTGTTAAAAACAAATTACCAGATGATAAAATAGTATATTTTATTATGCACGAAGAAAAAAACGACTTTGGAGATATAAAGCCAAAAACAATAGGTAAACTACTAGATGAAAAAGTATGTATAGAAGGAATGTTTACAATAGCACTAAGATGCATGACAGAAAATAATAAACACTATTTTAAAACACAAAGTGATGGAAGTGATATATGTAAAACACCACTTGAAATGTTTGAAGATAAAGAAATAGATAATGACTTAAAAATAGTTGATACAACTATAAGAGAATATTATGAATTAGGAAAGGTAGGAAAATAATTATGGAAAAAGTACAAGGATATGAAGAAGCTCAAGCAATAACAGGAGAATATGAAAGATTAAATGCAGGAGGATATATATGTAAAATAATAAGTGCAAAAGAAGAAAAAAGTAAATCAGGAAAAAGAATGTTAGTTTTAGCATTAGATATTGCGGAGGGAGATAAAAAAGATTTTTTCAGAAACAGATTTAATGATAATTCTAATCCAGATAAAAAATGGCCAGCAGGTGCAATTTATAGACAAATGCTAGAAGGAGAAAAAGCAGCAGGATTTTTAAAAGGTTTAATGACATCTTTAGAAGCAAGTAATGACGGTTTTAAATGGGACTGGGATGAAAAGAAACTTGCAAACTTAAAATGTGGGGCAATATTTGGAGAAGAAGAATACGAAAAAATGGATGGAAGTGTAGGAACAACAACTAAGGTTAAATTTATTAGAACAGTAAAAGCAATACAAGATGGTAATTTTAAAGTCCCTGAATTGAAAAAATTACCAGAAAAAGGAGAGGCATTTGAAGATTTTGTTAATTCCGTAACTTCTGATAATGATGATTTACCATTCTAGGAGGTAAGTTATGAATAAGATACAAGAGGTAAAAGAAAGAGCAGACATTGTCAGAGTAGCAGAATATTTTGGAATAAAAAAGAAACAATGTTGCCCATTTCATAAAGAAAAAACACCTTCTTTTTCAATATCACAATCAAAGCAAATTTTTAAATGCTTTGGTTGTGGTGAAGGTGGAGATTGTATAACATTAGTTTCTAAATTACTAAATATAAATGCTTATGAAAGTGCTAAACAAATAAATAACATATTGGGGCTAGGCATTGATTTTGGAAGACAAACATCAAGTAATGAAATAAATAGATATAAGCAAATACAACAAGCAAAAGATAGATTTAAAAAATGGCATAATGAAACATTACAAATGCTGTGTAATTATTTACATAGTTTAAAAGGAATGGAAAAAGACAAAAAACAAGATATAGTTGAATATTACATAGACTTATTAATTTTCGGAACAGAAGAAGATTGGCTATGGTTTAAGAAAACAGAAGAAAGGTGGTGCAAAGAAATTGAACGAAGAGTTGGAAAACAAAATATTAGAAGAGTGTCCACCGTATAATTTGGAAGAATTAAATCCGAATAGTATATTAGAAGAATCAATATTTAAATATCTTTTAGAATTAAAAGATCCAATAAAAAAAGAAACAGAAATAGTAAAACTTCAAATAAAAGCCAAAGAATTAAAAATACCAAGACAATTTAATAATTTATTTAAAAGATATCAAGAGAGTTATGTTAAAAATTTAAAAAATAAAGGTGGAAATAAAACACAATTTACTGACTGTCCATATACTCAATTAAACTGTGGACAATGGAATGCTGATGATACTGGAATATATAAAGTTGATTACAACAGCATGGTACAACCAATAAAGATTAAAGCATGTAGTCATCCTATAATTCCAGTAGAAAGGTTAATTAATATTGATACAAATATTGAAAAAGTAAAATTAGGATTTTATAAAGACAAAAAATGGCAATATGTAATTGTAGAAAAAAATACAATAGCAAGCAAAAGTAAAATATTACAATTAGCAAATTTAGGAATAGAAGTAAACGAAAATAATGCTAAAGATTTGATTACTTATTTATCTGATATTATGGAATTAAATGATATAGAACCCAAAATAAGTGTAGGTCATTTAGGATGGATTGATAAAGAATTTATACCATATTCAAAAAAATACTGTCTTGATGTAGATAAAGAATTTAAGCAAAAGATAAATAGTATTTCTGAAAATGGAAGTTATGAAGAATGGAAACAATTTATAAAAGAACTAAGAAACAAAAGTATTACATTAAGATTTATGATGGCAAGTTCATTCGCAAGTGTGTTAGTAAGGATTTTTAAATTAAATACATTTATAGTACATTTATGGGGAAAAAGTGGAAATGGTAAAACAGTAGCAGAAATGATATGTGCGAGTATATGGGGAAGGCCTGACAGTAATTTTATTAGCAATTTGTCAAATACAGCAATAGCAAATGAAAGATTATGCAATTTTTATAGGAACATGCCAATATTATTAGATGAGTTACAAATAGCAAAAGCAAAATATAAGAGTTTTGATGAATTAATTTATATTTTAACAGAAGGAAAAGGAAAAGAGAGAGGAACTGTAGATAATGGAATAAGAGAACAAACATTATGGCAAACAATAATAATCTTAAATGGAGAAGAACCTATTACAAGTGATACATCAAAAGAAGGAGTAAAAAATAGAGTTATTGAAATAAATGAAGACAAGCCTATAGTAGAAGATGGAAATATGACAGTACGTTTTATACAAGAAAATTATGGATTTGCAGGAAAAGAATTTATCAGTCTAATTGAAAATAGAGAAGAATTACAAAAAATACAAGAACATTTTGTAAATGAATTAAGCAATATAATGCAATATAAAAAACAAATAAATGCTTTTTCAATTATTATGACTGCTGATTACATAGTTTCCAAAAAAATTTTTAATGATAATCCAATTATGTTAGATGAAATAAAAACATTTATTAGAGAAGACACAGACGAAACGGAAAGATATTACAACTATTTGATTGACCAGTTAAATATAAACAAAAATAAATTCTATAAAAGACAAGATAATTCAAAAAATTGGGATAATCCATCTGGTGAAATTTGGGGAAAAATAGAGCAAACAAGTGAATATAGCAATAACAGAATTACAATTTGTTATTATATTTATCCTGAAATAGCAAGAAAAATATTCAGTGAAACTTCCGAAAATTGGAATAGTATAAAAAAGAAATTAGCAGATAAGGGATATATAGAAACATCGTGTGAACAGCAAAATGGAAAAATAAAAAAAAGATATACAGTTCAAGAAACAATGCCAGAAGGGCAGAGAAATATGATACAAATAAATTTTAAATAACCCATTTAACCCACTTTTATACACTAAAAAATAAAAAGTGGGTTAAGGTTAAATACTAGAGCAACAAGGACTTTATAATAATAATATATATATTTCCACTAAATAATAATATATATACATATAGAATAAAAAATAAAAACTATATTTTATTTATTATATATAAATATATATTGTAAGTAAAAAAAGTGGAAAAGTGGGTTAAAGTTTATGAAATTATTGAAACTGTAAGAATAAATATAACCCACTTTTTAGAAAAGAGGTGTAAAAGTGAAAGTAAAACTAATAAAATCAGAAAAATTACATGGAGAAATAAGCAATTTTGAAAGTGTAATTAATAGTTTTATAAAAAATAAAAACATTATAGATATAAAATATCAAGAATATTTAGATGAAGATTGAATATCAGCTAATGCATTAATTTTATATGAGGAGGAATAGTACAAATGCAAAAATTAAAAGAATTATACAATAAGACATTACAAAGATATCATAATGGAGTAGACTATATTTTTCAACATGAAGACGAATGGGACAAGTACTATCCAGAAGTTGAAAAATTAGCAGATAACTTAGAAAAAATACTTATAAGAATAGGTAATGCAACAAAGGAGGAAATTTCAAATGGATTTAAAACTTAGAGACTATCAGAAAGAAGTTTTAGATATAATAGATAAATTAGAACCAGGTTCTTACTTGATTCAAATGGCTACTGGATTAGGTAAAACAGCAACATTTACAAATATAAAAAGAAAAGGTCGTGTATTAGTCTTAGCACACAGAGAAGAACTAATAACACAACCAGTAAAATATTACAACTGTCCAGTTGGAATAGAGATGGCTAGTCAACATTCCAATGGAGAAGAAGTTGTAATAGCTTCAATAATGAGTTTAACACATAGACTAGAAAAATTCAAGACAGATGAATTTGACATAATAATAATAGATGAAGCACATCATGCTGCAGCACAAAGTTATAAAAAAATAATAACTTATTTCAAACCAAGACTTTTGTTAGGATTTACAGCAACTCCAAACAGAGGAGACAATGTTAGATTAGATGATGTGTTTCAAAAAATAATATTTCAAAAAGATTTAAAATGGGCAATAAAAAATAAATACTTAACAGATATTGAGTGTTTAAGAGTAAATATAGGATATGATATTTCAAAAGTAGCAAAAAGAATGGGAGATTTTGCAACAGGAGAATTAGATAAGGCAATGAACACAGATATTTTAAATGGAGCAATATCAGAAGCATATCAAAAATATGCAAAAGGACAAACTTTAATATTTGCAACATCAGTTGAACATGCCCAAAATATAGCAAAACTTATACCAGGAGCAGTAGCCGTTACAGCAGAAACAAAAAATAGAGCAGAACTAATACAGAAATTTACTAATAGAGAAATCCCGTGTCTAGTAAATTGTATGATATTTACAGAAGGTACAGATATGCCACTTGTTGAAACTGTAATGATTGCAAGACCAACTTCCAATAGTTCTTTATATACACAAATGGTAGGTAGAGGATTAAGACTTTATCCAGGAAAAGAAAAATTAATATTAATAGATTTAGTAGGAACAACTGGTAGAGCAAATCTTTGCACGGCACCAACACTATTGGGAATAGATATGGAAAATGTACCAAAATCAAAACAAGATGAGGTTCAAGGAGACTTATTTGAGTTACCAGAGTTAATTCAAAATATATCAGATGTGCCAGAAAGTTGGATAAAAAACATAGAAATAGTGAATCTTTGGGCAAGAGGACAAGATTATAATACACATAATGTAAATTGGTTTAAAATGCCAAATGGCGATTTTGTATGTACTTTAAAAAATTCTAGATTAATAATTCCAGCACAAGATGAATTAGGAGAAACAACATTATGTGGTAAAAGAATGAAAATGCAAGAAGCTTTTGATTTGGCTTATACATATTTATGTGAGAATTATCCAGAACAAAAATATATATGGGATATAAAACAAATAAAAAAATGGGGAAAATCAGAAGCAAGTGAAAAACAAAAAACAATAATAAAAAGAATGTGCAAAGATTTAGATATTAGTGAATTAACTAAAAGTGAAGCAAGTCAAATATTAAATAGATTATTATACAAAGGAGTATAAAGATGCAAAAAGGAAGAAGCTTTGAAAGACAAATTGAAAAGGTAATAGAATATATAGAAAAACTGGGGTTTCATGGACATAAGAATTATGCTAAAAGAACATCAGAAGGATTATATTTGGAAGGTGAATGTTTTGATTATGAAATATTCTTACCAAACAGACATGATTGTTTTGATGCAAAACAATGTAATACAGACACATGGCATATTGTAAAGAAAGATTTAAAACAAATAAATGAATTAAAAAAATGCAAAAATGCAGGATGCAATGCTTATTTTCTTGTGTGCTTTGAAAATAATGATGTAAGGCAAATTGATGTAGATATAGTTATCGATTATTTAAAACAAAATAAGAAGTCAATAAAAAAAGACGGTTTTCCTAGTTGGGAACTAATAAAAAATATAAAAAATCAAAAGAGTAAATTAAAAAATGGAAAAGTTTAAATATAAAGCAGGTGAAGAGAATGAATAAACAAGAAGCATATAAAATATTAACAGACGATAATCAAAATATACTTGATAGTGCTTATCCACTACAATTTAACAAAAAGTGGATTGAAGCATATCACATAGCAGTAGATAATTTGAAAGAAGGAGGAGAAGATGAATAGAGAGATAAAGTTTAGGGCGTGGGACAATGAAAATAAATATATGGTAATCTCGAAACAAGGAGTTTTCACAGCTCTAAGAAATTCAATGAATATAGTGAGACAAGACAATGGGTATTACAATGATGGCGATTTATTAAAACCCAATAAAGAAAAATATATTTTAATGCAATACACAGGACTAGATGATAAAAACGGAAAAGAAATATATGAGGGAGATATAGTTTTATATCAAGACTGGGAAATGGCTTATGAAGGTGGAGGCAACGATAGTTTTATAAACAAGGGAATAGTTGAATATTGTGAAGATAATTGTTGCTTTAATGTAACAGAAAGGCAAACAGTAGATTTAGCAGATGTATTATATAAAGATAATGAAGATTTAGAAGTAATTGGTAATATATACGAAAATAGCGAGTTATTAGGAGGAGAATAGATATGTTAAAAATAAGAGATGATGTAGATTTAAAAGAACTTGAAAAGTTTGGATTCGAATTATTAGAATATGATGATTATTACAGAAAATATGAAAAAGATTATCAAGTTCAGATAAACATTTTTGATAGAAAAATTTTAGTATTTAAAAAAAGAAAAAATAGCAACTGGGGAGATTATATAGGGTATAGCGGAGAAGAAGAAAAAATAAAAGAATATACACAAGATTTAATCAAAGCAAATTTAGTGGTAAAGGAGTAAATAAAATATGGAACAATGGCTAAGAGATGCTTTAGCAGAAGAGCAAGGATATATAATCTGTCCACTTGCTCCAGAAACATACACTATTTGTAATGAAAAATGTGAAGAATGCGAATATCAAAAAGATTTTATAGAAGCATTAGAAGAGAGGAGTAAATAAGATATGATAGTAATATGCAAAAGTGCAGTAGATACATACAAAGATTTAAACGAAAAGGAAAGAACAACGAATGAACTTAATGAAATATTAATAGGCGCTTTACAAAAAAGAACAAAAGAGTTAGAAGAGCAAATTCAAGCATATAAAACATTATTAAAAAACGAATTAGAGAGGAGTGATACATAGTGAAAGAAAAAACAGCAGATGAAATGTTTAAAGAGTTAGATTTCGAAATGGATATATGTGAAGAATATGGAGTTATAAGATATAAACATAAAAAAGAAGATAATTATATTAGATTTTATCCAGAAGAAAAAACTTTTGATTGTAATAAAATTATTGATAATGAAATATATCCGCTAGAAATAGATATAAAATTATTAAATGTAATATGTAAAAAAATCAAGGAATTGGGGTGGGTAAAATGATGACACCAGGGAATATAGATAAATTGCAAAAAGAATGTGATTTTGAATATATGAAAGAAATGATAGATAAGCAACAAACACAAATAAGAGAGTTAACAGATAAAAAGAATGTTGTTGATTTAGACTATAAAGAAGAATATTATAAATTGCAAAAAGAAAATTATGAGTTGAAAAAGAAAATAGAAGCATATCAAGAAGCATTATTAAATATATGCTCAAAATAGGAGGTGTTTTAAGTGAAAGAAAAAACAGTAGATAAAATTAAGATAGAAAATGAAAGAGATAAAAATTTATATATGCAAGGATATGAACAAGCATTAAAAGATGTAAATTTAGATAAATTTTTTCAAGAGGGATATATTTATGGGATCGAAGTTGAAAATAAGAATCATATTAGAAATTTAGAAGAATTTATTTATGAATTAAAAGAAAAAAGGGAAAAAGGAAATATTGTTATAGGTTATTGGCAAATAAAAAATATGATAGAGGAGATTATAAAACAATGCAAGATAAATTAGATAAAATAAAATTTTATGAGCAATTAAAAAGATTTAATAATAAATATATACCAATTTTTATAATGATGCCCATAAATTCTAATAGCAAATATTCAATTATTTTAGACGAAAATAGAGTTAGACAGAAAATAACTCATGATTATACTTTACAAATTTTTGATAGAACAAAATCAGGATACGAAAAGTATTTATGTAATGACATTGAATTTAACTTAATAAATGAAAATATAAAGACAGATTATCAATTATATAAATTTATATGTGAGAGAATAGGAGATGTTTTAAGTGAAAGAAAAAATAAGAGAATTAATGAAAGAGATTAATTTATTTGAAATCATTGTTGCATTTATAGAAGCGATTATTGGAACATGTTTAATAAAAGCGAATATAAGTATTTCATCAATGCTTTTAATATTAGCAGGATTTCATGTAGGAAAGCGGATTATATGGAGGTAAAGAATAAGCAATGAATAAAAATAGTATAGAAGAAACAATAAAACAATTAAAATTAATGTTAAAAGTTCGTAAAGAACAAAAAGAAATAATAGAATGTGCAGGTGGAAGTTGTATGAATTGTAATCCAGACATCAAAACTTTAAGTGAAAGTATAGATATTTTATCAGATTATAAAAAAGTATTAAAAGAGAATGAAGAGTTAAAATCAAATAATGAAAAATATATAATACATTTAACGAATGAACAATACAAGACAGTAATAGAAAATGCACAAAATGATATAAATCAAAAGTGGATTCAAAAAATAAAAGACAAGATAGAAGAATACAAGAACATGCTAAAAACATGCAATAAAGCAAAAGATATAGACAGAATAAAAGCAATTAATGAAAGAATATTAGAGTTAGAAGAACTACTAGAAGGAAGAAAATAAAATGGATGAAAAGGAATATAAAGTTGAAGTGATGTTGACTATAGATGATTTAAAATTGTTAAGAAATAGTTTAAAAGGAACATTAGTAAGAGAAAATTCAATGAACTTTGAATATTTGCAAAAAGTATCAAAACTAGGCTATTTTATAGAAGAAATAATAAAACAGGAGGAAGGATAAATAAAATGAGTGCTGATGAGATGTTTGAAGAGTTAGGATGGAATTACAAGGAAAACCATGCTAATGGAGTTAGTTTTTATGATGATGAAGATAATGAAATAAGCATAATTGATTCTAATAATTATGGCAGAAGAATTAATATTAATAAATTTGAAGGAATTACAATTGAAGAACTACAAGCAATAAATAAGAAAGTAGAGGAATTAGGATGGATGAAATAAAAAAGTGTAAAATATGCAAAAAATTAAAAAACAATGAAGTGTATAAAATCCAAGGTAGTTGGGTTGATTTAGAAATAAAAAAAATTTATGGAGAAACAAAAATACAAGCTTATGGAGATGGAGTAGCAGAAATGAATATAAATTATTGTCCTGAATGTGGCAGAAAATTGAAGGAGGACTAACACATGACAAAAGAACAAGAAGATAGTATAGAAATATTAGAAAATACAGAACTAGATATAAATACAATATATGCAGAGCAACTTGCAGGACTAACAATATTTGATATTAATAAAGATGAATTACTAATTTTAGGCAATAAAGAAGAAATAAAACAATATTTTGAAAATAAAGCAAAAGAAAATCCCCACTAAAGTTCAGTGGGGAGATGACTTAATTAGAAGAACTATGTTTGTGATCAGCCATTTTTCTTAATGTAATTTGAAGAGAAATGTCTGAATATAATTCCCTAACTTTCTTTTGAGCTTCTTTAAGTTCTTCTAAAGTCATGTTTTTGGTATCAATTTCGACACCAAAATAGTTTTTCATACAGTATACCTCCTGAGATGTTTATAAAACAATTGTAACATATTTTACATAAAAATGCAAAAACTATACAAGAGGTGTAGTATGCAAGATAAAGAGATAATTCAAAAGTGGAAAGCTGGATTAAGTAAGAATCAATTAGCAACAATGTATAAAAGACAATATGATCAAGAAATAAAGATAATAAGAAGTACAGTAAGACATAGACATGATGGAAGATATATAAGCAATTATGAATCATTAGCTTATGTTGAAAGAGTAATATATGAGTATATAAGAAGGAAGTGAAGATATATGAAATCTGAAAAAGGTGTAATAGAAATATTTATAATTGGAATTGTTATAATTTTATTAATAATACTATTTACTGCAATAGGAATGGCAATAAAAGAAGAGAATGATTATGGAATAAAAGAAGGACAAGTTATTGATAAAGATTATCGTTCAGCATATACAACAATGATGCCTTGTGGAAAAATAATAGTGCCACAACATCATCCTGAAAGTTATAAAATACAGATTCAAAAAGAAATAGATAGCACAGTTAAAACAATATGGGTAACTGTTGATAGAGATACATATCATAAAATAAATGTAGGAGATTATTATAACGGAGTGGAGTGATACAAATGACAATAAATCACATATACAATATAGTAATAGACACAATGAGTAAATTAGAAAATATAGACTTCATAAGTTTAGACAAGAGAAAATATAATCAGCAACAATTAAATGAAGCATACAGGATTTTAGACAATTTAAAAGATGAATTAATAAGAGAAAATATTAAGAATAAACAAGGAGGGTACAAAAGAGTATGACTAGAGAAGATTTAAAAGATTATAAACATAATCAAAAATGGATAGAAGGAAGATTAGAATACATAGAAGAATATAAAACAAATATAACAAACATAACAGCAGTATTATCAGATATGCCAAAACGGAAGTAGAGAAGTAGAAGACAGCATGGCAGAAAAAGTAGCAAAATTAATTGATACAATGAACGAATTATTAGAAAAAATAGTAAAAGAAAATGAGAAACAAAAAGTAATATTAGAGCAACTAGATAAAGTAGAACAACCATATAAGTTAATTCTAGAAAAAGTGTACATACAGGGGAAGACATTAGTAACAACAGCAAGTGAAATGGGATATGATTATAAACACATGTGCAAGATGAATGGAATAGCATTAAAAAAATTTGAACAACACGATAAAAAAGGTGTAATCACGACATAGAAATATGATATATATATAATCAGAGATAAAAGAAATAGTCTCACAAATATTTTTGATTAGCTCTTTTGGAAGAATAGATGTTTTAAATGTCTATTCTTTTTAATTTGAAAAATAATACTAAAAGTGGTATAATAGCACTAGAAGTTGAATAAATTGAACAAAAAGTGTTGATTTTTTAAAATTACTCTAGTATAATATTGATATAGAAATGTTGAACAATCAATTTGAGGAGGTTTATTGTACAGCTAACATTTCAAAGTAAGCATTAAAATTTATCCATTAAAGGAGAACAAAAAAATACTAGAGCGGCAACTCTAGTATTTTTGTATGTATTAGATTATTTAAATAATGACAAGATTAAATAAATAAGAGCCAATACAGCAAGCATTATTACTTTATCCATCATATCACCACCTTTCACAGGATAAGTAATATGGAAGAACAAAAATATTATACTATGGGTTAGAAGAATAATCAACAACAAAATAAAAAATAAGTAAAAAATGTCGAGAGCTTATCAAACAAGATAGGCTCTTTTATTATGTGTTATTACCAGTATGCTAGGTAACTGATAATATAAATTGTTATGTTTTGGTTATACATTTGCACTCCTAAAAAAGATATAGTATATAAACTTTGCAGAACTTTCCTAGCGAGTTCTAATTAATATTTAGAAAATAGTATGTAGCGATATATTCGATTCAATGGAAAGTCTATACGACGGTATAATATAGGTTCGATTCCTATATATATCGTTACATAGTGTTTTATAAATAAAAGAAAAGAGGAAAAGAATGGCAACAATAATTACAATATTATTAATAATTATATTAAGTCCAGTGATTTTACTTACTGGATTTTTAGTATTGTTTGCAATAGTTGGTTTATTAGCACTTGTAGCAATACCGATTATAGAGTTAATTAGTTGGATAATAGATAAATTATTTTAAAAAAGAAGGTGTTTTATATGGATAAAGAAATAGAACAATTCAAGAAAGAAAACTGTAGCAAATGCAAAAAGAATATAGATTGCGAAATAGTAAGAAGAATAGACGGCAAATTAACATGCACAGAAGAGGAATAGAATATGATTCAATGTTTAATAGATAATAAGATATGCCCGAACGGGAACAAAAAGTGCAAATTATGCAAATTTGACAGTTGTGAGGAAGTTCTAGATATGATAGATGAAGAACAAAAATATAAAAATAATGACAAATTAAAACAAATAAAGAATGAATTACCAGAACAGTGTAAAAACTGTTCTTTTTTAGAGGTTACAAGTCTAAGAGAAGGTAAAGTATTTTGTCCATATAGAATTAAAGAGAGGTGCTTAATTAAATGAAATACATACAAAAACCAGAAATAGGAGATATATGGGTTACAATAATTCCCAAAATAGAAACCTACAATAATAGAATATCAAATGTAATATTAGAAAGAAGACCGTGTTTAGTCATAGATGATGGACACGGTTTTATTATTGAAAAAAATAATGATTATTTAGGAATGAAAATAACAACCCAAAATAAGAAAAATAAAAAAGAAATAAGAAATTGGTATGATGTAGGATTAAAACAAAAATCTTATGTTCGTATAGAAATGCCAATAAAAATAGAAGAAAGTCAATTAGTAAAGAAGATAGGTAAATTAAGTAAGTGTGATACTTATATTTATATAAATGAATTAATGAATTTTATGAATAATGATATAAAAACTAAATTCGAGGATAGATTATGAACATAAATAAAAACATTAAGGACAAAAAAGAAGGTGATTAAATGGCAAATGAGCAAAACTTAAAACCTATACGAACCAAGAAGGAAGCAAGAGAAAAAGGAAAAAAAGGTGGAATAAAATCAGGAGAAGTAAGAGCACAAAGAAAAACGTTAAGAGAGGAACTATTAGCATTATTGGAAACTAAGGTAGAAGATAAGACGATACAAGAAAAGATAAGCTTTTCACTTATTCAAGAAGCCTTGAGTGGAAATGTAAAGGCATTTGAAACTATTAGAGATACTATTGGAGAGAAACCACAAGACAAGTTAAACATATCTGGAGAAGTTAATAATCCATTTTCAGGAATGACAACAGAAGAGTTAAGAAAGATATTAAATGAATAATAATATAAAGGAAGAGTTGAAAAAACAAGCACGTTTGGAATTAGCCAGACGTGATTTTTTTGAATATTGTAAATTAACTGCACCAGATTTTTATGAAGATGATAGACAATTTTTGAAGAACATGTGTAACGAATTACAAGACTTTTATGAAAGTGATGATAGAATTTGTGTAATAAATATGCCACCTCGACATGGTAAATCAAGAACTGCAGGAAAATTGGTTGAATGGGTATTTGGAAATAACAATAAAGAAAAAGTAATGACTGGTTCATATAATGAGATATTATCAACAACATTTGCAAAATCAGTAAGAGACACAATAGCATCAGAAAAGACAGAAGGAATAATAGTATATAACGATGTATTTCCTGATACAAAAATAAAATTTGGCGAATCTAGTGCAAATAAATGGGCATTAGAGGGAAGTGGACAAGCAAATTATTTAGCAACATCACCAAAAGGGACTGCAACTGGTTTTGGATGTACTTTAATGATAATAGATGACTTAATAAAGAATGTTGAAGAGGCATACAACGAAAATGTTTTACAAAAACAAATAGATTGGTTTAACAATACAATGCTATCAAGAACAGAAACAGGATTTAAATTAATAATTATTATGACAAGATGGTCTAGTAATGACTTAGCGGGTTATATATTAGAAAACTATGATAACGTAAGACACATAAATTATAAAGCGGTTCAAGAAGATGGTTCAATGCTGTGTGAGGCAATATTAAATAAAGAAGACTATGAACTAAAAACTAAAAATATGAACAAAGATATTATATATGCTAACTATCAACAAGAACCAATAGATGTAAAAAATAGATTATATACATCATTTAAAACTTATGAAAAATTACCACCAGCACATTATATTATGAATTATACAGATACTGCAGATGAAGGTAATGATTACTTATGCTCAATAAATTATCAAATGTATAACAATGAATATTATATTCTTGATGTTATTTTTACGCAAGAACCAATGGAAGTAACAGAGCCAGCAGTTGCAGAAATGCTAACAAAAGATAATGTTGGAAATGCTAATATTGAAAGTAATAATGGTGGTAGAGGATTTGCAAGAAATGTAATAACAAACTTAAGAAATTTAGGTAATAGACATACGAATGTTAGATGGTTTCATCAAGGAGAAAACAAAGTTGCAAGAATATTAAGCAATTCAACAGGGGTAATGAATAATATATATTTTCCTATAAATTGGGAAGATAAATGGCCAGAATTTGCTAAACATTTAAAACATTATGTAAGAACTGGAAAAAATGAACATGATGACGCAGAAGATTGTTTGACAGGTGTATATGAAAATCCAAAACCTAAAAATACAAATATGGCAATGACTAATAAGTCATTTATAAAAATGTAACATCTACGGAGTAGGTGTTTTTTGATTGGAGGAAAAAATGTTAAGATATAGCAAAGAAAGATTAGCAGAAGAAAGAAGTATAACAGATATATATTTTAAAGCACAAGAAGAATTAGATATAAGAAAAGAGTTATATGAGAAGTTCAGAAGAAAACTGACGGACGAAGAATTAGCAAGTTTTGATGATGAAGATATAAAAGTGCCACTTGAAAGATATATATCAATTATGTCTGCTGGTTATTTTGGAGGAAAAGCGCCAACTTATAAAGTAAAAGCATTTAATGAGAATAAAGACAAAATAATAAGAGAATTATTTAATCATGAAACTAATGATGAAAAAGAAATAAAAGAAATAGAAGAACTAATAAAACATATAGTTGACTACAATAATGATGGCTCACATTTTTTACACATGGTTCTGGACTATTTGGTAAAAAGAGCTTGTTATGAAATATATTATAAGGACGAAATTACAGGAGAAATAACAATAACAAGAAGTGATGCATTAGAAACAGTGGCTATATGGGATTATTCATTACCTAAAAAATTAATAGGTATGTATAGAATAATTCGTACATATATGGCAAATGGTGAATATCAGCAAATGATAGAATTAACAACAGAAGACGGAAAAAGATATTATTATGATACACCTGAAAAAAGAGAAATGTTTGGCACACCAGAATATGAACAAAAATTTAAAGATGAACCATTATTTAAAGAGAATATAGAAGAAAAACAGCCTAAAAAATGGGATGATGATATACCAGCAACTGCAATAGAAAATTGTGATGGAATGGCAATATTTGAACCTGTAATAAGTTTAATAAAAGCCTATGAAAGATGCATCCAAAACTCAAGAAATGTATTTAAATATAATGACGAGGCAATATTGGCAGTAAAAGGATATGCACCAGAAAACCCAATGATTATACAAAACGAGAAAGGTGAAGATATCATAAATCCTGCAAGGCAAAAAGAAGATGAGTACGTATTAACAAGTAGAGTAAGATACTTAGATGGAAGTAGAGAAGTTGATAGCAATTTATGGTGGGTTGAAAAGAATGTAAATGATACAGCATTACAGAACCATAAAAAAACATTAATGGATATTATTTGTTTATGTAGTTTTTGTCCTAATATGACTGATCTAGGATTTACAGCAGCAGATAATAATAGTGCATTAGAAAAGAAATTTTTCGGTTTACAACAGTATATAGCAACGTTTGAAGGCGATTTTCTCGAAGGTTTAATAAGAAGATGGAGAATTATACTAAAAAAATTTAACAAAGAAAAAGGAAAAACGTATGATTTTAGAGATATTGAAATAAAATTAAATAGAAATTTACCTTCTGATAGAGCAACTGATATTACAAATGCATTAAAGGTAAGAGGTTTATTATCAGATGAAACAGTTATAAATTTATTAAATCTTGATTTAGATAGTACAAGTGAATTAGTAAAAATGGATTTACAAAATCAAGAAAACATTCAAAAAAATCTAGAACAAATGCAAATGATGGGACAAGCAGGAGTAGAGCAAGATAATAAAGAAAATAATCAAGATGATAAAGTAACAGATTTGACAGAACAACAAAAAGCACAAAAACTAACAGCAGACAATAAGAAAGAACAAACAAAAGTAGTTAATAAGCAAATAAAAAAATAGTTATTAATTTTAACAAAAATAGGGTAGCTCCCGATAAGCACAGAACTCCACTGTGCTTTTTTGTTGTCTAAATATGGAGAGAATAATGGGAGGTTATTTTAAATGGAAGAAATATGGAAAGATATAGAAGGGTACGAAGGATACTATCAAATTAGCAATTTAGGTAGGGTTAGAAGCCTAGAACATTATAGAAAAACAGATACTGGAGGATATATTCAAAAAGGTAGAATTTTAAAACAGGAAACAATAAAAGGACAAGGATATTGCCAAGTGAAATTGTCTAAAAAGGGGAAAACAAAAAGATTTAGAGTTCATAGATTAGTATTAGAAGCATTTGTACCCAATACAATGAATAAGCCATACATAAATCATATAAATGCAATAAGGAATGACAATAGGGTAGACAACTTAGAGTGGTGCACTCAAAGTGAAAATGTGAAACACTCATATAACTTAGGAAATAGTAAATCACCAGCATATTGGAAAAATAAAGGAAAGGAAATGTACTGGTTAAAGAAAAAGTGGAAAAAAGTTATACAATATGACAAAAATATGAATTTTATAAATGAATTTGTAAGTATAACAGAAGCACAAGAGAAAACATCTATTAACAAAAGTAATATAGTACAATGTTGTAAGAAAAAAGTAAAAACAGTAGGAGGCTATATATGGAGATATAAAGAGGAATGAAATCCTCTTTTTTTAATAGGAGGGAATATGCAAGATTACTGGAAATATCATAATCGGAAAAATGTATGAATTAAAGAAACTTTATAATAGAATAGGTATGCAAAAACAGTTAGAATTGCAAAATATATTCAACAATATAAATTTTGATTCTGAACAATTATATAATATTGCTTCCAAAAAAACTAAGGATATGATAGATATAAAAATACTTGAATGGAAAGAACAAAGACTATTAAAAAATAATAATTACTTTACTGTGTTAGCAAATAATATTTACAAAAGAACAAGAGTAAAGAACAGTGAAATACTAGAACTGCTTATTTATAGTGCATATATAGAAGAACAAAACAAACTTGAAGAACAAGAAAAACAGATAATGTATGAAGATGCAAATTATTACTATGAAGAACGGACAAAAAGAAGTAAATAAAAAGAAAAAGCCATCAATAATTCCGATGGCTTTATTTCTTGCATTATTAGACCACCCCAATTATAGTGGCTTTAATTGGAAACAATATATTGAAGCAACAATGCAGTATAATACACAACAAATATATAAACAAGTAATTTTAAATATACAACAGCAAAAAGACCTAGAAATCGATTCTAGTGAATTTCAAACAATAATAAATAGACAAAATAATCAGAAACTTAATATAAATAACGATAAGATATCAGGTGCAGTTGATTTACAAATGATTGGATTAAATAATCTAGCAAAGGTAGAAGGAATAAAAGAAGTAGCAGAAGATAATTCAAAAGTTAGATTTATTGCAGTAGAAGATGAAAAGACAACTCTAATGTGTGATAGTTTGAATAATCAAGAGTTTTACATTAATAAAGAAAATACTTTTGATAGATATTATGGTGAAACACAAAAAGAGCTAACAATACAAAGAATTAGATGTAATGGATTGGTATTAGGCTTAAATCTTCCGCCAATTCAACATCACTTTCACTATTGTAGAAGTACAATCGTGTATAATTCTAATAATGAGCATATTGAGTTAGAAACAGAAAAACAATTTAATATATTTGATACAAAGTTTGAAAAAGATATAAAAGAAAAATACAAAATTAAAAAAATGAATATAAGGCATATAGATAAAGCGGTTTTAAAAGAACTATTAAACAATATGAGCAAAGTATATAATGATTTTCCAAATATAAAAGGAAAGATTAAAGAAATAAAAGAAATAGAACATCCAAATGGTGGACTAGCTGTAGAATTACAAAAAGATGGAACATATATAATGTATATAAATAAAAATAAATTTTATAATGATAAAGTTCCAAGACAATTATATGAAAAGGATGTTAAGAAACATTTTCATCCTAATAACACAACTTATAAAGATATGTCAATACATGAAGCAGGGCACATAGCTGCTACAGAAATAATTAAAAAATTAAATCATAACAATAATAATGCAATAGTTTTTGATAGCGAAAATAATATAACAGTAAATAAAATATTGAATAAAGCCTTGAATAAAATAGGTGTAAATGATATAAAAGAAAAAGACTTATTAATAAGAAATATTTCAGGATATGCATATAAAGGAAGAGGACAAGAAATTATTGCAGAGGCATTTGCAGATTATTATGCTAATAAACAAAATGCTTCATTATTAAGCAAAAACATAATAGAAGTTATGAAAGGAATGATTTAATATGATACCTATGGAACACCCTTGGACAGATTGGCAAATAGATACATTAGGAGAAAAAAATCCTTGGAAATGGAAAGAAAATACACCTAAAGAAATCATAGAACAATATGAAGAATGGGAAAAATATTACAAAGAAAAAATGAAAATTAAATTTTAGCACTTACTAAAAAGTAGGTGCTTTTATTATGGAGGGATAGTAAATGTCAGATAAAGAAATTATTGAATACTTAAAGACAAATAAAGTTATTAGAGCAGATCTTCAAACAAGTGCAATTTTAAATATATTAGCAAGAGTAATGATACAAAAAGGATGGTTTACTGAAGAAGAATTTAATGAGGCAGTAGAAAAATCATTAGATATCGTAGCTAAAGAAATAATTGATAAGATGTCATTAAAAGAAAGAAACACAATTGAATCACAAATAAAGATTTCAAAGAACGATTTATTTGGTTTATTGTTTAATGATATGATTTAAATAAAATTAAAGGAGGATAAAATATGTATATAAATCCATTTTGGTGTGGAGTAATAGCCACAATATTAACAGAATTAACAGGAATAATAGGATATGCAATATATCTTAATGTTAAAGAAAAAAATAAATAAGTTATTAACATTTTATAATTATAAATGTATATAGTGGCGGAATAGACATACTGTAAAACTATCGAGTATGGTAAAACTAAATGGCAATTATGGGCGAAATTAGCACAATGCAAAACATAGTGTGAAATGGAAAAGCCTGAAAGTCGAAAGGCAAACGACATAGCGGTAAAAGCGAGAGGATGTCGGTAGTGCAGAGTTCAAATCCTGCTAATTGTTAAATGGTAAAGTAGACGCTATCGAAAAAGTGTTAATAGAAGGTAAAACCGTATTTACTCGTAGAGATATCGACACGAAATCTCATGTTAGGTGCAAATCCTAACCTATATACCAAAATTTAAGAGCTAGACGTAGCTCTTATTTTTATGCCCTGGACAAGGCTCTAAAAGGTCTATTTTTGTTTGGTTAGACTTCCGTAAAAAGTCAAATAGTTTGGTTATAACAACCGTAAAAGTTAAGGAGGAAATTCGTTATGGAAGGTAATGAAGAAGTAAAAACAAATATGGAATCTACTGCCGAGAGTGTAGAAAAAGTCGAAACATCAAAAGTAGAAGAAAATAAAGAAAAAACTTTTACAAGAGATGAAGTAAACAAAATGATTAATGCTGAAAAGCAAAAAGAAAGACAAGCAATTTTAGAAGAAATGGAAGCAAAAAAAGCAGAAGCTGACAAACTTGCAAAGATGGACGAAGATCAAAAGAAATCTTATGAATTGGAGCAAGAAAGAGCTAGAGCAAATAAGGCTGAAAGTGAACTAAATGCTTATAGACTAAAAGACGAAACAATTCGTCAAGCAAGTCAAAGGGGTATCTCATTAGGATACATAGAAACTATTGATTTTTCAAGAGAAACTGCTGAAAGTATCAATTCAAAATTAGATATATTTGAAAAAGTATCAAAAGCAGATAGAGAAAAAGCAATAAGTGAGTATTCTAAAGAACCAGCACCACAAACAGGAGAAAGGGTAACTCAAAAAGATATAAGCCAAATGAGTTATACAGAATTGGCAGAATATCTAAATAAACACCCAGAAGTAAATTTATAAAAAGGAAGGTAATAAAAAATGGGAAAATTTGATTCAAAAAGTTTTAATGAAAAAGCATTTAAGTATTCAGTGGATAGAATACCAAATTTAAAAACAAACGAGTTAAAGAAATCAAGAGCTTTAACAGGAAATGAGGATATTAGAAAAGTATTTGCTGATGAAGATGGTACAGCATACGCAAGAATAGCTATGCGTGGACTATTAGAAGGCGATGCAGTAAATTATGATGGACAAACAGATATAACAGCAACATCAACAAAAACATTTGAAAGAGGGGTTGTAGTTGTTGGTAGAGCAAAAGGATTTGTAGAAAAAGACTTTTCTTATGATGTAACAGGTGGAAAAGACTTTATGCAAAACGTTGCTGAACAAATAGCAGATTATAAAGATGGATTAGACCAAGATACAATATTAGCAGTATTAAAAGGTATATTCTCAATGACAGGTACTAAAAATTCAGAGTTTGTAAACAAACACACAACAGAAGTTAAAGGAAATATCCAAGCAACAACATTAAATACAGCAACAAATAAAGCATGTGGAGCGAACAAAAAGAAATTTGCTTTAGTATTTATGCATTCAGATGTTGCAACAAACATTGAAAATTTAAACCTATTAGAACATTTAAAATATACTGATAAAGATGGTATAACAAGAGAATTAGATTTAGGAACTTGGAATGGTAAATTAGTAGTAATTGATGATGATATGCCAACTAAAGAAGTCACAGCATCATACGTAAAAACAACAGATACAGCTGTTAAAGAAGGAAAGACATATTATACAAAAAGTGGAACAAATTATACGGTTGTTGCAAGTCCTGCTACTGAAAGCATAACAAATTATTATGAATTATCTGATGAAGCACATACTGAATATACAACATACGTATTAGGTATGGGGGCAATAGATTATGAGGATTTAAATGTAAAAGTTCCTTATGAAATGGATAGAAATGCATCTAAAAATGGTGGACAAGACACATTGTACATTAGACAAAGAAAAGTATTTGCACCTTATGGAATATCATACGAAAAAACTTCACAAGTTACATTATCTCCAACTGATGCAGAACTAGAAAATGGTACAAACTGGGCATTAGTTAATTCAGGAGAAAATGCAGAAGATTCAAGAAGTTACATAAACCACAAAGCTATCCCAATTGTAAGAATAATTTCAAGAGGATAGTAGAAAGGAAGGCAATAGATGTTAGAACAAATAAAACAAAGATTAGGAGCAAATTATATTGAAGATACAGATAATATAATACAAGACATCATAGACGGTATGACTTCTATTGCCTGTGATGCTTCTAATCGAAATGAAGAAGATAAAAAGCTATTTCCATATATAAAAAAAGCCGTTATATCGGAATATATTTGTAGAGGAGCAGAGGGGTTACTTTCAAAAGTTGAAAGTGGAGTATCAAGCACATTTAATGATATAGAAAAGAAGCTAAGAATAGATGTATCAGTTATAAGGAGGTTACCTTAATGCTTATTAGATATTTGAAACCTGTAATATTAAAAAAGGCTATAATAGTAAAACAAGAAAATGGAAGTAGAATAGAAGAATATGAGGATATCAATGAATATCAAGTTCAAATACAAGAAATAGATGACCAAGTAAGTGCAAGTATTTATGGTGCAAGTATAATAAAGATGTTACGAATTAAATCTCCATTGTCTAAGCTGGAAAACTATTTAGAAACAAAATTAAATAATACAACTGATAATATAAGTAAATATTACATTTTTATAGGTGAAAATAAATATAAGATAAAGTCGGTTGGAAATAAAGGAATAGATATAGAATTAGTATGAAAAATATAAAAGATTTAAGTAAAGATTTAAGCCAATTTCAAAAAAAGCTGGAATTAAATTTAATAAAAGCTCAAAAAGATACAGCAGAACAAATAAAACAGGATACTATAAAACATTTAGGGCATTCTTCTGGAAAATATGCAGATAGTATACAGAAAAGTGACACTAAAATTGAAAATAAAACAATCAAAACAGAGGTTTATACAGATTTAAAAAGTAATGATGGATATTTTATAGGAAGAATGATAGAGAATGGTACAGGTATATATGCGTTAGAACCACATATAGGACATACTAATACTTTTAAAGCGAGTGGTTATCAATATTGGTATGTTCCAGCTGAAGAAGTTGACAGACCAATAGGAAAAGTAGTGTTAATAGATGGCATGGAATTTTATATTGCAAAAGCACAAAAACCAAGACCACATTGGAAACCAGCATTAGAAGAGAATATAGAAACATACAAAGAAAACATTAAACAGACAATAAAGGAGGCAAAATGAGAACATTAATACAAAGCAAATTAACCAAAATTAAAGACATAGAAAGTGGAGAAATAATATCGGATGATATTATAGAAAATGATACAACTTATTTTGGATATCAATTGCAAAAAAGTTGTATAGATACTGATATGTCAAGAAATTGCACTTATAGAGTGTCTATAACAGGATATGTTACAAGAAGAATAAAAGCAACAGAAAATACAACTAAAATTGTTGATATAGCAACAGAAAATATTATCAACAAATTAAAAGAGTTAAACTTTAAATGTAATGCAGAAGATGTGTCAATATCAAATAATATTAGAAAAACAAAAATAAATGGTTACACAAAATATAACGAAATAAACAATAAATTAATATTTTAAAAACATTTTATAAGGAGGATAAAAAATGGAAAAGAAATATAGCGCTTATAATGGTTCAAAATTGGAATATTCAGAGACTGATAATGGAACATATAAGAAAATAAATGGTTTAAAAACAACTCCCGATATAGGAGGAGAACCAAACTCAATAGATACAACTGATTTGGATAATATAGAGTATGAAACAGCTATGAATGGATTAAAACCTGCTCAAAACTATACTTTTGAGTTTAATATGGAAGATCCATCAGCAGAATCAAATATTAAAATTGCAAGTGATTTGGAAGATAGCAAGAAGATTTATTATTGGAAATATACACTAACAAATGGAATAATGATTTCATTTAGAAGTGATGTAAAAACAATGATAGCAGGTGGAAGTTCAGGAGATTTAATAGGCTTTTCAATATATTTAAGTCCAATAGATGAACCAGTAAGAACAATACCAGAAGCTGAATAATTTAAAAGTGGAAGGTAACTACATAATGTTGCCTTCCTTCTTTTTTATATATGAGGAGGATTTTTAAATGAAAAATTTTGTATTTAATTTAAAAGATGAAGAAGGAAAAGAAAAAGAGATAGCAATGAGACTAGTATCAAGTGATTGTGAAAAAATAGAAAAAACTTATAATTGTACATTGCTTGACTATGTTCAACAAGGTTCTGTAACATCAATAGTTACATTGCTACAACACATGAGAGCAGGAGCGGGAGAAACATTTACTAGAAATATGGCTTATAGTTTTTATGATGAATTAGTAGACAATGGCTATACTATTGAAAAAATATTGATGGACATAATTTATGAAACATTAGTTGTAAGTGGGGTTATTTCTAAGGAAGATTTAGAAGCAATAAAAGCAGATAGAGAAACAATAAAGAATATGACAGATGAAGAAAAAATGGAAATGGTAACAAAAAGAAAAAACGTTCAGAAGTAGAGGAATATTCAACGACAAAATATGTAGAGTTCCTCTACGATGAACTATTAAAATTCGACTTGCTATATGAACAAATGTATAATATGACCCCCTATGAGCTAAAAAAAACACTAGAACAACGTCAAGAAGGACTAAGCTATAAATTGTGGAAACAAGGAAATCTATGTCAGTTAATGGAAAAATATCCAGAGACACCAGATGAAGCTAATCCAGAACTAGCAAAACCTAAAAAGCATTATAAAATGCCTGATTTCTTGAAAGACAAGTGGGCTAGGCAGGAAGGAGGGAAACAATGAATGAAAAATATGGAATTGAATTAGATTTGATAATGGATTCCTTTAATAAGAAAGCGGAAAGTGTAAAAAAAACTGCTAAAAGTATTCAACAAGCTTTTAACCCGAATGATATTAGTGGCATGAAGATTAACAATAAACCGCTTGAAGATTATATATTAAAAATAAAAGGTGCAAGAACTGAATTAGGCAAATTCTCTAAAATAAAGATAATGGAAGCACCACAAATAAATACGGAAAGTTTAGAAAATGCAACACAAAAAATAAAAGAAAGCACAGAAAAGATAGAACCAATTTCAAATCGATTTAATAAGGTTATAGATAAAATAAAAAATGGATTTAACAGTATAAATAATAAAACAATAGAAATAGATGTGGAAGATGCTGAATTAGATTTATTAGAATACAAAATTAGTGAATTGGAAGAAAAATTACAAAATACAGGTAAATTACATTTATCAACAAAAGAAATTATTGAATCAAAAGCAAAACTAGCAAAATTAAATAATGAATATGACAAATTAATAAATAAAGAGAGCGAAAGTAGCTCAAAAGGAAATGTTGCCTTTAATTCATTGAATAATGGAATAGGAAAAGCAATATCAAAAATAAAAATGTTTGCATTATCTTTATTTAGTATAAGAACGGTATATTCAGTATTAAGTAGAGCAAGCTCGGCTTATTTATCAGCAGATACTTCATTAGCAAATAAATTACAAGCTGTATGGGTAGGGTTAGGAGCGATTTTAGAACCAATTATTTCCAGAATAGTAAATGTAATGCTAAAAGCCGTAAAATACATAAATGTCTTTATAAAAGCACTAACTGGAGTTGACTTGTTAGCAAAGTCAGCTAACAAATCTTTGAATGGAACAACTAAAAGTGCGAAGGCACTTAGCAAAGCATTGGCGGGATTTGATGAATTGACTAATTTAGATACAACATCAAATACATCTGGTTCGGGAATAGATACGAGTTTGGGAGATGTTTTTAAAGATGTTGAAATAAACACAGATTGGGCAGATAAAATCAAAGGATTTGGAGAATGGTTAAAAAAGAGCTGGAAACCAATTGTAATAGGAATAGGCTTAATAGTAGGAGCAATAGTAGGATTTAAAGTTATATCATCAATTATAAAATTATTATCATCATTTAAGAAAAGTTCTACAATATTAAAAGGAATTTCAGCAGACTTTACAGGTTTATTAAATGGAATTGGAAAAGCTGCAGAAGCAATAGCAATATTAGGAGGTATGGCATTAGTAATAAAAGAAGTTACAGGATTAATTACAGCATTTTCAGAAAGTGGATTATCTTTAAATGACGTGGCAATATTATTAGGTTCGGTATTAGGAGAACTGGCACTAGCATTTACAGCTGTAGCAGGAGCAACAAAACTAATGGATTGGCAAGGCATTGCGGGAGCTGTCGTAATACTTGGTGGTTTTGCATTAATAATTAATCAAGTTACTAAGTTGATAGATACGTTTAGTAAAAGTGGAATGAAAGTTTCAGATGTTGTATCTCTTATGTCTTCTATATTTGGAAGTGTTGTAATAGCAATGACAGCAATGGCTTTGATAGCAAAAGTATTATGTTCAGACCCATTAACGTTAATAGGATTAGTGGCATTGGTTGCTTCTATATCTACGATATTAATAGTAGTAGAAAAAACTTTGCCTACAATATTAGATTCGTGTAGTAAATTTATAAGAGAAATAGCACCAGTAGTAATAGTTCTTATAAAAACGATAAATGAATGCATAAATAATACTATAAAAGCGTTAGGAGATGTTTTACCACCGATAATAAAATCAATAGGTAATTTGTTTGATTCAATATTTAATGGAATATCAAATGTAGTAACAAGTGTAGGAAATGCAGTATCAAAGATAATTGACTCAATTGGAAATGCTATTATGAAAGTGTTTGAAGGAATAAGAAGAGTAATTGAGCAAATAGGAAATACAATACAACAAGTTGCTAATACTATAATTTGGTTTATAAACAATTTAGGACCTGCAATAAATAACTTTGTAGATAATACTATTAGAGCTGTGACTAAATTAGTAAATTTTGTTGTTAGTGCAATTGAATATTTAGTAAATAGAGCAGTAGATGGAATAAATGGTATAGCTTCTGTTATAAATCAACTACCAGGTGTCAATATAGCTAAAAAATCTTACGTATATATACCTAGATTTGTACCAAAATTAAATGTTGGAACTGGATATGTACCAGAAGATCAAATGGCATATATACATAAGGGAGAAGCGGTAATACCTAAAAAATTCAATTCGAAAGAATATTTTGGTGGAAATAATGAAGAAACAAATAGTTTGTTACAAACATTGATAGAAAAAGTAGAGAACATTGAAATAAATCCATACACAACTATAAGAGATGTAGGACAAGCATCAATAGATTATGTTAAATCAAAAGAAAGACGAACAGGAAAGAAGGTGTTTGCATAATGTTATGGGAAGCAAAAACTACTTCTAATGGAAGTTATAAAATAATGAAAACACCATCTTCATATAAAATAAGTTGGGAAGACTTAGATAGTAATTCATATAGAAGTGTAACAACAGGAAATCTTATTAGAAAAATAGTAAGTAAAAAATGGTTCAAAGGAAGTTTTACTTTTAATTATTTAACGGAAAATGAAGCAGAAGAAATTCTGTCCATGATTAATAATTATCCGTTATATGTGAGAGTAAAAAGCCCTTTGTTTGGCTCTAATGGAATTATGGAATGTCAGGCGTATGTCAGCCAAGTATCTATAAATATGCAACAAAACAAAGATACTGGATCAACATGGAGCGATTTAACATTTAATATAGTGCAAAGTAAAACAATTTTAGGCCAATAATAAAAAAATATATTATTTTACAAATTCCGACAAATTTCAACAAAATAAAATGCTATACTTAACTTATATTAATAAGAAAGAAGGGATAGTATGAAAAAAGAAAATGGTGGAATATTACTTGCTATTATATTTTGTGTTATAGTATTTATAGTTATTTATTATATAATAGATATATCAAAAGTAGACAAGGAAAAAATTTCTAATGTTTCTAATACTTATTATATTGGTGATACTGTTAATTTAGGAGATTTTTCTGTAAAATTAGATAATTATAAGACAAAGAAAAAAGGAGATAGTATAGATAGTTATAAAGTAGTTGATGACCAGCAATGGATAGCTATTTTCCTGACATATACTAATATAAGTAAAGAAGAAAAGTATATTTCAAAAAATATTCGTTTAATTAATGGAAATGGAGAAGAATTAGAACAACCTACTTTTTATTATAATGTATGGGACGGAACACATTTAGATGGAGCAACATTAATGAGTGGAGGCTCAAAAACTGGATTTATCCAATTTGTAAATACGAGAATAGATAGTCCTGAAAATTTTACACTTCAAATTTCTTGTAATTCATTTTTCGATGAAAAATCTACATTTAACTTTAAATTAGTAAATAATAAATAATGTGAATAAACCGCCTACTTTTTAAGTAGGTGTTTTTATTATAAAAAAGCATCAGTTTAACTGGTGCTTTTTTGATGGAAAGGGAAGATTATGTACGAAACAAGTAAAAAATGGGGACAAAATATATATGAAAACCCAGTTTGTGCAATGAATATTTATATAGATGATGTATTAATAAACCCTGACTATATACTTGATTTTAAAAAAGGTGGTAATGCATTTGAAGAAGAATTTTGCCTAGGAGGTACACCAAGTCAATATATAGAAATGAAGATATATAAAGATAAAATGCCAGAAACACTTTCAAAAATAAAGGTAGAATATGGTATTTTAATCAATCATGCATTAACAGTAGCAGAAGTAAATGCAATGTTGGTAGGGACATTAAATGGAATACCAGTTAAAAGTTTAAGTAGTAATGATAGTAGCTTTGAAATGATACCTATACGGAGTCTATAATGTAGATGATTACACAGACAATGATGACAATACAATAACAATAAAAGCACTAGATAATATGATTAAATTTGAATTTAATTACGATGGTAGTGAATTAATATCAAAAGGTGAAGCAACTCTTTTACAAGTTGCACAAGATATTTGTAATAAAGCGGGAGTAGAATTGAGTTCTACTTCTTTTTTAAATTCAGACAAAAAGGTCTCAGTTTATGATAATACTGTAACAGCAAGAGAATATATAAGTTATATTGCAGAGAGTGCAGGTTGCTTTGCTTGTATTGATAGAAAAGGAAAGTTATGTTTTAGAGAATTTGGTCAAGATGAAACAGAAATCCCACTTGAAATGTTTGGAGAATATAAATGGGGCGAAGAATTTAAAATTTCAAAAGTATCTTATGAAGATGGAGTGAGAAGTTTTAAATTTGGAGATGACACAAGAAATAATCTTTGGATAAATCAAGAAAATATGTACATTGTTAATGAAGACCAAGTTCAAAAAATTTATAACAAAATAAATGGCTTAACAGCAAATAGCTTTGAAGGAAAAACAGTAATAGATCCAGCAATAGATATTGGGGACAAAATAGTCATAGATGGAAAGAATGTTATTTATCAAGGTGAAATGTCATTAGAGGGAAAATTTATAGCACAAATATCTAGTAAAATTCAAATAAAACAAAAAGAAGAAACAACAGTAAAAAAAGAAAGCCAAAAAGTTGTAAATAGACGAGTTCAAAGCAGAATAGACCAAGCAGAAGGAAAGATAGAGCAATTAGCTGAAGAAACATCAGAAAACTCTGAGAAGATAACTAAACATGAGCTAGATATAAATGGAATAACAAATACAGTAAGTACAAATACAACTGATATAAACAATAACTATCAAGAAATAATAAATAAATTAGGAGATAAAGCACAAAAAGATGATGTTATCAGTTTAGAAAATAAAGTTGAAACAATACAAAATGATACAAAATATGCAATAAAAGTAAGTGAGGATATACAGACAAATGGAGTATCAAAAGTAAAAACTGAAACAGGATATACATTTGATAATGAAGGATTAAAAATTGAAAAAACAAATGCAAAAGCCAAATCAAAACTAAATGAATCTGGACTTGAAATAAATGATGCAACAGGAAGTAGTGAAGAAAGTTTATTATTTGCAGGGTATGATAAGAAAACAGGAGAAACAATTGTAAAATCAAAGAACATGACTGTAGGAAAATACTTAACAGTAGGGACATATTCAAGAATAGAAGATTATGAAGAAGGCACAGGGGTATTTTGGATAGGAGGTAATAGCTAATGGACTTTATACAAAGTGGAGGAACAAGTGGAGGAACTTATGCAAAATATTATACAGGAAAATTAAGTGTATGGGAAAACAGTTATGATATAGCTTCAAATACTTCTAATGTTGGATATAGACTACAATTATTATCAGGAAGTTCGGGACAATTTGGTGGATTAAATGCAAGTTATTCTATAAATATAAATGGACAGCAAGTAAAAAGTGGTAGTGGACAGTATTCATTAGGACATAATGGAACGATAACATTTGCAGAAGGAACAACAACAATACAACATAATGATGATGGAAAAAAATCAATTAGCTGTAGTGCTGTTATAGATTTTCAAAGCCATTCTGTAAGTCCAGGAGATTTTACACCAAATGGAACATTGACATTATCAACAATACCAAGGACAAGTACAATAAACAACTTTTATGGAAGTGATATTGAACAATATTTTAGTGTAAATTATACATCACACTATAGTGGATTTACTAATAAATTAAGAATATCAATTCCTGATGTAAAAGAATTGGAGAAGTTTAATTATACAAGTGGTCAAACCTTCAAATTATCATCAGATACAATAGAATATCTATATGAATATATGAAAAATACAAAAACAGTAAAAATTGGAGCTGTAGTTGAAACATGGAATGGAGATAAAAAAATAGGAGAAAGTGTTGAACTTATAAATAATTGTTCTATAACAGATTGTGAGCCAACTATAGAAAGTGCAAAATATTTAGATAGTAATTCAGAAACTGTCAAAATTACAGGAAATAATCAGCAGATAATTAGAAATCACAGTACAGTTAAGATTGAGCTGACAAATTTGAAGAGTTTTAAAGGAGCCGTATTAAGTAAATGTACAGCAACTATAAATGGAGTTGCAAAAACATTTTCTAATGTAACAGGAAATTTAATAAGCAGTATCTCATTGAATTTTGGAACGTTGAATGTTTCAAGTAATTCAAAAATGACAATAGTATTGACAGACACCAGGGGATATTCAGTTACAAAAGAATTAGATATTGTAATTATAAATTATATTGATTTATCAATAAATGCAAATATAAAAAGAAAACAACCAACAACAGGAGAAGTTGAAGTTGAATATTCTGGAAATTATTTTAACGGTAGCTTAGGAAGCATAAAGAACACATTATCATTAAATTGGTATTACCGTGAAAAAGGTACTTCAACATGGACAAAAGGTGGAATATTAACTCCAACAATAAAAGATAATACATATAGTAATGGAACGACTAAAACATCTTTAGGAAAGATATTTGACTATCAAAAGGCGTATGAATTTTATTTAGAAATTTCAGACAAGTTGATGATGTTAAAACCAACATATAATGTAACGCAGGGTATACCTATTTTTAATTGGGGAAAAGACTTTTTTAACGTATTTGGAACATTAAAAATAAATGGGATAAACATATTAGAATTAATATATCCAATCGGACAAACTTATATAACACAAACAAATACAAATCCTAGCACTATATTAGGATTTGGAACTTGGGAAAGATTAAAAGGAAAGGTATGTTTAGGTTTAGATGAAGATGATGATGATTTTAATACAATTGGGAATACAGGCGGAGAAAAAACACATAAGATACAGGGACATGAAATACCAGTTGGATTATCAGGAGTTAGAACATCTACAGACGGTAGTGATTGGCAGTTCCAAAGCGTGACAGACAAAACCTCAAGTCAAAACGCTATAAATATTATGTCGCCTTATGAAATTGTTGGTTATATGTGGATAAGGAGGTCATAATGAGTGAAACAGATTTTTTAAAATTAAAAAAACATGATAATGTAGAAACAAACACAGAGAAGTTTGATATAGAAAATTACTTAAATGGCAACTGGGACAAAATAAATGAAAATGCAAAAAAAGTAAATACAGACATCTCAAACATAAACTCAAATAATACAGAACTCGAAAAAGAGTTAAAAGAAGCACAAGAAGACTTTTATCAAAACAGCATAAGAGGACAAGCTAGTGGAGAATACATACATGTAGAAGATAGTAGCAATTGCAGAGCTAGAATTGGAATCGGTGGAAATCACGAGCAGGAGACGAGAAGTGGAAAAAACAAAATAGAGATTACAAAGACAACAACTACAGTAAATGGATGTACGCATACTATTAAAGATGGTACAGATACTCTAAGCGGAACCTCAACAGGTTGGGCTAATTTGATAATTTATTCTTTTACGGGTGACGGAGAAACATACACATTAAGTGGTTCACCAACAAGTAGTAAAAATATATTTATTTCTGCACGTGACAATACACAAAACAAAGATTTAGCAACAAGCAAAAATGGAAGCACAGGAACATTTGTTGCAACAAGTGGAAATCCTATAGATATTATTATATGTGTTGCTTCTAATATAACATTAACAAATGAGTTATTTAAGCCACAATTGGAAGAAGGTTCAAATGCTACCGAATGGGAACAAGGAGGAGCAATGCCAAGTCCAAACCACCAATCAGAAATAAAAACTGTTGGTAGTAATGTGAATATATTTGATTTAGAAACTTATTATAATTTTGCACCTGTGACAAGTTGTACAAAAGAATTATTAAATAATGGAATTAGAATAAAATTCAATGCTGGTGCAGATGCATGGATTGGAAATGTTTATAATAAAGGTAATGAAATTTCAGTTAAAGAAAGACCTGCTTGTATTAAGGTTAGTCCCAATACAACTTATACAATACGAGCTGAAAGTTCTTTTTCAAAATGTTTTTTATCTTTTTTTGATGAAAATTATACAGCTGTGAACGGATATTATTATATTTATTCTGGGACGCATCAATACACTTTTACTACTGATAGTTCCACATATTATATTTATTTAAGATTTGGTTATCAAAGTAGTTCTAGTGGGGCAACATCTTATGATTTTACAGATATAAAATGTGTTGAAGGCACAGAAGTAGGAGGATACAGCAAATATGGTCAAGGGTGTATAACAGAGGTTATATGTAATTATAAAAATTTATTTAATAGAAAAGGAATTGTTACTGGTAAATTTTTATCTTCAGATGGAAGCATAGGAACAGATACATCTTTATTTTACCAAGAAAATTACATTGAGGTTAGTGGTATAGCTCAATTAATTATTAGTGCTGAAAATGAAGAAAGTTTTAGAATTGTAGAATATGATAGTAATAAAACGTTTATAAGAAGAGATTTAAATGCAGGAACAACAAAAACTTATATTATAACATTGGCATCAAATTGTAAATATATTAGAATTTCAACAACAATAAATAATTTAGATAGCTTAATAATACAAGAAGGTTCTACAATAGCAAATAATAAATCTCAATCATACATAATGCCAGTACAACAAGAAATGTTAGAAGGTGATACTTTTGACTGGGATAATGAAGAAGAAGTACATATTTTTGGTAAAAAAGTATTAACTGGGAATGAAAATTGGGAAGCAATAGGAACGAATACTAGTGGAAAATATAGATTTCAAACAAAAGTTGATGATATAGTTTTTAATACTGATGGCGATACATACTTAGAAGGTATTTGTGATAGCTATAAAGTGGGAACACCTAACACAACTTATTTATGTCAAGAAAGTATTGCAACTGTACAAAATTATTTGATTATATATAATGAAAAAGTAAATGACACAGTAGAGAACTTCGAAAAAGGCTTATCAAATAAAAACGTAACAATTTATTATAAACTAGCAACACCAACAAGGCTAAAATTTACAGAAGAACAAAAAGCAGTAGCAAAAGAACTAAACAATGCAAGAACATATAAAAACGTAACAAATATAACAACAGATAGTATAGCAATACTAGATTTAGACTATGCAAAAGACTTAGAGACATTATTAACCTCAAAAGAAAGCGAGGTGTAGATAATGCAAGATACAGAATTGATTGAAAAAGTAGCACACTTAGAAGAACGAGAAAAGTCTAATACCAAAAGAATAGGCGACCACGACGAAAGAATTGATAAACTTGAAAAAACATATTCTATAATGGAAAAAATGGATTATAGAATGGGAAAAGTAGAATCAGCAGTAGAAAAGATAGACCAGAAACTAGATAGTAATGTTTCAGAAACAGACAAAGAAAAAAGTAAAAAATGGGACAAGTTTGTTGATTATATATTTTATTCAGTTTTGGCTGTAATATTAGGACTTATATATATGAAATTAGGTTTAAAATAGGAGGTAAGATAACATGGAAAAATTAAAAACAATAGCAAAATACTTAACAAATATACTAGCAATAGTGAGTGCATTAATAGCTGGAATAAATGCAGTTGATGGCATAACAATACCTTATGCAATTCAAATAGTACAAGTTATTGCAGTAGTACAAGGTGTAATTGGAACATATTTGCTAGGACAAAAAGCAATAAGTAATAAGGAGGAATAAAATATGAACTATCAAGAATTTATAAATACATACAATGGAAAAACAATTGATTATGATGGAGTTAGTGGGGCTCAATGCGTAGATATGGCACAAATGTATATTGAAAAATGTTTTACAAACAAACACCAAATTATATATGCAAATGCTAAAGATTATTTTGAGAAGTATGAGAGCTATCCAGTGTTAGTAGAGAATTTTGAAAGAATAAAAAACACAGATGATTTTATACCACAGCAAGGTGATATGGTAGTTTGGGGTGCAGGATTAGGCAATACTTATGGACATATAGCAATAGCAACAGGAGAAGGTAATACATCTAATTTTAATTCTTATGATTTGAATTGGGGAAGTAAAATAGTAAAGAAAGTTTCACATAATTATAAGGGCTTTTTAGGAGTATTAAGAGCAAAAAATCAAAGTAAAATAACAGGAATTACACCAAAAGCGGATATACAATATAAGGTTCATATTCAGGATATTGGTTGGACAGATTGGGAAAAAACAGGAGAATTGGCTGGAACTGAAGGAGAAGGAAAAAGAATAGAAGCTATAATTTTACAAGGGAATAATGGATTAGACTTATCATATAGAGTACACATACAAGATATTGGCTGGTCTGATTGGGTACAAAATGGTCAAATTGCAGGAACAACAGGAGAAAGTAAGAGAATAGAAGCTATAGAAATCAAATCTAACAAAATGTTAGAAGTTCAAGAGCATATACAAGATATAGGCTGGATGCCAAGTTCAAAAGGTACAAATATTAGAATAGGAACAGAAGGAAAATCTTTAAGAATAGAAGCTTTTAAAATTAATTTGTTATAAGTTTAAAAGGTAAGTTGATATTGATCAGCTTACCTCTATTTTAATTTTAGTTCTCCTTTTAAATATTTATCAATGCATATATGAACGAATTGAGAATATGAAAGATTGTCTTGTTTTAATTTTTCTGAAAATATAGTATTTAAATTTTTATTTATTTTTAATAATCTAGTAGTTTTAGTTTCTTTTTCTTTTTGCCATTCAGATTTATAATTTCTTTTAAATTCTTCCATAAAGGACCTCCTTGATTTTTTTAGATATATATAATATAATATATATACACAAGAGAGGATACCCTCTCAAGTGTTATTCTTTTGAAATAGTATTAGCTATTTCAATGACTGAGCGATTATCTAAGTACTTATCAATTAGTTTAGCGGCTAACTTAGTATTTAGTATCGCTCTTATTATTTTTTGTTTCATAATGTATCACCTCCTTAACTATATTTATTATACTACGTATATACGTTGTAGTCAAGTGTTTTTTCAAAAAAATTAAAAAAATTTCAAAAGGTTGAAAATACTGAAAAAATCAAGGTATATAATTACATTAATTGAAAATAAAAAAAGCTTAAAATGGATTTTAAAGGCTTGATTTTTGGCTAAAAATAAACATTTTTTACTTGAAATTACATAAAATTTATGTTATAATATTGACAGGCAAAAAAAGAAATGTTACAATTCTATAACAGGAATATTACAATTATTTTAAATGATTGTGATATCTATTGACACAAATGAATAATAATATTATTATAATAAAAAAAGAGCAAGGCTAAGCCTTACTCATTCGTTGATTTGTTGGATTGGTTGATATATGCATTCGCTGGGCTTATATCAACTTTTTCTTTGTCTATATGTAATTGATATCTAAGGATACCGACTATACCTGCCAGCACAGCTAAACAAAGAATTACAAAGCCAACTCCTATGTACTTTTCCATAGTTTTACCTCCTTCTTTTGTATTTGCACTTAACCATCTTGCGAAAGTTAGGTGCATAAACTAATAGTTGAACTGCCAAAACTAGTAGCCAAATACTAATTTATGCACCCAACTTGAAGGAGTTTGTCAACTTGCTTAATAATATATCAAAACAAGATATAAAAGTCAATAAATTTCACAAACTAAAAATGCAATTTTATAAAATAATCGACCCATTTCGACATACAAAATAAAAAAATAGTAGTATAATAATTATGAGAAATAAAGCATAGAATTAGTCCCAGCAGAAAGGGGCTTTTTCTTTTTGAATAAAAAATATAATATCTAGCATACTATTGTTAGAGGTGTTTTTTATGACAGTGAAATTAAAAATAAAAGAAATTCGTGAGCAGATGGGAATATCAATAAGAGATCTAGCAGAAGAAACAGGAATAGAAAGACATAGATTGGCAGAAATAGAAGAAGATGTAGATAAAATTTTATTTATAGAGATGTTAGTAATAGCAGAAAACTTGGGTAAGAAAATAACAGACTTATATGATACTAAAAACATAGAGCTACAATAGATGTAGCTTTTTTTAGTGTAAAACCCAAAATTCGACAAAATATGACTTTTGTAAAACATTTTGGTAGTTTCATAAAATATTTTAACACATTGGTAAAAAATATTATACAATAATTATATCAAATGAGCTCGGATGAAATATTAAAGTATGGAGAAAAAACATGAAAAATGTCGAAAAAAATAATGAAAGAATATTTACAAAAAATAGTAGAAAGGATATAATAAAGAAAAATAATAGTCTCTTATATGAAAATTATAATTTTCAAAGAAACGAGGGATTAATTATGGAAAAAACAAAGTATATTGTGTCAAATAAAGAAATGGAAAAATTAATAATTAGCAAGGAACATTTTAAAACATATTTCAATAGAAGGAATATAATTACTAAAGAAGAATATGAAAGATATATAAAAATTAAATGATACTTGACATTATTTTAAAATATGTATATAATATGAAAAATTAACACTTTTTTAACACTTTAGTTTTGAATAACTACATGTGACTAAAAAGAACTTATATTAAAAAGTGTTGATAAATAAGTAATTGAAAAGATTTATGAGAATTAAAATATATGTATTTTTTAATCATGGGTTCGATTCCCGTAGGGGTCACCAAAAATAAAAGTTAATATATAAAAGGGAGTAGCTTTAATTTACTAATCAACAGTCGCGATAGCTATTAGCTATCTGGTTAGTAAGCTTAAAATATTAAGTAAGTGAGACTTTTAAAAGAGATTTAATTGCAAGAAAAGCAAATAGATTTCTTTTAAAAGTCTTATTTAATTATATTTAAATTTTGTATAGATATAAAAAAATAGTAAAAAATAGAAAAAGAAGGGAGAAAACAAATGGAAAATAAAAAATGGTTTAACAAAAAAATAGAGGATATTGAAAAAGAACTTGAAACAAATAGAGAAAAGGGACTAACAGAAGAACAAGTAATAGAAATTAGAAATCAAAAAGGTTATAACGAATTGCAAACAGCAAAAAAGAAGAATATATTTCAAAGATTTATAGACCAATTTAAAGATTTCTCGATAATTGTACTGATAATAGCAGCAGTAGTCTCTGGAATTGTTGGTATAAGTAAAGGAGAAGGAATAACAGATACAATAATTATTATGATAGTGGTTATAGTAAATGCTATTATTGGTGTAGCTCAAGAAAGTAAAGCCGAAAAATCATTAGAGGCATTGCAAAAATTAAGTGATCATGCATCAAAAGTTATAAGAAACGGAAATTTACAGGTAGTTCCAGCAAAAGAATTAGTACCTGGAGATATTGTTGTTTTAGATACAGGTGATTACATACCAGCAGATTTAAGAATTATAGAAGAATCTAATTTGAAATCACAAGAAAGCTCACTAACAGGAGAATCTGTACCAGTTGAAAAAACAGTAGAAACGATAGAAAATACAGAAATTGGTATTGGCGATAGAAAAAACATGTTATTTTCATCAAGTTTAGTAACTTATGGTAGGGGAAGAGGAATTGTTGTAGAAACAGGAATGACAACAGAAGTTGGCAAAATAGCAGGTATGATAAATTCTACAGAAAAACAAGAAACGCCACTGCAACAAAAATTAAATAAATTAGGAAAAACATTAGGAATAGTAGCAATTATAATTTGTATAGTAATATTTATTATTGGAATATTACAGGGAAAAGAATTAATTCCAATGTTTATGACAGCTGTATCTTTAGCAGTTGCGGCAATACCGGAAGGATTAGTTGCTGTATCAACTATTGTTTTAGCAATAGGTGTACAAAAAATGGTAAAAAGAAATGCAATTGTAAAAAGATTACCAGCAGTAGAAACACTAGGAAGTAGTACAGTAATATGTTCAGATAAAACAGGAACACTAACACAGAATAAAATGACTGTAGAAAAAATCTTTTGGAATGATGCAATAAGAGATGCTGAAAATATATCAGAAGATGAAATAGATAGAGAATTAGAAAAATTAGTGTATGCAAATATGTTATGCAATGATACCAAAATATCAAAAGACGGAACATTAACAGGAGACCCAACAGAGACGGCATTAGTAGACATGGCATTTAATTTGAATTTTGACCCTAGTATTTATGATAGGTCTGCAAGAGTTCAAGAGATTCCATTTGATTCAGAAAGAAAATTAATGACAACTGTAAATGAAATGAACGGAAAATATATTGTTTACACAAAAGGTGGAATTGATGAATTATTAAAAAAATGTATAGCTTACGAAATCAACAATAAAGTTTATGATGGTATTGAAAATTATATAAATAAAATAAGAGAAAAAAACGAAGAAATGGCAAAAGAAGCTTTGAGAGTATTGGGATGCGCATATAAAGAAATAGACCATATACCATCAAAAGAAGAAATGACACAAATAGAAAACAATTTGATATTTATAGGAATGGTAGGAATGATTGATCCACCAAGAGAAGAAGCAAAAGTTGCAGTTGAAAAATGTAAAACAGCTGGAATAAAAGTTGTAATGATTACAGGAGATCACAAAATTACAGCAACAGCAATTGCAAAAAAATTAGGAATACTAGAAAATGAAGAAGAAGCAATAACGGGTTCAGAACTTGAACAAATGACAGATGATGAACTAGAGAAAAATGTTAGAAAGTATTCAGTTTATGCTAGAGTATCACCAGAACATAAAGTAAGAATTGTAACAGCTTGGCAAAAAAATGGAGAAGTAGTTGCTATGACAGGCGATGGAGTAAATGATAGTCCAGCACTAAAAAAAGCAGACATTGGATGTGCAATGGGATTAGTGGGAACAGATGTAGCAAAAGAAGCGGCTGATGTAATTTTAACAGATGATAACTTTGCAACAGTAGTATCTGCAGTGGAAGAAGGAAGAAAAATATATGACAATATTTTAAAAGTAATACAATTCTTACTATCAAGTAATGTTGGAGAAATTATAGTTTTATTTTTAGCAACTTTATTAACTCCATTAATTAGTAAATGGTTTGAAATTACAGATATAAGTAGCTTGGAAATATTACTTCCAATACACATTTTATGGATTAACTTAGTTACAGACTCATTACCAGCATTAGCATTGGCATTTGATCCAGCAAATAGCGATATAATGGAAAGAAAACCAATCAAACCAGGCAAAGGAATTTTTACTAAAGGAATGACATGGAGAGTTATTTATCAGGGGATAATGATAGGATTATTGACTCTTGGAGCATTTATGATAGGACTAGGTACAACAAAAACACCAATAAATGGATTAACACTTGACCAATCTAAAATAGAAGTAGGCCAAACAATGGCATTTATCACATTATCATTATCAGAATTAGTTCACGTGTTTAATGTTAGAAATAATAAAAAATCCATATTCAAAACAGGTATATTTAGTAATATAAAATTAATTGGTGCAGTAATTATTTCAGCATTATTAATGTTTGTTATTTTACTAATACCAGAATTAAGAGAAATATTTAGCATACCTGTTTTACCAACTGAAAATATTATTGAATTAGTTTGTCTAGTATTAGCTCCAATTGTTATTGTTGAGATATTTAAACTACTTAAGATTAATGGCAAAGAGGAATAATAAATTATAATAGAAAATAAAGTACAAGTTTTATAAAAAAATACTTGTACTTTTTTTAAATTATTATTATAATATAAAAAAGGAATGGTGAGATGAGAAGAATTTCTAAAATTGATAAAACAGTAAAAACAGAAAACAATCTAAAACAAAATAATAAAAATGCAAAAAAAGACCAAAAAGAATTACAAGAATTTGATAATATACTGAAGGAAGAACACAAAAAACTTAAAGAAAAGCAAGATAGACAAGAAGAACAAAACAAACAAGAACAAGAAGAAAGACAAAATAAAAAAGCAAAACCATTAGATATATATAAAATGGAAATCCAAAAATCAAAATCCAAAATTAATCAAATAAAAGAAAAATTAGAAGAAAAAGAACAAGATGAAAGATAATACATAATAATACTAAGGAGGAAATAAGAAATGTACGTATTTAACAAGATAACGGTAAATCCACAACTACCAAAAAGAATTGAAAAATTATCAGAAATATCAAATAATTTATGGTGGTCATGGAATACAGAATTTTTAAGACTATTTAAAATAATAGATAGGGATTTATGGGAAATGTCTGAAAAAAATCCTATAAAATTTTTGAAATTAGTATCTCAAGATAGATTAGAACAAATAACACAAAATGCAGAATTTTTAAAGGAATATGACAGATTATCAAAACAATTTGAAGATTATATGAATAGTAAAAACACATGGTTTTCAAACAAATACCCAGAAAATAAAAATGATTTAATAGCATATTTCTCAGCTGAATATGGACTAGACGAAACAATACCAATTTATTCAGGAGGACTAGGAATATTATCAGGAGATCATCTTAAATCAGCAAGTGATTTAGGAATTCCATTAGTAGCTGTAGGCTTACTATACAAAAATGGGTATTTTAATCAAAAAATTAATGGGTATGGTGACCAAGAAGAGGAATACAATAATTTAGAGTTAAGCAATTTACCAATAAATCCAGTAAAAGATGAAAATGGTGACGAACTAACAATATATGTTAAATTAGAAAAAAGAAAAGTATATTTAAAGGTTTGGCAAATAAATGTAGGAAGAATAAAACTATATTTATTAGACTCTGATATTGAAAAAAATGAACCAGAAGATAGAGAAATTACATTGAGATTATATGGTGGAGACCAAGAAATGAGAATAAAACAAGAAATAATTCTTGGTATGGGAGGAACAAATTTATTAACAAGAGCATTAGGGCTAAAACCAACCATATATCACATGAATGAGGGACATTCTGCATTCTTAATATTGGAACTAATGAAAAACATTATAAAAGAAAAACAAGTATCATTTGAAGTTGCAAAAGATATAGCAAGCTCAAAAACAGTATTCACAACACACACACCAGTACCAGCTGGAAATGATATATTCCCAATAGAATTAGTAGAAAAATACTTTAAAGAATTTTGGCCAAGATTAGGATTAGACAGAGAAGCATTTTTAAAACTAGGAATGAAACCATGTAAAGAATTAGAACACGGATTCAACATGGGAATTTTAGCTCTTAAAATAGCAGGAAAGAAAAATGGAGTAAGCAAATTACACGGAGCTGTTTCAAGAGAATTATTTGGAGACGTATGGCCAGAAATTGCAGCAAATGAATCACCAATCACTTATGTAACAAACGGAATACATACATGTACATGGCTTGCACCAACATTAAAAGAATTATATAATAAATATTTAATACCATATTGGCAAGACAATATTCATAATGATGAAGTATGGAAAAATATAAACAATATACCAAATAAAGAATTATGGGAAATACATAGACAAAGAAAAATAAAATTATTAGACATAGTAAAAGAAAATACAACTAATAGATTAAGAAAATCAGGATACAATTATGAAGAAATAAATGATATAACATCAAAGTTAAATCCAGATATTTTAACAATAGGTTTTTCAAGAAGATTTGCCACATATAAAAGAGCAACCTTAATATTTAAGGACTTAGAAAGAATAACACAAATATTGAACAATCAAGACAAACCAGTTCAATTGATATTTGCAGGAAAAGCACATCCAGCAGATAAAGAAGGAAAAGACTTAATAAAAAGAATACATGAAATATCAATGATGCCACAATTTAAAGGAAAAATATTCTTATTAGAAAACTACAACATAGCAATGTCAAGATACTTGGTGGGTGGTGTAGATGTGTGGCTTAATAATCCAAGAAGACCTATGGAAGCATCAGGAACAAGTGGACAAAAAGCATCTGTAAATGGAGTTATAAATTTCAGTGTACTTGATGGTTGGTGGGCAGAAGGATATAACCAAGAAAATGGATGGACAATAGGAACAAATGCAGAATATAGCTCTTATGAAGAACAAGACATAGCTGATAGCCAAAGTATGTATCGTACACTAGAAACGAAAATAATACCAATGTACTATAATAGAAATGAGGATGGAATATCTGAAACATGGATGAAAACTATGAAAAACTCAATAATATCAACAGGAGGAAAATATAGTACATCAAGAATGTTAGTTGACTATACAAATAAATTATATATGCCACTATGTAATTTGACTAAAAAATATTATGAAAATATTGACAATGTGGCAGAGTTCAATTTATGGAAGAAAAACTTATATACTAATTGGAAAGATATAAAAATCACTCAAAAAAATAATCTAAACAACATTACTATGGATGCAGGAAATAACATTGAAGTTAAATGTGAAGTACAACTTCCAAATGTAGATATAAATAATATAACAGTAGAATGTTATTATGGAAAAATATTAGATAATGGAATAGTTGAAAATGTAAGCATAATCCCAATGAGATTAGAAAACAAAAATGGAGAAGAAAAAATATATGAATATTCTACAAAAATCGAATTAAAAACAGGTGGAAATTATGGATATACATTTAGAATTATGCCAAAACATGAAATGCTACTAGATGCAGAAAATCTAAATCTAGTAAAATGGATTACAAATTAAAAAAATCTGTCAAAAGGGATATCCCTTTTTGACAGATTTTTAAACTTTTATAATTCCATTTTTATAATCTAAGTTATTTAACGAATCATATTCATAACCAATAGTGTAAACATTAGTCGCAAAAATATCTTTATCTAACATTTGTTTTAGATTTTTATTCTTATTAGAATCAACAAATTTTTTAACAGAAGTTATGATGTTAAGTTTAGGATTGTTTTTAGAAATTTCAGAAACGAGTTTTGCACCATTTTCGTTAAATCCCAAAATCCTAACATAAGGTAAAGTACTTTTAGAAATTTCCATGTCTTTTTTTGTGATTCCAAGTAAAGCATATAAAAGAATACGTTGAATTCTAGTTGAAGTATATCTTTTTGATTTTATAATGCTCAAAAGTTCAATAATACTATTACAAGAATTAGCAGCATCTTTAATAGCAAATTCTAATCCCTCAGAAACATCAGGGATATTAGATATTTCCTCAATTGACATTTTTCTTAAAACATAAATTATCTCTTTTTCAAAAATGTTTAAATCTTCGACGATATGTCCGTTTCTAATATTATCAAGTAAAATTGAATAAGTATTAGAAGGTAATAGAGTTTTTATAATCTCGAAACTTTTATTTTTAATAAGACTTCTAATAGCAGTTGCGCTTGCAATATCATCAGAAAAATCAGTACTATTATATTCTGACTCAACCCTTTTTACACAAATAGGATTAATTTTACTATTATATTTTTTTAAAGCTTTTAAATATTCAATTCCTAAAATATTATTCGGAGAAGATAAAATACCAGAATATTTTCTAATATCATTTAGATACATTAATAAAGAATTCTCTCTAGCTTTTGGGAAAGATAACCCTTTTTTTAATTCATGAGAAAGTATATTTTTATATTCATTTGGTTCAAAATACAATACATTAGCAATGTTTTTTAAAATATTAACATCTGCAGTTTCTGAACCGAAAGAAATATAATCAACAATTCCTAAAGAATTTAAAATTTTAATTGCACCATCAGCAAAATTTTCAGCACTTGAAATTGAATATATAACTGGTAGTTCAATTACTAAATCAATACCACTTAAAAGTGCCATTTTTGTTTTTTCCCATTTATTAATTATAGAAGTAGAACCACGCTGAGTAAAATTTCCACCAATAACCGCAATTGAGAAGTCGCAACCTGTTAACTTTTTTGAACTTTCCAAATGGTACAAATGACCATTATGAAAGGGATTATATTCAGCTATTATTCCTAAAACATTACTCATTGATTGGCACCTTCTTTCTTTTTTATTACATATTAATATACAAATACTTGTTAAAAAAATAATATATTGATATAATAACATAAAATATTGAAAAATACAAGGAAGGAAAAAATATGGAAAAAGTAATTATATATACAGATGGAGCATGCTCAGGAAACCCAGGACCAGGAGGCTGGGGAGCTATTTTAATGTATAAAGATACAAAAAAAGAAATATCAGGAGGAAAAAAAGACACAACCAATAATGTTATGGAACTTACTGCAGCATTAGAAGGATTAAAAATGCTAAAATTTCCATGTGAAGTTGATTTATATAGTGATAGTGCATATTTAGTTAATGGATTTTCACAAGGATGGATTTATAATTGGCAAAAAAATAACTGGCAAACATCTAATAAAGAACCAGTTAAAAATAAAGAAATATGGCAAGAAATTTATAACTTAACACAAATGCATAAAGTTAAATTCATTAAAGTAAAAGGACATGCTGATAATGAATTTAATAATAGATGTGATGAACTTGCTAGAAATGCAATAAAAAAGCTTTAATATATCTTGAATATTACAATTATATTAAATTTTTGTTACATTCATATAAATTATTGCAAAATATAAAAGTTTAAATTATACTTTAAATAAGTATAAGTGATTCGAGGGGGATAAAATGGAAACATTTGCCGACTACATATTAAAAGAGACCAATTTAATAAATAAAATGGACATATTAAACAGATTGCAAAGATTGTTAAAAGAAAGAAAAGGAATAACAATATTTTTTAATAACACAATTATTTTCAAAACAGAAATAGCAAGAATGTTTATAGAATATTCACATATAGATGTAGATGAAAATTTAGTGTTAACAGCAAGCCTTTTATGCAATTGTAAAAAAATAGATGGACCACAAAGCTTGGAAAGCTTACATAGTTATGCAAAAAAAGGAGCAGAATTTTTATCAACATTAGGATTTGACAAAAGATTTTGCAAAATTTGTGAAGAAGTAAATAGATATAGCGGAAGTGAACCTAGAGAACCGGAAAGTGATATTTTAGAATTAGTAGATAACTTTGGAGGAATGTTATTAGACAGACCAGAAAGAGCAGGATTTACACCAGAAAAAGCAATAGTACAATTAGAAGAAGAGAGATTTAGGAAAAACAATAATATTTATTTTGAACAATTTAAAGAATTTGTAAAACAAATGCAGGAGGTAGAAGTTTAATGGAAACACAAGAGAAAATGGGAACTGTATTTATGAAACCTTTGATAGCATTAAAAAAAATGTGCGAAGAAAATTCAATAAATAGAGTTATAGGTGTATTATTACCTAAATATGAAAGAGTATTAAATGATAAAATGAAAGCAAAAGAAAAAATACCAATGTTTACACAAGATACTCGTGAACAATATATAGGAGAAAGTATATTAGAAGAATTAAAGGGCGAAAAAGATAGTTTTGAAATATAAAAGACGATAAGTAAATCGTCTTTTTATAAAGGAAAGAGGAAAAGAAAATGTACGAAGTATTTGCAGATTTACATGTACACATAGGAAGATCAGAAAGTGGAAAACCTATAAAAATAACAGCAGCAAAAAGTTTGAATTTTGCTAACATCGCAAAAGAGTGTGCAGAAAGAAAAGGCATAAATATAGTAGGAATAATAGATTGTGCGTCACCTTATGTAATAGAAGATATAGAAAACTTTTTAAAGACAGGAGAGGCTTATGAATTAAAAGATGGAGGAATAATATACAAAGACAAAGTATGTATTCTTTTAGGAAGTGAAGTAGAAACATCTGAAAAAGGACGAAACGGAAAATGTGGTGCAGCACATAATGTATGTTTCTTTCCACATTTAAAAGATATTAAAGCATTTTCAAATGAAATGAGTCATCACATTAAAAATATAACATTAAGTACACAAAGATCAGATATATCAGGATATGAATTAATAGATATAGTTGAAAAATACAATGGTATTTTAATACCAGCACATATATTTACACCATTTAAAAGCTATTATGGAAATTGTACAGACAGAATAGAAAATATATTTAAGGAAAAATATGATAAAATATTTGCAGTTGAGTTAGGATTAAGTTCAGATACATTTTTAGCAGATGAAATATCAGAATTAGAAAATAAAACTTTTGTAACAAACTCTGATGCACATTCACTTCCTAAGATTGCAAGAGAATATAATAAAATGTTAGTAGGGGATATATCTTTTAAAGAAGTTGTAAAAGCTTTAAAAAATGAAGATGGAAGAAAAATAATTGCTAATTATGGATTAGACCCTAAACTTGGAAAATATCATAGAACTTATTGTGATAACTGTAATAAAACAATCGAGACAAAGGAACCTGTTGAAGTATGTCCATATTGCGGAAGCAACAAAGTTACATTTGGTGTTTTTGATAGAATAGAATTAATAAAAGATAAAAAAGAAACAAAAAGTCCAGAAAATAGACCACCTTATATTTATCAAGTCCCTCTTGGATTTATCCCGGGAGTGGGTGGAAAAACAATTGAAAAATTATTAGATACATTTGAGACAGAAATGAATATATTACATAAATTATCTAAAGATGACATCGAAGCGGTTGTTGGTGAAAAAGTAGCTAGTGCAATAGACAAAGCCAGAACAGGTCAGGCCAAAGTCCAATCCGGTGGAGGAGGAAACTATCGGAAAAATTTTATAAAAAATATTTATAATAAAAAACTGCCAATATATAAACACACAATGGTAGTTTTTTTGATTATAATAATGGTTCTAAAAAAGACCTTATTGAATACACATTATGTAGAAACAAGTGGACAGATAAGGAGATTTTTATGAATAAAAACAAACGATTAAATATAAAAAGCACAATATCACAACATATTGCAAACAATAGTAAAGAATATATTTTAGTAACTTTAATATTTTTGGTAGGAATTTTTTTAGGTGTAATGTTTATAAATAATACACAAGAGACTCAAATAACAGAAATAACATCTTACCTAAATAACTTTTTGGACAAATTAAAAAATATGGAAGAATTAAATAATATAGAACTTTTAAAAACGACGATAATTGAAAACATTATTCTAGCAATATCATTATGGTTTTTCGGAACAACTGTAATACGGAATACCTATAGTATTTGGAATAATATTATATAGGGGATTTTGTCTTGGATATACAATATCATCAATAATAGTAGTTATGGGAACAGGAAAAGGGATACTATTTGTTTTAACAACTCTTTTATTGCAAAATATAATATTTATTCCAGCCATAATTGCAATAGGAGTGAGTCGGATTTAAATTATATAAATCAATAGTGAAAGATAGAAATAAAGATAATATAAAAATAGAAGTAATTAGACATACAATTTTTTCATTGATTATGTTAGTATTTTTATGTATATCAGCAATTATAGAAATATTGATTTCAACCAATATTTTAAAAAAAATTATAAAATATTTTTAAAAATGTATTTACTTTTTGAAAATAGTTTGATATAACATATACATAATTTATGTAAATAAAATATTTTGATATAGGGGTAGGGGAAAATGGAGAAACAATTAAAACTTTTTTTTGAATTTTTAGAAAATGACAAGAAATTATCAAACAACACATTACAATCATACAAAAGAGACTTAAAACAATTCAGAAGATATATAGAAGGATGCGAAGTAGCATATAATAAAGTGGACGAAGAAGTAATGCAAAATTATATTGAGTATTTAGAAGAATTAGGAAAAAAACCTTCAACTATTTCAAGATGTATAGCATCAATAAGATCTTTTTATCAATATGTATTAAAAAAGGGAAAAGTAAAGAAAGATCCTACAAGATCATTACAATCACCTAAAATAGAAAAAAGAGTACCATCTGTATTAACATCTAAAGAAGTTGAATTATTATTAGAGCAACCAAAGGATATTGACTTAAAAGGAATTAGAGACAAAGCAATGTTAGAATTTGCTTATGCCACAGGAATGAGAGTTACAGAAATAATATCACTTGATATAGATGATATTAACTTCAAAGAAGGATATGTTAATTGCAGAAAAGCAAATAAGCAAAGAATAATACCCCTAGGAAAAATGTCACTAAAAGCTTTAAAAGAATATACAGAACATGCAAGAAGTATATTACTTAAAAATGATGATGAAAAAGCTTTATTTGTAAATGTTAATGGACAAAGATTAACAAGACAAGGCTTTTGGAAGATAATAAAATATTATAAAGAACAAGCACACATAACAAAAGATATAACACCACATGTTTTGAGACATTCATTTGCAACACACCTATTACAAAATGGTGCAGATTTAAAATCAATTCAAACAATGTTAGGACATTCTGATATATCATCAACTCAAGTATATATGCAATTTCAAGATGAAGGAATAAAAAATATTTATCAAAAAGCTCATCCAAGAGCATAATAAGAATATATATTAGAGAGGAAATAAAATAAAAATCCTCTTTTCATAAAAAATACCATAAATTTCTTGACAAAATAGAAATTTATGGTATAATAAATATTGTTACAAGAAGAAGCAATAACTTCTCACCCAAGTAAACAAACAAAGGGTTAGAAAATAAATAAAATTTTAAAGTAAAACTTTAAGTTTATTTTGTGTGAATTGGCTTGTAACAAAAGTCAATTTTTTTGTTGTATAAATACAACAATATGGAGGTGTTTTAATATAAAACAAGAATTACCAATTAATGGCCAAATAAGAGAAAAAGAAGTTCAATTAATAGGAGCAAATGGAGAAAAATTAGGAGTTGTTTCAACAAGAGAAGCTCTAGAAAAAGCAGCAGAAAATGATTTAGACTTAGTTTTAGTTTCACCAAATGCTAAACCAGCAGTTTGTAAAATAATGAACTATGGAAAATATAAATTTGAACAAGCCAAAAAAGAAAAGGAAGCAAAAAAGAAACAAAAAGTTTTAGAAGTTAAAGAATTAAGAGTTACCCCAAATATTGAAGAACATGATTTTGAATTTAAATCAAAAAACGCCAGAAAATTTTTAACTGATGGAAACAAAGTGAAAATAACAGTTAGATTTAGAGGTAGAGAAGTAAATAATTCTAAAGCAGGAGAAGTTGTTTTAAACAAATTTATTGAAAAACTAGAAGATATTGCTACAGTAGAAAAAGCTCCTAAGCTTGAAGGTAGAAATATGTTCACAATTTTAGCTAAAAAAGCGTAATACATGCGTTTTATATATAATTTTTATATGATAGGAGGAATAAATCATGGCAAAATTAAAAACAAATAAAGCCGCTAAAAAAAGATATTCATTAACAGCAACAGGAAAAGTTAAAAGAACAAAATCAAACAGAAGACATTTATTAGCTAATAAAACAAAAAGACAAAAAAAATCAGGAAAAGTTCAAAATGCTTATGCAAGTAAGACTTGTGAAAACACAATCAAAAAATTATTACCATACGGTGGTTAATATTATAATTAAAATAAAAGAAATCAAGGAAGGTGAAATAAAATGGCAAGAGTAAAAACAGCAAGAACAACAAGAGCAAGACATAAAAAAATATTAAAACAAGCAAAAGGATATTTTGGAGCAAAACATTATAGATTTAGAAATGCTAACCAAGCAGTTATGAAATCATTATCTTACGCTTATGTAGGAAGAAAAGATAAAAAGAGTGATTTTAGAAAATTATGGATAACAAGAATTAATGCTGCTGCAAGAATGAATGGAACAACATATAGCAAAATGATAGCAGGTCTAAAAAAAGCTAATGTTACAATAAATAGAAAAATGTTAGCTGAAATAGCTGTAAGTGATCCAAAAGCATTTACAGAAATAGCTGAAATAGCAAAAAAAGCATAGTTTTAAACTATGTTTTTTTTATTGTTTTTTCATTTTAGGTTTAGAAATCAAAGAAGCCAAATATCCAAAAAATACAGCAGCTGCAATCCCACCAGCTGAAGCTTTGACGCCACCTGTAAAAGCACCTACTAATCCATTTTCTTTTACTCCTTCAATAGCACCTTTTGCAAGATTATAACCAAAACCAGTAAGTGGAACGGTAGCACCGCTACCTGCAAAATCAACTAAATATTGATAAATACCAAGACCACCTAAAACAACACCAGTTGTCACAAATATAACTAGAATTCTTGCAGGTGTAAGTTTAGTCTTATCTATTAAAATTTGTCCAACAACACAAATCAAACCACCAACAACAAAACATTTTAGTAAAATAGTCCAATTAAAAACATTTGCCCAGTTAATATCCATAAATTTCCTCCTAAACTTCTATACTAATTGCATGAGCAATTCCTGGAATTGATTCACCTTGCTGAGCTGAAGTAGAATTCATTAAAGCACCAGTTGCAATTAATAATAATCTTTTAATTTTTTTATCTTTCAACTGTTTAAATAAATATCCTGAAAAGACAGTACCACAACAAGCACAACCACTACCACCGGAATGAGTATCTTGTGCATTTTTATCGAAAATTAAAACGCCACAATCATTATAATTTGATTTAATATTATATCCTTGTGATTTTGCAATATCTATTGCAATCTCTTTACCAATGTGTCCCAAATCTCCACTTATAATAGCATCATAATAGCTTGGGCTTCTTCCTGTATCCAAAAAATGAGTTATTAAAGTATTGACAAAAGCAGGTGCCATAGCAGCTCCCATATTATTAGCATCTTTTATACCCATATCAATTATCTTCCCTGGAGTAATATGAGTAATATAAGGACCTTGGCCATTTTTAGAAATTATTGCAGCTCCACTACCAGTGACTGTCCATTGAGCAGTTGGAGGTCTTTGATTACCAAGTTCAAGTGGAAACCTGAACTGCTTTTCGGCACTGCAAAAATGACTAGAGGTTGCACATAATGCATTTTGAGCAAATCCCTCCACAGCAATTGCGGATAAAGACATTGATTCAACAAAAGTTGAACATGCACCAAAAACACCAAAAAATGGTATACTTAATTTTCGAAGACCAAAACTAGAAGAAATACATTGATTAAGTAAATCACCTGCAAAACAACAGTCTATCTGATCAGAAGGAATACCAGATTTACTTATTACAGAGTTAACAGTTTCTTTTATTATTTTACTTTCAGCTTTTTCCCAGGTTTTTTCACCCCAAAATTCATCATCTAAAGTTTGATCAAAATATTTAGCAAGTGGACCTTGTGACTCTTTAGGACCAACAATAGAAGCACATTCTGTAATAGTAGGGGGATTATCAAATTTAATAGTTTGTTTTCCTATTTTTTGCAAAAAAATCAACTCCTTTTAATAATTGAAAATTATACCAAAGTCATACTTTGAGTATTAAAAATTAAATAAACAATACCTACAATAATTGATGCAGAAATACCAAAAACTAAAACAGGACCTGCAACGGTAAACATTTTACCACCAACACCCATAACATATCCTTCAGATTTATACTCCATAGCTGGTGAGACAATTGAATTTGCAAAACCTGTTATTGGAATTAAAGAACCAGCACCTGCAAATTTACCAATTTTATTAAATACATTAAGACCTGTTAAAAATGCAGCTATACCAATTAAAATTATAGAAACAATAGTGCCAGATAAAGATTGATCAAAACCTCTTTCTTTGCATATATTCATTATAATTTGACCAATTGTACATATTAATCCACCAACCCAAAAAGCGTTAAAACAATTTTTCCATATAGGAGAATTGGGTGATTTTTTATCTACATATTCTTGATATGTTTGTTTTGTTTCAATAGGATTCATTATTTATCATCCTTTCTATTTAAATCAATTAAAAAAGTTAAATCTAAATCAACAAAATATTCTGAAATTTTATTTCCGTCAATTTTGGCTCTTTGTTCTAAAACTTTTATACTTGATAAATAATCAATACTTTTAGAAGCTTCTTCTATAGTTTTAACAATAGCATCTTTCCAAGATACTTCTGACGTTCCTGTAATTATTAAATGTTTTTCTATATCCATATTTAAACCTCCATAAAAACTTTTAACAATATTTTGACCGATTTTAGAAAAAATATACAAAATATAGAAATTTTATGAAAAATAATATATAATAAAAAAAATCTGTCAAAAAGAGGTAGCTCTTCTGACAAGTTTTGGAGGTAAAGATGATGGATAGAACTAGAGAAATAGCATTAAAAACATTATATAAAATAGATAAAGAACAAGCTTATTCAAATATAGCATTAAATGAAGAAATAAAACAAAATAGAGAAAAACTAACAGAAAAAGATATTGGATTAATATCTGAAATTGTATATGGAGTTACAACATGGAAGTTAACACTTGATGAAATAATAAAAAAATATTCAAAAATAAAATTAAAAAAAATATCACCATGGATTTTAAATATATTAAGAATGGGAGTTTATCAAATAGTATTTTTAGACAAAATCCCAAAATCAGCAGCAGTAAACGAGAGTGTGAATCTAGCTAAAAGATATGGACATAGTTCTAGTTCGAATTTCGTAAATGCAATTTTAAGAAAAGTCGAAAAGAATGATTATGAGGAATTATTTGAAATAAGTAATGATGTAGAAAGAATTTCCAAAACGACTTCAATGCCAGAATGGATTGTAAGAGAATTGCTGAAAAATAATAATATAGAGAGTGTTAAAAAAATATGTGAAAATTCAAATCTAAAACCTAAAACAACTATTAGAGTAAATGCGTTAAAAACAACAAAAGAAGATTTGATTAAAAAATTAAATGAAAATAATATTCAATTTAAAGAGGCAAATATAAATGAAAAAATGGCAGGAGATTTTTTGATTTTGAATAAGGTGAAAAATATCGAGAATTTAGATTCATTTAAAAATGGGTATTTTACAATTCAAGATATTTCAGCAGGTCTAACTGCAAAAATATTAAATCCTCAGCCTGATGAAATTGTATTAGACGCATGTTCAGCGCCCGGAGGAAAAACCACATATATAGCCGAACTAATGAAAAACAAAGGAATAATAGAGGCATGGGACATTCATGAACATAGAACTAAATTAGTAGAAAAAAATGCTAAAAGATTAGGTATAAATATTATAAAAACTCAAGTTAAAGATGCTACTATATATGATGAGAGTTTAAATGAAAAATTCGATAAAATATTATTAGATGTACCTTGTTTAGGAATTGGAGTAATAAAAAGAAAACCAGATATTAAATGGCAAAGAAAAGTAGAGGATATAAAAGAAATAACCAAAACACAAGCAACAATATTGGAAAATTGTTCTAGATACTTGAAAAAAGGAGGAAGTCTAGTATATTCTACATGTAGTATTTTAAAAGAAGAAAATGAAGATATAATTTCTAATTTTTTAAGTAAACAAACAGATTTTGAAATTGCAGAAAATGACATAATTAATATTTTTCAAGATGAGGAAAAAGATGGATTTTTTATTTGTAAACTACACAAAAAATGAAATATTACATATATATTACAGCAATATTACATTTATATTATAATTCGACAAAAGGTATTGACCTTCTGCTTAAAAATGATAAAATAAAAGAGAATTTGATATTATGTATTATAAATAAAAAATAAGAAATAATAATAAAGAAGGAGAAAAAATGTCAACTTGCCTTGGATTATATATAGAAGAAAATATAATTAAATATGCAAAAGTTTCAAAAGATCATGACCAAATAAAAGTTGAGTCTTATGGCGTAAAATTTTATGACAATTTAGACCAAGCAATAAAACAAGTGATTGAAGAAACATATAGTTACAAGATACCAATTAGTATTAACTTAGCTGAAGAAATGTATAATTACTTCCAAATATTCGCATTGTTGAACAGGAAAGATTTGCCAAAGGCAATAAAGACAGAATTCGAAGCATACTGTGGAGACAAAAATTATAATCCAAACGTTTTTGAAAGTAGATATGCAATAACTCCTAATGTGAATGAAAAAGATAAATTAAAAGTAATACATGTTAGTGAAAATAAAATAGAACTTAATAAGCAAATTCAGAAATTCAATTCTTACAAGTTACAAAATATAACTCCTATATCAATGTCAATATCAGATATAGCAAAATTTGATGAAAGAGAAAATTGCTTGATAGTAAATATAGAAGAAAAAACTATTATAACAACAATATTAAATCAAAATATATATGATATAAAAACATTAGATATTGGTAGCAAAGATATACTAGACAAAATAAATCTTAAAGAAAATTCATATCAAAAAGCTTATGAGATATGTAAGGAAACAACAATATACACTTCGGAAGGAAAAGAATTATCTGAAGAAGAAACAAGTTATTTAGAAGACATAATGCCAACTTTATATGATATAGTAGGACAATTAAGAAAAATATTAAATGAGAACATTGAAAAAATAGAAAAAATATACATTACAGGAACGGGAGCATTAATAAACAATATCGATTTATATTTTGAAGAATACTTAGAAAACATAAATTGTGAAATATTAAAACCAAGTTTCATAAAAATATCACCAGATGTAAATATAAAAGATTATATTGAAGTCAATTCAGCCATATCTATAGCTTTAAGCGGGTTAGGCGAAGGAATCTCTGGAATGAACTTTAAGAAAACAACACTAATGGATAAATTATCAGAAATTCTACAACTTGAAGTTGGAGGATCAAAAGATAAAAAACCTCGAAAAATGAAAGAGAATAAAGGCAACTTGTTTACAGTTGATTTCAACATACCATTAGATAATATAGAAAGAAGCATGATGAGGGGTATTGCTGGACTACTAATATTATTTATTGTATATTGTGGATTCTCAAGCATGATTAAAATACAAATTGATGAAAAAAATAAACAAGCACAAGAATCTATAAATAATACTAATTCACAAATAGCATTAGTAAACAAAGATATTCAAAATTTACAAAGTCAAACAAGCAAATATTCAAGCAAAATTACTAACTTGGAAAAAATTAGCGAAAAAGTTCAAGAAAATAATAAAGTGAAAAAAGCTATACCAATCTTATTAAACAAATTAATGTATATTATGCCTGATGAAGTACAAGTAACTTCTATTCAAAATACTACAGATACTCATATAGAAATTCAAGCACAATCAAAAAGTTATGCACAATTAGGATACTTAACAACAAATCTTAAGGTATCTGGAGTACTTAATAATGTTATTTCTACAGCAGGACAACAAAGCAATAATATTATAACTATAAAGATAGAAGGTGATTTGCCATGAAAAAGTTATTAATAAGTATAATTATAATATTAATTCTTATATTAACAGGAATTACAATTGTAAATGGAATGCAAATAGGAAATTTTAAAATTTTAGGAATAAAGGAAATAAAAACTTTAAATTCAGATTTGGATGATGAAATTAAAGATGCAACAAAATTGGCAAGCACAGATTATGAAAATGAATTAGACAAATTAAGCAAAACAGTAAAAGAATTTAAGATGACAAAAACTAATTATGAAGATATGATTAGTGTAAGTACTGATAGTGAAGTACAAGCTGCAAATCAGTATGGAGTATATGAAATTGGAATGCTTTGGATAAAACTAGGAAATCATGCAAAAAGTGAAGGCGTAAAAATGGATGTACTTGCAAAAGATTTAACACCAATAGACACAGGGGTTACAACACAAGCTGATATAAAGTATAATTGTAATTTATATTTTACAGCAACTGGTACTTATGCTGGAATAGCAAGTTTTATAGAGGATATAGAAGATGATTCAAAATTAGGATTTAGAATTGAAGATTTTAAAATAATGGCAGCATCATCAGAAAAAACAAGCTTATTAAAAGCAACTTTTACTTGTAAAGATATAATAATAAGAGGTGTATCAATAGAATCATCAACAAATACTGAAGATTCTGAAAATACAAACTCAAATACAAATACAACTGATAACAACAACAACACAACAACAGAAAACAATACAACAAAATAAAAAAGAAAGGGGGAGTAGAAAATGACCAAAAACATTATAAAAGAAATAATAATAATTCTATTATTAACATTAGCAATAATATTAATCTTAGGAGTTTTACTTTATGGATATGTTCCAGTAAATAAAATGATTCCTGAAAAGGTTTCTTATACTACTCCTGAAGAAGCAAAATCCGAATTAGAAACAAATGTTAGTGAAAACGATGATGAATTATATGTTGATTATCACATAGATTCGACACAATTAAATAATTATAAAAAAATACAAGAATATGTTCCAGGAAAGAAAAATCCTTTTGCTTCATTAGAAAAAGAAAATGTTACAAATACAACAGGAAATAATACAACAAATAGTGGAAACACAACATCTTCTGAAACAAATAACAATACAGGATATCTTCCTGATAAAGGAACAAAATAATATTAAAGTAGTTATTAACATTATATTTATTTTTATAAATATAGTATATATATATTATATCGAAAGACAAAGGGGGGAATTTAGAATGAAAAGACAAAACGGTATTACTTTAGTTGCATTAATTATAACAATAATAGTATTATTAATATTAGCTGGTATATCTATAGCATCTTTATCAAACAGTGGATTATTTAACAAAACAAGACAAGCTAAAAACGAAACTCAAAACGCACAATACAACGAAAACACAGTATTAAACGAATACACAAACTGGTTCGCTAATGAAGGATTTTAATTAAACTGATAAATTATAATTAGTTAAATAAATAGGCATATGCATATACTTGTATGTATATGCCTATTAAAAAATATAATAATCGAAACGGAGTAAAAAAGTAACTTATGGACGCTATATTTTATATAATGATTTTTATTATTGGAATAACTTTTGGTAGTTTCTATACTTTAGCTGTATATAGAATACCAAAAGGTGAAGATATAACTCATACACATTCATATTGTCCAAATTGTAATCATAAACTAAACTTTTTTGATCTAATACCAATATTTAGCTATATATTTTTGGGAGGAAAATGTAGATATTGTAAACAAAAAATTAGACCAAGATATTTAATATTAGAAGCAATATCTGGATTATTTTTTGTTGTGATTGCATATTTGATGGGATTAAATTATACGAATTTAGAAACAATAAGAATAATAGAATATATATTTTTCATTTTATATTTTACATTTATTATATTAATGGCTGGAATAGACAAAGAAAGTAGAACAATTAATAAGCCAGTATTGATGTATGGGGTAATAATTTCCATTATGTATATAATATATCTATACATAATAGAAAAAACTAGTATATATAGATATGTTATATATATCGCTTTATTTGCCATAGTTTTATTATTAGACACACTTACTTTAAAAAAACGTGCAAAAAACAGTTACACATATTCATTACTAATGTGTGTTATGATAATGGCAATATTTACAGGTGAATGTATAACAATTCAAAGTATAGTTTCAACATTATTATTAATTTTAATAACCTTACTTATAAAAAAGATTCAAAAATCAAAAAACAATATTACTGTAGAACAGTACAAAAATAACATAAAAATAGGCTTATACTTATCAATATTTAATATAATTTATTTTATAAGCGTTTTATATCTTACAACATGTTACAATTATTTTTAAAAAATGTTAAGCAAAGGGGAAAAAATGAATATAAGAGAAGAAAAGGGAATAGCAGGAACAGATATAGCAATTTCTATAATACTACTTACAATCTTTGTTGCTATGATTGCAAATTTAATAGCAAATATAAATTCAAATACTAAAAACATAGATAAAAAAACAAAAGCTACGTCTTATGCTGTACAAGAAATAGAAAGAATAAAAGCACTTGGATTTATAGACGAATATGAAGGCAAACGGAATTAATTCTGAAGAGTTAGTAAAAGAAGAGGATATTACTGAAAATGAAAATTTTACAGGGTATCACAAGAGAATTTTAATACAAGACTATGTTTCTATTACCCAAAATGCAAATAAACAATCAAATTTAGTAAAAAAAGTAACTGTAGAAATTTCATATAAATTAGCAAATAAAAAAGATGAAATAATACAACTTTCAACATATATAACGCATTTATAATATTTTATTATAATAACTTGAAAGGAAGCAAATAATGAAAAGTAATAAAGGTGTAACATTAACATCTCTAATTATTTATGTTATAGGAATGACAATAATGGTATCTATAATTGCAACATTAACATCATTCTTTTATAAAAATATAGATATTGGCGATATAAACAGCAATACAACTCAGTATACTAAGTTTACTAGTATATTATCAGAAGAAGTTAATAAAAAAAATAATTCAGTAATAGATTGTCAATCATTAACTGCTGGAGTTAGTTATATTGTTTTCTCAAGTGGAAATCAATATACATTTAATCAAGGAAGCAAATCTGTATACAGAAACAATGTTAAAATATGTGATAATATAGATACATGTGATTTTTCATATACATACATTGATTCAAAATATAAAATAAAAGTAAGTTTTGAAACAGCAAATATTGATATGACAGGAAGTAATTCAATAGTATATAATTTATAATGTTTTAGAAAAAACATAAGAAAGGATGAGTTTACTATGGAGATGAGAAGAAGATTACCAATAGGAGTGGAATTGGTAAAAAGAGGAGTTGTAACAGAATCTGATATTGAAAAAGCATTAGAATATCAAAGAGATCATCCAAATATTAAGTTAGGAGATATATTACATATTTTAAACGTATGTGATGGAGAAAAATTAATACAAAGCATAGCTGAAATACTAGGTGAAAGAGGAATATTATTAACTTCAAATTCGTTAAAAATAAAACCAACAGAATATATATCTTTAGAAAATTGCAAAAAATATAAATGTATACCTTTTGAAATAAATGGAAGCAAAATAAAAGTATGCTTTACTGATAAAATGACAGGTGGAAAAACAGATCCTGTTAAAATGTTGTTATTAAGTAAAGGTCTCGTTATGGAATCTTATATAACATTTGAAAATGAGATAGAAAAAATAATAAATTCATTAGAAGGAGATAAACGTCAAGATATAACTCAAACAACAGCATCAACATCATCAGCATCAATGATTGAATTAATAGATAGCATTATAAGAACAGGTATGGAAAAAAGAGCAAGTGACATACACATAGAACCATTAGCAAATGAAATAAGAGTTAGATATAGAATAGATGGAGAATTGTTTACAGCAGCAACAATTTCAAAAGAAAAACAGCAACAAGTAATAGGAAGATTAAAAGCTATATCAAATATGCACCAAGAAAAACAAGAGGCTCAGGATGGTAGAATTTTATTATATGATGATTATAATATTCGTGTTTCCTCACAACCAAATGTATGTGGAGAAAAATTTGTTTTAAGACTATTAAAGAAAAATGAAGATATTAGAAATATATTTGAATTAGGATATCCAGGAACAGAGGCAGAGTTTAAGAAGAGTTTTAATAAGAAGAATAGTATAACAATTATAGCAGCCCCAACTGGAGCAGGAAAAACAACAACATTATATAGTATAGTAGACTATTTAAACTCATCAGAAATCAATATTACAACAATAGAAGACCCTGTTGAAATAAGAATTGATGGATTAAATCAAATAGAAATTGGAAATAAATCAACATTTTCAGGAGCATTAAGAACAGTTTTAAGACAAGACCCTGACATAATATTACTAGGAGAAATAAGAGATCAAGAAACTGCAGAAATAGCTGTACAAGCTGGACAAACAGGACACTATGTATTATCTACAATTCACACAATAGATTCAATAGAAGTTGTAAATAGATTGAGAAAAATGGGACTATCTGACTATGATATATCAAGTACACTTGCAACATCAGTATCACAAAGATTAGTAAGAAAAATATGCCCAAATTGTAGAAAAGAAAGAGAATTTACTCAAGAAGAAAAAGATATAATTTCTAAAATTGCAGCAAAATATGGAGAAGAAATAAACTTTGATAATTTAAAAACTTATGATGCTGTAGGATGCAAAAAATGTAACAATTTTGGGTATTATGGAAGAATAGGAATTTTTGAAGTATTAGATATAACTGATGAAATAAAAGAACTTATTGTAAAAGGAGCTTCAACAATAGAAATAAGAAATAAAGCTCTAGAACAAAATTATAAGCCATTGGTTATGGATGGAATACACAAAATACTACATGGTGAGACAACATTAGAAGAATTAAATAGACAACTTATATTATATTAAACAAAAGAAAGGGGAAAATTGCCATGAACATGGACAAAATTTTAGATACAGCTATAGAAAAAGATGCATCAGACGTACATCTAGTATCAGGAAATAAACCTATGCTTAGAATCTCAAGAGAACTAATTGCAATAGATGACATGGATATTTTAACACCAGAAGATATGAATGAAATGTATGATTATTTAGTTAGAGGAAATGTAGATAAAGATGAAGTATTTAATACCACAAGAAAGTTGGACTCGTCTTATGAATATAAAGGTATACGTTTAAGAGTAAATATATCATTATCAAATGATGTACCATTATGTACATTAAGACTTATAAAAAGTACATTACCACCTTATGAATCATTAGGATTACCAGATATTATAAGAAGAATGACATATCAACCACAGGGATTAATATTGGTAACAGGAAAAACAAACTCTGGTAAAACTACAACATTAAATGCTTTAATAAATGAAATAAATGAAACACAAAATAAAAAAATATTAACATTAGAAAACCCAGTAGAATATAAACATTCTTCAAAAAAATCCTTAATAGTACAAAAAGAAATAGGAAAAGGAAGAGATAGTTTAACATTTAGCGACGGTGTAAAAAACTCATTAAGAGAAGACTGCGATATCCTAGTAATAGGGGAAATTAGGGATAAAGTAACAATGGAAGCAGCAATTGAAATGGCAGAATCAGGACATTTAGTAATAGGAACATTACATACTAAATCTTGTGCAGAAACAATAGACAGAATGATAAACTTCTATGAAGTAAGAGATCAGTCAAGTGTAAAGTATTTATTATCTTCATTACTAAAACTTGTAGTATCACAAAGATTATTAAAAGGTAGAGAAGGAAAATTAGTATTAGTGCCTGAAGTAATGGTTGTAGATAATATAGTTTCTGGAATAATAAGAAAAGATAAAATAAGTGTATCAGAAATAGAAGATGCAATTCAAAGTTCTGATAAAGGAAGCATAGGGTTAATAAACTCTATAGCAACATTATTTGTAGAAGATAAAATAACATTAGAGCAAGCAAAAGCACAAATAGAAGAAAAAAATATTGAAGTATTAAATAGAACAATAATGCAAATGAAAATAAGAAGAGACAGTAATAGAAAATAAAATAGGAGGTGATGATAATGCCCACATATATGTATAAGGCTGCAACAAGTAACGGATTAATTGTAAAAAATAGAGTTGAAGCATCTAGCAAGCAAAATTTGCTAAGAACATTAAAAGAAAATGATTTGATGCCAATTACAATAGAACAAATTGCATATTCAGCTAAGAAGAAAAAAGCTAAAAAGAAAAACATAAAAGACATTGAAGAAATAATGAAGAATGTAAATACAACACAGATAACTACTAAAAAAACATCAACAACTAAAGAAAAAATAAATATGTATTTATCAAAAACAGAAAGAATAACAAGTAGAGATTTGGTTATATTTACACAAAACTTTTATCTATTAAAAAAGGCAAATTTTAATAATATTCATGCATTAAAAACAATAATAGATAGTACAGAAAATATTACATTTAAAGGAATTATAGAAGATATCTTAGCAGGTGTTGAAGCTGGTGAAAACATGTATACAACAATGGAATATTATTCAGATGTATTCCCATATATATATATAAATATGATTAAAGTTGGAGAATTATCAGGATCACTTACAAATTCTTTAGACCAGGCAATAAAATATTTAGATTCATCAGCAGCATTAAATAAAAAAATAAAAGGAATATTAATACCAAATGTAGTACAATTTATATTATTAATAGTAATGTTATTTGTTGGAACAATAGTTGCAATACCAGCTATTCAAAATGTATATGATTCATTTGGTACAAGCACTAAATTGCCTGCATTAACAATATGGTTCCAAGGGGTAGTAAATTGGATTATGGCATACTGGTATATCCCAACAATAATAATATTAGCTATAATAGCAGCGATAATATTTTATATAAATACACCAAAAGGAAAATATAATTTTGACTATTTTAAATATAAAATGCCTATATTCGGACAATTAATATTTGCCTTGGATTTTTCGAGATTAATGAAAGCTATGCTTTTAAATTTAAATAATGGAATGAGAATACAAGAAGCAATAGAAGTAAGTAAAAATGTAGTACAAAATTATGTTATGCTATCTATTATCGAAACTTCATTGAACAACATAATTATAGGTGACTCTTGGATTGAACCATTTGAAAAATCAGGACTAGCCAAACCAATGATAACAGAAATGTTAAGAATTGGTATGCAAACAGACTTACCAGAAATGATGGAAAAACTAGTTGATTATATGGAAATAGATATCGATAATATAATGCAAAAAATCATAAAAGTATTGCCTGAAACAGTATATATGATAGTTGGAGTTGTTTTAATATTCTTCGTATTAGTAGTATTAGTACCATGTATTCAAGCTTATATGGGAGGATGGCTATTTGATGCAGCAGGATTATAAAAAAGAAAGATTAGAGGGCAACCTCTAATCTTATCTTTATAGGAGAAAAATATGAAAATAGGAATAGATCTAGGAGGAAGCCATATCGCAATAGGAGTTATAAACAAAGATGGCTTTATAGTAGAAAAAGTAGAAAAAAGACTCTTAGCAAAAGACAAAAAAGACATAAGAACTGCAATAGAAAGCTATATAATAGAAAATGTAAAAGACCTAAAAGAAAAATACAAAATAACAGAAATAGGAATAGCAGTTCCAGGAACGATATATAAAACAGAAATACTAAGATCTGTTAATTTGGGAGTCGAAAATTATAATCTAATAGAAAAAATAAAAACAGAAATAAACTTGCCAATTACAATAAGAAATGATGCAAAATGTGCAGCAATAGCAGAAAGCAGACTGGGAGCATTAAAAAATTATAAAAGAAGCATATTCTTAACATTAGGTACAGGTATTGGAGGTGCAGTTATTATTAATGGAAAACTGCTTGATACAGGAGAACTACCAGGATGTGAATTTGGACATATAGTCGTTCAAAAAGATGGAATAAAATGTAATTGTGGTAAAAAAGGATGCTTTGAAAAATACGCATCAATGAAAGCACTAAAAAACAATTTGAGAACATCTTTAGGACTAGATGAAACAACAAGAGGACAAGAATTATTAGACATGATAAGAAAAAATGGTGAAGATGAAAAAATAAAAAAAATAGTTGATGAATATATCGAATATTTAAGTATAGGAATAAGTAATTTAATAAATATATTTGAACCAGAAGCAGTTGGAATAGGCGGAAGTTTTGTATTTTTTGCAGATGTTTTATTAGAAAAATTAAAGAACAATATACAAGAGAAAAAATATTTATTTAATGAAAGAAAAGAATTAATAATAGTTCCAGCTGCACTTGGAAATGATGCTGGTATTATAGGAAGTTGTCAATAGGAACGTTCCTTTTTGACAAAAAGGAGAAAAGATGGATATTAATAATAAAAAAGCTACAAGGCAAAGTTATGGAGAAGCTTTACTTGAATTAGGAAAAGAAAATGATAAAATTGTTGTATTTGATGCCGACTTATCATCTGCAACCAAAACCAATTTATTTGCAAAGGAATTTCCAAATAGATTTTTTGACATGGGAATAGCTGAACAGAATATGATATCTACTGCTGCTGGAATGGCTACTTGTGGTAAAATTCCATATACAAGTACATTTGCGGTTTTTGCAGCAGGAAGAGCTTACGATCAGATTAGAAATAGTATATGCTATCCTAAATTAAATGTTAAAATCTGTGCAACACATGCAGGAATAACAGTTGGTGAGGATGGAGCAACACATCAAATGATAGAAGATATATCTTTAATGAGAACATTGCCTAATATGACTGTTATTTCGACATCTGATGATATTCAAACAAAATGGGCAGTTAAAGAGATTAGTAAAATAGAAGAACCAGTTTATTTAAGATTATCAAGACTTGCAACACCTGTTATATATGAAGAAAATCAAAAATTTGAAATAGGAAAAGCCATTCAAATTGGAAATGGTATAGATGGTACAATATTTGCTACAGGAGTAACAGTATCAGAAGCAATAAAAGCACAAGAAAATCTAAAAAATAAAGGAATAAATGTTAGAGTAGTTGATATTCACACAATAAAACCAATTGATAGAGAAATGGTTATAAAATGTGCAAAAGAAACTAAAAAATTAATATCAATAGAAGACCATAATATTATTGGTGGATTGGGCTCTGCTATTTCAGAAGTACTTACAGATGAATATCCAACAAAACTTATAAGATTAGGTATAAAAGATACTTTTGGAAAATCAGGTAAAGCAGAAGAACTTATGAAATTCTTTGAAATTACGGCTCAAAATATAGAAGAATTATTTTAAAAATATTTATAAAAATGTAAAAATAAAAAATCAAAAAGAACCAAAAACTTCATGATTTTTTATTTTTATTTTTCCCAAAAATTTCTAGCGAATTTTTAGTGAAAAGTATTGCAAAAAACGACTTTTATTGATATGATTTAAATGAAAAAGAATAAGTAATTTTAATGGAATATTATAGCAAAGCAATAAGATTTGTTATATCAAATTTTAAAAAATTTTGGTATGATAATAAAAGTAGCCAAGCTTAGTGAAAGGGAAGAAATAAAAAATGATAGAATTTAGAAATGTATCAAAAACTTATGACACAGGAACTAAAGCAGTAAAAAATGCGAACTTTATAATTGATAAAGGAGAATTTGCATTCTTAGTTGGTTCATCAGGAAGCGGAAAATCAACTTTAATAAAATTAATCTTAAAAGAAGAAGAACCAACATCAGGAAATATAATAATAAATGGAAAAGATACAACTTTCTTAAAACAAAGTAGAGTACCATATTTAAGAAGAAGCATGGGAGTTGTATTTCAAGATTTTAGACTATTACCAGACAAAACTGTATATGACAATGTTGCTTATGCAATGTATATAGTAAGAGCAACACCAAGACATATAAGAAGACAAGTTCCAATGGTATTATCATTAGTAGGGCTAAGTGGAAAAGCAAAAATGTATCCAAATGAACTATCAGGAGGAGAACAACAAAGAGTTGCATTAGCAAGAGCCTTAGTAAATAATCCATCCATGTTAATAGCAGACGAACCAACAGGAAATTTAGACCCAGATACAGCATGGGATATAATGAATCTATTAAATGAAATAAACATGAGAGGAACGACAGTAGTAGTTGCAACACACGCAAAAGATATAGTAGATAAAATGAAGAAGAGAGTAATACATATTAACAAGGGCGAAATAGTAAGAGATGATAAAAAAGGTGGTTATGATTGTGAAATATAATAGATTTGGATATTTAATAGGCGAAGGTTTTAGCAACGTATTTAAAAATAAAAAATCTACAGGTGCATCATTAATGATAATGTGTGCAACAATGATAATATTTGGAATATTTTTAATGCTTGGAGAAAATATAAATCATTTTGTAGATGATATAAAGTCTGAACAAGGATTTCAAGTGTTTTTAATAAATGACGCAACTGATGAACAAATTCAAGAGGTTGGAGATAAAATAAGAGCTATAAAAGGTGTGAGCACAGTTGACTTTAAAGATAAAGAATATGCTATGAACTTTATGAAGGAAAAGTTTGGAGATAAGTCAGAACTATTAGATGGATATGATTATGATTTCTTCTCAACATCTTATATAGTAACACTAACAGATTTAAAATTAAGTAAAGACGTTCAAAACGAAATATTACAATTTGATAATGTAAAAAAAATAACAAGTAGTGATGAAACAGTAACAACATTATTAAATGTAGCAAACGGAATAAAAATAATTACAGGAGTAATATTAATACTTTTAGTAATTATATCAATATTTATTATATCAAATACAATAAAATTAACAGTACATGCAAGAAGAAAAGAAATATCAATTATGAAATATGTTGGAGCAACAAATAGTTTTATAAGATGGCCATTTATTGTTGAAGGTATGATAATAGGAATTTTAGCAAGTTTAATATCAATTGTACTTGTTGGTGGAGCATATAGCATATTAGCTGAACAAGCTGTAAATAATTCATTTATGATAAAAATTGGATTAAGTTTATTAAGCTTTAAAGACATGATATCATCAATAATAGTTGTATACATGTTACTAGGAATAGGAATAGGAGCACTAGGAAGTGTAATCTCAATGAGAAAATACTTAAAAGTATAAAATTTTAGGTGATGATGAGCGAAGATGCTCTAGATTTGGCAGACAAAATTTTAGAAAAATTTTGGATGACGATGAGCGAACGAAGAGAGCGAAAGGAGAAAACATGCGTAAAATTTTATGTATTGTTTTAATCTTACTAATTTGTTTCGTAACAACATTTACTTATGCGGAAAACGAAAGTGAAAATAATTCAACAAATTTGCAAACACAAGATTTACAAACACAAAAAAACGAATTACAAAACCAATTAAACGATGCAAATGGAGAATTAGATGAAGTACAAAGCAGTTTATCTGAAAATTTGCAACAGGTAGAAAAATTAGATGAAAAAATTTCATCATCAGAACAAGAATTAGAAGAACAAGAAAGTAAGATTACAAATTTAAAAGAGTCTATTAGTACAATAGAGACAGAATTAAATACAGTAACTGAAAAATATGAAAAACAAAGAAAAATGTTTGAACAAAGGCTAGTAGCAATATATGAAGCGGGAGAAACCCAATATTTGGATATATTGTTAAAATCTAAAAGTCTTTCAGATTTTTTATCAAGTTATTATATAATAACAGAATTAGCAGAATTAGATAATGATTTAATAAATGAATTAGAACAAAAAAAGAAGACAATAGATTTGTCAAGGCAAAAATTAGAAAATGAAAAAGAAGAATTAGCAACAATAATTGAAAATCAAACAAGAGTATCAAGAACATTACAAAATACGAAAAAATTAAGAGAAAGTTTTATAGCAAAACTTTCAGACGAAGAAAAGCAATTACAAAATAAAATTGATGAAATAAACGAGCAGTATCAAATAGTAAATAATCAAATATTAGCTTTAGTACAGCAAGGAATTGATTCTACATATATAGGAGGAGAGCTAGCATGGCCAGTTCCTGGATATACAAGAATAACATCAAAATATGCGATGAGAGTACATCCAATAACTGGACAATACAAATTACATACAGGTGTAGATATTGGGGCACCAGAAGGTGCAAATTTCGTTGCTGCAAATGATGGAATTGTTACAAAAGCTGAGATGAACACAGCTTATGGAAATATGGTAATAATTGACCACGGTGGAGGAATATCAACATTATATGCACATGGCTCTGCGATACTAGTAGAAGTTGGACAAAGCGTAAAAAGAGGAGAAGCAGTACTAAAAGTTGGCTCAACTGGATATTCAACAGGACCACATGCACATTTTGAGGTAAGAATAAATGGTATAACAACAGACCCACTTCCATATATAACAAATGGATTGATTCCAGGTGAGGAAAGTGATAGTGATCAGAATTTAGATAATGCTACTAATTAATTTGCAATAAAACAAACGAAAAGGAGTGAAAAATATATGAAAAATATATTTACAAAAATAATAGGAATAATGTTAGTATTAATACTATTAGTAAGCACTAATATTGTATTAGCTGTCACACAATCGGATATTGACAAACAGAAAAATCAGCAATCACAAATAAGTAATCAAATAGATGAGGCAGAAGAAAAGCAAAAAGAATTAGAAGCTAAAAAATCTGAAGCCCAAAAACAAGTCGAAAGTATAAGTTCACAGATAGATAATTACGAATCACAAATAGACGACTTGGATTCTCAAATAGATGATGCAAACTCAAAAATAAAAGAAGCAGAAGAAAAGTTAACTCAAAATCAAGAAGAATATGAAAAGAAACAAGAAATATTTAAACAAAGATTGGTAGTAATATATGAATCAGGTGAAACTTCATATTTGGATGTTTTATTAAGTTCAAGTAGTTTAACAGATTTTATATCTAATTACTATTTGGTATCAGAATTGACAGAGATGGATGCTCAGTTAATGGAAAACTTACAAAAACAAAAGGAAGAAATAGAAAATTCTAAAAAAGAAATAGAAACAAGCAAGCAAAAATTAACAGAAGCAAAAGCAAGCAAAGAAAGTGTAGCTAATAGTCTAAAAACTGCAAAAAATGAAAAAGATAAATATGTTTCACAATTATCTGAAGAAGAAAAGAAATTAGAACAAGAAATTCAAGAATTAAAACAAGCAAATACAAAAATAGCTAACGAAATAAAACTTGCAGAAGAAAAGTATAGAAAACAATTAGAAGATTTAAAAAGACAAGAACAAAATGGTTCATCAAATGGATCAAATACAACAGGATCAGGATATTTTATGAGACCTGTAAGTACAGGATCAATATCAGCAAGAGGATATTATTCTAGTGGAAAATTTCATGGAGCAATTGATTATGCTGTACCAGAGGGAACACCAGTATATGCAGCAGCAGCAGGTGTTGTAATGTCTACTGCTAATTTATCTGGAAGTTATGGAACTTACGTTGTAATTAGACATGCTAATGGATTACAATCATATTATGCACATGGAACTTATGGTTCAATATGTGTATCACCTGGACAAACTGTAGCAAAGGGACAACAAATAATGAAAAGTGGAAACACGGGAAATTCATCAGGAGCACATTTACATTTTGAAGTTAGAAAATCACCTTATCGTTATAATGGTTATGCAACAGCTTATGGACAAGATTCAAGATTAAATCCAGAAAATTATATGTAATAATTATACATAAAAAATATAAAATATTAATATTTTAAATAAGAGCGGAATAATATCCGCTCAAAATTTATGAAGGGTAGTGGCAAATAATGGAAAAAGAAAAAAAATTTACAGTTTATAAAACAACAATGATAGTCTTAATATCAATTTTTATAACATTTATGATTACAACTATATCTCTATACACATATTTTACAAAAAATCCAATTACAGTATCTGTGGGATTTAAAAATAGTAATAAAAGCATTGCAAATCAACTAGAACAATATAGAGAAATAATAGACAAATACTATTTAGGAGAAGTAGATGAAGAAAAACTTGAAGAAGGAGCAATCAAAGGATATATAGAAGGGCTTGGTGATCCATATACAGAATATATATCAAAAGAAGACATGGATGATTATTTAGACGATACAATGGGAAACTATGTTGGAATTGGAATATATATGATAAAAAATACTGACTATGATAGGATACAAGTATTATCAACAATAAAGGGAAGTCCAGCAGAAAAGGTAGGAATACAAGCTGGAGATCTTATAATTTCTGTTAATGGAGTAGAATACAAAGCTGATGATATGACTACAGCCTCAAATAATATAAAAGGAGAAGAAGGAACAAAACTAACAATAGAAATATTAAGGGGAACTCAAAACATAAAATATGAAATAACAAGAGAAAAAGTAAAAGTAAATCAGGTAGAGGGAAAAGTACTTTCAAATAATATAGGATATATACAGTTTTCATCATTTGATGAAACAACAGCTAAAGATTTTAAGGCAAAATATGAAGAATTAGCAAAAAAAGGTATACAATCTTTAATAATAGACTTAAGAAATAATGGAGGAGGAATAGTTGACGAAGCACTAGAAATTGCCGACTATGTTGCTGTTAAAGATTCAGTTTTATTATATGAAGTTGATAAAAATGATAAAGAAACTGTAAGAAAGGCAAAAACAGATCCAATTATAAATATGCCAATAATCATACTAACAAACGAAAATACAGCTAGTGCATCCGAAATATTAGCAGGAGCTTTAAAAGATTTAGGAAAAGCAAAAATAGTTGGTACTAAAACTTATGGTAAAGGAGTAATTCAACAAATCTTAAAACTAAATGATGGAAGTGGACTAAAAATTACTATTGAGGAATATCAAACACCAAACAGAAACAAAATAAACAAAGTAGGAATAGAACCAGATGAAAATGTTGAATTGCCAGATAGTGTTGAAAATATATTCAACGTAAAAGAGAGTGAAGATACACAATTACAAAAGGCAATAGAAATGCTTAAGTAGAAAGGACTGTAACAAATGAACTTAGCAAATAAATTAACAATTTTTAGAATAATACTTGTACCATTAATGGTTATTATTCCTTTTTTAGGAATAAGTGGAAAAATATTTGGAATATCAATTACAAATTTAGTAATAGATTTGATTTTTATAATAGCATCTATTACAGACAAATTAGATGGATATATAGCAAGAAGCAGAAATCAAGTAACAACATTTGGAAAATTTTTAGATCCATTAGCAGATAAAATCCTAGTGTTAACTGCAATGATAATGTTGGTGGAAATGGATAAAATTCCGGCATGGATACCAGTTATAGTACTATCAAGAGAATTTATTGTTTCAGGTTATAGACTAATAGCTGTAGAAAAAGGTGGTAAAGTTGTAGCAGCATCAGTTTGGGGAAAACTAAAAACAGTTACGCAAATGATAGCAATAATATTAATATTTATAGACAAATTCAATTTCTTTGATTTTGCAAGAGCAACAACAGATGCAAATGTTGCTATGACAAGCAGTTATATGATTTACATGAATCAGAGCAGTATAATATTTAATGCAATTACTTCAATTTGCTTATTAATATCTGTAGTAGCCACAATATTTTCTGGATATGAATATTTAAAAGATGGAAAAGATTTATTAAAGGACTAACAAAATTTAAAAAATCACTTGACAAAATTAAAAATCTGACTTAATATATGAAATAAGTTTTTAACGTTAAGCGTTATACAAGATGGAGGTTATAAATTATGGAAGAAAAAGATGTAATCCTTACACAAGAGGGATATGATAATTTAGATAAAGAATTAAACTATTTAAAAACAGAAAAAAGAGCTGAAATAGCAGAAAGAATAAAAGTAGCATTAGGATTTGGAGATTTATCAGAAAACTCTGAATATGATGAAGCCAAAACAGCTCAAGCAGAAAATGAAGTTAAAATTGCAGAACTAGAAAACAAATTAAGACACGCAAAAATAATCGATGAAAAAGAAATAGACACAGATACTGTTCAAATAGGAAATACTGTAAAAGTACTAGATATTGAATTCAATGAAGAAGTTGAATATACAATAGTTGGTTCAACAGAAGTAAATTTATTAGAAAATAAAATATCTAATGAATCACCTCTAGGTGAAGCACTTTTAGGAGCTAAGAAAAAACAAACAGTTGAAGTTAATGCACCAGCTGGAATAATGAAATATAAAATATTGAATATAACAAAATAGAAAAGAGGGATTAAGGAGAATATTCTCCAAACCCCTCTTTTATTTAAATTTTTATAGCAGAATCTAAAGCAAGTTTAATCATATTATTCAAACCAGTTTCTCTTTCTTCGGCCGTTGCAACATCTGTAATAAATTTTGAATCAACAACACTCATTAAACAAGAAGCCTTCTTGTTTAACAATTTGGCATTGTAAAATAAAGCAAAAGCTTCCATTTCAGCAGAAATAGGATTAAAATCATTAGGAATCCTTTTTAAAAATTGATTAACATCTGTCATATAAACATCAAAACAATCTGTACAAACAGTGTTACCCTTTGTTAGATTAATATTATTTTCTTTGGCAGTACTTTCAATAATAGAGTTTAAATCATTATTTGAAGATGTAATATGACAAATTTCATTATTCAATGTCAAAGCATAATTACTTTCAGAAAAAACATTTTCACTTAAAATAATATCAAATAATTTAAGCTCAGGTTTATAAGCCCCGCAAGAACCAATTCTAATAATATTTTCAACATCATAAAATTTATATAATTCATAACTATAAATTCCAACACTTGGCATTCCCATACCATGTGCCATTACACTTAATTGTTTTCCATTATAAGTTCCAGTATAAGCGTACATTCCTCTAATTTGATTAACAAGTTTATAATCATCAAAAAAATTCTCTACAATATATTTTGCCCTCAAAGGATCTCCAGGCATTATGACTGTTTTTGCAAAATCACCTTTATTGGCTTCATTATGTGGTGTTGACATATAAAATACCTCCTAAAATTTTAAAATTATATATACAAAATATATTTAATAAATTTTGTATAAGATATCCGTAAAGCACGTTTATTGCTAATGGACATTTTTATTATAACAATATATTATAAAAAAATCAAAAAATTTTTTATAATATATTGCAAAAAAATTCCAATTTTTGTATAATTATAGATGTAAAAAAACAAAAGAAAAGGAATGAGTAATTTATGTTAAAACAAGACCATGTAAGCCTTGGGGCTGTGCACACACATATATATGGTTATTTAGTAAATAAAAAAATGAAATAAATAATAAGATAGCTGTAAATCTATTGCTATAAACTAAAAATGTAATTAAATTTTATTTAAGTGCAAAAAGTAGTTTATAGGTAGATTTATTAGCTATCTTTTTGAGCTTTTTAAATAAATATTTTTTTTGAAAAGTTAAAAAATATAAAAATTAAAGTACATATACCAAAAGTATATAGTGCAGAAGGAGGAAAAAAATGAAACAAAATTTTAAAGAAAGGGTAAATGGTAAAAATGGTATTACATTAATAGCACTTGTAATAACAATTATTGTACTTCTAATTCTAGCAGGAGTAACAATTGCAACATTAACAGGTAACAATGGAATAATAACAAAAGCACAAAATGCAAAAGCACAAAATGCACAAAAAACAGTAGAAGAACAAATAAACTTAGCAGTGCAAGTTTCAAGAATAAATGAAGAATTTGTTATAGATAAAGACATATTAGAAAAAGAACTAACAAATAATGGAATAGAAATAACAAAATCAGAAAATGATGAATTGCCATGGACAGTAAAAAAAGACGGATATGTATATACAATAAGTGAAAATGGAGAAGTAAAAGAAAAAAAAGGAATAGCAATAACAACAGGGGACATAGAAATATTAAAAGGATCAACGGAAGGAAAAAAAGTAAGTGCCCAAATATTAAGTGGTGAAACAGGAACAATAAAATGGGAAAGTACAGGAAATATAACATTAAGTGAAGCAGGAGAAAATGAAGTAACAGTAAAAGTAAATAGTAATGCAAATGCAGGGGACATAGCAACAATAACAGCAAAAATAGAAGGAAAAACAACATACCAAGATAGTATAAATGTAAAAATAGTAGCAGAAGCAACAGGATTAACAGCAAGTAAGATAACAGTAGGAGTAAATAGAAAAGAAAAAATAGGTGGAGTAACAACAACACCAGGAAATGCGGAAGAGATAGAAATAACTAGCTATGTATCACAAGATACAACAAAAGCAACAGTAAACAAAACAACAGGAGAAGTAACAGGAGTAGCAATAGGAACAACAAAAATAACAATAACAGGGACAGGAAAATTAAGTAAAAAACAATTAACAGGAGAATGTGAAGTAGAAGTAACAAAACAATTAGTATCAGTAACAGCCCAAGAAATAGCAGCAAATCCAAAAGCATATTATGGAAAAAAAGTAGAAAATTATAAAGCAAGTGCAGAAGATACAAACACATATAGAATATTCTATGTAAACACAATAGCAAATGAATTTGGAGATGAAGCATATACAATATATTTAAAGGCTGATTTTAAAGGAAGCTATAATTTAAATAGTTATGCATCATATAATACAACAAATACAAAAATAAGAACAATGAATCCATTGTGGGCAGCACAAAGAACAACAGAAAGTAGTTGGAATGCAAATGAAAAAGCAGCGGCATATTTATGTTCACCAATAAATGCAACAACATATGGAACAACAACATTACCATGGAAAAGTTATTACAAACAAAATGATGCAAATGTAAATTATGTAATAGGTGGGCCAAGTATAGAAATGTATGTTAAATCATATAATCAAACACATGACAAAGATAGCGATGGAAATGATTCATTAGGATGTCAATATGAAACATATTATGCACCAGGTTATGATTATAGAGTTAGAGGTTCATTAGATTATTCAATTACATATAGTAGTATGTATTGTGGAAAAACAACCAATGGAACAGGAAGTAAAACAGGCTACTGGTGGCTGGCTTCTCCGTCTAGTGACGACAAGGTCCGAATACTCCATGTGGACGGTGGCAAAGCGGACTTGAGCAGTGCCCCCTATGACTATGGTGGCGGCTATGCCTACGACATTGGGATTTGTCCGATAGTTTCTCTAAAATCTAGTTTCACAGTACAAATATATCAATAAAAAATATAGAATAATTAAAGTTAATATAGAACATAAACCCTAAAGTGATAAAATTAATTTATGATTTGTTCACCCTGGGTGTGTCAGTTTTTGGCACACCCTTTGACTTTATTATAAATTTAGTGTATTATTAAATTGTTCTCATGTTAAGCCGATAATCTTTCGTTCTTTAAGCAATTGAAATATATAAAAATTTCTATAATTGCTTCAACTGATTCGTTTGATTTAAGGCTTTTCTTATTTTGCATAGAAATTGGTGTTATTTTATACCATTTTTCATTAAATCTTACTTTCATTCCAAATCTTTTACTTATACATATTTCAACTTTCTTTTTATGAAGTATTTCTTTCGTTTCTATTAAAAATGAACTTTTTTTATTTTCTGGTTCTATACTAAATTTTTTAATGTTTGTCTTGTGACTTCTAAATAATCTTGCATACATTCATTTTCTGATAAATATAATCCCGTAATTTGATGTGTTGCATCATCTATAAATCAATGCAAACAATACATTTTATCGTCTCAATAAAAGAATTGAAATGGTATACATACGTTATTCATAAAAAAAAATCAAAAAATATTGCAAAAAATATTAACTTATGATATAAAATAAATTGTAAAAATATAAATAAGCTAAGCATAAATGAAACAGAGGTGGAAAAATGATAAAAGCTTATGCAAAATCAGACAAAGGTAAAGTTAGAGAAATAAACGAAGATTATTTTTATATATCAACTTCATTAGATGAAGTTCAACTATACATATTAGCAGACGGAATGGGAGGCTATAATGGAGGAGAAATAGCAAGTAGTCTAGCAGTTCAAACAGCCAAAAATTATATAGAAAATAACTTCAAAGAAACTGAAAAAGACAAAGATAGCATAATTCAATTATTAGGAAGTAGTATGGAATATGCTAACATGATAGTATATGAAAAAGCAAAAGAAAATCCAGAATTACAAGGAATGGGTACTACATTAGAAATATGTTTAATATATAATAATAAAGTATATATAGGACATGTAGGAGATAGTAGAATATATAGAATAAGAAAAAGTTTTATAAGAAAATTAACACAAGACCATAGTTACGTACAAAAATTAGTAAAAGAGGGTACAATAACAAAAGAACAAGCAGAACACCATCCTCAAAAAAATATGTTAATGAAAGCTTTAGGATGTAATGCTTTTGTAGAACCAGATGTAATGGTAAAAGGATTTTTGAAAGATGACATTTTGATTATGTGTTCAGATGGCTTATCAAACTTAGTAGGACAAGAAACAATATATGAAATGGCAAGTCAGAACATAGAACAAGCAACAAAAGACTTAGTAAAGCTTGCAAATGATAGAGGAGGATATGACAACATAACAGTTGTTATTATAAAGAATATATAGTAGTCCACGTAAAGAGGAGAGAAAAATATGAATTTAGAAGGTAAGATATTAGGGAATAGGTATGAAATTATTCAAAAAGTTGGAAATGGAGGAATGGCAACAGTATATAAAGCTACAGATTTAATCTTAAAAAGATATGTAGCAGTAAAAATACTAAGAGATGAATTCACAACTGATGATGAATTTATAAAAAGATTTGAAACTGAGGCACAATCTGCAGCAAAGCTTGTGCATCCTAATATAGTTTCAATATTTGATGTAGGTGTAGATAATGGAATTTACTATATAGTAATGGAATTAATACAAGGAAAAACACTAAAAGAAATAATACTAGAAGAAAGAGGACCACTTCCATGGAAATGGTCAGTAAATGTAGCCATTCAAATAGCATCAGCTCTTGAAATGGCACATAAAAACAATATAATTCATAGAGATATAAAACCACATAACATAATAATAACAGAAGATGGAATAGCAAAGGTAACAGATTTTGGAATAGCAAAAGCTGTATCAAACTCAACAATAACAGCATTTGGTAAAACAATAGGTTCAGTACATTATTTTTCACCAGAACATGCTAGAGGTGGATACACAGATGCTAAATCAGACTTATACTCATTAGGGGTAGTTCTATATGAAATGGTAACAGGAAAAGTACCATTTGACGCTGATACTCCAGTATCTGTAGCATTAAAACACATGCAAGAAGAACCTGTGCCACCAATAGATGAAAATCCTAATCTACCAGAAGCCTTAAATAGAATAATATTAAAAACTTTAAAGAAAGATCCAATGCTTAGATATCAATCAGCTACAGAACTTTTACAAGATTTAAGAACTGCATTAAAAAATCCATCAGGTGATTTTGTAGAAGATATAGAGTATGACCCAACAGCTAAAACACAAAGAATATCTACAAATCAATATGATAAAATAGGTAGCAAAAAAGGAAAAAAAGAAAGTAAATTTAAAGCTTTTGTGAGAGAACACAAAGTTTTAAGTAGTATTATAGGGTTAATTTTATTATTTTTATTAGCTTTTGGAGGAACAATGTTGGTATTAAATATAACAAATCCAAAAGATGTTGAAGTTCCAAATATAGTTGGACTTACAAGAGAAGAAGCAGAGAAAAAAGTAAAAGAAGCTAATCTTATATTTGAAGTGGAATCAGAAGAATACAATGCAGATATAGAAGAAAATCATGTAATTAGCCAAGAACCAAAATATATGAATAACTACAATAAAGTAAAAGAAAAAACTACAGTAAAAGTAGTAATAAGCAAAGGTACAGAAAAGACAAAAGTTCCAAATGTAAAGGGAAAAGAAAAAGAAGAAGCTATTCAATTAATAGAAGAAGCTAAATTAAAAGTTGAAGTTATTGAAGAAACAAGTAAAACAGTAAAAGAAGGTTATGTAATAAGTCAAGAGACAGATCCAGATTCAGAAGTTAATGCAGGAGATACTGTTAAAATACACGTAAGTACAGGAACTGGAATAAAACAAGTTACAATGATAGATGTTAAAGGAAAAAAAGAAGCTGATGCAAAAGCAGCATTAGAGGCATTGAATTTAGTTGTTAATATAGGATATAGTGAAGATACATCAAAAGACAACGGAATTGTATTAAAGCAAAATGAAGAAGTAGGAAAAGTTATAGACGAAGGAACAACAGTGACAATAACAGTAAATAAATTAGCTGAAGTAAAAACTGTTCCAATAACAGTAAATGTAAAATCTTTACTTGATGGAAATATAACAGAAACTGTAAAAAATGAAAATGGAGAAGAAATACAACAAGTAAAAGATGTTCAATTAAAGGTTACTGTTGGAAATGATGTAATATATTCACAAAAAGTAAAAGCTTCAGAAACATCAATTTCTGTTGGAAATGCAAAAGGAACAGGAACTACAACAATTAAAGTTTATATAGACGGAGTTTTGAAAAATGATGGTGGTTATACATTAAGTTATAGCAATGTAAACTCATACACAGCAGAATAAATTATAGTGAGAGCTTGGAAATAGTATATTTCCAAGCTTTATAATAGTAAAAAATATCGGAGGAATAATGCAAGGGTTAATAATAGAAAATATATCAAATCTATATAAAATAAAAGCAAACAACAAAATATATGAAGCAAATGCAAGAGGAAGATTAAAAAAGGAAGAGATAACACCAGTTGTAGGGGACAATGTAAAAATAGAAATATTAGATGAAGAAAATAAAAAAGCAATAATAGAAGAAATATTACCAAGAACAACATACATAAAAAGACCTAAAATGAGTAATATAACACAACTAATATTAGTAGTATCAAGTAAAAATCCAAAACCGGATTTGCTATTATTAGATAAGCAATTGGCATTTGCAGAATATTTAGGAATAAAATCAATAATAGTATTAAACAAAACTGATTTGGATAAAAAACATGACTTTGAAAAAATAAAAACAATATATGAAAAAATAGGATATAAAGTAATAAAAACAGTTGCAAAAGGAGAAGAGGGAATAGAGGACTTAAAAGAAGAATTAAAAGGAAATATTAATGCTTTTTCAGGCAACTCAGGAGTTGGAAAATCAACATTAATAAATGCAATATTTAAAAATAATATTACACAAGAAGGAGAAATAAGCCAAAGAAATAAAAAGGGAAAAAATACAACAACATCAACTGCAATTTATGAAATAGATGAAAATACATATATAGCAGATACACCTGGTTTTTCAACATTTGACATATCAGAAATCGAATACAAGTATTTAGATAAATTTTTTAAAGAATTCAAGCCATTGATAGAAAATTGTGAATTTGTGGGATGTACACATATAAAAGAAGAAAAATGTGGAATAAAACAAGCAATTCAAAACGGAAAAATAGATAATGGCAGATATGAAAGATTTTGCAAAATATATCAAGAGTTAAAAGAAAAAGAAAAATATAAATATTAAGGGAGAGAATAGAATGGTAGAAATTTCAACATCAATACTTTCAGTAAAAAGAGGAGAAGAATCAAAAACTTTTTTTGGATTAGAAAAAGCAAAAACAGATTATTTTCATATAGATGTTATGGATGGAAAATTTGTAGAAAAAAATACATATAAAAGAATGTTAGAATATGCATCATATATAAAAAGAATATCTAACTTACCATTAGACATTCATTTAATGGTGGAAAATATAAGTGATGCAATAGATGATTTTTCATCAGTAGACCCTAACATAATAACATTCCATTATGAAGCATGTAAAGACAAAGAAGAAGTTATGAAATATATAAAAAAAATAAAAGAAAACAATTGCAAAGTAGGATTAAGTATAAAACCAGAAACCGATATAGAAGAAATATATGAATTTTTACCATATATACATTTAGTTTTGGTTATGACTGTTGAGCCAGGAAAAGGTGGACAAACTCTATTAACAAATATGGTAGGAAAAATTGAAAAATTAAAAAAATATATAAATGATAATAATATTGAGGTTGATATAGAGGCTGATGGTGGAATAAATTTAACAACAGCAGAAGCAGTAAAAAAAGCAGGGGCAAACATATTAGTGTCAGGAACAGCTATTTTGATAGCTAAAGATTATAAAATAATAATTGATGAATTAAAAAAATAATATAAAAAGCAAGAAGTTATATGGATAAAACCATAATTTCTTGCTTTTTTAATATTGTATATTATTTTTAATCTTTTACTTTTTCGGTTTTTATTGCTTTTTTAGGAAGTATAGAAGCAACTAATATTCCTAAACCTATAACTGAAATTATAACTGAAATTAATCCACCAATATAAGGGATTTTTGTAATTGCCCAAATAACAATTCCTGATGCAATTAACATTCCAAAGATTCCAAGTTTTTTTGTTATTTTCAATTTAGAACATACATAATTATTAGCTGAAATTGTAAATAAAGATTTTGATACAATAACTGCTAAAACATATAATGCTAATAAGAATAATGAAATTCCACTAGTTAATTGTAGAAGTATTAATATAATACAAATGATTGGTGTTGCAATTAAAGCAAGCAATCCGTATCCGAATACACTTAAAGTTTTCTTTCCAATATATTTATTTGTATTAGCTAAGAATTTAGGAGCTAATACTAAACATAATAACCAGATAATTAATACAAATGCAATGAATCCACCTAAATTTAAAATGTAATCTAATACAATAGATGATACAGATTCATCTGAAGATGTTTTTGGTGCAGTATAGTTTATTTCACCATAAACGGCATCTTCTGGTATTGCATTTCTTGAAGCAGAAGAATAATTTAAATTACCATATATAAGTGCATTAGAATTTTCTTCTGTATTAAAGCTTATAGTATTACAATTTATAAAAGCATTTCTACCAACAACACCATTGATTGTCATAGAACCACAAGAAACTTTTAAATCTCTATAAACAGCTCCGCCTGAAATTGTAAAATCTTGTGATAGAGCAAAAACATCATATACTATACCTTTAATATTAATAGATTCGGCAATTGTAAAAAGATTGCTATAAACATATCCTTCTTCATTTATAATAAGATTTTTAGCTAGAACAAAAGCATCTCCACCAATTTGAGAATTAATTGTAACTGTATCAGCAATAACAAATAAGTTTCCATCTATAGTGTAATCTATTGTAATATTATCACCTGAAAGATATACATCACTTTTTTTGTAAGAATCTTCTTGAGATTGTTCATCAGAAGTTACATCAATAACATCTTCTTCTATTGCATTAGTTTCAGTTTCTTCTGATATAGGCATAATTCCATCTTCTTCACTAGTTTCGTTATCTGCAAAAACAAAAGTTGTAGAAAATAGTAAAAATAACACAAGGAAAAATGCAATTATTTTTGTTTTGTTTTTTAACATAACAAATCCTCCTTTTAATTTTTTTTTAATATGTTAAAATCATATATCTTTGATAGAATTTTGTCAATTATTTTTGAATAATTTTGACAAGAATATAATTTTAATATATACTATTCAAGATACTAAAAATTTAGTATTTGTAACTAGAAACCACGCACATTTTTATAAAAGGTGGTGAAACAGAAATGAAACATGTAAAAACTATTGAAGGAAAAACACTAAAAAATAGTGTTAAACATGGTGGATGTGGAGAATGCCAAACATCATGTCAGTCAGCATGTAAGACTTCCTGTACTGTAGGAAATCAGAAATGTGAAAATTCTAAAAAGTAGTAGTATGTTTCAAAAGCAGAGTATTTGCATTTTATGCAAATACTCCTTTATATTTATCAAATGTTATATAAAATTTTAAAAAAAACTTGTAAAATAAGTAAATTCATGTTAATATAATACATATAATGAAATAAATCCGATTAAAAAGCAAAGTATATATATTAAACTTATTTTAAAGAGAGAACATCCTAGGCTGAGAGATGTTTAAATAAAAGTATATAGAAATTTCACTTTTTAGGACTTCTTTTGAACAAGTATATTGTTTAAGTAAAAAGAAGCGGTTGAACCGTTAAAACTAAAAATGAGGTTAGTAAAAACTAATAAAATTAGGTGGTACCACGGAATAGAATCCATTTCGTCCTATATATGTAGGATGAAGTGGATTTTTTGATATGCATTCAAAACATATAATAGTCATCTGATTTAAGTTGTAAATTATTATAAAAGAAGGGAGATAAAAATGAAAGAAGAAATTTTAAAAATCAAAAATACTTCAGTAGAAGAAATCAAAGAAGCCAAAGATTTAAAAACTTTAAATGAAATAAGAGTAAAATACTTAGGAAAAAAAGGTGAACTTACAGCGGTATTGAGAGGAATGGGAGGACTATCTCCAGAAGAAAGACCAATAATTGGAAGTCTAGTAAATGAAGTAAGAGATGAAGTTGAAAAATTAATACAAGAAAGTGAAGAAAAATTTAAAACCGAGGAATTAAACAAAAAATTAGAAACAGAAAAAATAGACATTACACTTCCTAGTAAAAAAATGAAAAGAGGAAGCCTACATCCAGTAAATAGAATAATTGAGGATATGGAAGATCTATTTGTTTCTATGGGGTATGACGTAGTAACAGGACCAGAACTTGAAAATGATGAATATTGTTTTGAAAGATTAAATCTTCCAAAAGGGCATCCTGCAAGAGATATGCAAGACAGTTTTTATATAACAGATGAATATTTGTTAAGAACACAAACATCAGCAGTTCAAGCAAGAACAATGATGGCTAATACAGAAAAAACACCTATAAGAATGATAACTTGTGGAAAAACATATAGAAGAGAAGACGATGCAACACATTCACATCAATTCAATCAAATAGAAGGATTAGTTATAGACAAAAAAGAAAGAAACGTATCTTTAGCAGATTTAAAAGGTACATTAGAGGTATTTGTTAGAAAGATAATAGGAGCAAATTTAGATTTGAGATTTAGACCAAGTTACTTCCCATTTACAGAACCATCTTATGAAGTAGATGTAACATGTTTTAAATGTGGTGGAAAAGGATGTAACCTATGTAAACAAACAGGCTGGATAGAAGTTTTAGGAGCAGGAATTGTTCATCCAAATGTTTTAAAAATGAATGGATACGACCCAGAAAAATTTGGTGGTTTTGCATTTGGAACTGGAATTGATAGATTAGCTATGTTTAGATATGGAATTACTGATATGAGATATTTATATACAAACGACGTAAGATTTCTATCACAATTTGACAGAAAGGACGAAGAATAATTAAAAGAATAGTGATTTAATTTTATAATATAAAAAATTATAGTTTCTTTTGAAAATTAGAAATTGGAAGGAGATTAGAAAATGAATTTAAGTTTAAATTTTGTAAAAGATTATATAGATTTAGATAACGAATTAAGCGTAAAAGATATAGCAGAAGCAATGACTAAAGCTGGAAACGAATATGATTCAGCGGAAAAATTAGTAAATGCAACAAAATTAGTAATAGGAGAAATAAAAGAATGCGAAATGCATCCAGATTCTGACCACTTACATCTATGCAAAGTTGATATAGGAAGTGAAATATTAAACATAGTTTGTGGTGCACCAAATGCCAGAAAAGGCATAAAAGTAATTGTTGCACAAGTTGGAGCAGAACTTCCAGGAGATTTCAAAATTAAAAAGGGTATGATAAGAGGTCAAGAATCAAATGGTATGTTATGTGCTTTATATGAAATAGGAATTGACAAAAAATTCTTATCTGAAGCAGATAAAAATGGAATACATGAATTACCAGCGGATGCACCAGTTGGTGGTGACCCAATTAAATATATGGAATTAGATGATAGTGTTATTGATTTTGAATTAACTGCAAACAGAGGAGATTTATTAAGCATTTTAGGTATGGCTTATGAATTAGGAGCAATTTATGATAAAAAAGTAAAACCAGTTGAATATGGATACAAAGAAAGTGGAGAAGATGTAAATAAAGAATTTTCTGTTGGAGTTGATACTGAAAATTGTAAATTATTCTTAGCAAAAAAAGCTAAAAATGTAACAATAAAAGAAAGTCCAGAATTCATCAAAAACAGACTAATCGCTTGTGGAATTAGACCAATAAACAATGTTGTAGACATCAGTAACTATGTAATGTTAGAACTAGGTCAACCACTACACTTCTATGATGCAGATAATTTAGGCAACAAAATAGTTGTTAGAATGGCAGAAGATGGAGAAAAATTAACAACACTAGATAACACAGAAAGAACTTTATCAAATGACGACATAGTTATAACAGATGGAACTAAAGCTATTGGTTTAGCAGGCGTGATGGGTGGATTAGACACAGAAGTTGAAGAAACAACTAAAAATGTAATAATCGAATCAGCAATATTTGATTCAGTAAAAGTAAGAAAAACATCAAATAAAATATTAAGAAGTGAAGCAAGTAACAGATTTGAAAAAGGCTTAGACCCAGCAAGAACTTATATGGCAATGGAAAGAGCATGTACATTATTACAAAAATATGCAGATGCAGAAATTGAAACAGGAATTGTAAAATATGATGTTACAAAAAATGAAGAAAAAGTAATTGAAATATCATATAAAGAAATAAATGATGTGTTAGGAACAAACATATCAAAAGAAGACATTGTTGATGTATTTAGAAAATTAGACTTCAAAACAGATGCAAAAGAAGATACAGTTATCGTAACAGTACCAACAAGAAGAATAGATATATCAATTAGAGCAGATTTAATAGAAGAAGTTGGAAGAATTTATGGAGTTGACAATATACAAGGCAAACTACCAGTAGTTCCAATGAGAATGGGACATTTAGACAAAACAGAAAGAAAAATAAGAACAAAAATGTCAAATATGGGACTAAATGAAACATTGTCATACATATTAATAAATGATAAGGATGTTCACAAATTTACAACAGACGAATTTGAAGAAGTTAAACTATTAGACCCAATAACAGAAGAAAGAAACACATTAAGATATAGCATGATACCATCATTATACAAAATTTATGAATACAACAAAGCACGTGAAAACAAAGATGTTTGTCTTTTCGAAATTGGAAAAGGATTCTGGAAAAAAGGCGAAGAATATGGAGAAAATCAAAAAATTTGTGCTTTAATGACAGGTAAATATTATGAAGGAATAGGACATAGCAAAAATGTTGATTTCTATGACATCAAAGGTGTAACAGAAGAACTATTAGACTATTTAGGATATGCAGGAAGATACAGCTTTGTATTACCAAAACAAATACCAGTAGAATTCCATCCAGGTCAAACAGCAGAAATATCAGTAAATAATGATATTGTTGGAATCGTGGGAAGAATACATCCATCAGTAGAAAAAGAAGCGGTTTATGTAATGGAAATCAACTTAGACAAATTATTAGCAAAAAGAGTAGGAAAAATGAAATTTAAAGAAATTTCAAAATTCCCAGTTGTTAAAAAAGATATAGCATTATTAGTTGACAAAAATATGACATCAAAAGAAGTAGAAATGTTAATTAAGAAAAAAGCCGGAAAGCTACTATTAGATATAAATGTATTCGATGTTTATGAAGGTAAAAATATTGATTGTAATAAAAGAAGTATTGCTTACGCATTAACATTTGGTACACCAGATAGAACTTTAAATGATGATGAAATTAATAGTATTTTAGATAATATTATAAAAGATCTAGAAAATAAAGGAATAGAAATAAGAAAATAAGAAAATCCTCAGAATAACTGAGGATTTTTTTTAATATTAAATTTCAAGTTTTCAAAAGAGAAGTAATAAATTAATTTTAAATCTGTACTTTCTCTTGACAATCAAACAACATATTGATAATATTATTTAAGCAGAAAACTAAAGAAAGAGAAGGAAAAAATGAAAAAATTATATCCTAATATATATTTAAAAAAAGTTGAAGACATAACGATACAAACATTAATAAAAAATAAAATAAAATTACTAATATTGGACGTCGACAATACACTTATAGACTATTATCAAAATTTATCAGAAAATATAGTAAGTTGGACAAAAGAAATGAAAGGACAGGGAATAAAACTATATATATTATCAAATACAAATAATAAAGAAAAAGTTGAAAAAGTAGCAAAAAAGCTGGATGTACCATATAAAAATTTTGCGATGAAACCACTCAAAAGAGGATTCAGATATATACAAAAAGAAACAAACATAAAACCAGAAAATATAGCTGTTGTTGGAGATCAAATATTTACAGATGTATTAGGTGGAAATAGAAGTAAAATGTTCACAATTCTTGTAGACCCAATAAATAATAAAAAAGACTATTGGTACACTGCTTGGAAACGACCAATTGAAAATAAAATAAAAAATAAATATAAAACAAATGAGGAGAAAAATAAAGATGTATATTAATGAAACACACATATTGTACTATGCAGTTGCAGCAATAATCGGACTTTTTGTTGGTATGTTTGTAGACTGGATGAATAAAAGATTACCTGAATATAAAAAGGTATTTTCAAGAGAAATATTTACAGAATACTTTGCTGAATTTAAGCCAAACTACATATTAATGCTTATAACATCAGCAATTTATGTAGCATTAATATATTTTTATGGTATAAAAAACACATTTATAGCAAATTTAGATTTAATAAAATTTATGATATTAACTCCAATGTTGTTATCTGCATTTGTAATAGACTATAAGCTTCAAATAATTCCAAATCGATTAAATTTAACAATGTTTGAAATAGGATTAATAATAGCATTTTTATATGGATTATCAGATGTTGCAATAACAATAAATATGGCACTTGGAATGTTAGCAGGTGGAGGAATTTTCTTACTAATCACACTTATAGGGCGGAGTAGTATATGGAAAAGAAGCCATGGGATTTGGTGATGTAAAGCTAATGGGAGCATTAGGATTATATTTTGGATTATCAAATATAATAACCATAACATTATTATCATTTTTAATAGGAGCAATATTAAGTATAATATTATTAATTACTAAAATTAGAAAAATTGATGAATACATACCATTTGGACCATTCATAGTTCTAGGAACATTTATAAGTATTTTTGTACCATTTGAAATAATAAAAAATATATTATTAGAAATATTTACTTTAGGACTATATTAAATATGATGATTTTATGACAAAAAGTCATAAAGGGGGAGTTTTAAATGAATTCAAAGTTACAGTGGCTAAGAAATAAAATGTCGAGCCTAAATTTACAAGGAATGATAATATCAAATCCTATAAATATTAAATATTTAACAAAAATAGAAGCAGAGGGAACATTAATAATTACACCAAAAGAGAATATATATATAACAGATGGAAGATACATAGAACATGTTCACGGAATATTAACACTATTTGATGAGATTATAGTATATGATGTAAATGATGTATCAAAAGATGATTACGAAAACTTTTTTATGTTTTGTGAAAATGTAGGATTTGAAGAACACTATATATCTTATGCAACATATAAAGAATATATCAGGAAATATAAAATAAATAATTTTGTTGAAACCGAATATATAATAGAAAAGCAAAGAATGATAAAAGATGAAGAAGAATTAAGTGACATAATAAAAGCTTGTAATATAACAGATGATTGTTTTAAATATATTTTAAGTTATATAAAACCTGGAATGACAGAAAAACAAATAGCCAAAGAAATCGAAGACTATTATCATGAAAGGACAGAAGGTGTATCATTTGAAACAATAGTAGCTTCAGGAGAAAATTCATCAAAACCACATGCAGTACCAACAGACAGAAAAATTCAAGAAAAAGATATTATAACAATAGATATGGGATGTAAAGTAAATGGATATTGTTCAGATATGACAAGAACATTTTTTATAGGTGAACCAACAGAAGAAATGAAAAAAGTATATGACTTAGTATTGAATAATCAAAAATTTGCACTTGACCAATACAAAGATGGAGCAAGTACAAGGCAGGTTACTAAAATGGTAGAAAATGATTTTAAATTAAATGGATATGATTTGATTCATAGTTTGGGACATGGAGTTGGACTTGAAATTCATGAACCACCTTATATTAGCTATAGAAATGATACATTTTTAAGAGACAATATGGTAGTTACTGATGAACCTGGTATTTACATTCCAGGAAAATTTGGAGTAAGAATTGAAGATACAGTTCAAATTACAAAATTTGGTTGTATAAGTCTAACAAAATCTGAGAAAAATTATATTATAATATAAGGGTTGATTTTTCCAGTAATTTATAGTAAAATATAAAAAGTATTAAAATAAAAATTAACAGTATCAGAAAAAGAGAAGGGAGAAATTAAAATGGCAGGAGTATATTCAGCAGGAGATTTTAGAAATGGAACAACATTTGAAATGGAAGGAAATGTATTTAGGGTAGTAGAATTCCAACATGTAAAACCAGGAAAAGGATCAGCATTTGTAAGAACAAAATTAAAAAATGTAATAACAGGAGCAACATTGGAAAAAACTTTTAACCCATCAGATAAATATCCAGGAGCAGAAATTGAAAGAAAAACAATGCAATATTTATATGCAGATGGAGATTTATACTATTTTATGGATAACGAAACTTATGATCAAATGCCTTTAAATAAAGAAACATTAGGAGATTGTTTAAAATATTTAAAAGAAAACATGGAAGTTTCAATATTATCTTATAAAGGAAAAGTATTTGCAGTAGAACCACCAATATTTGTTGAATTAGAAGTTACATATACAGAACCAGGATTTGCAGGAAACACTACAACAACATCTGGAAAACCAGCTACATTAGAAACTGGATTAGAATTACAAGTTCCAATGTTTGTTAACATAGGAGATATACTAAGAATAGATACAAGAACTTGCGAATACATGGAAAGAGTATAATCAATAGAAAGGATTATTAACAATATGAGTGATTTAAATCAACAAATTGAAAATCTTTTAAAAGAAATTAAAGAAATAAAAGAAAATCAGCAAATAATGACAGAAAAAATGTCAAAAATGCAACAAGTAATTGACTGTATGGAAAGAGATATATATTCTGATGAAGGATTTGATTTTGAAATTATTTGTCCTTATTGTGAACATGAATTTGTTATAGATGTAGATGAGGATAAAAAAGAAGTTGAATGCCCAGAATGTAAAAATATAATTGAATTAGATTGGTCAGGAGATTTAGATGAAGACAATGAATGTTCAGGATATTGCCATGGATGTGCAGGTTGTGGAGATTCTAACGAAGAAGACGATATGTAAATAAAAAAGAGGGATTTAATGGGTACTACCTAAAAATCCCTCTTTTTTAAAATTGATTTAAAGGATTAACATATTCATCATTAATTCTAAAACCGTAGATGAAGATGACACCCAGTAGTTGCACCATTTGTGGGATTACCAGAACCATCTGAATATGAATTTCCGGGAACATTATAAACATATTTAGGGCCAACATAACCGATAATTTGTCCTTGTTTGACAACATCGCCAACAGAAACTATATAATTAGGTGAAACATGACAATAGGTTACTTTATAATTACTAAAAGAAAGAGTAATAGTAAAACCACCGGCACCCAAAAAGTTGCAAAAAATAATCTTACCATCAGCAATTGCGATTAGTTTTGTACCTTCTGGTGCAGGAATATCAATTCCATAATGAAAACTTGAAGCTCCACTTGTTGGAACATTCCTTTTTCCAAAATATGAACTTATACTAGTATAACCAGGTATTGGCCAAACAAATCCATCAGGATTGAGACTTACAAAATCTTTTTTTGGAAAATTAGAAAGATTAAAATTACCACTTTGAATAATTGGGATAAAAAATAAAGATACAAAGATTGAAAATAAAATAATTATAAAAATAAATTTTCTAAATAAGTTTGAAATAAAAAATACCTCCTTTAATTATATATCTCAAATATATAACATATATAATAAAAAAAATCAATAAAAATTTTAAAATATTAGTATAGTTAATATAGTTGACAAAATAGAAAAAATACAAGATAATATACAGGAAAATAAAAAGATGGAAGAAAAGAAAATGAAAAAAACTATAAGAAATTTAGTAATTTTTATATTACTTATAATATTAACATTTTATATAATTTTAAAAGATCAAAATATAACAGAAATATATTCAATACTGGGAAATGTAAAAATACAATATATATTAATTGCTTCATTATGTATGTGTGTATATATTATATGTGAAGCAATAAATATTGGGAGAACCTTAAGAAACTTAAATGAAAAAACAACATTTTGGAAAAATATAAAATATGCATTAATAGGTTTTTTCTTCAGTAGTATAACACCGGCAGCAAGTGGAGGACAGCCAATGCAAATATATTTTATGTATAAAGACGAAATATCTGTTGCAAATTCAACACTGGCTCTCTTAATAAATTTAAGCAGTATGCAAGTTGTAACCATTTCTATAGCATTAATAAGTGTTATATTTAACTATAAATATTTAAACAATACATTAATATTATTATTTATATTAGGAATAACATTAAATGCAGCTGCACTTACATTATTATTAATAGCGATTTTTTCAAAAAAGCTACTAAACAAACTGATTAATATTATTATAAAAATAATGAAAAAATTAAAAGTTAAAAATATAGAAAATAAACAAGCTAAGTTAGGAGAAGAACTTGCAAAATATCAAAACAGTAGTGATTATATAAAAAATAATAAATTAGTAATAGTAAAAATTTTATTAACAACATATATTCAATTTATAGCATTTTATAGTGTATCATATTGGGTGTATTGTTCATTTGGATTAAGTGAACACAATTTCATAGAAATAGTAACGATACAATCAATTTTATATGCAACAGTTTCAGGAATACCATCACCTGGAGCTGTAGGAGTTACAGAGGGCGGATTTATAGAAATATACAAATCAATATTTTCTAAAAATATGATTAGTGGAGCAATGCTACTAAATAGAGGAATAAGCTTTTACTTGTTAGTAATAATTAGTGCTATAATAACAGCAATAAATATGTTAAAAAAGAAAAAAATGTTGAAAAAAGAAGAATTATAATATATAATAAGATATATTAAAGAAGTAATAGGGGAAAATTATGAATTTACTTTTATGTGGAAATGAAAAGGTATTTGATGGAGCGCTTACAGAACTTATTTCAATAACAAATAAAACAAAAGAAGAAGTAAAGTGCTATATATTTACAATGGATCTTACTAGAATAAAAACTGAATATACATCAATTAATGATGAACAAATAGAGTTTTTAGATACAGTTATAAAAACAAAGAATCCAAAAAATAGTGTAATAAAAATAGATGTTACAGATTTATATGAAAAGGAATTTGGAAAATGCAAAAATGAAAATGCATATTGTACACCATATACATTATTAAGATTGCTTGCAGATTTAGTTCCAGAAATTCCAGACAAAATATTATATCTTGATATTGATATGATGGCAGGAGATGACATATCAAAATTATATAATACAGATATTACTGATTATGAATATGCTGCAGTAAAGGAAAAATATGGTTCTATATTTATATGGCCAGATTATATAAATGCAGGAATGTTATTATTAAATATGCAACAAATTAAACAGACAGGACTCTTAGAAAAAGCAAGAGATTTAATAAAAAATAAAAAAATGTTATTTGCAGATCAAGATGCGATATATAGAGCAACAACCAAGAAAAAATTATTGCCTAGAATATATAATGAACAATCAAAATTTAATAAGAAAGATACAGTAATATGTCATTTTTGTAAAAGACTATTATGGATACCATATCCACATACAGAAAATTATAAACAATGGCAAATAGAAGAAATTCATAAAGTCTTAAAATGTCATGCTTTTGATAATGATTTAGAAGAATACGTAAAATTAAAAAAAGAATTTGAAATAAGAAAAGGGGAAAAAATACATGAATAAAGAATTGAAAGAGATACCAGTATTTTTTGCAGTTGATGATGGATATATACCATTTTTAGCTGTATCATTACAATCATTAATAGATAACTCAACTGAAAAAAATAATTATGCCATAAAAATATTATATACAAACGTATCAGAAAAAAACATGTTAAAAATAAAAAAATATGAAAAAGAAAATATTACCATAGAATTTGTTGATTTAAATACTCAATTACAAGAAATTAAGGGAAAACTTTACACGCGTAATTATTTTTCAAATACAACATACTTTAGATTATTTATACCAGAGCTTTATCCACAATATAACAAAGCTATATATTTAGATAGTGATACAGCAATTTTAGGAGATGTGGCAGATTTATATAATGAAAAAATTGAAGACAACTTAATAGCAGCAGTTCCAGATGGTGCTGTTCAAACAATTCCAATATTTCAGGAATATGTGGAGAAAGTTGTTGGAGTTAGTGACTATAATAAGTATTTTAATGCCGGAATACTTGTAATGAATTTAGAAGAATTAAGAAAGTACAAATTTCAAGAAAAATTTTTATATTTACTAGAAAAAATAAAATTTGAGGTTGCTCAAGATCAAGATTATTTAAATAGACTATGCAAAGGTAGAGTAAAAATATTAGACTATTCATGGAATAGAATGCCAATTATGGGTGAAAGCAATGAAGATGTAAAAATTATACATTATAATTTAGGAGCTAAACCTTGGTATTTTGATGATGTTCCATATCAAAAGTATTTTTGGAAATATGCAGAAAAAACCGAATTTTATGATAAAATAAAAGAATTTGGAAAAAACTATACAGAAGAAGACAAAGAAAAAGATGATGCTAGCAGTGCAAAACTTATAGAATTAGCTAAAAAAGAAGCTGATTGCGTAGGCGATGATAGAATAAATAGGAGATAGTTTGATGAAGGCAAAAAAATTATTAACAATATCAAGAAGAAACAAGCGATATGAAAGTCAAGAAGTAATAGAAAAATCACAATATAGACAAGAAGTATTAAACAAAATAGAAGAACTTGAAAGAGAAGGAAAATTTGACGTTGATGCTGAAAATGATCCACCTACAATTGTCCTAACACCAGAAAATATAGACTACTTAAGAAAAAAAATGACAAGTAAAATAAAACGAGTATTTGCAAATGAAGTGGGAGAACGTTTTTTAGATAATTTATTAAAAAATAATAAATTGATCATTAAAGAAATAAGAGGAATGGAAAATTTAAAAAATGTATCAACAGGAGCAATAGTAACATGTAATCATTTTAATCCGTTTGATTGTTTTACAATAGAAAAAGTATTCAGGTTATCAGGAAAAATAGAAGAAAAAAAATTATATAAAGTAATAAGAGAAGGAAATTATACTAATTTTCCAGGACTTTATGGATTTTTATTTAGAAATTGCGATACATTACCTTTAAGTTCAAATAAAAGAACAATGGTTGAATTTATGAAAGCAGTTGATACTTTATTGCAAAAAGGGGATTTTATTTTAATATATCCAGAACAAAGTATGTGGTGGAATTATAGAAAACCAAAGCCATTGAAACATGGAGCATTTAAAATGGCCGTGAGAAATAATGTACCAGTCATACCAATATTTATAACAATGAATGATAGTAATATAATTGGAAATGATGGATACCCAATTCAAGAGTATACTGTAAACATAGCAGAACCTATTTATCCTGATGAAAATTTAACACAAAGAGAAAAAACAGAAAAGATGCTAAATAAAAACTTTGAAATATGGAAAAATATATATGAAGAGTTCTATGGAATTCCATTAGAATATACAACTGTAAAGGAAAAAGTAATAAATGGAAAATAAAAAGATTATTTATTATGAAGACGAATTAAATGACGAATTTTCATCAGCAAAAATTGAACCTAGGAAAATAGACGAAAATTATAAATATATACACAAAAACATAATATGGAATGCATCTGCATTCCTTTTGCAAAATGTAATAAGTCTTCCAATAAAATTTCTGTATGCTAAAATAAAATTTAAAACAAAGATTATAGGAAAAGAAAAACTAAAGTTATATAAGAAACAAGGGTATTTTATATATGGGAATCATACACAGGCTTTTGCTGACACATTTTTAATAAGTAATGCAGTATTTCCTAAAATAAATTATCTAATAGTTAATCCTGAGAATGTATCTATGAAATATTTAGGAAATGCTGTTCAAATGCTAGGAGCAATTCCAATTCCAAGCAATAAAGAAGCAATGAAAAATTTCTTAAATACAATTGAAACAAGAATAAAACAAGGGTATTCTATAACAATATTTCCAGAAGCACATATATGGCCATATTATACAAAAATAAGACCTTTTAAAGGTGTATCTTTTAAATATCCAGTTCAATTAGAAGTGCCAGCATTTTGTGTTACAAATACATATCAAAGATATGGAAAGAATAATGATAATGTCAAAATAGTTTCTTATATTGATGGCCCTTTTTTTCCTGATAAAGAATGTGTTACAATTAAAGAAAAACAACAAAATTTAAGAGATAAAATTTATAATCAGATGGTAAAAAGAAGTAAAAATAGTAATATAGAAGTTGTGAAATATATAAAAAAATAGTTACGAAAAATCATTTTTCGTAACTATTTTTATAATGTTTACAAAAATTTCTTACGCTACAAGAATCACATTTAGGTTTTCTAGCGACACAAGTATTTCTACCATGCCAAACAAATAAATGATTAATATCTTTTAAATATTCTTTAGGAAAAATTTTAAGTAAATCTTGTTCAATTTTAACAGGATCAGATTCTTTAGATAAACCTATCAAATTAGAAACTCGTTTGGCATGAGTGTCTACAGCAATGCCTTGAGGATTGTTAAATGCTTCAAGCATAACAACATTAGCAGATTTTCTACCAATACCAGCTAAACTTTGTAATTCTTCCATATTATCAGGAACTTTACCATTAAAATTTTCTAAAACTTGTTTTGCACAAAGCTTAATATTTTTAGCCTTATTTTTATAAAATCCACAGGGATGAATAATTTCTTCTAATTCTCTAATATCTATATCCGCAAAATCTTGAATAGTTTTACATCTTTTAAAAAGAGCAGGTGTAGTTTTATTTACTCTTTCATCTGTACATTGAGCAGAAAGCATTACTGCAACTACAATTTGAAAAGGTGTTTCAAAGTCAAGGCTACAAGTTGCATCAGGATAAGTTTTTTTCAATATCTCAATAAAATCTATTATTTCATTTTTTTTCATATAAATTCCTCACTTAAATAAAACATCTAATAATATTATATAAGTAAAATAATGAAAAATCAACAACTATAATATGAAGTAACATAAAAAAGGAACAATAAAGCATTTACATTAATATAATATATAAAAAAGAAGGAGGTAATAATATGTTTTGTGCACTAAAAAAAACAATAGGAGTTATACTTATAGGAATAGGACTAGGAATATTGTTAGTATTATTGCTTCCACTTACAGGTTGGCTATTTATAATAGGTGTAGCTCTTGCGTGTGTGGGGTTGATGTGGCTGGCTTGTTAAAAAAGGAGGGTATTACATATGACTATAGTTGTGAAAAAAGTTCCTAAATTTTTGCGAGGATTCGTAAAATTGATTTTTGGAATTAAAGATTAGAAAATGGAGATTGATAACTATCTCCATTTTTAAATTTTAAAATACAAAAAATGATTGAAAATCTAAAGAATATATGTTAATATAAAGACACTAAATATTAATTATCTCCTAATGAAGCAACACAGGGAGGCTTAATATAAAAGCATGAATTCAACAAGTTAAAAAGAAAAGGAGAGATGTTATATGATTTATATTGAAATTGATGACTTAGTAGGAAATGCATTTGTGAGCTATTTAGAAAAAACAGGAAAACGGGTATTGCCAATACAAAAAATAGAATCTTTTGGCAATAATATTGTTAGTGAATTAAATAACAATGGAATTAGCTCAACATTATTATTATCAAGAGATAAAACCTATGCTTTTTTTTATGAATATTCAGATATGTTTTTATTTATAGAAAAAGATGGTATGATTATTTTAAAAGAAGATATTTCTGTTAAAGATTTAATCCAAAAGTTCTCTGGATATTTAAGCCTGAAAGTTCTACGTGCATTTAGAAACGAAGAAAACATAAAGATATTATTGGAATAACATTTTAAAAGACCGCTATTGCGGTCTTTTTTAGTATATAGAATAACAAAAAAAGAGCTTATGCTCTTTTTACTTTACCATCTTTTAAACATTTTGCACAAACGTGAACTCTTTTAGTTTCACCGTTTTCCATTATAGCTTTAACACTTCTTAAATTTGGTTTCCAAGTTCTTGGACTTCTTTTACTTATATGTGAACGAGTAATGCTAAGCTTATTTCCATTACTTTGTGATTTACCACAAACTGCACATTTAGCCATTATCTTTGCACCTCCTAATTTTTTTTAATAAATTGACTGTTTATAAGTTTATCATAAAAAAATAAAAAAAACAAGTATTTTTCGAAAATTATAAAAAAATCCTTGCAAATTAGGAAAAATATGGTATAATATATAAGCTATATAAATTATGAAAGGATTGAATAAACAATGAAATGTAAAGTTGAAAAAACAGAAAAAGCAAATGAGGTAAAATTAGAATTAACAATAGAAGCTGAAAAATTTGATGAAGCAATAAAAAAAGTATATTTCCAAAGTGCAAAATATTTTAATATACCTGGATTCAGAAAAGGTAAAGCACCAATGAATATAGTAGAAAAATATTATGGAAAAGAAATTTTCTACGAAGATGCATTCAATGAAGTTGTTCCAGCTGAATTAGAAGAAGCATTAAAAGAAAATAACATCGAAGCAGTAAGCAGACCAGATATAGATGTAAAACAAATAGAAAAAGGAAAAGACTTAATATTTACAGCAATATTCCAAACAAAGCCAGAAGCAGAACTTGGAAAATACAAAGGTATAGAAATACCAAAAATAGAGTATACTGTATCAGACGAAGACATCAATCATGAATTAGGACACATGCAAGAACATAATTCAAGATTAATATCAATTGAAGATAGACCAGTAGAAAAAGGTGATATTGCAGTAATAGACTTTGAAGGTTTCGTAGATGGAAAAGCATTTGAAGGTGGAAAAGCTGAAGGACATGAATTAGAAATAGGAAGCAACACATTTATCCCTGGATTTGAAGACCAAATAATTGGAATGAAAATTGATGAAGAAAGAGATATTAATGTTAAATTCCCAGAAGAATACTTCTCAAAAGACTTAGCTGGAAAAGATGCAACATTTAAAGTAAAAGTTCATGAAATTAAAAAGAAAGAATTACCAGAATTAGATGACGAATTCGCAAAAGATGTTAGTGAATTTGATACATTAGAAGAATTAAAGAAAAGCATCAAAGATAGATTAGAAAAAGACAATGAACAAAGACAAAAATATGAAACAGAAGATGCAGTTATTAAAGCAGTATGCGAAAACGTAAAAGTTGATATTCCATCTGGAATGATAGAAACAGAAACAGAAGATATGCTAAGAAATATTGAAACAAAACTTTCATATCAAGGATTAAAACTTGAACAATATCTTCAAATGATGGGTAAAACAGCTGAAGAAGTTAAAAAAGAATATGAACCTCAAGCAATAGAAGCTATAAAATCAAGATTAATGTTAGAAGCAGTAATAAAAGCTGAAAAAATAGAAGCAACAGAAGATGAAATAGTAGAAAAAATGAAAGAAATGGCTAAAAATTATGGAAAATCAGATGACAAAGAATTTATGGAAAATGAAAATGTAAGAAAATACATAAAAAATGGATTAGAGTCTGAAAAAGCTTTAGAATTTTTAGTTAAAAATGCAAAAATGAAATAATAAATAATGAAAGGTTGGGGTGAAAAACAAAAAAGAAATTCATTACCAACTTTTTTGTTTATAATCTGTCAAAAGAGACGTTTCTTTTTGACAGATTGCAGATTTTAAAGGAGGAAATAATATGTTAGAAAAAAATAGTTTAGTGCCTTATGTAATCGAACAAACAAGCAAAGGCGAAAGATCTTATGATATATTCTCAAGATTATTAAAAGATAGAATTATATTTTTAGGAGAAGATGTAAATCCAACATCTGCAAGCTTAGTAATAGCACAATTGTTATTTTTGGAATCAGAAGATCCAGATAAAGAAATATTTTTATATATAAATTCACCAGGAGGTTCAATAACAGACGGAATGGGAATTGTAGATACAATGAACTACATTAAATGCCCAGTAACAACAATTTGTGTTGGATTAGCTGCAAGTTTTGGAGCAGTACTTCTAGCAAACGGTGAAAAAGGAAAAAGATTTGCAACACCAAATTCTGAAATATTAATACATCAACCATTAATAGGTGGTCAAGGTGGTGGAATTTCAGGTCAAGCGACCGAAATTAAGATACATGCAGATCACATGATAAGAACAAGAGCAAAATTAAATAAATTATTAAGTGAAAAAACAGGTCAATCAATTGAAACAATAGAAAGAGATACAGAGAGAGACCACTATATGTCAGCACAAGAAGCTTTAGAATATGGATTAATTGATGGAATTATGGATAAAAGAATGTAGAGTGAAGGGAGTAAGTTATGGCAAAAAACGATATACCTAAAAGTGTAAGATGTTCATTTTGCGGAAAATCTCAGGAAAGTGTAAAAAAAATAGTTGCAGGTCCAGGTGTATATATTTGTGATGAATGTGTAGACCTTTGTACAAGCATAATAGCTGCAGAAGTTTATGAAGATGAAGATGTAGGATACACTTTAAACGACTTAGACAAAATACCTAGTCCAAAAGAAATAAAAAAGATACTAGATGATTATGTAATAGGACAAGAAGAAGCAAAAAGAACATTGTCAGTAGCAGTATATAATCATTATAAAAGAATAGCTCATGAAGAAAGCGACAAAAAAGATAAAGATGAAGTAGAAATTCAAAAAAGTAATATATTACTTTTAGGACCAACAGGATGTGGAAAAACTCTTCTTGCAAGAACACTTGCAAAGATTTTAAATGTTCCATTTGCAATAGCCGATGCAACAACACTTACAGAAGCTGGATATGTTGGAGAAGATGTTGAAAACATTTTATTAAAACTTATTCAAGCAGCAGATGGAGATATTCAAAAAGCTGAAAAAGGTATAGTATATATAGATGAAATTGATAAAATAACAAGAAAATCTGAAAACTTATCAATTACAAGAGATGTAAGCCGGAGAAGGAGTACAACAAGCTTTATTAAAAATAATTGAAGGCACAATAGCATCAGTTCCACCTCAGGGAGGAAGAAAACATCCAAACCAAGAAATGATACAAATAAATACTGAAAATATTTTATTTATTTGTGGTGGAGCATTTGAAGGATTAGAAAATATAATAAAAGATAGAACAGGTAAAAAGAGTATAGGTTTTGGAACTAAGATAGAAAGTCAAAAGGAAATTAACAAATACGAAATTTTCCAAGAACTTTTACCACAAGACTTATTAAAATATGGTTTAATACCTGAGTTTATAGGAAGATTACCAATAATTGCAACACTTAAAGATTTAGATAAAGAGGCATTAGTAAAAATCGCAACAGAACCAAAAAATGCACTAGTTAAACAGTATCAAAAACTATTAGAAATGGACGATGTAGAACTAGAATTTAAACAAGATGCGTTAGAAGCAATTGTAGATAAAGCAATAGAAAGAAAAACAGGAGCTAGAGGACTTCGTTCAATCATTGAAGAAATAATGAGAGATATAATGTTTGAAATTCCATCAACACCGAATATTTCAAAATGTATAATTACAAAAGATACTGTTTTAAATAACGCAAAACCAGAATTGGTAATTAAAGAAAACAATGAAGAAAATATTAAGACTAAAAAAAATAGACATATTCCAGATAAAAAGAATAGAGAAACAGCATAATACAAAATAAAAAGACAGAAAGTATTCTGTCTTTTTATGTATGCTATAAATTATACATAATTTAATAGGAGTTTATTAATCAAATATCCGATTTCCAATAACTCTTAAATGTTGATATTCACTGCTATTTGCATCTTCATTAGAATCATAAACTTCCTGTAAAAACAAAGCTAAAGCATACATAGCATCATGAGCTGAATTAAATTCAGTTTTTAAAAGTTCATCCTTCGACATATTTTTTGGCTCCTTTCTATATTTGATACTAAGAATAATAACTCTAAAGAATAAAAAAGTCTGTCGAAATTGGTTGAACGAATATAAAAAATATGATATATATTAAAAAGTAAAGAACATTGGTAATAAAAATATAGGAGATGAACGAAATGAAGGTATTAATAGGAACAAATAACCCTGGAAAAGTTGAAGGAGCTAAACAAGCATTTGAAAAGTTTTATAAAGATGTAGAAGTAGTTGGCATATCTGTTAATTCGAATGTAAGCGACGAGCCAGTAAATGATGAAATATATGAAGGAGCAAGTAATAGAGTAAAAAATTTAGTAAAATATGCAAAAGAAAATAAAATTGAAGCAGATTTTTTTATAGGTGTAGAATCAGGAATAACAAACAAATTAGGAAAATGGTGTATTATACAAATAGCAGTTGTAAGAGATAAAAATGGATACGAAAGTTTTGGAACAGGACCAGCATTCCCAGTTCCAAATAAATATGTAGATGAAATTATAAAAACAGACTTGGGAATAGTAATGGATAAAATATATAAAGGAAATGGGCTAAAAAATGAAAAAGGTGGAATAGCTCATCTAACAAATGATGTTATAACTAGGTATGATTTAACAAAAGAAGCATTTATAATGGCACTAACAGAATTTATAAATGGTGATATATGGAGAGACTAAAAATAGGAGTAGTTTATAAAACTGCTCCTAAAATTAATATACCTAAATTATCTCTATAAATTTCATTAAATTGAGAAATAGGAAGAGGATTCTCGCCGGATGCCAGCTTCAATAGTATATCCTGGTTTATTATAAGTTTGAATAAACCAATCTTTGAAACCAGCAAAACTAGAATTATAAGGAACATCTGTTAATAAGTAACCACTTGAATTTGCAAAACGAGTACCAATTTCATAACCCTTAGGAGGATTAATATTTTGAAAATTCCAATAAATTTCTTGGCCTTGAGTATGATAAGCAATTATTAGAGAAAAATCGTGAATAAGTGTAAAATCATAAATAGCTAAAGACTCAGGTTCTGTTAGTGGACCGAAAACCAACAAAATCACGAGGTGCAGGTTTATCAAAACCTTGTGCATATTTTATTTCTTTAGCATTTTCCCAACCAGCAGGAAATTGAAGATTTAAATCCACACCACGAATATTTGCTTTCCATCCTGATGGAAATGGAATGTCAGAAAATTGATTAGAGATATTTAAAGCACTTAAATATGCAAGAGAAGATTTTTCTAAACTATTAGTAACCAAATCAACTCCATCAGGGTTCGCCATAGGCATAATATATATAGAAACAGAATCAAATAATTCTCTAACAGAATAACCATATAATTTAGAATTGTTAGTATATGCAATACAATAATTTTCAATAAATTTCATAAGTAGAACACTTGTAATCCACTCATTTGCATGAATAGAAGCGGAATAAAAAACTTTTTTTGTTCCTCTGCCAAGTTTAATAACATATATATTTTTACCTAAAACACTATTCGCGACTGATTGAATATTTAAAAAAGGATATATATTATTTAAAATAGAAAGATTTTGAGACATTAAAGAATAATTATAATTAACATTAGTTGGAACAATTGGCATATTTATCACCCCAAATATAATATGAACTTTTCTTATAAATGTTGCGAAAAGCAACTAAATATAGTATAATAAAAAAGTAATATGGGGATGTAATGGTTTCGACATATTACCAGAAAAATAGATAGCATGTAGTGGATTCTCGTTGGCCACTTAAAAAACGAGAAATTAAAAATAAACGCTGATAACGAAGAATTAGCTTACGCTGCCTAATTGCGGCGTCATCTTATTTAAATAGCCTACTGATTTAAGATAAGGTGTCAAATTAAAGTAGGTAACAAAGCTATTTTTGCTTTAGAGATAGTGGGTATATTATAAAGCTATATTTTAAATTAGCCTGTCTATCGGCGAATTTAAAATGAACTAAAAAGATAGAATAAACTTGTAGAAGTCTATTTGGAAAGTATTATGGACAGGAGTTCGACTCTCCTCATCTCCACCAATGACGTATCTGTTCGAACTAATCGGATAGTCGGATAAAAAAATCAATCATAAATGGTTGATTTTTTTGTTTGCAAAAAATTTCTTTCAGTAAGTGTCAAATTAGTAAATTAGTATCGCAGAGCCCCCGAGTTTTGATAGAATGTCAAAACTCATAGGGGAGAACACTTTAGTTAAGTACACTAAAATGTTCTCCCCATAAAATAGCTTGTTTAAGCTGATATTTTTTTATTTAACTTTTTTTCAATTACCATTGTCATATCTTCAAGACTAACTGGAAAAGAAATTATGCCAACACCTCTATAATATATATCTATTTCTTGAACTTTTTTGCCATTTATCTTTTCTGTCTGATGAACTAATATTTTTTCTATCAATTCATTTAAAATTTCTGGTGTTATTTCAGTTATTTCAGTATATTTTTTTACATTAGATATAAATTGTGTTATATCGGTATCTTTCTTTTCAGTATTTTCAATATATTTTGACAATTGTTCAATCTTAATTTTTAATTCTTGTTGTTCCTTGTCATAATTAAAAGATAAGTTTCTAAATCTGTCATCTGTAATCTTTCCAGATACATTATCTTCATAAATATGCATAAATAAGTTATCTATTTCAATCACTCTGTTTTTGGCTTTTTCAAGTTCTTTCTTGTTTTTAGAAATATGCTTTAGTTCATCTTGTGTAGATTTTGCAATTTGTTCTTGAATAAATAAATCTTCATAGCTTTTTATATACGAAATTACTCTTTGAATATTCTCTAAAACAATAACTTGTAATATCTCATCTGAGATGTAATGAGATGTGCATAGAGAAGTATCATGCTTATAACTTGAACATCTATAATGGTCTTTATTTTTTAAGTTCTTTACAGGAGATTGGAAATACATTTTTTTGCCACAATCATTGCAAAATAGTAATCCTGAAAAAATACTTTTCTTACCTGACCTAGTAGGCTTTTTTCTGTTATTTCTTAATTGTTTTGCAATATTCCAAGTATATTCATCAATAATTGGCTCGTGAGTATTTTTAAATACTTTTCTATCTTCTTTTGGAAGTTTTACTCTAGTTTTATCTTTATAAGAACGAGTAGTATATTTAAAATTTACTGTATCTCCAATATATTCTTGTCTATCTAAAATACCAGCTACAGTAGTTCCACACCATTTATATTGATATTCTTGAGTATTAGTATTTGAGTTTGTACCAATACTTGCATTATATTCTGATGGAGTCAATATTTTTCTTTCTCTTAAAATTCTAGCAATTTCACAGGTTCCATGACCTTGAATAAATAGATTAAATATTTCTTTTACAACTTCTGTTGATGGCTCATCTATAACCCATTTTGTTTTATCATTTTCATCTTTTTTATAACCATAAGGTACATTGTTAGCAAGTGAAATACCTGATTCACCTTTATTTTTAAGAACTGCTCTAACTTTTTGGCTCGTATTTTTTGCATGCATTTCATTAAACCAATCTTGAATAGGTAAAAAGTCATTTAACCCTTTACTACTATCAATATTATCCATGATAGCAATATACCTAATATTGAGTCTTACAAAATCTTCTTCAAGAAGTTGTCCTACAACAAGTCTATTTCTACCAAGTCTTGAATGGTCTTTTACTATTATTGTTCCAATCTTTCCACTTTCAGCAAGTTCCATCATTTCCATAAAAGCAGGTCTTGTAAAAGTAGTTCCAGAATATCCATCATCAACAAAAAACTGAATGTTTTGAAATTTGTTATCTTGTGCATATTTACTTAAAATTAATTTTTGATTTTTTATACTATTGCTTTCTCCTGCGAGTTCATCATCTCTTGATAAACGACAGTATAAAGCAGTTATTTTATCGCTTTCTAGCTGTTTCATTATTACTCCTTTCCCAGCTTGAAATACGATATAAAATTATAGTTTCTACTTTGTAAGTAGTGTTTATAATATACCATATTTCAAACTAAAAATTCAATACAAAAATATTACTTTTGGAAGATTTCAAAAAATCTAGTTAGTATGGTGTGTTCTGAATCTTTGTTAAAATAGGTATTTACTTTATAAACAGTACCTTTTATTTCTTTTTCAAAGTTCAAATTTTGCTCTAAGCAAAAGCTTTTTAAATATTCTGTAATTTCTTCACTGCTCATTTTAGAGAGTTTGTTACAAAACTCATTCTTTAAATTTTTTAAATATTCATATTCTTCATTAGTGAGTTCAATTCTATATATTTTTTCATTATCTTGCATCTCTGTCAGTCCTCCTTTTCTTGTATTCAGGAGAGTTTTTTAGTTTCTGCTTTTCAAGTCTTGCTTGTTCACGAGCTTTTTTCTCAGCTTGTATTTTTTCTTGCTCAATTCGTTGTCTTTCTAATTCATCTTGTTTTTCTTTATCGAATATACCTTTAAAAAAGTCAAATACTTTTTGAGGTGCAAGTTTAATAGCATGAAAGTAATCTTTTGTTTTTTCTACTATATCATCATATAGAGATTTCCATTTATCTACAGCATTTCTTAAATTATCAATTCTATTGTTAAGTTCATATATTTCTTTATCTGCGACAATTCCTTTTTTAGCGTATTCAGTTAAATTCTCATAATCTTCTTGTTCTAATTCAATCTTTTTGGAGAATCTTTTTTGTTTTCCTAAATTTGAAATATCTTCAATTTGTTTGTCATACTTCATATATTCACTATAAGAAGATTCCTTTTCTTCAACTTTATTTGTAATGTTTTCTAGTCTTTCAGTATCTTTTTTAATTTTAAATTGTAGGTCATCTAAATGTTCTTGATTACTGCCTTTTATACCACGAATAAAGTCTTTATAGCCACTATCAGACATATACTTAAAAAATCTATCTTGCAATAAGCTGTACGATTTTATTAAAACTGCATTTCCTTTTTTATCATATACAGGCTTTCCTTGATTATCTAATACTTGCTCTGATTTCCATTTATTACTATGGCTTACTTGATTTACTACTTCTTTTGTAGTTCCAATTAGTGCTTTATCTTTACATTTTTTTGTCCATTTTACTTCTTTTCTTACAACAGGAAGTGCCACAACATGCAAGTGATAATGATAGATAGGTTTTCCATATTCTTCTGTTAAAGCTGTATTTAGCTCATCTGCATGCATTACTGCTGATATAATATTATTAGTTCCCATTTCTTGTTCAGCAAAGTGGAAAGCTCTCTCGTAAAATTCTTTTGCAAATTCGTAACCACCATGTTTTTCAAAATAGTCAGAGTTAATATCAAATATAAGTTCATCAAAAAGTTTAGCATTTTCTCTTAAACCTCTTAATGATACTTGTCCTTTATCAAGCAACTCTTTTAATTTTTCATTATAGGTAGTTTCACATCTTTTGTAGTGTATATTATTTTGTGTTTGCTCTAAATCAACATTCATATTAGAATATGATTTATTTTTTCTTTCGTTGTGTCTTTCAGCTTTAGTTATACTTGTTTTAGTATAAGTTTCTACTCTAGCTACTGAATAATTTGTTTTG
>CAKPGC010000004.1 GCA_934154445.1 uncultured Clostridia bacterium
TTGGTGAGCTATCCGCGACTCGAACGCGGGACAACTTGATTAAAAGTCAAGTGCTCTACCACCTGAGCTAATAGCCCGTCACCAATGTTCTAAGATTAACTCAGAACGCTTTTATATATTACTATATTTTTTGCAATATGTCAATACATTTATCAAAATTTTTTCAAATTTTTCTTTTTTTTTCATTTTTTGACAAATGTATTATCTCTGCTAGGCATTTAATTTTTCGATAACTTCTTGTACATCTATTCCATGAACATCACATGCTTCTTCTAATGTTTCCATTTGTGATGCAGGACATCCCAAACAATGCATTCCTATTTCTAATAAAATTTCTGCTTTTTCTGGTGCTTTTTCTAAGATTTCACCAATTGTTGTATCTTTATCAAATTTCATTATATTCCTCCTTAAATTAAATTTACAAAATATATTTTACCATATTTTTTTAAAAAAGTATAGACAAATCAAAAAAAATGTTGTATATTTTAACCTTAGTAAGGCGGTGAGATTATTTTAAGACTTATTGATCTGTTTTTTATCATATTTATTATTAATCTATTTATAACTTTATATTCACTTTATTCTTTTTTCGAAGTAAAAATCTTACATACTCTTCAAGGTTCAAAATTAAAAATTAAAAAGGAGGTTTTATAATTTTAAAATATAAAATATTTTTCTGTTTCATTTTCGTTTTTATTTCATGTTTAATTGCCTCTATAATTTTTTCTCCAATTTATTTTTCGAACGAAATAATAATAACTTATGGAATACATCCTTTTGATATTTGTGTCCAAAATCCATTATTATGGAAATATATAAAAATAATTTTTATTTTTACTTATATTTTTTCTAATATTATTTTTTCATTTTTTTTATTTAATAAATTTTTTATTAATATTTTTTCTAAAAAATCAAAAAATATCCAAAAAAATAATAATAATTATAATTTTTCAAAATTAAATTTATTAATAGGAAAAGATTTAGATACTAACAACAATATCTATATACCCGAAAGTGGCTTATATCAAAATTTTTTAATTACGGGTACTATTGGCTCTGGGAAAACATCGTCTGCAATGTATCCTTTTACAAAACAACTAATGAAATATAATAGTGAAAATATTAATGATAAAATAGGAATGCTTATATTAGATGTTAAGGGAAATTATTACAATGAAATTTTAAAATTTGCAAAATTATATAATTTAGAAAAAGATTTAATTGTTATTGGATTAAATACAAATATTTTTTATAATCCTTTGCACAAACCTAATTTAAAACCTTTAGTTCTTGCAAATAGGTTAAAAACAATTTTAACTTTATTTTCTGAAAATAATACTGAATCTTATTGGCTTGACAAAGCAGAACAAATTTTGGCTGAATCTATTAAATTTTGCAGATTATATAATAATAACTATGTCAATTTTTCCGAGCTACACAAATTAATTACAATTCCTGGTTATTATAAAGAAAAAATAAATTATTTAAAAGAACTTTTTATTTCTTCTAAATTAAATTCAAAACAAATTTATGAATTAAATGAATGTTTAGATTTTTTTCAAAAAGAATTTGATAATTTAGATTCAAGAACAAAAGGTATTTTAATATCAGAAATAACAAGAATCACAAATACTTTTATTTCTGATTATGATGTTTATTCTACATTTTCCCCACCAAAAGATAAACTGAATTTTTTAGGATTTGAAGATGTTTTAAAATCCGGAAAAATAGTAGTTTTAAATATGAATATTTCAGAGTATACTTCACTTTCAAAAATAATTGCTACATATTTAAAATTGGATTTTCAAACTGAAATATTAAATTCTTTATCTAAAAATATTATTAAAAAATCAGCTTTTATCTGTGATGAATATGATAAATATTGCACGAAAACTGATAGTGAATTTTTTTCTTTAAGTAGAGAAGCAAAATGCATTAATATTGTAAGTACCCAAAGTTATTCATCTTTAAAAAACACATTAAAAGATGACGCATCTGTCAAGGTCATCATTCAAAACCTTATTAATAAAATTTGGTTTAGAACTGACGATATATTTACGATTGAAGAAACACAAAAACAATTAGGGAAAGAAGAGAAAGAAAGGTTCTCAAAAAGTATCTCTGAAAATGCTAAAGAAACAAAATTTAGCTATATAACCAATTCTTTAAATTCAGTAGATTCAAATATTTCTGAATCTTATAATTCTTATTATCAAACAGATTATATATATGATACTAATTTTTTTTCGAAGAATCTTGAAACTTTTACCGCTCTCACTTTTTTATCTGATGGTAATAAAATTTTTGAATCAAAAAAAATTCAAATGTTACCTTATTTTAATAGAAAGGAGTTATTATGATTAAATTTAAAAAAATATTATTTTTTATTTTATTTATTTTAATATTTTCAATTATTTTATTTTTTTCTTTGAATAATTTTTGTTATGCTTTTGGAGAACCTAAAATAGTGTCAAAAATAAATTCTGCATTTGAGGAAATAGAAAGTTGGATTTTGAAACTTTCTACTCCTGCTGCAGCTGTTGCAGTTGGAACTGGTGTATTTATGAAAAAATTCAGTTTTGGCGATGAAGAAAGAATAAGGACTGGAAAAAAAATTATTAAAGGATCATTATTTTCTTATGCATTTATACTTGCAATAGATTTAATTCTATCTGCGATAAAATCTTTAGTTAGTTAGGAGGAAAATTGGAGGAAACAAATATAACTCAAATTATAATTGACACAATCAATACAATTTTAGGTAATTTATTTAGTTCTATTGATAATAATTTATATTCTTTATTAGATAATATAACTTTTATCAATTCTAATATATTAAATGATAAAAATTTTGAAAATATTTTCGGAACATCTACTTCTAATGGAATTTTATTAATTGCTAATTCACTTCTTTTAGGAATTATTTTATATTTTTCTATAAAATATTTATTATCTCATTTTACATATTCTCAAATTGAAAATCCACACAGTTTTTTAATAAAATTAATTATTTGTGGAATTTGCATGAATTTTTCTTATTTTTTATTATCTCACTTTTTAGATATTTTTTCTAATATTACTTTGGCTATTAGAAATTTGGGAGAAGATTTATTTAATAAAAAAATATGTTTTTCAGAATTAATTTTAGATATAAATACAAATATTTCTGTTAATACATCATCTATTGATATTTTTTCTTTAGATGGATTAATAAAAGGATTTATTTCTTTTTCACTTTTAAATTTAGTTTTTTCCTATTCTTTTAGATATATATTAATAAAAGTTTTTGTTTTACTTACCCCTTTTGCGATTTTATCTAATTCTTTAAATTCTACATCTTGGTTTTTTAAATCTTGGTTTCGTAATTTATTTTCTTTATTATTTATCCAAATTATTGTATCAATTATTTTATTAATATTATTTTCAATTGATTATTCTTCTTCAAATCTTTTTTCAAAATTTATTTATATTGGAGGTCTTTATGCTTTAATAAAAGCAAATTCATTTGTTAGAGAATTTTTAGGTGGTGTTTCCACAGATTTTTCACAAACTGTGGGTAATTTTTCTAAATTATTTAAATAATATTTAATTATTTTTATAGGAGGTTTTTATGAAATTTATTTTTCCACAAAATTATAATTTTAAAAGTAAATTATTTGGAATTATTGATTATAATATTATTATTTTAAATTTAATTTGGGATTTTATTGTTTTTATTTTTATTAATTTTTTTAATAATTTAAATATAAAAATATTTTTATTTTTTATTTTTTGTTTTCCTCTTTTATTATTTAGTTTTTCCGGATTTAATGGTGAAAATATTTTTTATGTTTTTAAATATATTTTTTATTTTTTATTTAAACAAAAATTACTGTTTTTTCTTAAAAAATAACTTTTAACAAAATATCCTTGAATTTTTTGTCTAAAAAAGTTATAATTGGTATTACAAATTGTATATTAATTTGTATATCATCTATTTTAATGGGGGAATTTATAATGAAACTAGAACAAAACGAAAAACAATTATTATTTTCTGAAACAACAATACCAGATATTTTTTTTGCTGAACACCTATCTCAAATTCCCGGTGATTATTTGAAAATTTATTTATACTTAATATTTCTTTCAAAATATAAAAAAGATATTAAAATAAATGATTTATCTAAAAAATTATCTATACCTGTAAAAACTATTAGTGATGGTCTAAAATTTTTAGAGGATAATAATTTAATTATTAGAAAAACTACTGGATTTATAATTACAGATTTACAAGAATTGACTTTAAATAATTTATATAAACCAAATCTTACACAATCTAAAGAAACTGTTGAAAAAGTACAAAAAAATCAATCAAGAGCAAAAGCAATAGATCATATAAATAATATGTATTTTCAAGGCATTATGGGACCTTCATGGTATAATGATATTGATTTATGGTTTAGAAAATATAACTTTGATGAACAAGTTATGATTAGTTTATTTAATTATTGTTATAATAGGTCTGCCTTACATAAAAATTATGTTCAAACAGTTGCTGAGGCTTGGAGTGCTAATAAAGTTCAAACATATAATGATTTGGATTTATATTATCAAAAGCAAGAAAAATTAAATAAAATTAAAAATCTTATTGCAAAAAAACTCGGAAAACATGGAGGATTAACTCAATATGAAGAAGCATATATTGAAAATTGGGTTTTAGATTTTGGTTATGATATGGATATAATAGAAATTGCTTTAAAAAGAACAACATATAAACAAAATCCAACTTTTGAATATATAAATAATATAATTAGTGATTGGCACGAGAGAAATTTAAAAACACCTGATCAAGTTAATGCTTTTCTAGAGCAACGAAAAAAACAAAATAAGGATTTAAAAGAAATGAAATCCACTGTTTCAAAAGCTAATAAAGCTACTTATGAACAGAGACAATATAATAATTTGGATTTCTTATATGCAAATAACAATATAGAAGGAGATAATTAATGTCAAATGAAGTTTTAAATTCTTTATTAAAAGAATATGAACAAAAAAAATTGAATGCAGAATTAGATTTAGAAAGACGAAAACAAAATTTATATAAATTAATTCCTCGACTTGAAGAAATTGATACTGAATTAAATAATTTTGCAATTTCTTCTGCTAAAAATATATTAAATAATTCTTCTGCTTCTGCAAGTATTGAAGAATTAAAACAAAAAATTTCAGACTTAAAAAAAGAAAAAGAATTAATTTTATTACAAAATAATTATAGTCTAGATTATTTAAAACCTTTTTATGAATGTAAAATATGTAATGACACTGGATTTGTCATTGATAGTAATTATAAAACAACAATGTGCAATTGCTTAAAACAAAAATTATTAGATATTTCTTTTAATAAATCTAATATGTCTAATTTAAAAAAAGAAAATTTTAATACTTTTAATGAATTAATTTTTTCAGATGAAGTTGATTTGGCAAAATATAGATTTAATATTTCACCTAGAAGAAATATATCTATTATAAAAAATAAATGTATAGAATTTGTTAATAATTTTGACAATCCTGATTATAAAAATTTATTGTTTGTTGGTTCTACAGGTTTACGGTAAGACTTTTATGTCAAACTGTATTGCTGCCGAATTATTAAAAAATGGAAAAACTGTAATTTATCAAACAGCTCCTGTTTTGCTTGAGTCCGTAATTGATTATAAAATGAATAGGCAAAAAAATAGTGATACTAACTTCTATCAATCAGTTTTAGATTGTGATTTATTAATAATTGATGATTTAGGAACTGAAAGTTTAAATAGTATGAAATTGAGTGAATTATTTACTATTTTGAATACTAGAATTTTAAATTTGAATAATAAAGTTACCAAAACTATAATTTCTACTAACCTAAATATTAATGATATTTTTAAAAATTATGAAGAACGTATTGGTTCAAGAATTGCTGGTTATTATGATATTTATTATTTTTTTGGAGATGATTTAAGATTTAAAAAATAAGAAAAGGTCAAATGTGCTTTGACCTTTTCTTATTTTTTATTCAACTGTATCTTTCATTTCTGTTGTTAATATCTCTATACTTACAACTTTTCCACCATCATTTGTTCTCATTAAAGTAACTCCTTGCGTTGATCTTCCAAGAACACTAATGTCTTTAACTTCAAGTCTTATTATTGTTCCAGTATCAGTTATTAACATTACATCATCATCTTCTGTAGCAACTCTTGCCCCAACTAATTTTCCTGTTTTAGGTGTAATTTTATATGTAATTACTCCCTTTCCTCCTCTTATTTGCACTCTATATTCATCAAGTTCTGTTCTTTTTCCAAATCCATTTTCTGTTATTGCAAGTAATGTTGCTTTTCCTCCTGCTATTACTGATTCCATACCAATTACTTCATCAGTGTCTTCTAGTCTAATTCCTATTACTCCTTGTGATACTCTTCCTATTGGTCTTACATCTTTTTCATCAAATGTTATACACATACCTTCTCTTGTTACAAGTACAACATTATCTTCTCCATCTGTAAGTCTTACGGTTATAAGCTCGTCGTCTTCTTTAAGTGTTATTCCTTGTAAACCTGTTCTTCTTGCAGAATTATATTCTGTTAATGCTGTTTTCTTTATTAATCCATTTTTGGTTGCCATCAACAAATATTTTCCTTCTGAAAAGTTTTGAATTGGTATAACTGCTGATACTTTTTCACCTGGGTCTAGACTTAATAAATTAACAATTGCTGTTCCTCTTGCTGTTCTTCCAGCTTCAGGAATTTCAAATCCTCTTAATTTATATAGTTTTCCTTTGTTTGTAAAGAATAATATTGTATCATGTGTTGATGCTGTAAATATTTGTTTTACAAAATCTTCTTCTCTTGTTGCAGTTGCTGTTATTCCTTTTCCACCTCTTCTTTGGCTTCTATATGTATCTACTGGCATTCTTTTAATGTATCCAAAATGTGTTAATGTTATAACTGTTTGTTCTTCTTTTATTAAATCTTCTTCAACAAATTCTCCAGCTGAAGGCAATATTTTTGTTAATCTATCATCTCCATATTTGTCTTTTATTTCTAATAGTTCTTCTTTTATTATTGAATATACTAATGTTTCACTTGAAAGAACATCTTTTAAGTATGCTATTAATTTCATTAACTCATTATATTCTTCATCTATTTTTTCTCTTTGTAATCCTGATAGACGTTTTAATTGCATGTCTAGAATTGCTTGTGCTTGTATCTCAGATAAACCAAATCTTTCCATTAATCTTTCTTTAGGATTATCATAAGAAGAACGTATAATGTTTATTACTTCATCAATATTGTCTAGCGCGATTTTTAAACCTTCTAAAATATGAGCTCTTGCCAATGCTTTGTCTAATTCGAATTTTGATCTTCTTAATATTACTTCTTTTCTATGATTTATAAAGCAATCTAAACATTGTCTTAACGTTAATATTTTTGGTTCTCCATCAACTAATGCTAACATAATAACTCCAAATGTTTCTTGCATTTGAGTATGTTTGTATAATTGATTTAAAATAACTTGTGGTCTTGCATCTCTTTTTAATTCTACAACAACTCTGGTTTTTTCAATTCTATCAGATTCATCACGAACTTCAGAGATACCTTCAATTTTCTTTTCTTTTGCTAAATCAGCTATTGTCATAACTAATTTTGCTTTATTTACTTGATATGGTAATGAGGTAATTATAATTCTTTGTCTGTTTCCACTCATTTCTTCTATTTCGGCTTCTGCCCTCATTATAATTTTTCCTCTACCTGTTGTATACGCATCTTTTATTCCTTCTTTTCCCAATATAGTTGCTCCTGTAGGGAAATCAGGTCCTTTTATAGTTTGCATTAATTCATCAATTGTTATTTCAGGATTATCTATAACTTTTACAATTCCATCTATTACTTCTGATAAATTGTGTGGTGGTATATTTGTTGCCATACCTACGGCTATACCAGATGATCCATTTACTAGCAATGCAGGTATTCTTGCTGGTAATACTGTTGGTTCTTGTAATCTGTCATCATAGTTTGGCATAAAGTTAACAGTATTTTTTTCAATATCCGTAAGCATTAATTCTGAAATTTTTGACATTCTTGCTTCAGTATACCTCATTGCAGCTGGGCTATCTCCATCTACTGAACCAAAGTTTCCATGTCCATCTACTAATGGATATCTCATTGTAAAGTCTTGTGCTAATCTAACCATTGCGTCATATACAGAACTATCTCCATGTGGATGATAACGTCCTAAAACAGAACCAACTGTATTGGCACATTTACGATATGCTTTATCTGAAGTAATTCCATCTTCGTGCATTGAATATAAAATTCTTCTATGTACTGGTTTTAAACCATCTCTAGCATCTGGAAGTGCACGAGATACAATAACACTCATTGCATAATCAATATATGCTGTTCTCATCTCTTTGTCTATATCTCTTTCAATTATTTTTCCGTCTCTTCTTTGTGGTGTTTCTTCCATTATTATTCCCTCTTTTCACTTATTTTTGTACATTTGTATTATACTAAACCATATTAAAATTTGCAAGAGATTTTGACAAAAAAATGCTAAAAAACTTAGGGAAATCTACTGTTTACACATATATCTATTTTAGCTTCTCTGCTAACTCCTTTTGATCTTGCGTAAGATTAAAATCTTGCCCATTATTCTTAATTAGATTATGTATGTTTTCTATTGTTTTTACATTATTAATTATATTTTCTATAGGAATTAAATTATTAATTTCTTTTTCTATTTTTTTGTATTCTCTTTCCATTCCTTCAAAATCTTTTTTACTATAATATTCTTTCCAATTATTAATATATTTTTCTGTATATTCTAAGCAATTAATTTGTTTATTAAAAGTATTTTCTATATTTTTTTCTATATTATTTAATATACTATTTTTTCCTTGCTTAATTGTTTTAGCAACTGTATTATTAATTATACCTTTACTGTATACTTTGCTTATAATATCATCTAATAAATTGGATATACTATCTATTATTCCCCCACTTTTAATTGCTTCTTGCACTTGAATTATATTTTCAAAATTTCCGGTTACTATACCTATTGCACTCTTTCCAATATTAATTGCATCATCAATACTTTTTTTGATTCCATCTTTTAATCCATATTTGATTAAGTTATCTTTCAAATCTATAATTTGTTCTTCAATATAATCTGGTAATAACGCCCTTATTCCTATATCTATTCCTGTATTAATCGTTTTTCCTAATGTTGTTTCTAAAAAATTTTGTTGTTCCATATTATTGTTAATTGTTAATTCGTTACTTAAATTATTTTCCATATTTTTTCTCCTTTTTTTATAATTTAATTTCTTACAAGGTTATAAATTTAATTAATTATTTTATCTATTATTTTTTTTATATTATTTTTATATTCTTTTGAAAATATTTTTATATTTTTAAAGTTATCATTTAAAATTTTTTCATATTCAATTTGATAATCTATTTTTCCTATTATTTTATTTTTATAAAAAATATTTTTTATTATTTCTTTGTCTATTGAATTTTTATTGGAATTATTTATTAAAATTTTAAAATCATTATTATTTAATTTATTGTTTTTTATTATTTCTTTTGCATTTTTTATTCCTAATAAATTTGGTCTAATAATTAAAATATTATTTTGAAAATTATTTATTATATTTTTATCTAGATTATTTTCAATAAAAATAAAATCATAATTTATTTTAATTTTTTCTATTAAATTATAATTTATTATTTTTTCATAAAAATATAGATCTATATTTTTATTTGCTTTTATTATTAATGTTGTATTTAATATTTTTTTATTTAAACTTTTCAATTTGTATTTTTTTATTTTAAAATTGCATATTTTTTTATTTTGATAGGATTTTATTTTAGATCTAAAAATGATATTAAAAAATGAGTTTTCGGATTTTTTTTCTATTATTAAAATTTTATATTTATGATTATTTAAAAAATTTGAAATATTTAAAATTGTTATTGATTTTCCAACTTGTTTCTCTCCTATAAAATTAATTATTTTTAATTTTTTATTTTCTTTTTTATTATTTAAAATATTATAATTTTTTAATTTATTTAAATTAATATTTTTTTCATAATATATTTTTATTACTTTTTTATTATTTAAATTAAACTGATTTTTATTTTCTTTTTTTATTGTAATTATTACTTTTATTTTTTTATTTTTTTCGAATATTTTATCTATTAATTTATTTATTTCAATTTCTCCAGGTATTTTTTCATCTATTATTATATAATTAATTTCTATATTATTTTCTAAAAATTCTAATATTCCTTCTTTATATTGTATATCTCTTCCAACAATTTTTATATTGTCTTCTTTTTTTAATTCTTCATTTAAATTCGGATTATTCATTGCCGTTATTATTTTTATCATTATTATCTCCTTCTAATATTTGTTTTTCAATGTCAGAAGCTTGAATTTTTGTTAATATATGATCTTCTCCAACAAACATTAAACATTCTCCTCTTTTTAAAGATTTAATTTCTATTTTTTCTTTTTCCGACAAATTTGCAAATTCCCCTAATATTTTTATATTTTCTTCTTCCAATGCAAAAAAAGTTTTAATACTAGAATTATTTAAAATACTTTTTCCATAAGTACCATTTTCTAAGCTAAATATATCGGATATATCTTGTGTTATTGCAACACTGCTTCCTCCATATTTTCTAATTGTCTTAAATATTTTATAAATAAAACTTGCAACATTTTTGTTAGAAGTAATACCGTATTAATCTCCAAATTTCATCTAAATATATTGCTTTTTTTTCTTCTCTATTTTCTTTAATTTTATCCCAAAAAATATCTGTAAATAAATACATTCCATATTTTAAATTTTCTTCTCCCAAATCATATATATCTGCAATAATTAATTCATTATCTAATTTTATATTTGTGTAATTATTAAAAAATTTCATTGAACCTTTAACAAATGGTATTAATTTTATTTTAAATTTTTTTGTTCTTTCATCCTGTCCAAGAATATAAAATAAATCTTCTAATATTGGCATTTGTTTTTTATTCTTAAATTTTTTATTTTCATCAAATAAACTTTTATCATCAAAAGTTATATTTTTTAATTTATAAACTTCAATTATTTTTTCTTCTAATAAAGCTTTTTCTTCTTCATTCATTTCTCCAAAAATTAAATTAAAAAATCCAATTAATTTACTTATTTTTGTTGCTAAATATCCATTTTCTCCATCTTCTATACTTTCTTTTCTTATATCTAATATATTTATATATGTATTTGATGTTGGCCCTAATTTTATTTGAACTCCATTTAATTTTTCACATATTTTATTATATTCTCTATCCGGATCTATAATATATTGTTTTATTCCTAATAATTTATATCTTAATATTAATAATTTTGTATAAAAGGACTTTCCTGCACCACTTGTCCCAAAAATACAAATATTAGCATTTTTATATTTTTCAGTATTATATCTATCAATAAAAACTAAAGAATTATTATATATATTTGTTCCAATAAATATTCCATCTTTATCAAATATACTTGAAGAGATAAAAGGATATGTTGATAAAAGCCCTGTTGTTAATATATTTCTTCTTGTAGCTTCTTTTATAATTTCTTTATTTTCTTGTATTGGCAATGTTGCCAAAAAACATTCTTCTTGCCTAAAATTTGCTCTTCTTGTTTGCATTCCTTTACTTTGAGCTATTCCTTCTATTTTATTTAAATTGTATTCTAATTCTTTTATTTCTTCTGAATATAAAATTATATAAATATATAAAAAATATAAGTCCTCATTATTTACTTGCATTTCTTTTCTGATATATCTAGCGTCATTATATGTATAAGAAGCTATGTCAATATCTTGTCTATTTTGATTTGAATTTTTTAATTCAACTCCAACATTTCCAATATGATAGGTTAAATCTTTTATTGTTTTATAACTATCTTGTTTTTCATAAAAAATAGAAATATTCATATTAATATTTGTTTCTATTAAATTTTTTAATAATAAATCTGTTTGTTCTCTATAATAATTTACTACTAATAATGACGAATAAAATAAATTATCTATTTCTATATATTTGGGATTTTGTATGTTTATGTATGATGGTGAAATTAAATCTTTTTTTGAAAAAATTCCACAAATAAAATTATTTATTTTTTCTTTTTTTACATTTTTTAAAATATTTATTCCTCCTTTTCCATATTAAGATTAATTTTAAATTATATTATCCACATTTTTTCAACTATTTTTTCTTTTTTTTACTAATTTTTTTGATTTTTTTCTAATTTATCCTTATTTTCCATTATAATTAATTTTATTTTTTTTAATAAAATTACTTTATTAAAAAATTAAATTGTTTTATTTTTGATTTTCATCATTTGTTTTTTTATTTATTTAAAAATTTTCTTGTATTTAAGAAAGAATCCAAAATTATAATAATATTATTTTTATTATTTATTTCTATTGCATCATTACCACATCTTGATAAACATTCTTTTATTTTAAAATATTTTTCTTTTAAATCATTTTCTACTATTTCTATTGAATTTAAATTTTCTATTTTTTCATTGGATATTATTAGATAAAAATCTTTTGAAGCTGAATTTTTTGAATAATTTAATTTTTGAATAAATTTAATATAATTTTCTGATATTTCTTTTAAATAAATATTTTCATTTTTTTGAATATTTTTTCGAATATTTAAAATATGTTGACTTAAATCTTCTTTATTACTTTGAATTAATATTTGAATATCAAAATTACAAGTTTTTAATAAAATTTTATAAGAATTTAAAATTGTTTTTTTTTCTAAATCAGATTTTAAATTATAATTAATTGGAATTATTTTTAATATTTTTATATATTTATTTTTATTTATTTTTATAATTCCATTTTCATATATTTTCTCAATTGGTATCCATTGCTGTACTGTTATTTTTTTCACCTCCATTTTGTTTTTATATTTTACATTCATTTTCTTGATTTGTCAATAAAAAGTTTTTGACATAATTCGACTTTTTATTTTTTTAAAATTTTTTTATATTTTTTGTATATATTTTTTCATTTTGAACATAATAAAATTATAAGGTTGATAATAGTTGAGCAAAGAATATTAATGGATCAATATTAAGGTTTATTATTATTCGAGCAAAGATATATAATGGTGTATATTAATTATATTGTTATATGTCGGCGATAAGAGTATATTATTTGTATGTAGGCTATATTTTTTAATTTATTTCTAATCTGTATATGGTCAAAATATATGTAATATATTCGAGCTAAGATTATCCTTATATCTAGAATTTTTTAAGTGGTTATTACTAGTCCCTCGTTTGGATGAATATAGTTACTTGTGGTGTATTAATAGTCGAGCGACTGATTAATGTATTTGGTATCGAGCTTATTTATATAGCAATATATATTAGGTTTAAATATTAGGTATATTAGTTTTAGTTAAGATTATTATCAGCTTTATAGATTAATGGCAGGTTGTTTTTAATAACCTGCCATTAAATTTTTTATTTATAAAATTATATATCAAGATTTTTAACATATTTTGCATTTTGTTGTATGAAGTCTCTTCTTGGCTCTACTTCATCTCCCATTAATAATGTAAATGTTTCATCTGCTTTAATCGCATCATCCATTGTTACCTTTACAAGAATTCTTGATTCTGGATTCATTGTTGTTTCCCATAATTGTTCTGGATTCATTTCTCCTAAACCTTTATATCTTTGTAATCCCAATTGATCTCTTGATATTCCTTTTTCTTCTAAATCTTTATATGCTTTGTCTAAGTCTTCATCTGTATAACAATATACATCTTCCATTCCTTTTTTAGATAATTTATATAATGGTGGTTGTGCTAAATAAACATTTCCATTTTCTATTAATGGTCTCATGTATCTAAAGAAGAATGTTAATAATAATGTTCTAATATGTGCTCCATCAACATCGGCATCAGCCATTATTATAACTTTGCCATATCTTATTTTTGTTATATCAAAATCTGCACCAATTCCAGCTCCAACAGCTAAAATTACTGGATTTAATTTATCATTTCCATATATCTTATCTGCCCTTGCTTTCTCAACATTTAACATTTTTCCCCAAAGTGGTAAAATAGCTTGGAATTTTCTATCTCTTCCTTGTTTTGCACTTCCTCCAGCTGAATCTCCTTCGACTATATATACTTCGCATTCTTCTGGATTTTTACTACTACAATCTGCTAATTTTCCAGGAAGTGTTGATGTTTCCATTGAATTTTTCTTTCTTACTAATTCTCTTGCTTTTCTTGCAGCTTCTCTTGCTCTTGATGCACTTACACATTTTTCTAATATTGCTTTTGCTATATTAGGATTTTCTTCTAAAAATGTTGATAAAGCATCGTTTACCATACTTTGTACTATACCTGTTACTTCACTATTTCCTAATTTTGTTTTAGTTTGACCTTCAAATTGTGGTTCTTTAACTTTTACAGATACTACAGCTGTAATTCCTTCTCTTATATCTTCACCTTGTAAATTAACATCTTTTTCTTTTAATATATTATGACTTCTTGCATAATCATTAAATACTTTTGTTAATGCTCTTTTAAATCCTTCTAAATGTGTTCCACCTTCTACTGTATTTATATTATTTACAAATGTGTATATGTTTTCATTATATGCAGTTGTATATTGTATTGCTATTTCAACAGGTACTTCTCCAGATTTTTCTATATAAATTGGTGTTGGATGAATTTTTTCTTTATTTTTATTTAAAAATTCAACGAATGAAATTAATCCACCTTCATAACAAAATTCAGCTTTTTTTATATTTTCTTCATCTCTTCTATCTTCTAATGTTATTTTTAATCCTTTTGTTAAGAAAGCAATTTCTCTAAATCTTTTTTCTAGAACTTCATATTCGTAATCTAAACTTTCAAATATTGTATCATCAGCTAAAAATCTTACTAAAGTTCCTGTTTTTTTAGATTCTCCTATTTTCTCTAATTTTTTAACAGTTTTTCCTTTTTCAAAACTCATCTGGTATATTCCGCCGTCTCTTTCAATTGTAACTTCTGTCCATGTTGATAAGGCGTTTACGACTGAAGCTCCAACTCCATGAAGACCTCCTGAAACTTTATATCCGCTATCTCCACCAAATTTTCCACCAGCATGTAGAACTGTATATACAGTCTCTGCTGTTGATATATGTGTTTTTGGATGTATTTCTACTGGTATTCCTCTACCATTATCTTGTACTGATATTACATTACCTGGTTCTATTACTACATTTATTTCTGTACAATATCCTGCAAGTGCTTCATCAACACCATTATCTACTATTTCATATACGCAATGATGTAATCCTCTTACAGAGGTACTTCCAATATACATACCTGGTCTTTTTCTTACAGCTTCTAATCCCTCTAATACTTGAATTTGTTCAGCTCCATATTTATGCTCGTATTTTTCCATTTTTTTATCATTCCTTTCTAAATGTATACATTATTTTATAACTTTTCCATTAGCCACATTATATTCCAAATATTTTAAATTTTCAATATCTAATTTTTCAGTACCCGTAATTATTACTTGAGTATCCTCAATATTTTTTAAGAAATTTATTCTTCTATTTCTATCAAGTTCTGACATAAAATCATCCAGTAATAAAATTGGATATTCTCCTATTTCATCATAAATAACTTGAAGTTCCGCTAATTTTAATGAAAGCATGGCTGTTCTGTTTTGTCCTTGAGAACCATATACACTTATTTCTTTCTTATTTATATATATCATAAAATCATCTCTATGTATACCCTTTGTTGTAAATCCTTTTATTATATCTAATTTTCTTCTTTCTTTTAATAAATTTAGATAATATTCTTTTTCTTTACATTCAGTTATATATTCTAATTCTATTTCTTCTTTTTCATTTGTTATTTTATTATGAATTATTTTTATTTTTTTAATTATTTTATTTATAAATTCTTTTCTATACTCATATATTTTTATTGCATATTCTGCTAATTTTTCATCCCAAATATCTAATAATTTTTCATCTTTATTTTCTTCTTTTATTTGTCTTAAATATTTATTTCTTTGCTCTATTGTTTTTAAATATAAATTTAAAATATGCATATAATTGGGTCTTAATTGACTTATCATTATATCTAAAAATCTTCTTCTATTTTGTGGTCCACCTTTTAAAATATTTATATCATCTGGTGTAAAAATTACAATATTTAAATTTCCTAATAATTCGCTTAATTTTTTTATTTTTATTCCATTTAAATAAATATTTTTTTTATTTCCTAATTCTATTTTTATTTTTCCATCTCTATCTGATTTTTCATATTCTATTTCTACAATTGCATTTTCTTCATTTAATTTTATCATTTCTATATCTTTTTTTGCTCTAAATGATTTTCCTAAACTACATAAAAAAATTGCTTCTATTATATTTGTTTTTCCTTGTGCATTTTCTCCATAAAAAATATTTATATTTTTTTCTAAATTAATTTTTTCATTTTCATAATTTCTAAAATTTTTTATTTTTATATTTTTTATCCACATTTTTTTCTCCATATTTATAAATATATAAAATATTATATATTTATTTTCATTTATTTTTTATATTTAAATATAATTTTCCACATTTTATAAACTATTTTTTTCTATTTTATTCTTTTTTTTTCTAATTTTTTCTATTTTTTATTATTTTCGTTTTTAATTAATTTTATTTTTTATAATTAAATTATATTTAAAAAAATTTAAATCGTCTTATTTTTGATTTTAATTCGTTGTTTTTTAATTTTTTCTATTTTTTTCTATTTTTTTCTATTTTTTTGTAATTATTTTTCTATTAATTTATCCACAATTTATTAATGAATTGTGGATATCCATAAATAAATTAAGAATTTCTAAATAAATATTTAGAAATTCTAATTATTTTTAATCTTCTTTAAGTCTAATTGGTAAAATCATATAAACATAGTCTTTATTTTCTATTGATTTAATTAGACATGGTGAAATACTTGTTCCAAACTCAACATATATTTCTTCATCATCAATTGATTTTAAACTATCTAAAAAATATTTTGGATTAAATCCAGCTTCTAAATTTTTACCTTCAGTTGAAACAAATAACTCTTCTTTTGCTTCCCCTGTTTGGTTTGTACAAGATATAACAACTTTTCCTATATCTACATTTACTTTTACTGGATATTTTTTCTCTTTTTCTACTGAAGATGCAGATATTAAACTAATTCTTTCAAAACTATTTTGTAAATTATTTTTATTTACCTTTACTCTTGTTTCCCAATTTTCTGGAATAACATTTTTGTAATTTAAAAATTCTCCATCTAAAACTCTTGTTACTATTTTACAATTATCCATTTCGAATAATGCTTGGTTTTTTGAAACTCCAATTTTTACTGTATCAAATGAATCTAATAATATTTTATTTACTTCATTTAATGTTTTTCCTGGTATTACTGCACTAAAATCATTTGTTTGATTTTTTAAATATATACTTCTTAATGCTAATCTAAAACCATCAACTGCAACTACATTTAATTTATTTTGTTTTACTTCAAATAGACATCCTGTAAATATTGGTCTATTTTCTTCAGTGCTTACTGCAAATATTGTTTTTCTAATCATATTTTTTAGTGTATTTTGTTCTACTTCTATTGAATTTTCTATTTCTATTTTTGGAAGTTCTGGAAATTCTTCAGGATTCATAGTTGCTAATTTATATAATGATCCTTCGCATTCTATTTCTAATAAATTTTTATCATTTAAAGTTATATATATTTCTGTATCTGGTAGTTTTCTAATAATTTCACTAAACATTATTGCATTAACAACTGTACTTCCCTGTTCTTTAACTTCACATTCCATTATGTATTCTATACCAATTTCTAAATCATAAGTTGTTAATTTTATTTCATTATCATTTGTTTGAATTAATATTCCCTCTAATATAGGCATTGTTGTTTTTGAAGCTACACCTTTTACTACGGAATTAATAGCTTTTAATATTTTGTCTTTATAACAAACTATTTTCATTTTTTGTTCCTCCCTTAATTATATAATATAATAATAAATATATTTAGTAGTATTAGTATTAGGTCTTGTGGAAACTGTGGAAAACTATGTTGATAGTTGATATCCCTAGAAAAAGTGTTGTGAATAATTTGGTGGATAAAGTTGTTTTTTTTCCACAAATCAAAAATATAATTGTTTATAAGTTGGTTTTACACATATTTTAAACAGGTTATTCACAATAGCATGTGGATATCAAATGTGTTGCTTCCGTAGGACTACTTTGGAATTTTTTTAACAAACAGTTTTTTTTCCAAACATAAATTTAAAAATACTATTTTATCATTTGAAACTTCTTATTTTTTTTCACTCGTAATTATGTTTTTCACACTTTCCACAATTAGCTTTGTACTATTTTTTTCTTTTATTTCTTTTGATATTTTATTATATCCATGCATTACTGTTGAATGATCCCTATTTCCAAATTCTATACCAATCTGTGGAAATGACATTCCTGCAACATCTCTACATAGATACATTGCAATTTGTCTTGGAAATGCTATATCATTTGATCTTTTACTTCCTGCAAGTTCATCTTTGTCTATACTAAAATATTTAGAAACAGTTTCTTTTATAAAATCACAAGATATGACTTTTTCACTTTCGTACTTAAATTCATTTATAATATTTTCTGCTAATTCTATTGTTATTGGACTATGGGTTAATGAAGCTCTTGCTACAATTTTATTAAATACACCTTCTAATTCTCTGATGTTTGAGTCTATTTTTGTTGCTATATCTGATAATATGGAATCATCAATTATAATATTTTCATCTTGAGCTTTTTTTCTTAGTATTGCTAAACGTGTTTCATAATCTGGACAAGAAATATCTGCTAAAAGTCCCCATTCAAATCTTGATTTTAATCTATCTTCTAAAAATTCAATATCTCTAGGTGGTTTATCACTTGAGATTATAATTTGTTTTCCATCTTCTCTTAAAGTATTAAAAGTATGGAAAAATTCTTCTTGTACCCTATCTTTTCCGGCTATAAATTGAATATCATCAATTAGTAAAACATCAATATTTCTATATTTATTTCTAAAAATTTCTGTTTTATTATCTTTTATTGCATTTATAAGTTGGTTTGTAAATTTTTCTGAAGTAACATATAAAATATTAGATTTTGGATTATTTTCTAATATTCTATTTCCTATTGCATGCATTAAGTGAGTTTTCCCCAATCCTACTCCACCATATATAAATAATGGATTGTATGAATTTCCAGGTTCATTTCCTACAGCTAATGCTGCTGCATGAGCAAATCTATTATTGTTACCTACAACAAATGTTTCAAATGTGTATTTTGGATTTAATGTTTGATGATTATTTTCTAATTCTATATCAGGTACATTAGATTTATTATCTGATATTACTTGACCTGGATTTGCTGTATTTGTATTAGATTTGTCTATGGTTGAGAAAGTCCATTCTTTATTTGTTATGTATCTTAATGCGTTAAAAACTAGATTTTTAAATTTAACTTCAATAAAGTCTCTTTGAAATTCAGATGTAACGATAAATACAATATGATTATCCTTGATACTTTCAATATCCAAAGGAAGTATCCATGTTTCATAGGATATAATTGAAACTTCATCTTTAAGTAAATCTTTTAGTTTGCTTAAAAGCTCATCTTTGTCGATCTCCATTTTATTCATCCTTTCATTTTATATTTATCCACAAAATTATCCACAGATGTTGATAATTTTGTAATATTTTAGTAATAAAATCAAAAAAAATACGAACACTTTTTTAGTTTATTTTTCAACAAAAAAGCTCTCTTTTTTTGTAATTCATATAATAACAAAAAAAATGTCGATTAGTCAATAGATATGTGGAAAATTTTTTAAAGTTGTGGATAAAGAATTTAAAAATTGTGGATAAATAAGAAAATATTACAAAAATATTACAAAAATTGGTTTACATAGTTCTTTTTGATACTTTTTTATAAAAACTCTTGACAAACTATAATTTTTTACTGTATAATCGATATACTTGTTATATTGCATGAAATTTCCAGTAATGGAATTTAATAAAAACAAAGCTAGTAGGAGGTGCTATAATTGAAAAGAACATTTCAACCAAAAACAAGACAAGAAAAAAAAGAACATGGATTTATGAAAAGAATGAAAACTAGAGCAGGCAGAAACGTTTTAAAAGCAAGAAGAGCTAAAGGTAGAAAAAAATTAAGTGCTTAAAATTATATTAAAATGCTAAAATTATAAAGAAATTTATATTTGGTAAAGGCAAGTTTATATATTTTTATTCTTGCCTTTTAATATAATTAAAACTTAATTTAATTTTTTTCATTTAGAAATGGAAGATGATTAATGAAAAAAACAAAGATGTTAAAAAAAAATTATGAATTTAAAAATGTTTTATCAAAAGGAAAATATTATTCAGGAAAAAATATAGAAGCTTTTATTAAAGATAATAATAAAAATTGTAATTTTCTAGGACTTGCTATAAGCGTTAAAACTGGTAAAGCCGTAACAAGAAATAAGATAAAAAGACTTATCAGAGAAAACTATAAAATTATAGAACCACAAATTGATAATGGAAAAAGCATTGTTTTTTTGTGGAAGAAAAAAGCAAATATAGAAAATGCAACTTTTGAAAATATAAAAAGTGATTTGAATAATATTATTGAGAAAGCAGATATAAAGAAAAATAAAATATAAGGAAATATAAAGAAATGAAAAAAATACTTTTAAAAATTATAGATTTTTATCAAAAAAATATTTCTTTATGGTTAAAAAGTAAAAATATAAATTGTAAATTTTACCCTTCATGTTCTGAATATACAAAACAGGCAATTAAAAAGTATGGGGCATTAAAAGGCACAATTTTGGGAATATATAGAATTTTAAGATGTAATCCTTTTTCAAAAGGAGGATATGATCCGCTCAAATAAGTAGGAGGAATATAGATGTTTCAATTTTTTGCAAACATTTTTGGATATGTTTTAAATGTAATAAATAATGTTGTTGGAAACTATGGATTTGCAATAATATTATTTACTGTTATTATAAAATTATTAATGTTACCACTTTCTATAAAGCAACAAAGAACGATGAAAAAAAATACAAAAATACAGGAACAAATAAAGGTTTTGCAGTTTAAATATAAAAATGATTCTGAAAAATTAAATAGAGAAATGATGGATTTATATAAAAAAGAGAAAATGAGTCCATTTAGTGGTTGTTTTAGTGCAATAATTCAATTTATTTTATTAATATCAATATTTTATATGGTTAGATATCCATTAACTTACATGAAAAAAATAGATAAAACACAAATAGATACTTATGTACAACAAATTAAAGATGATGGAAAAACCGTAAGTCAAGCTTATTCAGAAATTGATATAATAAGAGAATATGATTATTTAAAAGAAAAGTTTCCAGAGGATAAAGATTTAGATAAAATTAATTTTAATATGCAATTCTGCGGGTTAGATTTAAGTAAGATTCCTCAACAAAACTTAGGGGATTGGACTGTTTATATAATTCCAATTCTTTATATAATTTCAACATTTATATCAATGAGAATTACAACATCAATGCAAAGTAAATCGAATAAAAAAGATGATGTAATTGATGTAAGTGAGAATAAAGAGAAAAAAGAAGAGGAAAAAAATGAAATGGAAGAAGCTATGGCTCAATCTAATAAAATGATGTCTTGGATGATGCCAATAATGTCTGTTTCTATATCTCTTGTTGCACCATTGGGACTTGCATTGTACTGGTTAGTTAATAATATTTTGATGATATGTGAAAGATTAGTTTTAAATAAAGTAGTAAAAGACTAAAAAATTTTTGGATGATAATAATCGAAAGGAAAGTTAAATATGGATAATGTTATTATTTCAGAAGGAAAAACTACAAATGAAGCTATTGAAAATGGATTAAAAAAATTAAATGTTTCTAAAAATATGGTAGATATTAAAGTTTTAGAAAATGAAGAAAAAAGAAGCTTTTTTAGTATTTTAGCACCTAGAGTTGTAAAAGTACAATTAACCTTAAAAGAAGATAAAAAGAATATAGATACTGTAAAAAAAGAAAGAAAAGAAATAGAGCTATCTGAAGAAGAACAAGAAAAAGCAAAAATTAATGTTACAAAATTTTTAAATGAATTTTTTGATAAAGTTCAAAAAGATGCTAAATATACTGTTGAAACATCAAAAAAAGGGTTAAATATTAATATAGAAAGTAGTGATTTAGGATTTTTGATAGGATATAGAGGAGAAACACTATATGCTTTTCAAAGTATTATATCAGCTATAGCAAGTAAAAATGTAGAGAACAGAGTAAGAGTAATTTTAGATATAGAAGGTTATAAAGCAAAAAGAGAAAAATCATTAGAAGATTTAGCTGAAAAGCTTGAAAAAACTGTAATAAAAACGAAAAAATCAATAACATTAGAACCAATGCAAGCTTATGAAAGAAAAATAATTCATACAAAATTGCAAGATAGTGATATGGTCGAAACAAGAAGCATTGGTGAGGAACCTAGAAGAAAGGTTGTTATATCATTAAAAAGAAAATAATTTAATAAATAAAATCGGAGGTCAAAGGTCAGATTTTACTTTAAAAAAAGTAATATTCTATCTTTGATTTTTTTTATTTTGAAAAATGATATAAATTTAATAAAAAACTTTTAAAAAGTTACATAATGTGGTAAAATATTGTAGAAAAATGTAAAAAATAAGGAGAATAATAATGGATGTAATAGCTTCAATATCTACGGCACCACGGAATTGGTGGTATTGGAATCGTAAGAATGAGTGGAGATAAATGTTTTGAGGTATTAGACAAAATATTTAAACCAAAAGCAAAAGAAGATATAAAAAATATAAGAGGATATAGTATAAAATATGGATTTATAGTGGAAAATGATAAAATTGTTGATGAAGTATTAGTATCATATTTTAAGGCACCTAAAAGCTATACTACAGAAAATATGTGCGAAATAAATACACATGGTGGTAATATTGTAATAAGAAAAATTCTGGAATTGTGCTTGAAAAATGGTGCAAATCTTGCTGAACCAGGAGAATTTACCAAAAGAGCATTTCTAAATGGAAGAATAGACTTACTGCAAGCTGAATCTGTTATTGATGTTATAAATGCTAAATCAGAGAGAGAATTAGATACTGGAATAAAGCAATTGGAAGGTATATTATCTAAAAAAATCAAAGATATAAAACAAGAAATTTTAGATGTAATGGTAAATGTGGATGTTAGTATAGATTATCCAGAATATGATGTAGAAGACGTTACAGATAAACAAATATCAGAAATGTTAAATAGTGTTCAGATAAAACTAGAAAACTTAGAGAAAAGTTTTGACAACGGAAAACTTATAAAAGAAGGAATAAAAACAGCTATTATAGGAAAACCAAATGCAGGAAAATCATCATTGTTAAATGCTATTTTAAAAGAGGATAGAGCTATTGTAACAGAGTTTGAGGGAACTACAAGAGATACAATCGAGGAATTTGTTAATATAGAAGGGATTCCTTTGAAATTGATAGATACAGCTGGAATTAGAGATGCAAAAGATGAAGTAGAAAAAATAGGAATAGCAAAATCAAAAGAAATTGCTAAAAATGCAGATCTAATTATAGCAATTTTTGATAGTTCAAAGGAATTAACTGAAGAAGATATAGAGATTTTGAATATTATTAAGAATAAAAAAGCCATAATCTTGCTAAATAAATCTGATTTAAATAGTGTTTTAAATGAAAATGATAATAGATTAAAAAATATAACAAATAATATTTTAAAAATTTCGGCATTGAACGGATATGGATTAGAAAACCTATATTCATTAATTGTAAGAATGTTTAGTTTAGATGAGATTAATTTGGATAATGATATTATTATAACGAATTTGAGACATAAAAATTTAATTTCTAAAGCAATAGAAAATGTAAAAAAAGCAAAAGATACTGTAAAGGAAAACATGCCAATAGATATAGTTGCAATTTTTATTAAAGATATTTTGGAAGATTTAGGAAATATAACAGGAGAAGTTGTAACTGATGATATAATAAATGAAATTTTTTCTAAATTCTGTTTAGGAAAATAATAATAAAAATTTAGCACGAGAATCAAAAATAAAACAGTTTTATATTAAAATATATATAATTTGTAATATAGAACAAAAAATCAAAATAAAACGAAAATAATAAGAATTATGATATAGAAATAAAATTGTGTATAAAAATGAGGTTAATAATTGATATAAGAGACTGTTTATAATGGTTTTATAAAATTAAAAGCGAACAAAATGTAAAGTAAACATAAAAATAAAATACTTAACCTAGAACTCAAACTATTTAGTAAAAATATACAAAAATGTATACAAATATATTGAAATATATATATTCGACAAAAAACGACAAAATATAAAATTAACTATAAAGTAAATATATTTTTTAAAATAAAAAAAACACTAATTTCTGTTTCATAAGGAAAGGAAAATAAAATGAGTTATTATGCAGGAGATTATGATGTAGCGGTTATAGGAGCAGGTCATGCAGGGTGCGAGGCTGGTCTTGCAGCTGCCAGATTAGGAATGAAAACACTGGTGTTTTCAATAAGTCTAGAAGCTGTTGCAAATATGCCATGCAATCCACATATAGGGGGAAGTTCAAAAGGACACTTAGTAAGAGAAATTGATGCACTTGGGGGTGAAATGGGGAAAAACATAGATAAAACTATGATCCAAATTAAAATGTTAAATACATCTAAAGGACCAGCAGTTCATTCTTTAAGAGCACAGGCAGATAGAAAAAAATATCATATAGAAATGAAACATACTTTAGAGAAACAAGAAAACCTATATTTAAAACAGGGAGAAATTGTGGATATCAAAGTAGAAAATGGCAAGGTAGTGGGGATAGAGACTGCTGTAGGAGCAATATATGGTGTAAAAGCGGTTATTGTTGCTACAGGAACATATTTAAAAGGAAAAATATTTATGGGAGAATTCTCACAGGAGAGTGGACCTGATGGAGTTGCAGCTGCAAATAAATTATCAGATTCACTAAGAAGAATAGGCGTAGATTTGGTTAGATTTAAAACTGGTACACCAGCAAGAATTAATAAAAGAAGTATTGACTTTACTAAAATGGAAGTGCAGAAAGGTGACGATAATGTTGTACCATTTTCTTTTGAGGATGAAATAAATGATCTAAAACAAGTGGACTGTTATTTGACTTATACAAATGAAGAAACTCATAAAATAATAAGAGAAAATTTACATAGATCTCCTTTATATGCTGGAAAAATAGAAGGTACAGGACCAAGATATTGTCCATCTATAGAAGATAAAGTTGTTAGATTTAGTGATAAACCTAGACATCAGGCATTTGTTGAACCTGTTGGACTAGATACTGATGAAATGTATATACAAGGATTAAGTTCTTCTTTGCCAGAAGAAGTACAAATTGCTTTATATCATACAATACCAGGATTAGAAAAAGCAGAATTTACTAGATCTGCTTATGCAATTGAATATGATTGTATAGATCCTTCTAATCTAAAATTATCATTAGAATATAAAGGAATAGAAGGATTATTCATGGCAGGACAAACTAACGGAACGTCTGGATATGAAGAGGCAGCATGTCAGGGATTAATAGCTGGAATAAATGCAACTCAAAAAATAAAAGGTAAAGAACCAGTAATATTAGATAGAACTCAAGGGTACATAGGAGTACTGATTGATGACATTGTTACAAAAGGAACAAATGAACCATATAGAATGATGACTTCTAGAGCTGAGTATAGACTTCTATTAAGACAAGATAATGCTGATTTAAGATTAACTGAAATAGGGCATGAAGTTGGATTGATTTCAGATGAAAGATATCAAAGATTTTTAATAAAAAAAGCAAACATTGAAAAAGAAATTCAAAGACTAAAAAATACAATAGTTAAGCCAACTAAGGAGGTAAATGAATTATTATTAAAGTATGGAACTTCAGAATTAACAACTGGAACCAAAATGGCTGAGTTATTGAAAAGAACAGAATTAGATTACGAAAAATTAAAACCAATAGATGAAAACAGACCGGAACTTACATTACAAGAGAGAGAAGAAGTTGAGATTCAAGTAAAATATGAAGGATATATAAAGATGCAAGAGGCTCAAGTTGAAAAATTTAAAAAATTAGAGACAAAATTGTTGCCAGAAAATATAAATTATGAAGAAATAAATGGATTGAGTTTAGAAGCAAGACAAAAACTTAATAAATTTAAACCTCGTTCAATAGGACAAGCATCAAGAATTTCAGGAGTTTCTCCAGCAGATATTTCTGTACTTTTAATCTACTTACAAGTGAATAAAAAACAATAGTCTTAAAAAGGAGATTTTATGAATATAGATGATTTTAAAGAAAAAATGTGTTCTTATGGAAAAATAATAAATATAGAGTTTGATGAGAAACAAATAAAACAATTTTATGAATATATGCTATTGCTTATTGAATGGAATGAAAAAATAAACTTAACTGCAATTACTGATCCAGAAGAGATAATTTTAAAACATTTTATTGATTCTTTAACTATAAATAAATACATAAATGAAAATAAAACAATAGCAGACATTGGAACAGGAGCAGGATTTCCTGGAATTCCGTTGAAAATATATAGATCAGATTTAAAAATTACATTAGTTGATTCTTTAAATAAAAGAATTAATTTTCTAAATGAAGTTATAACTAAATTAAATTTAAAAGATATAAATACTGTTCATAGTAGAGTAGAGGATTTTGGAAAAAACAAGGAATATAGGGAAAAATATGACTATGTAACAGCAAGAGCAGTTGCAAACCTAGCAACACTTTCCGAATACTTGATACCTATTTGTAAAATAAATGGCAAATGTATTTGTATGAAAGGCAGCGAGATAAAGGAAGAACTAGATAGTAGCAAAACAGCAATAAATATTTTAGGCGGAAAAATTAATAATGTAGAAGAATTTAATTTACCAAAATCTGATATTTCTAGGAATATAATTATTATCAATAAAATAAAAAACACACCTAATAAATACCCTAGAAAAGCTGGAATTCCAGCAAAAGAACCTTTGAAATGATGCTATTTCAAAGGTTCTTTTAAATATGAAAAAATAATATAAAAATACACAAAAAACATTGACTTTTTTTAAATAATTGTATATCATAAATATAGAAACATAAAGAATATATAAGTAAATATTAACTAAATTGGAGGCTAATTAAGTGGGAAAAATAATATCAGTAGCAAATCAAAAAGGTGGAGTAGGAAAAACAACAACAACAATAAATTTAAGTACAATACTTGCAAAAAAAGGAAAAAAAGTATTATTAATTGATGCAGATCCTCAAGGAAATGCAACAAGCGGAGTAGGTGCAGAAAAAGATGTAGAACTTTCTATATATGACATATTAGTTGGAGATACAGAGATGGATGAAACTGTTGAAAAAACTGTTATAAAAAACTTATTAGTATGTCCATCAAATATAAACTTGGCAGGAGCAGAAGTAGAATTGGTTTCTATGATGTCAAGAGAACAAAGACTGAAAGAAAAGTTAGAAAGTGTTAAAGAAAAATTTGACTATATTGTAATTGACTGTCCTCCATCATTAGGATTAATCACATTAAATGCATTCACAGCATCAGACAGCGTGTTAATTCCTGTACAATGTGAATATTATGCATTAGAAGGATTGGGACAACTTTTAAATACAATAAACTTAGTAAAAAAACATCTAAATAAGAATTTAGAAATAGAAGGTGCGCTTCTTACAATGTATGATGCAAGAACAAATCTTTCTAATCAAGTTGTAAAAGAAGTAAAAAAATATTTTAATGATAAAGTGTATAAAACAGTTATACCACGAAATGTAAGATTAAGTGAGGCTCCTAGTTATGGAATGCCTATAACAGAATATGATCCAAGATCAAAGGGAGCAAAGATGTATGAAAAATTCACAAAAGAATTTTTGAAAGCAAACGAAACAGAAAAAAGAGCAAAACATGCAATGTAGAATGAGATTTAGAAAGGAAAGTGATACAAATGCCTAAAAAAACAGGATTAGGAAAAGGACTAGATGCACTATTTGGACCAGTACCTGAAGATGAAAAACAAAAAGAAAATGATATTTTAAAAAATTTAAAAATAACAGAAGTTGAACCAAATAGAAATCAACCAAGAAAGAATTTTAATCAAGAAGCATTAGAAGAACTTGCTGAATCAATACGAGAATATGGATTAATTCAGCCAATAATAGTAACAGAAAAAGATGGATATTATAGTATAATTGCGGGAGAGAGAAGATGGAGAGCATGTAAATTAGCGGGCTTAGAAGAAATTCCAGCAATTATTAGAGAAGATGACGAAAAGAAAAATAATGAAATAGCACTAATAGAAAATATACAAAGAGAAGACCTAAATCCTTACGAAAAGGCATTAGGAATAAAAAATTTAATAGATACTTATGGATTAACCCAAGAAGAAGTATCTAAGAAACTAGGTAAGAGCAGAAGTACTGTTGCAAATACAGTAAGAATTTTAAATTTGGATCCAAGAGTTTTGGAATTTGCAAAACAAGGAAAATTAACAGAAGGACATTGTAGAGGGTTACTTGCTATTACAGATCCGGAAAAACAATATATGACTGCTGTAGATATGATTGAAAGAGGTTCTACTGTTAGAGAGATAGAACAAAGAAACAAAAAAATAAATCAAAAACAAATATCAAAAGAAGAATTAAAAAGAGTAAGTATTTTATATAAAGATATAGAAAATACATTTCAAGGATTTTTTGGTACAAAAGTTAAATTAAATCCAGGCAAGAAAAAAGGAAAAATTGTTATAGAATATGCATCAAATGAGGATTTAGAGAGAATACTAAAATTAATGAAATAGGAAGGTATTTAAATGCAAGAAATCTTAGAGTTTTTAAAAACAGATAACTATTTATATATTTTAAGCACAATCGTAATCTTATTATTAATAGGATTTATAAGTTTATTAACAAGTAATATCAAATTAAATAATAGATATAAAAATTTTATGAAAAAAATCGGAAATGGGAAAAACCTAGAAGAAGATTTGGAAAACTTTATGTATAAAGTTGATAGAGTTGAAAAACAAAATGCGGAAATAACAAATTTTTGTAAAAATTTAGATGAAGATATATCTAAATGTATACAGAAAGTGGGAATTGTTAGATACAGTGCTTTTAAAGATACTGGTAGTGATTTGAGCTTTGCAGTTGCATTATTAGATGAAAAAAACAATGGAATTGTTTTTAATGGTATTTATTCAAGAGAAATGTCTAACATTTATGCCAAGCCTGTAGAAAATGGGAAATCTAAATACACATTATCAAATGAGGAATCGGAAGCTATAGAAAAAGCAGTTAATACTAATAATTTGTATAGAGCAAGGTAGATTTTTTGTATTGGTTGACAAAATAAAAAATTATTCAAATTTCTATTGACAAATATTTTTAAAAATGCTAATATATATACTGTCGCTGGTTATGGTGACAATCAATGGAGAGGTGGTCGAGTTGGTTTATGGCACCAGTCTTGAAAATTGGCGTAGGTTAATAGCCTACCGTGGGTTCGAATCCCACCCTCTCCGCCAAAATATATAAGATATAAAAGACCATTAATTTATAATTATATAGATTTAAATCTTTTATATCTTATTTTTATAATATTATCTGGAGATGTACCCAAGTGGTGAAGGGGACTGTTTGCTAAACAGTTAGGTCCCGAAAGGGGCGCGGAGGTTCGAACCCTCTCATCTCCGCCAAAAATAGTATGTGTTATATAACATACTATTTTTATTTTAAAAATTGGAATATTAATTATATTATTAAATATTATTAGATATAAAGTAATATTAAGAATATTATGAACCCGAAATAAAAAACGTTTTTTGAAAAAAATAAAAAAAATTGTAAAAAAAGATTGATTTTTTTGCTATTAAAAGGTATAATTAGTTTGATGTAATAAAAATAGGAGGGAAAAATATGAAAGCAAAAATAATTGTAAGAATATTAACAGTAGTATTATTAGCAATAATGTTAGTATCAACAGGATTAACAGTAGTAAATGCTGCAAATGTAACTATTCCAATAGGCGATGTTTCAGGAAATACTGATACTCCGATAGCAAAAGGTGTTAATAATATTGGAGGAACAATATTAGGTGTATTACAAGTTGCTGCTGCAGTTATAGCTGTAATAGTTCTAGTTGTATTAGCAATTAAATATATCATGGCATCTCCAAATGATAAAGCAGATATAAAAAAATCAGCAACAGGATATATAATCGGTGCAGTTATATTATTTGGAGCTAGTGGATTATTAGCTTGGTTACAAAATACTGTAAGTAAAGTTATTGAATAAATAAATTTATATAAAAAGGATTATTTGAGTTGCAAATAATCCTTTTTGATTAATGGAGGATGGAAATGAGAAAAATAAATAAAATTTTATTTATTATTGCTTTTTTTATTATAATAATAACGATAGCTAATACAGTAAGTGCGATAGATACGGGTAAATATACAGGAATATACGATAATCCAAATTCTACAAAAATAGATAGCTATGGTTCTAAAATAATGGGAGTGGTACAAGTAGTTGCTGCAGTCGTTGCTGTATCAATGGTTGTAGTAATAGGAATAAAATATATCATGGCATCTCCAAATGATAAAGCAGACTTAAAAAACGAAGTAATATTAGTTGTTATTGGTGCTGTATTAATATTTGGTGGTGCAAATGTGTTAACATGGGTTGTAAGCTCATTTAATAGTGCATTAGGATAAGCTTTAAAAAAGCTTATTTTTTTTGACATTTTTATTACATGAAAAATAACATAATTTTATAAAAACAAGCATCCCTAACAAAAAAACAAGCAAAATGTTACGAAAATGTTACAAGCTTTTAAACTGATGAAAGAAATGACCAAAAATGTTGAAAAAAAAGACAATTTGAGGTATAATTTAAAGTAGATTAATTATATATATAAGAAAGAAGGTTATTACAAAATTATGGTTAAAAAAAGCAGTTTTAAAAAAATAATTATCAGTTTGTTTGCTATTTTATTGATTTTTGGAACACTAAACACGGTAAATGCGTTTGATGCAGATTCAATTTTTACAAAAGCAGATAATTTTATCTCCAAAGGGGAAAGCGGTACAGGTATTGATGAACAAGAAATAGCAGATATATTTGTGCCTATTGCACAAATTTTGGTTAGGGTTGGAACTATAATATTAGCTATAGCTGTGGTTGTTCTTGGTATACAATACATGGTATCAAGTCCAGATAAAAAAGCTATGCTTAAAGATAAATTAGTTGGATTAACAATATCAGCAATTATAATTGGTGGAGCTCAAGTTATATGGGCATTATTAATATCATTTTTTGATTAAATTTTAAAAGTTAGGAGAAAAAATATGGGTACTTACTATATACCACGTAATGTAAAGGGAGAAACAAGATTATTATATATTTTTACAATAAAGTCACTAATAACAACAGCAATAGGAGGATTTATTGGATTTTTGATATTTTTACTTATATCCTCTTTGGGTTTTAAACTACAAGGAATTATAGCTGCTGCGGTTTGTGCATTAATCGGATATGGAATAGGTGCTATAAAAATACCTAGCCAAGGAAATCAAACTTTAATTAAAAAAGTTGGTGGAGAAGAATTATCAGATTTAATTATTAGATATATAAAATTTAAAAAAAATAAAAAAATATATTTATATACTCAAACAGAAGAAAAAAGAGAGGAGAATGAAAAATAATGAATATTATAGATTTATTAAATATTATTATGATTATAGCTGTATTTATAACAGTAGTACTAAGTGTTGTTTTAGTTTTAGTTCTTTTTAAGGGTAAACAAAAGGAAAATAAAAATAAAACATCAAATACTGAAAGTACATCTAAAGTTAAAAACCAACAAGACAGAGCAAATAAAAAATCTACATTTGACTTTCTTGAATTTGATTCAATAAAAGATAATATGATAATTAGAAAAAATAGAGAACAATATGTAATGGTAATTGAATGTAAAGGAATTAATTATGATTTGTTATCAGAAGAAGAAAAAATATCTGTAGAATCTGGATTTACACAATTCTTAAACTCATTAAGATTTCCAGTTCAATTATACATACAAACAAGCTGCTTAAATTTAAGAGATATAATCAGCCAATATAAAGATAGATTACTTAATATGCAAAAAAGAATTCAAAGTTTGGAATCTGAAATAAACAAAGAAAAAATGCTTGGAAATGAAAAAAAAGTAAGAGAACTTTCTTTTAATAAAAGAAGAGAAGAAAATGTTATTGAATATACAGCAGATATTTCAGAATATATAGAAAGATTAAGTCAAAATAGAAATGTATTACAACAAAAACCATATATTGCAATAAGCTATTATAAAAACGAAATAGGAAGAACAGATAATTATTCAAATGATGAAATAGATAGTATAGCATTTTCTGAATTATATACAAGAGCTCAAACAGTAATTAGTGCGTTAGCTTCTTCAGGAGTATTAGGAAAAGTTATATCATCAGAAGATTTAATAGAATTATTATATGTTGCTTATAACAGAGACGATACACAATATATGTCATTCTCACAAGCTGTTGCTGCAGAGTATGATTCTTTATATAGTACAGGAAAAGATGTGTTGAAAAAGAAAGAAGAATTAATTGAACAACAAATAGAAAGAGAAGCTTTAGATTTAGCAACAAATTCTATAACAGTTGCAGATGAAAAATTAAAAGAAAAAGAGAGAAATAAAAGCCAAAAAGTAAAAGAACAGGCTCTAGGAATAATAGAAGAATATAAAGATCAAATGAAAGATGATTTATATCAACAAACTAAAAAAGAAATAATGGGGACAGAAGATGAAATCATTCAAGAAAAACCTAAAAGGGGTAGACACAAAAAGGTTGAAGAATAAGAATGATAAGGGAGGAAAAACATGGAAATTTTAAATAAAGAAAAGCAAAAAGAAGAGACAATACAAGAAGAAAAATCAGTTTTTGAAATAAATAAAAAAACAATAAAAGATATAATTTCACCAGCTGGAATAGATACATCACATACAGATTATGTAGAAATTATTTCTTCTAAAAAAAGATATGCCAGAAGTATGGTTGTATCTACTATACCAAGAATGTGTACTTTCCCTGAATTCTTAAGGGCAATGTATACATTTGGAGATATAAATACATCAGTATTTATAAATCCTGTTAGTGAAAGTTCATCTCAAAACGATCTTAATAGAACCATAAATGAATTGGAATCAGAAAGAATTGTTGCATTAAATAGAGGAGATATAAACAGAGAGAGAATATTGGAACAAAAAAGAATGGAAGCAGAAGAGTTAAGAGATCAAATAGCAGCAGGATTTAATAAAGTTTATGAAGCTTCTATAGTATGTACTTTATTTGCATATTCATTAGAGGAGTTAGATAGATATACTGAATTACTATCTTCTGAAATGTCAAAAACCTTAATAGGGGTAAAACCAGCGTGGGCATTACAAGATGAAGCGTTAAGAAGTAATATGCCATATTGTGATAATAAGTTAGATAAAAAACACATATTTGATAGAAATTCAATGTCTACAGTATTTCCATTTTTTACATCTGATATAGGCCACGAAAAAGGAATACCAATAGGGTTCAATGTTCAAACAGGATTACCAATACTATACGACAATTTCGATTCATCACTTACAAACTATAATATGGTTATATTTGGTAAATCTGGAGCTGGTAAAGGTGTTACAATAAAAACTTTGACAGCAAGATCATCTGTTTTAATGGGAATAGAAAGTTTAGCACTAGATGCAGAAGGTGAATATGGAGTTGTTGCGGAAGCTCTAGGAGGTATAAATGTAACAATAAGCCCTAATTCAAATACAATAATAAACTTATTTGATATAGAGCCAGAAACAGTTAAAGATGAAATTACAGGAAAAGAAAGAACAGTTTTAAATATAGAAAATAAAGTTGAAGACGTTACACAAGCATTGCTAACTATGGCAAGAGGAAGTACAAGAAGTTCAGAAGTAAACGAACTTACTAAACAAATAATTTCTGAAGCCGTTGCAAAAGAATATGTTGAATTAGGAATAAATAGTTCAATAGATAGTTTATACGTAGAAGGAACAGGAGCTTTTATAAAAAACAATTATTTAGGAAAAGCAAAAAAAGAAATGCCAACAATTGGATCTTGGTATAAAAGAATAGTAAAAGATGCAAAAGAAAATACAAACCCAGATTATCAATTCCATTACAGTTATTTAATAAAAGTAATGAAACAATATGTAAGAGAATTCAATGGACAAATGGCTTACTTTGACGGACAATCAACATTCCAATTACTAGATGATGTACCATTTATAAATCTTGATATATCTCAGCTTGAAGAAAGATTTGCAAGACCTCTTGCACAACAAATATTGCTTTCATGGATTTGGGAAAAGTATGTTAAGAAAAATAGTGAAGATAAATCAAAAGCTGTAAAAAAGAGAGTTTTAATAGATGAAGCGTGGATGTTATTACCATATCCAGAAGCAGTAGATTTCTTAAATACTATGGCAAGACGTGCCAGAAAAAGAAATGTTTCTTTGGCGGTTATATCACAAAAATTCCAAGATTTCTATGAAAGACCAGAGGTTCAAGCAGTTTTAACTTCATCAGACACAAAGTTATTCTTAGCACAAGATAAATCAGAAATACAATATATAAAAGAAGTGTTTAAACTAAGTGAAGGAGAAGCAAATTTCTTAATTACATGTAATAGAGGAGAAGGATTACTAAAGGTAGGAAATGATTCTGCAGTTATCTCAATAAGACCAACGAAGAAAGAGTTCGAGTTTGTTGAAACAAACTTAAATAATATAGTAAAAAAATAGAAAATTAAAGGAGGGAAAAAATGAAAAATAAAATTATTACAGTAATATTAATAGTACAAATATTATTTAGTTTTTTCCTTGCCAATAATTTTGTATCTTTTTCTTATGAAGGAACAAGTTCATCAACATTTAATGATATGCAGACAACAGAAAATAATGTAAATGATACACTTGAAAATGGACAAGTAGATGTTGGTGATAATGGAAAAAAAAGTACGACTGCGACAACTTCTGTTGTTACTTCTGTTGCTAACACACTGATTAAATTTTTAAACATTATACCATCTTTAACGAGAACTTTTCTAACTATTTGTTTTGGTGATGATAATGTAGATAGTGTATATGGAATGGAATTTACAATACAAAAAGTTATTTTTAATGACGTTAAAGTATTAAACATAGACTTTTTTAATAGTAGAGATACTGATAAAACAATAGTAAAAACAATAAAAAATAATGTGGCAACATTCTTTGTAGTTTTACGAAATATTGCGTTAGTAATAAATTTATTAATATTAATATATTCAGCAATAAGAATGGCAATATCATCTGTAGCAGATGAAAAAGCTAAATACAAAAAAATGTGTATAGATTGGCTAGTAAGTTTTGTATTAATTATGACAATTCAAATAATAATGGCAGTAGCAATAGAAATAATGAAAATATTAAATAATTTTCTAATTAATATATATAATACTTTGGATGGAAATACAAAGATTGAAAATAATTTAATCAATGGTGTATTTGAACACACTTATGGATTAGGATTATTAATACCAAGTGTACTATATTGGATATTAACATTTTATCAACTTAAATTTGCTTACTTATATTTTAAAAGGGTTATAGCAGTAGGATTTTTAATAGTAATTTCTCCATTGGTTATTTCATCTTATGCTTTGGATAAAGCTGGAGATGGAGAAGCACAAGCATTAAGAGCATGGGCACAAGAATTCATAGTAAACTTAGTTATACAACCAATGCATATATTATTGTTTTCTATATTTTTTATAGCAGCAGATAATATAGTTAGTGTAGCACCAATTGTTTCTGTAATACTTATAGTAGGAATGACAAAAGGTGAGAAGGCGTTAAGAAAAGTATTTAAACTTTCAGATGTAAAATCTATGGATTCATTCGAAAAATCAAAGATTAGTTTTAGTAATATGAAATCAGTATTCAAACCAAAAAAGGATAAATAAAATATGAAAAAATTTTTTAAAAAATCTTTAGATAAGAATACAATAAAAAAAATAATAATAATAATATTTATTTTAATATTAATTATTATTTTAATAAATATAATTAAATATTTTCAAGAACAAAAATATATAAATAAAGTTTTAAATACAGAATATACAGAATATGAAGATTTTAAAACGGCAAAAGAATATATAATTTATAGCGGAAATACATACATAAAAGAGGTAGAATCTTCTGAAAATGATTTTTATAAAGATATATATATGAAATTTAAATATGACCTATATACAAATGGAAATAGTAATCAATATTTTTATGAAAGAACAATTAAGATAATAGCAAATACATTAAATTATAATAACTTTAGATTAATAGATGATGAAAAAAAATTAGTCATAACAGTTTTTTGTAAAGACGATTCAGTAAAAAGCATTTATTATAATGGAGATAAAAATTATTTTGAAAAAACAAATTCAATAGAAACAATGCAAAATGTTAAAGAAATTCAAGTAACAGATTTAAATATACAATCCAAAATAATAAATGATGCAATAAGTAATAATTGGTATTTTGCAAAAATGAACTTTGGGCAAAGGACAGAAACAAAGGAAGAATATGAAATATACTCAAATGAAGGAATTAGAGTTAAAAATATTAATAAAAAAATATTCAATATAGTATTCTTAGAAAATTATAAATCAAAAATAGTAAATGATTTAACAGTAACATCTTCAAAAGAAGAAATAATTGAAACGCTTGGAAAACCAACATTTGAAGATTATGGAATTATTGGATATAAAGGCAAAAATATTTATATATTTTTCGGAAATGATTATGTGTCTGTTTATAGAATTGAAGAAGACACAGATGGATATGACAAATTCTTAGAAATACAAAAAGAATTTAGAAAAGAAAAAAATGTAAAAAGTTTAATTTCTAAATTAGTAGATTTATGGGATGATTTTGATAAATATGAAGTAAAGTCAAACTATGTAAATATTATATATAGCTTAAGGGGAATAAAAGTTCAAATAAATGTAACAAATGAAAATGGATTTATTTTTTACAACAATTATATTGGAAAAATGGATGATAACTTAGATATATTTAATTTCAAAGAATTAAATAGAGATTTACCAGAATACACTTATGTTTATGCAACAAAAGATTTAGTGGAAGAGTGTGAGGTCGAAAGAGCAACAATATTTGAAGATATTATTTTATAAATGCAAGAAAGGAGGGAAAAGAAATGATTAAAGATAAAAAAGTTTTAAACAAAATAATTTATAGTTTACTTATTGTGGCAATTTTAATTGTTTCTTTTCCTATTACTTCTAAAGCAAATTTAAATAGTTCAGATAGAAATAAAGTTGCAAATTTTGCAAAAGCCTTTATAGAAGAAGGAAATAGAAAAGGAATTTTAGCATATTCAAGAGACTATTCAAAAAGAACAGCAGGGTTTAATAATACATTAGTAGACGGGAAAATATATATGGATTGTTCTGCATTTGCGGCTTTTGTATATAATCATACATGTAATTTGAATCTTCCAGCTTATAGCCAGGATCAATTTCTTACAGATAGCAATTTTAGTGATGCATATCAAAATTATGTGGATGCTAACGGAAATAAAAGACCATTATCACTATATGAAGTTAAAAGAGCAAGCGATTATAATATTAATCTAGAATTAGGAGATTTAATTCTAGTATATGGACACCATATTGGAGTATATGTAGGTGATGGACTTATAGCTCATTTTGCAAACCCAAACACGGGAGCAGCTATTGCATCTTTACAAGGTGGATTTTTCAATGGAGCTAGTGGAAGTGCATCAGGAAAATCACAAGATGTATTAGATGAGGAAGAAAAAAGTGTTACAACTTATGTCTTAAGATTAAAAACCACAGTTGATAGTATTGCAGGATTTGAGGAATATGTATGGCCTAGTGGAGAGGAAAATTCAACATGGCAAGATGAAAATCTAAATGAAGATTTTTCTTATGATGGAGTTTCAAGAGGAGAATTTGGTGTAAGAGTATTTAATCTTGGCTGGATTATTAACAGTTTAAAAGAAATATTAGACTGGTTTATAGGAATTGTTACATATATAGTAAGGGCTATTATTGTTGGATTGACAACACTGATGGAGGACTTACCAGGATATATTATAACATTGGTTACTGATCAGGATTCTAGTTTTACAATTGATAAAATTATTTTTAATAAAGTAGATTTGTTAAATGTTAATTTCTTCAATTTAAAAACAGCAGTAGGCGGTGTGGAATTATCTGAAAGTAGTATAGTATATATTATTAGATCTAATATTGCTAAATGGTATTATATTATTAGATACACTGCAATAATAGGATTATTAATTACATTAATTTATATTGGAATTAGAATGGCATTATCAAGCATAGCAGAGCAAAAGGCAAAATACAAAAAGCTTTTAAAAAACTGGGTAGTAAGTTTTATAATTGTTTTTGGAATACATTATTTCATGCTAGCTGTTTTAGAAATTAATGAAGAAATACTAAATTTAATTGCTAATATACCGGTTGGAGAACAAACACTTTATGATACAATAAGGAGTCAAGCTTATGCAATACCTGCATCTATAGGATGGAGAGCAGCTGTTATGTATGTTATCTTGGTAGTGTTAATGTACATATTTCTCTTTAAATATGTTAAACGTTTTGCAGTTGTTGCAATATTAACTTTGCTTGCACCTATTATGGGAATAGGGTATGCAATAGATAAAATAAAAGACGATAAATCTCAGTATTTAGATAACTGGGTAAAAGAATATGTTTTTAATGTTATTATTCAAGTTGTACATGCATTATTATATACTGTTTTTGTTACTATAGCTTTTGATATGATGGGGTCAAGCATAATGGGCGTAACTTTGGCGATAGTATTGATAATCTTTATGTTTAAAGCAGAAGGAATATTTAAAAAAATATTCGGAATTAAATCTGGAATGTTAAAAGACTTAAGAGAAGATGGCGTTATAAAATTTGCAAAATTAAAAGCACAATTTAATTTAGCAAAAGGAATTGTTCAAGCAAATACTAAAGCTGTTGGATTTTTTTCTAAGCCAGTAGGAGTGGCAGTTGATAAAGTCAATGAAAATAGAATACGTAGAAAAATAGATACAATAAATTCTAAAAATGAAGAATTGTTATCAAAGACAGATGAAAATGAAGGATTACAAAAAGATTTGGAAAATTCTGCAGATAGAATGAAAGAATACAGAAGTGTAGGTGCCTATGATCAATTAGCAATGGAACATTCTAAATATAATGAAATATTAGATAAAATTAACTCAAATAAAAATGATATAAAAGAATTAGAAAAATTTGAGGATGAAACAGTTAAAATAAATGGAAAGAAATTAAAAAATTCAGATATAAAAGAATTACAAGAAGCTATTGGAAATGATATGAATAAAAAGGATTTTGCAAGAGCTTTATATAAACAAACTGGAGGAAATGTTGCTAATAAAATTATAACAGGATATAAAAAGGGAAAACAAAGATTTAAGGCTGAAAATGAAAGATATAAAGAATTAATGCAAGAATATAAAGAAGCTAAAAGAAGAATTAAACTAGAAAGAATTGCATCAGGAAAAGTATTAACCGCGGGTGTGAGAGGTTCAATTATAAATGCTGCAACTTTTGGAGTGTTAGATGCCGCAAATATGGCTAAAACATTAAAAAATGAAGCTAAAAATCAACCAAAAGAGCTTGAAACACCTAAATATAATCCTATAGTAGAATATATTCCTGAGAATACAGACACATTTAAAAATCAAACAATTGTTGTAACATTAAAAAGAGGCGTTGGACGAAAATATAATGAATTCCAACAAGATATTGTAACAAAAGAAGGAAGAAAAGAAAGTAGAGAATCTAAAAAAATATTAGAAAAATCATTTAATGTTTTATCAGAAAATTCAAGTAATGAGTTTGTTTCAGATATGGTAAGTGAAAAAACATTAACATATAAAGATTTAAATAAAGTTGTAAAATCAATTAAAAAGAGAGACAAACAATTAGATGATGAATTAATAACAGCTAATATGACTAAAGAATTAAGAAATAAGGCAGCAGAGAAAACAAACAAAAATATTAAAGATATTACAGAAAAAGATATTAATGAAATGTTAGAAGAGTATGAAGTAAAAGACATCTATGGGTTGTTGCAAAATAGCGGAGTTACAGATAATAAATTAGCAAAGGAAATTCAAAAGGCACAAGAGGCAAAGATGACTAAAGAAGATATTAATACTGTAATAGATGATTTAGGAGAATCAACAAACTTCTACTTAAATAGTGATAATTTGAAACAGCATTTAGAAGACATGCTAAAACAAAATATCTCTAAACAAGAAGGTAAAGATATTAAAGAAATAGTAGATAAGGATATAGATAAAGAAATCCAAAGATTAGGAAAAGATTCAATTGCTAAGCTTATAAAAATGGCAAGCTTAAACAATGATGTTGTTTTAGATAAAAAATATGTAAATAACGATAAATATAAATCAATGTTAAAAGACATAGAAAAAATAAAAAAACAACAGTTTATTATTGAAGAGTCAAAAGATAAAAATAAATCGAATGCAGAAAGCACTCAAAATATTATTAGAAGTATAGAAAAAAGGAAAGGAAAATAAAATGAAAAGATATTTAAATAAAATAGTAACAATTTTAATAATATTTGTTATGGTTTCTAATATACTGTGTCCAATTATTTATGCAGCAGATGAGAATGAAGAAGATGAAAAATTAGAAAGTGCATGGGAACTATCAGTTGGTGGAACAATATTAGATGGTATTGTTGGAATTATAAGTTGGATACCCAGAGCTATATTTGGTGCATTGTTTATGGCTTTTCAGACTTTGATTAGTGCTTTAGGTGGATTTGACTCAGGAATAATAACGGTTGAAGATATTTTATTTTCAAGGACAAGCGAAACAGGGGCACTCTCAGGGTCATCCTTATTAAATGTTAATTTCTTTGATTTGAATAGTACTGGAAATGCAACTATACAAACTCTAAGAAATAATGTAGCACAATGGTATTATGTATTAAGAAATCTAGCAATAGTATTATCATTAATAGTATTAATATATGTTGGAATTAGAATGGCAATATCATCAGTAGCAGAAGATAAAGCAAAATACAAAAAAATGTTAACAGATTGGCTTGTGAGTTTTGCATTAATATTCCTTTTACATTATTTTATAGTTATAGTTTTAGAATTAAACAATCAACTTATAACTTTATTATGGAATATGAAGGATAATGTCGCTTCAGCCAGTGATTATATGGGTAAGTTAGCAGAGAAGGTCTTTAATCCATCATTTATAGTAGGGTGGACATCCTTGGTTGTATATGGATTATTATTGGGTGTAACAATAGCTTTATTTGTTCAATATTTATTAAGATTATTTACACTTGGATTTTTAATAGTAATAGCACCATTAATAACAGTTACATATTCTGTAGATAAAATGGGAAATGGAAAATCAGAAGCGTTAGATACTTGGATGAAAGAATTTACATATAACGTATTAATTCAACCTTTCCATTGTATTATATATTTGGTTTTTGTAACTTCAGCTTTAGATACTATAAGTACAGGAATGTATTCAGGTATTATATTTTCAGTTGGTTCTATATTATTTATTAAATCAGCAGAAAATATTGTTAGAAAAATATTTGGATTTGAAAAAGCTGGAAGTTTGGGTAGTACAGCAGCAGCTGGAATGTTGGCTGCAAATGCCGTAAGTAACATTAACAAAGCCAGAAAACAAGCAGCAAAAGCAAAAGATAAATCATCTGGAAAAGATTCTTCAGGTGGTTCAAAGAAAGTATCATCAACAAGAAATGCAAATAGAAACATGAATGCTGCAACAAGTAGAAATTCACAATCATCAATAGCTTCTGGAAGCGGTGCAACAGGAACATCTGGAAGTACTGGAACAACAGGAGGAACCACAGGTAATACATCTGGGGCTGATAACACTTCTCAAGAATCAAGCCAACCAGTTCAAAAGAACTTTGCAACAAAAGCAGGATCATTTATATTGAAACAAGCAGGAAACCAAGCAAAATGGGCTTTAGGCCATAGTGGAGCTGTAATGGGAGGACTTATAGGACTTGGCTCAACAGGTGATATAGGAACTGCAATTGCAGTTGGTGGTTTAGGAAATATGGCTACTAAGGGTATAGCAAACAGTGGAAAGAAAATAGGTGGTTATGCACAAGCAAAAGCACAAGCATATAAAGCTAAAAAAGGTACTAAAACACAAGCGACATCTCAGATGAGCTTAAATGAACAATATAGAAATGCAAAACAAAACTTAAATAGTGCAATGCAAGATTACGAAAATGATTCTATTGATAAACCAGATGATGCAATTAATAGTGAGATAGAAGATTATATGAATGGAAATTCAAAAAATCAAAATATACCAACAGCTAATCAAGCAAAATTGCAAAGTGCAATGGCAGAGTTAGAGAGTATATATGAAAAAATGGGTAAAGATAATGCCAAGGAATTGGCAACAAATGATGCACTTGATATGCATAATAAAATAAATAATGCGGTTGTAAATGCAGCAAATAAATTAAAAAATGCAAATGCTACATACACTACAGAGCAAATAAATGATTTAACAGCTCAAATCACAAGAGATATAGACCAGATGGCTGATAAAAATGAAAAATATCTTTCTAGTGATTCATATAGAGGCTTATCAAAAGTAGAAAAAGATTATGCAAAAGAAGTGTATAAAACAAAAACAGTAATGGAAACAATAAGTAAAACCAAAGGACAAGAAGCAAGAAGAACACATGAACAGGTAAATAACAATATAATTAAGGGTGTACAAAGAAGAATAGAGGATGGAACAATAAAACTAGATAAAGAATAGCGAGGTGAGAAAAGATGGATGAAGAACAATATAAGAAACGTCTTAAGAAAATAAATGAGGATGAAAAAGAAGGAAAAATAACATCAGAACAAGCTAAAGCAAAGAGATGGAAACTAGAACAAGATAAAATGCAAGCTGAGGAAGATGAAGCAGCAAAAAGCAAAAAGGCAGCATCTGAAGACGATGAAGAAAAAGAAGATAAAGACGAAGACGAAGATGAAGACGATGATGATGATGACGACGATGAGGACGAAGACGACGATAATGACGATGAGGATGAGGATGAAGACGACGAAGATGATGAAACAGACGAAGACAAAAAAGACAACAAAGATAAAAATGATGAAGAAAAAGAAGAACAAAATGATAATACGGAAAATAATGAAAATAGTCAAGATAAAGACTCATCTGGAGAAGAAAATGCTAATGACTCAGCAAGAGAACAAGGTAATGATGCAAAGGACTCTACTAATACATCTTCAAATAGTTCAAATTCACCATCTGGCAATTCTAATGATAGTGGTTTGCCTCAAAAAAGAAAATTATCTTCAAACAATCCTAGTGGTTCTAATGTAGAAGGACTTAATCCACAATCTGGAGCCACTGGAGGTGAAGCAAGTGCTAGTATAGGTTCTGGTGCAGGCACCAGTGCAGGCGCTGGTGTTGAAGCGGGTGCAAGTGCTGGAACTAGTGCCGGAGCAAGTGCTGGGGCCGGTGCAGGTTCTGGCGCACTTGCAGGATTTGGTATAGCAATTTTAGTAATAGTAATTATTATATGCATTATAGGAATAATATTTTTCTTTATAGGTATGCCTGGTTTGGTAGTGGGAAAAATAGGACAAGCTATAACGAATGCTAAACAAGCTGTAGAGAACTTATTTGATGGTGGAGGTGCTGCTGAGCGTATGGTTGATAGAGAAGATGTAGCAAATGCAGCACAATATCTATATCAAATGGGATATGATTTAGCGGGATACGGATTCTTAGATGATGAAGTTAAAGGTACAGTGGTTATGCCAACAGATAATGGCTTTTTTGAAACTCTAAAATCGTGGTGGTACTCAAATGATACTTCAAATAATGAAGGATTAAAATATAGATATAATTTGGCAAATTCTTTAAATATTAATGGAGATAATGATATAACTACAGGTAAAGGCTTACAACATGTAAGAGATTTAGTGAAAGACGAAGATCAGAATGGAGAATGGGATTGGCATAAAGTATATCTTGCAACAGCTACAACAGGATTGGGAGGAAGTAGTAATAAAGAAGATTTTATAAAACCTAATATTTTAATGTCAGTTAATTCAGATAATCAAGTTGTTTATGCTAAATCAAAATTTTTATCAATGTATTTAACTGCAGAAAATGCCACATATATGGTAAGAAACTATAATACAGGTGTTGGAAATAGAATATTGAAATTGTTTGGGGAAAATACTACAGCTAATGGTTCAGGAATGATACGTTTTTATAATGCAAGTGAAATAGATGCAGATGTATATATTGCGGGAATCGCAAATGGAGTAAAACTAGCAAATCCTGAAGGTGCTTTTGGCGCTGATAAAGTATCTGTTTCAAGAAGTCAAAGGCTATTAAAAATAAAGAATGCTGGTGATGGATTATTTAAAAGTACCTATTATACATATAATTTAGATTCTTATATTTTAAGATATGGGTTTCCGTTACAGTTATCTTTATCACTACATTTATCAACTATGGCTCCTGATTTTTCATATAAAGTTGCATCAAGAGCAGCTTTTGATACAATGGTAAATATGGCTTTATTGGAGACAAAAAATAATACTGTTCAAATGAAAATTAAATTGGATTTAAATGATGATGGTATATATGAAACATATACTTTAGAAACTCAAAGAAGAATGCGTAAACACAAGAAAGCTAATAATGAGGATGAAGAAGGATATGATTCTATAGATGAAGCTAGAGATGTAGCTAGTAGATTATATGATATGAATGATGACAAAGAGTGTGAAGATAATGAGACAGAAGAGGTAACAGAAGATGTTGCTTTACAAAGATTAGAAGATGAATTAAAGGCAGCAGCAAGTAATGAAGAGGACGGAAAAATTAAATTAGGATTTTATTATTCTGACTTTGTTAATGGAAATATAGAGATTAAAAATAATGATTATACGCATGCTAGTGTAGACGATAATAGAAAAATACAAGGATATTATATTAATGAAGAGGAATTTTCAAATCAATATTTAGGAAAAATGGCTGTGTTCTTACAAGACTATGGTTATGCGGATTATAAATATAATAGTGACGGTAAAGAAGTAGGAATAGTTATAAAAGAAGAATTAAAAAATTCACAAAGCGTTACAAAAATAAAAGATATGTTTATGAATTATTTTAAAAGTGCAAATGCAACTGAAGAATTTAAAGAGGATACGGTTTCAGATGATTATGAATTTTTATCAATGCCATCTGATTTATCTTCACTAAAACAAGCTGATGCACGAAATATGTCTGATTGGAACGATGAATATTATGAACCAGAAGATGGATATGGAAATCCACAAAAAGAATGGTGTGTGTACACACATGTGGTTTGGGATAATAATAATCAATCTAGAGTTGAACCATATACTACAGATGATGGTGCTAATATATATGTATCAATAGGATCAAAGAAAGGTGTAAAAGTTTCAATTTTCTATCTTAAACATGATAATAGAGATTTAATTTTATTTGGAGATAGCTCTGAACGTTTAGGATTTGTTAGTGGAAATGAAGAACTTGTTGCTTATGTACAGGTAAATGAAGAAGAAATATGGAAATACTTATTTGAGGGACAAGATTTAACTGTGGATAATGTAACTGATTATACATGGGTGGATTATTTGGTAGATGGAGTTAGCAAACATTTTCCTATAAGAAGATATTATAGATTAATAGATGAAAATGGTAATCCAGTAATATTTGAAAATGAAAATAATAGCTCAGACGATTTTGTTTACACAACTTTAATTGATGGATCTGTTGCAAACACATATTATGCAAATACTAATAATCCAGAAGGATGGTTCTGGAGATATGCAATACCAAAGAAATTTGCTAGAGCAATTGTAAAAGCATCAGGATTAAATGGTGCAACAACTGAAGAAGAAATTTCTACAGTACTAAGAGCTCAAACTAATAGAGATCAAATATTTAAATTATTTAAAAGTATGGAAAGTACAAATACAGATAATTTTACAAGATATCTACCATTTATTGCAAGTGTAACAGATCATTGGTATGAAGATTTAGATTTTTCTGGATGTTATGAATGGGTTGAATCAGATGAGGATAATCCAATTGTGGAAGTGTATGCTTATGAGTCTGTATCTTCTGATACTGATTTGGTAAAAAAAGCATCAGAAAAAGGATTATTATTGATGAAAGAAACATTATCAGGAAAATTAAAACAAATAGCTGAACCACATGTTTCGGGAGTATCAGGAGAATTTATTAGAGATTTAATTGATAATTACACATATTACATTTACGATGGTAAAGGTAAATCTAAAGATGAACAAAAGATTTCATTTTCAGATGCAGCAATAGATGTTATTGCAATGTTGGAGCAGATAAATGGAGAATCTTCACAACATATTATAAGAATGTTTAAAGAATTGTTGGCTTCATATAATATTGTATTTGAAGAAAGTACAGATACAACATTAAAGAAAAAATTATTCTCTAGCATAATAGAAACTTATAGCACTGATCAGAATCTATATACAGAAGGAGATGATTGTGTATATTATGCTAAATCTGCAATAAGAGAAGGATTTGAAGCGGGATTAAATGTATTAACACCAGCAAATACAGATAATAGAACTTTAGGATATAAAGTTGTATATGTATCAGATGATACAGTTTGTTTAGAAATCATAAAACCAGGAGCATACTATGATGGATATACTATATTAATATCAGGATTTGATGTTGACAGAGATAATGTAAAATTAAATAATGAATTAAGACCAGGAGTTAAATTAGGAACAACAAAAACGGAAGATATTAAATTAATATTAAGAGATGCTGATGGTGCAATTGTTAAGAATTCATATACAATGTTGAGTGGAACAAACTTTGAGAACTTTGCTAAAGTATTTGATGAGGGAAGTTACAAATTAAATGCCGGTGAAACACTATACTTTTATGAATCTTATGAAAATAATATAGAAGGATTTAAAGAAGGAGAAAAACTAGTTATACCAATAGATGGTACAGTAACAGAAGTAACAGAAAATTCTATAACAATAAAAAATACAAGTGGTAATGCAGGAGCTTATACTGATTATTCAGTTAAAATTTCTGGAATAAAAATAACCTCAACATTTAGTGTTGGACAAAGCGTAACAAAAGGAAGTGCATTAGGAGAAACAACAACAGAAGATATTATGTTAGAGTTAAAGGATGAAAATGGACAAACAATAAATGAAGACCAATATCAAATTGCAGATAATGGAACCTATGGATATGATACTGATATTAGTGTATCAGCAAATGCAGAACAAAATTGTATAACTATATATGAGTATTTAAGTAATAGAGGATATGATGATAATGCAATATATGGTGTGCTAGGAAATATGTATCAAGAAAGTCGTTGGAATCCAAGTTCTGTTCAAGCAAATCAGGTTGGACATGGTTTGATTCAATGGTCTTATGGAAGATGGAATGCATTACAATCTTATGCAGCCGGTAAAGGAGTAAATTGGAATAATTTAGAATTGCAACTAGATTACATGATACAAGAAAATACATGGTATCAGAATAAAAGTAGTAATGGATATAGTTCACCATACTCAGACTTAAAACAATTCTTGCGTAATTCACAAGGATTTAGTATAGAAAAATGTACAGAAGAATTTTTTGAATGTAATGAATCACCAGGAGATTGGACATTAAATTTAAGAAAACAATACGCATATAAGGCAAAACAGATAATCGAAGCACATAAAGCAGGAGAAAATAATTAAAAATAGGAAGGATATAATATGAAAAAAGAGCTAAATAAGAAAAAATTATTAATAGTTTCAATAATTATATTATTAATAATAATTATAATAATAAGTTTATTAATAAAAAAAATAAATAAAACGGAAACAGAAGTTAATAATGTAATAGACACAAGAACAGAGGAACAAAAAGAAGATGAAAAAATAAAAAAATTAAAACAATCTTCTGAATCTGATAGAATAAAAACTTATGTAGGAACTTATTTTAAATATATAGAACAAGGAAATTTAGAAAAAGCTTATGAATTATTATATCCTTCATTCAAGGAAAATTATTTTCCTAAATATGAAGATTATGAAAAATATATAAAATCAAAATATTTTCCTGAAGTTATGGCAATTCAATATAAAGAAATATCTACACAAGGACAATATTATTTAGTAACAGTGAATATTACTGATTTGGTAAATCCATATAATAAAACAACATATATACAAGAATTGACATTAATAGAACAAGATTACAATGATTATTATATTTCATTTGTAATTTAGGGAGGAAACAATGTTTACAGATTTAAAAGTAAAAATTCAAGATTTTTTTATAAAAAATAAGAAAAAAATAATTATAATTATAGTTATATGGTTAATAATAATGGGAATTAATAAAATTATTGGGGTAGTAAAAGATATGCAACCACCAGAAACATCTTATGAGCCAAAATCTCCAATTATTTCAGGAAGTAATGTCTCAAAAAGTACTTATACTAAAACAGAAGATGTTATTAATAACTATGTTAAATTTTGTAATAATAAAGAATACGAATCAGCTTATGAATTAATTACAGATGATTGTAAGGAAATAAAATTTAAAAATAATATTGAAAATTTTAAAAAATATGTAGATTATATTTTTGATGGATATAAAGTTGCAAGTATCCAAAATTATTCGAACAAAGATAAAGTATATGTTTATAAAGTTACAATATCAGAAGATATTATGGCAACGGGTAGAAATAATGAAAATTATAATACTTATAATGAAATGATTGTGGCATATAAAGATGATACTACAAAAATTTCGCTTGGTGGATTTATACAAAAAGAAAAATTGGATTATATGAACCAAGATAGTTATTTAAGAGTATGGCTTGAAGAAAAATATACTTATTATGATAAAGTTGTATACAAAATTAAATTAAAAAATTTAAATGTATACCCAATAGTAATAGCAAATCAAACAGAAACTGGAGAAGTAATTCTTTCACTTCAGGGTGATAATAGATCAATGATAGTTGATAGTTATGCTAACAATACAATTGCATTATTCCCTGATGGAGAGAAAGAATACGAAATATCTTTTTATAAATACTTTGATGAAAGTAGAAAAGAAACTTCTATAACATTAAATAAAATAAGAGTATTAAAAGAATATTCGGAAATAGAAGAAAAATGGGAAGAAGAATTAGCTAATGCTATAAAATTATATAGCATGGAAATACCAATACAATAAAATAAAAAAATACCGGAAATTTTTATAATATTTCCGGTATTTTTTATTTAAACATATTTAAAAATATATCAATAATAAATTTTAAAACAGAATTATTATTATATAAATTAATTAAATAATTTCGAGTAAATGGAATTTGCCATATAATAAAAGCTACAACACAAATTATTAAAATTGTAATAATTAAAGCAAGAAAATCTTTAAATGTTTTTTTATATTTAATTTTATAGCCTCTATTTTTTAAATCTTGAATATATGCATCATAATATGCTTGAATTACTGCATCATTTATTTTTTCATTAATTATATTTTCGTTTATATTATTTTGAATATTATAATTATTTTTATTATAATTTAATTTATTTTCATTAATAGTATTATTTTTTAAATAATTAATTTCTTTTTTTAAATTAATATTTTCATTAATTAAATTATTATAATCATCTAAAGAAATTTCATTATTTTTTAAATTTAAATCATAATTTTCTTTTTTTTCAACATCTGATAAAACTTCATAAGCTTCATTTATTTCTTTTATTTTTTCTTCATATTCGAATTTTAAATTATTATCTTGTAAATCAGGATGATATTTTTTTACTAATGTTTTATATGCTTTTTCTATAATTTCTGGAGAAGCGTTTTTATTTATTTCTAAAATATCATAATAATTTTTTTCCAATTAAATCAATCCTTTCTAATGATAATATAACATAAAAAGGTAAAAAAACAAATAAATTGTAAAAAAAATAATAAAAATATTAATGTAAAAAATAACACAAAAAAATAAAAAAATCATAATATTTAATAGGTGATAATATGAGTTTAGGTTTAGCTTTATCTGGTGGTGGAGTAAAAGGGGCTGCACATATTGGAGTTTTAAAAGCATTAGAGGAAGAAAAAATAAAAGTTGATTATATTGGAGGAACTTCATCAGGAAGTATAGTAGCAACACTATATGCTGCTGGTTACAAACCTGATGAAATTTATACAATATTTAGAAAATATTGCAAAAAAATAAGATATGTAGATATAAAAAATATTTTTAAATTAATTTTTGGATTAATTACGACTGGTACAGTAATAATTGATGGTTTAAATTCTGGTAAATCAATAAATAAATTAATAAATAAAATGTGTAATGAAAAAAACATTTATAATATTTCAGATATTAAAATGCCATTAGTTATACCAAGTGTTAATATGTGTACGGGGGAGGTTTTCAGTTTTACTTCTTCAAAAATGAGAACTTTTTCTGACAATACGATTTTTTTGAATGAAGTGGAAATTGGAACTGCTGTTCAAGCAAGCTGTAGCTTTCCAACAGTATTTTCTCCAGCTGATTATAAAGGAAATAAATTGATTGATGGTGGTACGAGAGAAAATGTACCTTGGAGAGAAATTAAACTTTTAGGAGCAGATAAGGTAATAAGTGTTATTTTTGAAAATGAGGTAGATAAAAGCTGTTGCAAGAATTTGGCTGATGTTGCTTTTCGTTCGTTTGAATTGATGAGCAAAGAACTTTCAAAATATGAACTTGAAGGTATGGATTATTCTATTAAGATTAAAAGTAAGAAGATTTCACTTCTTGATATGAGTAAAATTGATGAGTTTTATGAATTGGGATATAGAGAAACAAAAAAGTTTTTGACTAAAAATAATATAAAATGATTGAATGCAAAAAAACAGGAGTATAATCCTGTTTTTTTTATTTTATTAAAGACATTCTTGTTCAACTTTAATTTTTTGGTTTTCTTTATTTAAAGCTTTTTTTTCATTTTCTTGTCTTTTTAAATTATCTTTAGCAACAGTCATAAGAAGTTTAATTCTGTTAGCTTGATTTGTTTCACTAGCTCCTGGATCATAGTCAACAGGAGAAATGTTTGCTTCAGGATATTTTTGTCTAATTGTTTTTATTACACCTTTACCAACAACATGATTTGGTAAACATGCAAAAGGTTGAACACATATAATATTTGGAATGTCGTGTTCCATATATTCAATCATTTCTGCAGTTAAAAACCAACCTTCACCAGTTTGATTTCCTATAGACAAAACATCTTTTACTTTATCTTCTAAGTGCCAAATATCACATGGTTGTAAATATCCTTTGTTTGAGCTTGCTAATGCAGATTTAACATCTTTTTCGAGAATATCTATTAATTTGATTGCTATTTTGCTTATTTTACTTGAAGTTTTATTTATATTTAATAAATTGTTAAATGTTATTTTATGTGTTGCCATAAATTTAACAAATCCCATAAAGTCAGGTAAAATTACTTCTGCACCTTCTTTTTCAAGCATATCTGCTACAAAGTTATTTCCAAAAGGATGATATTTAATTAAAACTTCTCCAACAATTCCTACTTTAGGTTTTTTAATACTTAAATTTAATTCTATTTTTTCAAAGTCGTTTACTATGTCATAAATACTTTGTTTGAATTCTTTATTTGAAGAATTTTGGACATACTTTTTGCATTTTATCATCCATTCATCATATAATTTTTGAGTTTCACCTTTATTTATTTCATAAGCTCTATTTTTTGTAAGCATTTTTTGTAATAAGTCTGCATAAATTACACATTTAATCATTCTTTCAATCATTTTTGGTGTTAGTTTAAATCCTGGCATTTTTTCCATACCAACAACATTAAATGAAATTACAGGTATATTACTAAATCCTGCATCTTTAAGAGCTTTTCTTATAAATCCAATATAGTTTGTAGCTCTACAACCACCACCTGTTTGAGACATTATCAAAGCTGTTTTATTTAAATCATATTTTCCTGATTCTAATGCTTCAATCATTTGTCCAGTGACTAATATTGATGGATAACATGCATCATTGTTTACATATTTTAAACCTGTTTCAACAGTATGTTGAGTACAATCTCTTAATAATTCAAGATTATATCCAGATGCTTGCATTGCAGATTCTAATAATTCAAAGTGAATAGGAGCCATTTGAGGACAAAGAATTGTATAATCTTTTCTCATTTCTTTTGTAAATATTTTTTTCTTAATACCATAGTCTCCAGAAGATGTTTCTTCTTTTTTGGCAATTCTTTTATTCATACTTGCTAAAAGTGAACGTATACGAATTCTTACTGCTCCTAAGTTATTTACTTCATCTATTTTTATAAGTGTGTACATTTTGTCATAGCTTGATAAGATTTCTTCTACTTGGTCTGTTGTAACAGCATCAACACCACATCCAAATGAATTTAGTTGTACAAGTTCTAAGTTATCATGTTTTCCAACAAAGTCTGCAGCTGCATATAATCTTGCGTGAAATACCCATTGGTCAACAACTCTTATTGGGCGTTTTGCTTCGGTTTTATCTGCAACACTATCTTCTGTTAAAACACATAGTCCTAATGATGTTATTAATGTATCTATTCCATGGTTTATTTCAGGGTCAATATGATATGGTCTTCCAGCTAAAACAATTCCTCTCAAATTATTTTCTTCAATATATCTTACTGTTTCTGTTCCTTTGTCTTTAATATCCTTTTTGCATTTTTGATATTCTGTTTCTGCTTTTTTTGCGGCTTCTGTTAATTCTTGTTTTGTAAAGTTATATTCTTTAAATTCATCTAATTCCATCATTTTTTTAACTAAATTTTTAGTGTCAAAAGGCAAGAATGGGTTCATGAATTTTATGTTATGAGTTTTTAAGTTTTCTACGTTGTTTTTCAATACTTCTGAATATGAAATTACTATTGGGCAATTGTAGTGATTATCTGCTTTTTCATATTCTTTTCTTGAATATGGCATACATGGATAAAATATTGTTGTAATACCTTTTTCTATTAGGTTTTCAATATGACCATGTGATATTTTTGCCGGATAGCAAACAGATTCAGATGGCATTGATTCCATTCCTTTTTCATAAGTTTTTCTTGTACTTTTATCTGATATAATTACTCTAAATCCTAGATTTGTGAAAAATGTAAACCAGAATGGATAATCTTCATACATATTTAAAACTCTTGGAATTCCAATTGTTCCTCTTGTGGCATATTGTTCTTCTATTGGTTTATAATCAAAAATTCTTTGATATTTGTATTGGACTAGGTTTGGTAAATTCTTTTTAGGAGATACTACTCCTGCACCTTTTTCACAACGATTTCCAGAAACGTGAATTGCTCCATTGCTAAATTTATTTATTGTTAATTTACAGTGGTTTTCACAATTATTACATCTTGTGTGGGTTACTTTAATTTCTAATTTATCAATTTCATCTGATTTTAATATAGTTGATTTATATTCCATATCAAGATTTGCTTCATATTGCTCTTTAGAAAGTAAAGCCATTCCATAAGCTCCCATTAATCCTGCTATATCAGGACGTACAACATGTTTACCAACTATTTTCTCAAATGCTCTTAAAACTGCATCATTATAAAATGTTCCACCTTGTACAACTATGTGGTCACCTAAAGTAGATGTATCTCTAACTTTCATAACCTTTTGAATAGCATTTTTGATTACAGAATATGAAAGACCACTTGAAATATCTCCAACTGTGTATCCCTCTTTTTGAGCTTGTTTTATTTTTGAATTCATAAATACAGTACATCTTGAACCCAAGTCAACAGGTCTTTTTGCTTTGATGGCTTCTTTTACAAATTCAGAAATTTCTAAATTTAAGCTTTTGGCAAATGTTTCTATAAATGAACCACATCCTGAAGAACAAGCTTCGTTTAGCATTATATTATCAATTGCTCCATTTTTCATTTTGATGTATTTCATGTCTTGTCCACCAATATCAATTATAGCTGTAACATCAGGCTCGAATTGTTTTGCTGCTGTATAATGAGCAATTGTTTCTATTTCATTTAAGTCAACATTTAAAGCTGTTTGTATAAGTTTTTCACCATACCCTGTAACACCACTATATCTTAATATTGCTTTTTCTGGCATAATTTCGTATAGTTTTTTAAGCATATTCATAACACTTCTTAAAGGATTACCCTCATTACTTCCATATAAAGAATATAACAAGTTTCCATCTCTATCTATTAAAACTAATTTCGTAGTTGTTGAACCAGCATCTATTCCTAAGTAACAATCACCTTCATAAGAAGAGATATCGTTTCTTGTTACTTTCGCTTTGTCATGTCTTTCTTTAAACTCTTTGTAATCTTGTTCTGTTTCAAATAAAGGATCAATTGGATGAGTTGTATTATCGTGTGAATTTCTCAAATTTTCTATTTTTTGTTTTAACTTTTCTACTGTTATTGGTTGAGTAGCTAGGGAATCAAGGGCTGCACCCTTTGCAACCAATAAGTGAGCTTCATCTGGAATTATAATTTCTTCAGGTTTTAGATTAAGAGTTTCTATAAACCTTGTTCTTAATTCAGAAAGATAACTTAAAGGACCACCTAAAAAAGCTACATTTCCTCTAATAGGTCTACCACAAGCTAATCCACTAATTGTTTGATTAACAACTGCTTGGAATATTGATGCTGCTATATCTTCTTTTGCTGCACCTTCATTTATTAATGGTTGGATGTCAGTCTTAGCAAATACACCACATCTTGAAGCAATTGGATATATAGTTTGATAGTTTTTGGCAAGTTCGTTAAGACCTGCAGTATCTGTATGTAAAAGAGAAGCCATCTGGTCTAGAAAAGCACCGGTTCCACCAGCACAAGTACCATTCATTCTTTGTTCTATTGACTTATCAAAATAAATTATCTTGGCGTCTTCTCCACCAAGTTCAATAACCACGTCAGTTTGTGGAATATATTTCTCAACAGCTCTTTTACAAGAAACAACCTCTTGTATAAATTCTACATCCAAAAATTTACTAGCAGACATTGCACCTGAACCTGTAAGAGCTAAAGTAAACTCGTTTTCAGGAAACATTTTAGCTAAACTCTCTAATACATTACAAACAGTATTTTTTGTATCAGAAAAATGTCTTTGATAGTCTTTAAAAATTGTATTTTGATTTTCATCCATAACAATTATCTTTACTGTTGTTGAACCAACGTCTAATCCTACATGTAAAGTTTTGTTCATATAACATTACTCCTTTTTTGTCAAAAGGGACGTACCTTTCTGACAATTTTATATATTAATGGGTCAAGAAAATGTTGTTTTTGACCTTGATATTAATCCTCTTTATTCCCCTAATTGTATACGGAAAACGGCGATTTGTCAAATGTTAAAAAATGGAAAAATAATGGTATAAATAGGACAAACAAATAATAGAATTGAATATAAATATTTTAAATTTAAAGTAAAAAAGTTATAAAGGAGGAGATTATGAAAAATAAAAAAATAATTTTATTATTTTTAATTTTATTAATTATTATTTTTGTGGTTGGATTTTTTGCAATTAAATTTGTGAAAAACAAGAAAGAAAGGGAAATTCAAAATGAATATATTCCGGAAGAAGAGATATCGGATGAGCAATTAAGAGAGACAATTGTTAGTCTATATTTTCCGGATAAAGAAACCAATATGTTAAAACCAGAAGCAAGATTGGTTAATGTTAAAGAACTTATACAATCTCCATATAAAGTTTTAATAGAATTACTAATTAATGGACCAAAAAATGATAAGTTAAAGGTAATTATTCCCGAGAATACAAAATTGTTAAATTCATCTTTGGAAGGGGAATGTTTAACATTAGATTTTTCAAGTGAGTTGTTAAATTATAGTAATAATGATAGTAAAGAAAAAGAAAATTTAATAAATTCAATTGTTAATACTGTTACAGAATTAAATGAAGTTAATAAAGTTAAAATTTTAATTAATGGTCAAACAAATGATGAATTTAAAAATGAATATGTAAGAAAATAAGATAAAATGTCCAAAGAGAATTGTTCTTTTTGGACATTATTTTAATATTTTATATAATCTGATATATTTTGAAAAATTTTCGAAATTTCTTAAAAAATGTTCAACTTCATGTAGAGAATTAATCGTGTTTTTTTTGCAAGTTTTAAAATTAAGTTTTTTCTTTTTTGGAGGTTTTGGTGGCGGCTTTGGAGGAGGAGGTTTTGGCAAATTGGGTTTTGCTTTTTTTTCACATCTATATAAACTAGGCATAAGTTTAAATCCTTTCTTTTTAATATTATAATATTAATGGAGATTGAAAAAAGTGAGAAAATAAGTAAATTTATTTTACTTACTTGTTTTTTGTATAATTTTAATGTATAGTATAAAAAAATAAATAAAAACAGGAATGAGTAATATGAATATAGAATTAAAAGAAAATGAAAGAATAGATGATTTGGAATTTAAAAATTTAAAAATAATTCAAAATAAAAATGGTTTCTGTTTTGGAATAGATAGTGTATTATTATCAGATTTTTCAAAAAACATAAAAAAAGATTCAAAAGTATTGGATCTGGGAACAGGAACAGGAATTATATCTATTTTATTATGTGGTAAAACAAATTTAAGAGAAATTATAGGTGTTGAAGTTCAAAAAGAAGTATATGATATGGCTTGCAGAAGTGCTAAATTAAATGACATAGAAGATAAGTTTAAACTAATTAATGAAAATGTTTTAAATTTAGAAAATATTTTTGAAAATGGGTATTTTGATGTGATAGTTACAAATCCACCATATAAAAAACAAAATACAGGAATTAAGAATGAGGATAATAGAAAATTAATTTCAAGACATGAAATTCTTGCTAATTTAGAAGATTTTATTAGGGTATCTAATAAAATGTTAAAAGATAAAGGGGAATTTTATATGGTTCACAGACCTGAAAGAATGGTTGATATATTTGCTTTGATGAGAAAATATAAAATTGAACCAAAAGAGGTTAGATTAGTTTTTTCAAATGAAAAAAATCCTCCTAAAATGGTTCTAATTAAAGGAATAAAAAATGGGGGAGAATATTTAAAGTTTAGAGAGAATTTATATATTTACAAAGAAGATGGTTCTTATACTGACGAAATACTAAAAATTTATGGAAAATAATTTTTAAGGGAGGAAAAGAATTGGAAAAAGTAAACCAAAAAGGAATATTATATATTGTAGCAACTCCGATTGGAAACTTAGAAGATATTACTTTAAGAGCAATAAGAGTTTTAAAAGAGGTTGATTTAATTGCGGCAGAAGACACAAGACATACTTTAAAATTATTAAATCATTTAGAAATATCAAAACCACTTATTAGTTATCATAGACACAATGAAGAGGTAAAGTCAAATGTTTTATTAGAAAAATTAGAGGAAGGAAAAAACATAGCTTTAGTATCTGATGCAGGTACTCCTGGAATTTGTGATCCAGGAGAAGAAATTATAAAAAAATGTATTGAGCTAGAAATAAAGGTAATCCCGGTTCCTGGTGCATGTGCAATGATTAATTCTTTGATTTGTTCTGGAATTGATACAAAGGAATTTACTTTTTTGGGATTTTTACCTTTGAATAAAAAATTAAGAAAAAATAAATTAGATGAAATAGAAAAAACAAATAAAACTATCATAATTTATGAAGCTCCTCATAAACTAGAAAATACTTTAAAGGATTTAAAACAAATATTAGATAAGAATAGAAAAATTGTTTTAGCAAGAGAAATTACAAAAATTCATGAAGAGTTTATCAGAGGAAATATAGATGATATAATAGAAAAGATTCAAGATGTGAAGGGAGAATTTGTTATAATTATAGAGGGAAACAGTGTAGTTTCAGAAGAAAACGAATTAAATAAATTGAGCCTAGAAGAACATTATAAGCTTTATGAGAGCCAGGGACTTAGTAAAAAAGAAATAATAAAAAAAATTGCCAAAGATAGAAATGTTAATAAAAATGAGATTTATCAAAAATTTGTATAAAAAAAGAAACAACTTTAAAATTGTTTCTTTTTTATTTTTTTGATTTCTCATGTAATACGTTTAACTCTTTAGAACATTTCTCACAAACTAATTTATCTTTATATTCTACTAAATTTTCTGTACTACCACAAAAAACACAATTAGGCTCATATTTTTTTAATATTATAGATGAGTCATCTACATATATTTCAATTGGATCTTTTTCGACAATATTAAATTGATTCCTAAGTTCTATAGGGATAACAACTCTTCCTAATTCATCAACTCTTCTTATAATTCCAGTAGCTTTCATGTTTTTCCTCCTTAATGTTACTTTTTACAATTCCCATTGCTATTTTTATTTTTATTTTTGTTTTAATATATCATAAATAGTAAATTTGGTCAATTAAAAAGTACTAAAAAATTTAAACAATTAATAAAATTATTTAGGTGATATTAATGTTAAATATAGTTTGGCCAATTTTTATAATAATATCTATTATTTTTGCCTGTTTTTCTGGAAACATTAAAGAATTAAATAATTCAATATTTGATAGCACAAATACAGCTGTTAACTTATGTATAACCTTAGTGGGAACGATGTGCTTATGGAATGGAATAATGCAAATTGCAAGTAAAACAACGGCTATGAAAAAAATTACTAAAATATTAAGACCAATTATGAAACTAGTATTTCCAAATTTAAAAAAGGATAGTCATATTTATCAGGAAATTTCTATGAATATGGTAGCCAATATTTTGGGACTTGGAAATGCGGCAACACCACTCCGGAATAAAAGCAATGAAATCTATGCAAGAAGAAAACAAAGATAAAAAAACTTTGACAAACGATATGGCAACTTTTATAGTTTTAAATACGGCTTCAATACAAATTATTCCTACAACAGTAATTGCAATTAGAAATTCTTTGGGTTCATCTAATCCAACAGCTATTATTGTACCTGTATGGATTGCAACTGTTTGTGCTGCTATTGCTGGAATTACTGCAACTAAATTTTTTATTAAATTGGGTAAATAGTTTTTTTATTTTATTTTTGCAAATATGTATAATTGGAGAGAAATAATGAAATTAATAGAATATTTTTCAAATATTGCAATGCCATTAATGATAATTATTATTGTCCTTTATGGAGTTGTTGAAAGAAAAAAAGTATTTGATATTTTTTTAGATGGAGCTAAAGAGGGAGTAAGCGTTGTACTAAATATATTTCCTACTTTAGTAGGGTTATTTGTTGCAATAGGTGCTTTAAGAAGTTCTGGTGTGATAGACTTGATAGCTAATTTTTTAACACCTGTTTTAAACTTAATTAATTTTCCAACTGAAATTTTGCCGTTAGCACTTATTAGACCTATTTCTGGAAGTAGTTCAATAGCTGTTGCTACAGATATTATGAATAGGTTTGGAGTGGATTCAAATATTGGATTTATTGCGTCTGTTATTATGGGCTCAACTGAAACAACAGTTTATACAATTGCAGTATACACTAGTAGTGTTGGAATAAAGAAAACTAGATTTGTGTTATGGGCAGCCTTAACGGCAGATTTTGTTGGAATTGCTACGAGCGTAATTATTTGTCGACTTTTGTCGTAATTTTCTTGTTGACTTTTTATGGAAATTGATGTAAAATAAAAAACATCCAACAGGAGGTCTTATGTTTTTAAGATTCATTTTATTTATATCAATTTTTTTTATAATCAAAAAAATGATTACTAAAATATTAGCAATCATAATTCTAAAAAAAATCAAATAATAAAAAATAATAAAGTTTTTAATTTTGTAGGGAAAATATTATATCGTCATATTCCCCCAAATATATTGATAACCCCTTTGAAAGTTTTATTAAAAAGTGTCGTCCCACAAAATATTTTCTTTCATTTTTAAAATATATTTTCCCTACAATCCAAATATATTTATCTATGATAAGTTTCACCATTAGATATTTTAAATGCTCTAAATAGTTGCTCTAATAAAAAAATTCTTATTAATTGATGAGGAAAAGTCATCTTTGAAAAGCATAAATTTTGGTTTGATACATTTAATATTTTTTCAGTTAATCCCAAAGAACCACCAATAACAAAAGTTATTTGACTTGAATTCATGGAAATATCTTCGAGATTTTTGGAAAATTGTTCAGAAGATAATTCTTTACCATTTAAATCTAAACAAATTATGTAAGAATCTTTTTTTATGTGATTTATAATATTATTACATTCTTTGGATTTAATTTCATTTTCAACATTTGGATTTAATTTGTCTGGAATTTTTTCATCAGGTAATTCCAAAATATTTAATTTACAATATTTAGATAATCTTTTTGAATACTCATCTAATGCTTCTTTAAAAAATTTTTCTTTTATTTTTCCAACACATACTATATTTATTGTTAACATTTTACCTTCACTTTCTTGCTTAAGGAGGACATTAAAATGATATTTTATTTCCTGGAATGTCTCTACTTGCTACACTTAACTTAATAGAATTCTCATTATAACTGCTTGATATTATTTCATCAACAACAGTTTTATAAGCTAATTCAGGAAAGTTACTTTCTTTGCTTAAATGTCCTAGCATTGCTTGCTCAAGACCAGAACCTAAAAGGTGCGAAATTGTTTTTCCTGCAGATTCATTAGATAAATGACCGTTTGGCCCTGCTATTCTTGATTTTAATTGATATGGATATCTGGAAAATTTTAAAACTTCTGGGTCGTAATTTGATTCTAATAAAACAAAAATACTATCTTCTAAATTTTTCAATATTCCGTTTGTAATATGTCCAATATCTGTTGCAATACTTATTTTTTTATTTCCCTTAAAAATATTGAATCCGCAAGGATTTGCGGCATCATGTGGTATTGAAAATGGTTTTATTTGCATATCTCCAATTTCAAATTTTTCTTCTATTTTGAATTTTTTAATATTTTTCTCAGCGATTTTTTCCTTTTGTTTAGGCATGGCATCTAATGTTTTTTGATTTACAAAAACCGGTAAATCGTATTTTTTGGCAAATGTTCCTAAACCTTGAACATGGTCGGAGTGTTCATGTGTTATTAATATTCCGTTGATTGATGCTGGGTCAATATTTAAATTGGTTAATGCCGTTTCTATTTTTTTGCTACTAACACCTGCATCAATTAATAATTTTGTATTTTCAGTTTCTACAAGTAAACTATTTCCACTACTTCCACTATATAAACTACAAAAATTAAACATAATTGTATACTTCCTTTAATTTTTCCTTTTGTTATTCTTTTATTCTTTCTATATTAGCACCTATTTTTCTGAATTTTTCTTCTATATTTTCATAACCTCTATCAATATGTTCTAGATTATATACTTCTGTAGTTCCATTTGCAGATACTCCAGCAACAATTAGGGCAGCACCGGCTCTTAAATCTGTTGAATATACAGGGGCACCAAATAATTCGTCAACACCTTCAAATATGGCTGATTTCCCTTGGGCTGTTATTTTTGCACCCATTTTATTTAATTCAGCAGTGTATTGGAATCTTGATTCCCAGATACTTTCGTTTATAATACTTGTTCCATTTGCGGTAGCTAGAACGACTCCCATTTGAGGTTGTAAGTCTGTTGGAAATCCTGGGTAAGGTAATGTCTTAATAATAGCTTTATTTGGTCTTTTACTATACCAAACTCTGATACTATCACCATAGTCTTCTACATTACCACCAATTTCTAGTATTTTTGCTGTTATACACTCTAAATGTTTTGTAATACAATTTTTTATTAATAAATCACCCTTAGAAGCTATTGCTGCTAACATAAAGGTACCTGCTTCTATTTGATCTGGAACAACAGAATATGTGCAATCTCCGTGTAATTTTTCTACGCCATTAATTTTTATAACGTCTGTTCCGGCTCCTCTTATGTCTGCTCCCATTGTATTTAAAAAGTTTGCAACATCAACAATATGAGGTTCTTTTGCAGCATTATCTATAATGGTTGTCCCTTTTGCTAAAACGGCAGCTAACATTACATTTATAGTAGCTCCAACAGAAACAACGTCCATATAGATAGAATTTCCTGTTAGGCATTTTGCCTTTGCTGAGATTGTACCTTTACCAACTTCAACAGTTGCACCTAATAATTCAAAACCTTTAATGTGTTGGTCAATAGGCCTAGCACCTAGTTTGCATCCACCTGGCATACCAACTTCTATTTCGCCAGTTCTACCTAACATTGCTCCAATAAGATAATAAGATGCTCTAAATTTACTTGTTAAATCTAAAGGTGCTTGATTTGTATTTATATTTCTGGTATCTATGGTAATTTCATTAGAAGTGTTCCAAACTATTTTGGCTCCCATTTCTTCTAATATTTTGCATAAAATTTGTACATCACTTATGTTAGGAAGATTATTTATTGTACAAACTCCATCTATTAATAATGTAGCTGGCAAAATTGCTACAGCTGCATTTTTTGCTCCATTTATTTCTACTTCACCTTTTAAAGGTGTTGGTCCTGTTATTACTAATTTTTCCAATTGAATTCCTCCCATAGTATATAATTTGTCCTTTTAAAATATACCATAAAGGGTGAAGTATTGCAAGAGTTTTAACTCTTTATTAATTTTTTGCTGTTGTTAAAATATTATTTGTAAATAATTCTAATAGTTTAAATTTTAACTTTATACCAGGATTAGTGTTATCAGATATTATGGCATATTCTTCATCAGATAAAACATTTTGAAGTTCTTCTTTGGACTCATCGGGTACGATTCCAGAAGATATATCTACGAAACAAAGAGAAGGAAACATTACGCACCACCAATTTCGTCCTTCTGCTTTTCCAATTTCTACTTTTAGTGCGTCATAAAAACCAGCAGGAAGAGAAATGTCACCGTAATGCTTTGTTGGAAATTCAAAATTTCCAATTTCTATTTTTATATCATAAGAAAATCCTTCATTTTTAACTGTTTCTAAAGCAATTTGTTTAAATTCCTCTTGATGTGTAGAAACAATATTTATGGCATCTTCTTTTGAATTACAATTTTTACAAAGATTATTCATATAATTTAGTAAATTATCTCTTACTTTATATTTTAAAGCTTGATCTTCGTCACTATTACTATTGGCTATTACATGTAATCTAAATACACTGTCACTTATGTCTGAAGAGACAGCATCTACATAAGAAATAGCACATATTGTTGTATATAAAAATAGTAATAAACTTAAAATAAATAAAATTCCTATTTTGGAATTTTTGAAATTATTTAAAAAATTTTTCATAAATTACCTCCAAAAAACTTTTTTTCTAAAATATTCTTTAAATTAATTATTGACAATTTGCATAAAATTATACATGTACTGAAAAAAGTCGAAAAAACTCGATGAAATATTATTGAAATATTACTGAAATATTCTTGACATATAAAAAAATAAATGGTAAAATTTACCAGTATTAAAAATTAAGAATATTCTAAAGAAAAAAGATTTCTTTGTGAAATTGAAAGGATTGATTTGTTAATGGTAAAAAGAGAGAAAAAACAAGAAAAATTATGTTTATTTTTTGCGAGTGATTATCATTTTGAGATGATAAGCTTACCTTATATTAATGAAAATTTGAAAAAAGACAATAATGTTATAATAATGACTGAAAATGATTTAAATGGAACAGTTGATAAACTTTTATCAAGGGTAAACTTAAGTGAAGAAGAAAAAAACAATATATCAAAAATAGATTGGAAAAATGATGATGTAAATAAATTCAGAGAGATAAAAAGTGTTAATCAAAATGGAAAAGAAACAATAATATTTGTTAAAGGTAAAGAAAATTATATTGACAATATTAATAAAAATATAGAAAATTGGATAAGTAAAAATGATACAAAAATAATAGATTGTTATGATATAAATGAAGTTAGTGAGGATGTTAGTAGTATCGCACAAAATTATAATAAAGTATTATCAACTTCTGGTGTTGAAAAATTATTATAAAAATTTATAAAGTACTTGATAATTTTTTAAAAATAGTATATAAATATACAATATAACAACAAATGTTGAAAGGATGAAAAATATGGATAATACATTAGAAGAAGTAAAAGATATATTAAAAAAATATAATCAAGAACATTTATTAAATGGTTATGAAAATTTAGATGAAAAGAAGAAAAAAGAATTATTAAATCAAATTTTAAATATTGATTTTGAACTAATTAATAGTTTGTATAGTAACACTAAAAATCCGGATACAGATAATGACGATCAAATAGAACCAATGGAATATTTAGATAAATATAAGCTATATGATGATTATAAATACTACGAAAACATTGGAAAACATGCTATAGAGTCAAAAAAACTTGCAGCTGTAACCATGGCTGGTGGACAAGGTACAAGACTTGGACACAATGGACCTAAAGGAACTTATGATATAGGTTTAGATTCTCATAAATCTTTATTTGAATTATTAAGTGATGGATTAAAAGACGCCGGAAAAAAATATGGTGTTAATATACCATGGTTTATTATGACGAGTAGAGAAAATAATGAAGAAACACTTGAATTTTTTGAAAAAAATAAATTTTTTGGATATCAAAAAGATAAGAACATTTTCTTCTTTGTTCAAGGTGAATTACCAATGGTAGATACAGAAGGAAAAATATTAATTGGAGAAGATGGACTAATAAAACAAGCTGCAGACGGACATGGTGGAATATATGAATCATTAGTAAAAAGTGGAATGACTGAAAAAATGAGACAATTAGGTATTGAGTGGGTATTTATTGGTGGAGTTGATAATTGCCTTGTAAAAATGGTGGACCCAGTTTTAATGGGAATTGCTATTGATAAGGGAGTTACGGTTGCATGTAAATCAATAGTTAAAGCAAATCCTCATGAAAAAGTAGGAGTATTTTGCAAAAGAAATGGAAAACCAAGTGTTATAGAGTACTCAGAAATTACTGATGAAATGGCAGAAGCAACAGATGAAAATGGTGAACTTTTATATGGAGAATCACATATTCTATGTAATTTATTTAATATTGAGGCAATAGAAAGAATGGGAAAAACACCATTACCATACCATAGTGCTTTTAAAAAGGCTAAATTTATTGATAAAGATGGAAATTTGGTTGTACCAACATCTCCAAATGCATATAAATTCGAGGCATTTTTATTTGATGCTTTTGGTGAAGTTGATGATATGGCAATTTTAAGAGTAAAAAGAGAGGAAGAGTTTGCTCCTGTTAAAAATTCTGATGATGCAGGTGTGGACTGTCCAAGTACTGCTAGAAAATTATATGAGGATTTTCACAATTTAAAATAAATTTATCAGAAGGGACGCTCCTTTTTGACAACTTATTAATGAGAAGAGTTATATTCAATTACTTATTGAATTTTAACTCTTTTTTATTAAGGTATAATAAATAATAAAAAAAATCTTTATTTATTTAAAAATTAGTGTTATTATAATTATACAAAAAAAACAAATTGTCAAAAAGGGGTGTCCTTTCTGACAAGTTTAAGAAAGGAATGAAATTTATGAATGACTATTTAAAAGAGTATAAAAAATGGTGTGAGAGTTCAGACTTTGATGAAGAAACCAAAAAAGAATTGTTAGAAATTAAGGATGACGAAAAGGAGATAGAGGATAGATTTTATAAAGAACTAGAATTTGGAACTGCTGGCCTTCGTGGTGTTATCGGTGCAGGTACAAATAGAATGAATAAGTATACTGTAGGAAAAGCAACTCAAGGATTAGCAAACTATATTTTAGAACAGGGAACTCAAGATAAAGGGGTTGCAATTAGTTATGATTCAAGAAGAATGTCTAAAGAGTTTAGTTTACAAACAGCATTAATATTATGTGCTAATGGAATAAAAACATATTTGTTTGAAAATTTAAGACCTGTTCCAGAGTTGTCTTTTGCTGTTAGAGAATTGAAGTGTACTGCAGGAATAATGATTACAGCAAGTCATAATCCTCCAAAATATAACGGATATAAAGTTTATTGGGATGATGGTTCACAAATAGTTGCACCAAGAGACAAAGATATAATTGCAAAGGTTAGAGATGTAAAAGAATTTAGTGAAATTAAAGAAATAACAAAAGAAGAAGCAACAAAAAGAGGATTACTTAATATAATTGGAACAGAAATGGATGACAAATATATAAATACTTTAAAATCTTTAATAATCAATCCTGAAATAGTAAAAGAGCAAGGCAAATCTTTAAAAGTTGTTTATACTCCATTACATGGAACAGGAAATACTGTTGCTGAAAGACTATTAAAAGAAATTGGAATACAGAATTTATATGTGGTTCCAGAGCAAAAAGATCCTGATGGAAATTTTCCAACAGTTGATTACCCAAATCCAGAGGATAAAAAAGCATTTAAATTAGCATTGGAATTGGCTAAAAAAGTTGATGCTGATGTTGTTTTAGCTACAGACCCAGATGCTGATAGATTAGGAATATATGCTAAAGATAGCAAAACTGGCGAATATATGACTTATACAGGAAATATGTCTGCTTTGTTAATTGCAGAATACAGAATTTCTCAAATGAAAGAAAAAGAAATATTACCTAAAAACGGAATGATGATAACAACAGTTGTTTCTTCTAATTTAACACAAGCCATTGCTAAAGAATATGGGTTAAAATTATATGAAGTTTTAACTGGATTTAAAAATATTGGAGCAATAATGAAAAAAGAAGAAGAACTAGAAAATGGACATAAATATGTATTTGGATTTGAAGAAAGTTATGGTTGTTTAATAGGTGATTATGCTAGAGACAAAGATGGAATTGCTGCTGTAATGGCATTGTGTGAAGCAGCTTGCTACTATAAATCTAAAAATGAAACTTTATGGGATCAGATGAATAACATTTATAAAAAATATGGATATTATAAAGAAACTCAAGTTTCAATCGTATTAGAGGGTGCTGAAGGTGCTGAAAAAATACAAGAAATGATGACAAATATGAGAAATACACCGGTTGAAAAGATTGGAAAATATAAAGTTTTAACTTTTAAAGACATAGATAGAGACTATGTTAAAGATATGGTAACAGGGGAAGAGTCAAAAACAGGACTTCCAAAATCTAATGTATTATATTATGCACTAGAAGATAATAGTTGGTGTTGTGTTAGACCTTCTGGTACAGAACCTAAAATAAAATTATATATGGGAGTTAAAGGAGTTTCAGAAGAAGATAGTGATAAGAAATTAGAGGACTTAAAAAATGCAATGGTTGCAATTGTAAAATAATATGTATATAAAATAAAAAGATATATAGAATAAAAAACAACTCAAAAAAATATTTATTTTGAGTTGTTTTTTTTGTTATTTTTTTAAATCAGCTTTTTGCCAGTTTGGCAAGTTTCTTTGTATTGCACCAAATAAATTTGCTCTAATCATAGGAATGTCTTTTTGCAATGTGAAAATCATTTGTTTCATTGATTCTCTTTTAGAAGTTCCATCCATTGGACAAACTTTAGGCATAACTGATATATTGTTTTTCTTTGCAAATCTTTTTGTGTCTTTTTCTGGTGTATAAATTAATGGTCTAATTAAAGTAACACCAGATCTATCCATATAGCTTACTGGCGAAAATGTACCAATATTACCAGCATATAATAAATTAAGTAAAAAAGTCTCCAATACATCATCTTGATTATGACCTAATGCAATTTTATTACATCCTTCTCTTACAGCTACTGAATTTATAACTCCTCTTCTTAAATTTGCACATAAAGAGCATGGATTTTTTTCTTTTCTTATATCAAAAACAATTTCTTTAGCATGACTTTTTTCTATAAATAAAGGGATTTCCAACTTGTCACAAATTTCTTGTAAAAAATCTGTATTAAAAAATTCAAAGCCTGGATCAATGCTTATAGCTATTATATCGAACTTTTTAGGATAAAATATTTGTAAATTTTTAAAAGCATACAGCATAGTTATAGAGTCTTTTCCTCCAGATAAACAAATCGCTATCTTGTCATTTTCTTCTATCATATTATATTCTTCTATTGCTTTTCTCATATAACTTAATATTTTTTGCATAATAATCCTCCATAAAATTTTATAATTATATTATATCATTTGTTGTCAATAGGTCTCCTTAAAAATACTTTATGTAAATTTTTTTGAATGATATAGTAAACAAAAAATAAAAAAACAAAATATAACAAAATTGTAATAAAAACTTAATATTTATACACAAAAATGCATAAAAAGACCTTCCCTAGTGACTTACAGGACTAAATGCGTAATATGGAAAAAACGTACATTGAAATTTACATTATAACCAAGTAAAATTAGGATAGAGAGCATTATATATAAATTTAAGGGGGAAATTCCATGAGAGAAAAATTCAAAAAGTTAATATCAATATTTATCATAATGTTAATGTTAATAAACAGTTCGTTATTAACGTTAATTTCAACTGCAATAGATGCAATCGAAACAGCTATTGAGGATGGAAGAGTTAATGTAATTGAAAGTGTAAGCATAGAGAAATATGTGAATTATAATTTTGAAGAAAAAAAGGGAGTGCTATTAAAGCTTAATGCACAATCTGGAATCGAATACAAAGATGAAGGGGAATATCAACCTTTAAAATCTACAACGATTGGTATAAATGTTCCAAAGATAAATGATGAATTCCCAGAAGAAGTACAAGCTAATGCAATTCAAACGATTGCAACAAATGGAGGAAATAAAGATTTTGAGTATTCATATAACAAAGAAAAAGGAATATTAGTAATACATACAGAGAATATTGAAGATAAAGATGGAAAAATATATTCAGAGTACAATAAAGATGCAAAAGATATATATGAAATAAATTTATATTATGGTGATAATTGCTATGACGGAGAAAATAAAGAAAAAACATTAGAGATAAAAACTAAAGTATTAGAGAAAATTGCAAATAATAATGAAACTACACTAACGAAAGATGGAGAATATAATTTTGATGTAAAAGAAAATATATCAGGTCTTGTATCAAATAATATTGTAACGGCAGATATATATAATGGATATATAAATTCTAATATTCAAAATGGAACAAATAATGAAACAGTATATGAAGAATATATGAATTTGGAAATGGATTATAAAGAAATCGCTGATGAAATTCAATTCAAAACATTGAATAAATTTGTAAACAATAAAAATGAAGAAATAGATACAAATGATATTATTTATAAAAGTTCAGAATTAAATAAAAATAACATTATAGATATATTGGGAGAACAAGGATATTTACAAATTTTAAATCAGGCTGGAAAAGTTATATTACAAATAGATAATAATACAGAAGCAAAAGAAGATGGAACAATAAAAATAGATTATGAAGAAGAAGTAAATGATCTAATAATAAAAACAAGCAAGCCATTAAAAATTGGAAAAATTAACATAAAAAATATAAAAGCAATTAAATCAACTATGAAGAACTTAGAAAATAACAAGATTAAAGTAGAAGGTACAGTTAATTGCACTAAAAATGTTATACTTACAGAAGAAAAAGAAAAAGTAGAATCAAAGCAGACTTATAATTATCTTTATGAAAATGTAATTGAAATGAAAAATTCACAAACTAAAATAGATTTAGACATAGATAAAAAAGAATGGACAAGTAATACACAAAATGAGATTAATTTTACTGCGAAATTGATTGCAAATAATGTAAAATATAATTTGTTTAAAAATCCAATAATAGATATAAAGTTACCAGAAGAAGTTGAAAAAGTTGTTTTAGGAAATGTATCTTTACTAAATAACAATAAATTAGAAATTTTAAAGAGTGAAATTATAAATGAAAAAAATAATAAAATAATTAGAATTACACTTGTTGGAACTCAAAATGAATATAATTCTAGTGCAATGTTTGATGGAACAGAGATATTAATACCAGCAACAATCATATTGAAGAAGGATATAAACAACTGTGATTCTAATGTGGAAATAACATATTCAAATGAGAGCGGAATTGTAAATGATTATATTGCTGAGAAAAATGAAAGTAAAAAAGTAGATGTAAAGCTAGTAAATCCAATGAGCATTGAAAACACGACTCAACCAATGTCGGTAGAAAATCAAGGGGAGCCAACTTCTACAGAAAATGATATTGATTATTCAAAGGTTTCTTTAACTGTTACTCCTAATGTTGGAGGTTCAACATTAAAAGATGGAGATACTGTTTATGAACAAGAAGTTATTGTATATTCAGTTCGTGTAAAAAATGATACTGGTAAGGATTTATCTGATTTGAAGTTTTCTGCTAACATACCTGAAGGCACAACTTATATTGAGAAAGAGGATGGAACACTAATCTATGAAGGCGGTGGAATTTCAGGAAGAAATGATTTGTTTACATTGAATGAAAATGTAACAGAAGTTTCTAAAATTATAGAAAATTTAAAAGATGGAGAGGATTATACATTTGAATTTAAGGTTAGAGTTAATGATATTGGAGATCTAGATAGTAAAGACATTATAATAAATGCAAATTTAACTCATAATGATACAAATATATTAGATCAAACAGTAAAATTGAAAGCTAATGATGCAAAATTAAAAGTTGAGGTTTATCCTAATGAGCTAGAATTTAGTATTGTTTCTAATTATATGACAGTTTATACTGTAAACATAACGAATTTAACCGAAAATCCTTTGGAAAGTACATATTTAGAAGTGAAATTGGCGAATGAATATAATTTGGACAGTGTGCAATATCCGTTTAATAATTATGAATATGATGAAAATACAAGAGTATTAAGAATACCAATAAGTGGAATTGAAAAAAATGTACAGGTATATATTAGAGCTTCTATTGATAATTTTGAAGATAATAAATATGTATATAATACTGGTTTTTGTGCGACAGCAAGAATAGAGAACGATAATGAAAAGGTTTATAGATCTAATTATCAAGGAATAACAGTTGAAAAACCACATATCGCAATTAAGCAATCAAGTGAAACTGAAGGAGAAGATTTAAAAGCAGAGCAAACTGTAGAATATAATATTAAAGTAGAAAATCTAAGTGATAAATATACACTAATTAATATTGCTGATAACTTGCCTAATGGACTTATTCCTTTAGAAGCGGTATATGATTCTTACGTATATGATGAATCAAGTAAAAAGTATGAAAAAAAGACAATAACAAAAGATTTAAGATCAAAGACAGATGGGGAAGATGATTTAAATATACAAACTTTTATATATGAAAAAGAAATTTTAAATGTTCGTATAACTGCAAAAGTGGCGATACTAGATGAAATTTTAGAAATTGAAAATGTAGCAACAATTACTGGAAATGATATAGAAACAACAGTGTCAAATAGTATAAAAAATAGAATTTTACCTTATGGATATGAGGAAGATGACGGGGGAAAAGAAGATCCTGATCCAAGTGACCCAACAAATCCTGATAATCCTGGAGATACAGATGATGACAACAAAGATGATGATAACAAGGATGATGAAGAAAAAAATAAATATTATAGTGTAAGTGGTACTGCTTGGGTTGATTCTAATAAAAATGGATATAGAGAAGGCAGCGAGAAATTATTAGAAGGAGTTACTGTTAAACTATTTAATTCAGACACAAACGCTATAGTAACAGACAAGGATGGAAACTTATGCAAGATGGAAACAAATCCAGAAGGAATGTATAGTTTTGAAAATTTAAATAAAGGAAATTATTTGGTATTATTTGAATTTGATACAAGTAAATATACTTTAACACAATATCAAAAGGCTGGAGTTTCCGAAACTTCTAATTCAGATGCAATTTTAAAAGAAGTTAATATTGATGGAAAAGTTTCAAAAGTTGGATTAACAGACGTATTGACAATAAACGGTCAAAATTTTACGAATATTGACATAGGATTAATTGAAAATAGCAAGTTGGATTTAAGTATAGATATGACTGTTACAAAAATTACGGTTGAAAATAATAGTGGAACAACAGAGTATACATATAACAAATCTAAATTAGCAAAAGTTGAAATACCTTCAAAACAAATTGCTAATACTACATTGACAATTGAATATACAATAGATATTACAAATGATGGGAATGAAACAGCTTATGCAACTGAAATACTAGAAAATTTACCGGATTCATTAACATTTGATACTTCATTAAACAAGAATTGGGAAGCTATAAATAAAAGAATTGTTAATAAAAGTTTAGCTGCAACAAAAATTGAACCAGGTGAAACAAAACAAGTGACAATAAATTTAACTAAAAAGTTAGATAGTAGTTCTATAGGAACAATAACAAACAATGTTCGATTATCAGGAATATATAATACTGATGGATTAGAAGATACAAATTCTGAAAATAATACATCTGATGCTCAAGTTATTGTGTCTATAAAAACAGGTGTTGTAACAAAGATTGCTATGGTTATTGCTATTTTAGTATTTATTATAATAATGTTATTAGTAATAAAATATAAAAAATACGCATTAGGAATAAGCTTAATATGTGCTTTCTTATTTATAATGTCAGGAAATGTGTCAAGAATTGAAGCGTATAAGTATGATGATGCGAATGGAGATGTTGAAATAAACTTTGGAGATTTGAAGGGACATTTTGATAATACAAACGGAAATAAAAAGTGGGAAGAAGTATATTCTGGAGGTATGTTCTGGTGTGTTTCACCGGGAAAACATTTAGGATTTTATCATTCATCAGAAAACGATGGAGGCAAATGGGGAAACTATGTTGGAGACTGTACTAGGGAACATAAATATAAAAGAAGAGCAGTATATGGCGAATATATAAAATATTCTGTTGATGCAAATGGACGAGATGAATTTGTTAATAGAATGACAGCAAAACTTAACTTAAATTACAATATGAGTAATGTGGACTATAGTGTATTTGTTCAATCATATTTTAATAAACTTTTTTCTAAAAATAAAACGCAGAGTTCAAATTCATCAATAAAGGCAACAGCAACTAATGGTAGTAAAGTTATGGTTGGACCTTTTAGATATGCATATAGTATAAGTAATGCAGAGAATGTTAAAATAGAAAATGCAAAATTAACTGTAACATCAGGAGGTAAAGATATTACAAGTGATTGCACGATTAAAGATGGTGCAGGAAATGTAATTGGAAGAGATAATATTCCTAACAATAAGGATTTTTATTTATTGGTGTGTAGTAATGTTTCAAGTGTACATGTTGAAGTTATAATTAAGAGCTCATTCGACAAGAAGATAATATATATAGAAGAATATGAACCAGTTGGATTTACTATCAAACCACGGACTACTTAGCGGAGGGGCTTGCTATGATGGAAATGGAAAAAAAATAGGATGGAATATTAATTTTGGAAATTTACATGGTGGAATTACAACTGAAGACATGCAGACATTGGTAAGAATAGGAAAGGGAACAGTACCAGATACTGATGCATATAGAGCCACATGGGACTATACAATACCAACAGGAAAAATAACAGTAACTAAAAGAGATAAAGACACAAATAAAGTTATGCCAGGAACTGCAATACAACTAAAAAAAGAAAATACTGTAATATCAACAAGAACTACAAATACAAATGGGGTATGTACGTTTGAAAATTTATTGCCAGGAACATATACTGTATATGAAAGTGGTGCTCCACAAGGATATACCTTAAACCTACAAACGGATAGAACAAAAACCGTAACTGTAACGGCTGGAAAAAATGTACCTGTTACTATCTATAATAGAAAATATGGTAATTTAGTTATACAAAAGCAAGATAGTAATTATAACACCAATATTACAGTATCCGGATTCAAATTTAAAATATATATAATGAATGGATCTACTAAAAAGTATATAAAAAGCTACACTTCTGGACAACCTGCAACTATAGAATATACTACTAATGAAAATGAAGCTTATAAATTTAGTACGAATTCACAGGGAAAAATACAACTAAATAACATACCAAGTTATCCAAAATACTATGTAAAAGAGGTAGAAGTTCCAACAGCATTGAAAAATTATTATAATGTTAAGTCTTCTGTTAATACTGTAAAAATCTCTGATAATAGTAAAACAGCAACGTTAAATGTAAAAAATGTTCAGATTTATACAGATATAACAGGAAAAGTGTGGGAAGACAAAGCTGATAATAGTAAAGGAACATTAAAAAATAATAAATATGATAATAATGAAACATTGGTACAAGGAGTAACAGTAAGATTAAAGAAAGACAATACTATAATTGCTCAAACAACAACAAATAAAAATGGAGTATATACTTTTAAGTCTAAAGGAACATATAATAATAAAAATTATACAATTGTAATTTCAGAACTAAGTAAATATTCTGTAGAATTTGAGTATAATGGATTAAAATACACAAATGTAGTAGCCAATACGACTAAAACTGCAACAAACGTATCTAGAGCAAAGGAGAAGACTGCTGATAGAACAGAATTTAACAATTCATATAGCACTATAACAGGAGGCAAAGCAAAAGGAACAACATCAACAACGGGATATTCAAGAAAGGCAAATGGAACAATAACAAACAATTTAACATATAAGAATGGAACATATAGTTCAACATTAGTACAAAATACGGGATACACGGTTGGAAGTGCTAGTGGAAGCGTGAAAGCTCAAAATGGATCTGTTGGCGTTGTGATGAAGGCAGATACTAAGACCGCTGAATACATATTAGAATGTAACGCATCGGATACTAATATAGTTACAGGAGCAAAATTGAGAAAAGTTACAAATGTAAATTTAGGTTTACAAGAAAGAGAACAACCAGATATTGCAATAGCATCTGATTTAGACAGTGTTGATTTAAAAATAAATGGATATTCACATGAATATATGTATAATCAGAGAGCAAAAATATCTAATATTGATATCTTTTCTGAAATAACAAAATATAAAGATAATAAAAAAGAGTATCCAAAAACATATACAAGAAATATATATAGTAGCTATGTTAACGCATCAGGAATCACTGGAAGCGGAGCATTGCAAGATAAAGATAAATTGGAATTCTATGCAACATATAAAATAACTTTAAAAAATGAGTCAAGTTCATTATATATTTCAGCAAATGAAATTGCGAACTACTGTGATAGCAAGTTTGATTTAAACTCTATAGAGTCATGGTATATGGATTCAAATAATAAAAAAATAAATGTGGAATGGACAAGTAAGGGTGCTAAAAATGGATATAGTGAAATAAGAACCACATCATTAAAAAATGTTAAAATAGCAAATGGTAAGACCTTAACAATTTATTTGAAACTAAAGAAAAATGATAGTGAGGTATATAGTTGGGCAGCTCAAACATCATCAACAAATTATAAAATAGAGACATATAATATAACAGAGTTAACGTCATATTCTTCTTACACAAAGAGTGGTAACACATATTCAACTTACGCTGGAATTGACAAGGACTCAGCACCGGATAATATAACACCTGGTTCTGTAAACACTTATGAGGATGATACAGATTCAGCTCCAGTATTAACAATAACATTTGATGAACCTAGAACAATTTCAGGATATGTATTTGAGGATTCAACTGGAATAGAGCTTAAAAATGGAAATACAAGAAATGGTGATGGAAAATATAATGCAAGTGATGATGGATATGTAGCAAATGTAAAAGTGGAATTGATAAATTCAGAAACAAATAATGTGGCATACATATATCCAGATGCGGTAAGTAGTGGTAATTTTGATGCTAAAGTGGCTGAATGTACAACAACTAAAAATGGTAAGGGAGCCTATGAATTTAAAGGAATTATTCCTGGTAAATATTATATTAAATTTACTTATGGAGATGGAAGTGTAATTTATAAGAAAGTTAACGGTACAGAAGAATCAACTAATGTATCTCTACAAAATTATAAATCTACTATAATTACATCAAACACAACAAAGACAGCAATGAAAAATCAAAGTACAAATAAAACTTTAAATCAAACATGGTATCAAGATAATGCAATAAAGAGTTACTCTTCTGCTGTTGATGATTATAATAAAAGAACAGAAATAAACAATAAAGTATCAACTATAAATTATAAAACTGAAACAGATTTCTTAAATGAATCTTCAAGTATGGAAGCTACAACTCCGATTATGGATATAGCAATTGAAAATAAAAATGGAGAGAAAACTGAATTAGACCAAAGCAGAGTAAGATTATATGATAACATTGATTTTGGTATAGTTGAAAGAGCAAGACAAAATATAAACGTGTATAAAGAAATAAGTCATGTTAAATTAGTTTTAGCTAATGGACAAACACTTGTAGAAGGAGATCCAAGAACCGATAACTTAAATTACGTTACATATCCTAAAGGAGGAATATTATATATTGCAATTGACTCAGAAATAACGGAAGGGGCTTCATTAGAGGTAACTTATGAACTTAAAGTGGAAAATAATTCAGAGTTGGATTATAACACGGAAAATTATTATAAGTATGGTGAAATAGCAAATGGTGATAAACCAATTTCAACTACTATAGATGCAATTGCAGATTATATGGATGAGGGTCTTGTAACGTCATATAAATACGATGAAACTAGCGGAGAATGGTACTTTGCAAAGGCAACTGGAGGAAATACATTAGGAGGAATTTCAGTTTCAAGCGATGCTTATAATAAGATAAAAAATAATAGTAATAATCTAATTATAAAGAATCCAAAACTAAACAATGGAACATCAACATTGGCTCCAGGAGAGTCAGGAACAATTACAATAAGTGCAAGTAAGTTATTAACAGCAACAGGAAATCTACAATATAAAAATAAAGCCGAAATATTGACATTATCAAACCAAATAGGTAGATTTAATGGTCAATATGATACAGAATCTAAAGTGTCAAAATGGAATGTTACTACACCAGGAAACTTAGAATCTGGAGAAAATGACCAAGATGAAGCTACACTATCAGTTACACCACCAACAGGAGGTAGTGTAGGCAATACAGTAATTTATGTAGTAATTGGAATTTGTTGCTTAGTGGTTTTAGCAGGAGGAATTATTGTAATTAAAAAAAAGATTATAAAATAGTTTAATAAATAAAAAGGTGAATTTGGCTGAAGTTCACCTTTTTGTTATGTTTGACAAAAGTTAAATTGACAACTGTGTTTAATAATGATAAAATATCATAGAAAATTTAAATGTTATGTGCTCATAGCTCAGCAGGATAGAGCAGTCGCCTCCTAAGCGACCGATGGTGGTTCGAGTCCGCCTGGGCACACCAAATCTTAGGAGGAAATTTTGAAAGATAAAATAAAGCAAATTATAGATACAAAGCAATTTCACATTTGTATGGTAGCATTTATTATGTTTTCTATATTATTTGTAGCAGGAGTAATTTCATTAAAATATAATGTTGAGGGAGAAGGAAATATACCTTTTTACATATCAAAAATCTCTATAATAAGCAATGTAGAAGGTGTTGACACTGATGACAATACAAATAAATGGAATTTGCAAGTAAATCAGAACAATGATATATACTTATATATTAAGAAAAATGATAATTACAAAGATACTGAATTAATCGAAAATATTAAATTAGATAATTTTAATGTGGAACAAAGCCCTAATATTGGTGAGTTGAAATTATTAAAACCTGATAGTAGTGTAGAAAGTTTATTGTTTAAAAATAAAGAGGAAAATGAAACTAATACAATTGAGTATACAGGTGATATGGATTCAAGTATAAAAAATTTAAAAATATCTAATCAAGGTGGACTTGTTGTTTTTAGATATGCAGTTAATAATATAGGAAACTATATTTCAAATGAAGATGAAGAAATAAATCATAGTGAATTATTAAATAAATTAGGTATTAACAATGATGATTTAAAATTTAAAGTAACATTTGATATATATATTACTTTGAATTCAGGAAAGACATATAAATCTAATTTAAATTTAGAACTTCCTATTAACGATGTCGTTAATCAAGGAATGCAAAGTACAGAATATACAGATTTAGAAAAAATTGTATATAAAAGAATGTAAAAAATACTTGCCAATTTTATAAAGACAGTATATAATTACAAAGGTATAAGATTTAATCTTTGTATAGAGAGTAATCCAATAGAGACCTATGAATCTTGTCAGGTCCGGAAGGAAGCAGCAATAAGTAGAAAATCTTTATGTGGAGTGCTCTCTATAGAGGGATTAAATTTTATACTATTAGGGACAATATATAAAGGATGTGAGAATATGGGGTACACAGCTCTTTATAGAAAATTTAGACCAATCACATTTTCAGAACTTGTTGGTCAAGAGCATATTACAAGAACTCTAAAAAACCAGATTATGTCTGATAGAGTTGGACATGCTTATTTATTTAATGGAGGAAGAGGAACAGGAAAAACATCTTCAGCAAAGATTTTGGCAAGAGCAATAAACTGTTTAAATCCTAAAGATGGTGAACCTTGTAATGAATGTGAAATCTGCAAAGGGGCTCTTAATGGTTCACTTACAGATATAGTAGAGATGGATGCTGCTTCAAACAATAGTGTTGAAGACATTAGAAGTATTCGTGAGGAAGTAAATTTTTTACCTACAAAAGCAAAATATAGAGTATATATTATAGATGAGGTTCACATGCTTTCTACTGGTGCATTTAATGCATTACTTAAAACGCTTGAAGAACCACCAGAACATGTTAAATTTATTTTAGCAACAACAGAGCCTCAAAAGTTACCGGCAACTATACTGTCTAGATGCCAGAGATTTGACTTTAAAAGAATATCAGATGAGGATATTATAAAAAGATTAAAAATAGTATGCAAAGAAAGTAATATAGAAATTACAGAAGGTGCATTAAAAATTATAGCCGTATTGTCTGAAGGAGCTATGAGAGACAGTTTATCAATTTTAGAAAGATGTATACAAGATGGAGAAAATAAAATTGATGAAGATAAAATAAAAGATTTAGTAGGAATACCTAAAACAACTTATGTGCATAGTATTATAAATGCAATTGTTGAATATGATATAGATAAAGCACTAAATGCAATAGATGATATACTAAATCAAGGAAAAGATTTAAATAATTTTCTATGGGAAATTATTAAATATACTAAAGATATATTGGTATATAAAGCGTCTGGAAAAGTTGATTTATATAGCGAAGAAGAAATACAAGATATAAAAAATATAGCAGAAAAAGTGTCAAAGGAAAAATTGGTTGATTTAATTTATGAATTATCAAATTTAGAAAATGACATTAAATGGTCAACACAAAAAACGATAATGTTTCAAGCAGGTATAATTAAATTATGTAGCAAAGAAATTGGAAGCGGAGATAATATAGAAGAAAGACTTGAGAAAATAGAAAATTATTTAAGGTCTGGAAAAGGAGTTGTACAAACATATTCAACTCAACAGTCAAATACAGGAATTAGTTCGAGTGGAGCACAAAACTTACGAATAACAAAAGAAACTAAAGATAATGTAAATATATCATCAATGCAACCAAATATAAATGCAAAAAGTTCTACCATAAATACGGGTACTAGAAACTATTCAAGTGATCTAAGTAAAAGTTGGCCTAAAATAGTAAATGATTTGAAACAAAATGGTAAAATAGTGTTATATACTAACCTAATGAATACAAAAGCAGAACAACTAAATGATGAAACTGTTGGAATTAAATTCCAAAACGGTATAACAGCATTTGGAAAAGCAGTTTTAGAAAAGCAAGAAAATGTAAAGGAAATATCTAATTTAGTTTCTATGGCTTGCGGAAAAAATGTGCAAATAAAATACATATCAGATATGCAAAATAAGGTTATTCAGCATAATCCAGGAGATGATATACAAAAATTGGCAAATGATTCAGATATACCATTTAATATCATCGATTAACTTGTCGAAAGAGACGCCTATTTTTTACAAGTTAAAAATTATATAAAATAAAAGAAGTTGTCAAAAAGGGGCGTCCCTTTTGACAGATGAATGGAGGAATTTAATATGTCAAAAAGAGGAGGTTTCCCAGGAGGAATGGGAGGATTTGGCGGAATGAATATAAACAATCTAATGAAAGAAGCCAAAAAAATGCAAGCAGAGATGCAAAAATCACAAGAGGAGTTAGCAACAAAAGAGTTTGATAGCACAGCAGGTGGTGGAGCAATAAGTGTAAAGGTTACGGGAGAAAAGGTTATAAAAGAGATAAAAATTAAACCAGATGTTGTTGATCCTGATGATGTGGAAATGTTGGAAGATTTAATTTTAACAGCTGTTAACGAAGCTTTAAGAAAGGTTGATTCTGCACAAAGTCAAGAACTTGGTAAATTTAATATACCTGGTTTAATGTAGTAGAATTAGTACAAAGTGAAAATAAGAGGAGAAGACTATGTCATTATATTCACCATCAATAGAAAAGTTAATAGAAAGTTTTGAAAAGCTACCTAGCATAGGGCATAAAACTGCTGCTAGGCTAGCATTTTATATTTTAAATTGTTCTGAACAAGAAACGAATGAATTTATTAGTTCAATTGTTGAGGCAAAGAAAAATTTAAAATATTGTAGTAAATGTTATAATATATCAGATACAGATCCATGCCCAATATGTGCTAACCCTAAGAGAGACCAATCTTCAATATGTGTTGTTGAAGATGTAAGAGATATTGTTGCAATGGAAAAAACGCATGAATTTAAAGGAGTATATCATGTATTACATGGTTCTATTTCTCCTATGAATGGAATTGGACCTGATGATATAAAAATAAAAGAATTGCTTTCAAGACTTATGGATGGACAAGTTAAGGAAGTTATACTTGCAACAAATCCTAGAGTGGAAGGGGAAGCAACAGCAATGTATTTATCTAAACTAATTAAACCACTAGGAATTAAAGTTACCAGAATAGCACATGGAATTCCTGTTGGGGGAGATTTGGAGTATACAGATGAAATTACTTTAACTAAGGCTTTAGAAGGAAGAAGAGAAATATAATGTTTTAGCATTTATTTGATTTTTCTGATTCATCTCTTGCTTTAGTTGTTGCAATTATTGCTAAATTATCAGCAAATGCGGTAAAAAATGCGGCTAATATTGCTGCCTCGTCAGAGGTTAGGTTTTCACCGACTGTTATCGCAAGGCTACTAGCGAGTCCTATTAAATTACAACTTGATAAATCGGAAAAACACATAAAATACACCTCTTAGTATTTTATGTGTTTTTTAATGATGTTGTTACAATATTATTTTACAAATATTCTCTGTTGAGTGATTCTTGGCCAAAGTTTCTGTATTTTTTTTCATTTCTTCTAATTTTACAGGATTATTAATAACATTTTTTAATACTTCATAAGGTGAATCATTTTTTCTTATCCAGATTCCAGTACCTTTATTTTCCAAAAACTCAGCATTTTCTTCTTCTTGACCAGGAATAGGGTTTATTATTATCATAGGCAAATTTGAAGCTAAACTTTCTGAAGTTGTTAATCCACCAGGTTTTGAAATTACCAAATCAGATATAGCCATAAGCTCTGGAACTTTATTTGTATATTCTAATACTCTAACATTTTTTTCTTTATTAAATTCTTTTACAATGGATTCAAAGTGCAACTTCATTTTTTCATTTTTTCCTGCAATTGCAATTACTTGAATCTCATCAAAATTTTTAATTAAATCTTCAAAGATTTGCAAGGTTTTATTTTTTCCTAAACCAAATTCTCCGCCAGCAAAAAATAATATATTTTTTTTGTTTTCTTCTAAATTAAATTCATCTAAAATTTCCTTTTTATTGTAGGTTTTTAAAAATCTTGATGAGATTGGAATACCAGTAACAAATACCGTATTTTCCGGAATGTTTTTTGATATTAAATATTCTTTCATTTTATCATTTGCAACAAAGAAATAATTTGTGTATTCATGACCGTACTAACCATTGATCATGCGGAGAAAAGTCTGTCATTATTGTTGCAATTTTTGCTGTGATTTTGCCTTTTCTTTTTAAATAGCTACACATCTGACTTCCAAATGGATGTGTTGAAATTATTATGTCAGGTTGTTTCTCTTTTAAAAGTTTTAATAGTTTTATTGCAAATATAATATTTGATCTTGAAGAAATATGGGCTAAAGGGCCTTTTTGAGAATCATTATAGATTTTTCCCCATGCCCATGGCATTTTTTTGGCCATTTCTCTATATGCAGCTGTTGTTATTTTTTCTATTGGTTTATTAACATATTTCATACAATCTATTAATTCTGTTTCATAATCTTTATAATTTGTATCTATGCATTCTTTTATTGATTTTGCGGCGTTTAGATGCCCTCCACCGTAAGATGCATAAAAAATCAAGACTTTTTTCATAAATAATTCTCCCTTCATTTTTACGTTTATATCTAAATAGAGGTTTTTTGAATTTTTTTTATTTTAACATATTAAAAAAAATATTTCAATTGTGGTATATTTTTCAAATTTCTATACAAAATATATGTGAGGTATATATGATAAATTTGATATAAAAGGAGAAAATTGTGAAAAAATTTTTAAAAATTCCATTGATTATATTTTTCGTTGTCTTATCCACATTTTGTATATTTATTGTGGATAAAGGACAAACTGGAACAGTAAGTTTGGCGAAAACATCTAATACTTCCGAAATTCAATTAATGGCTAGAGCAATTAATGGAGAAGCAAGGGGAGAACCTTATGAGGGACAAGTTGCAGTTGGTGCTGTTATACTAAATAGAGTGAAAGATTCTAGATTTCCCAATAGCATTTCTGGTGTAATCTATCAATCCGGAGCATTTACAGCGGTTTCCGATGGACAAATAAATGCACCTATTTCTGAAAACTCTACTGTTTATAAAGCAGCTCAGGATGCTATGAATGGGTGGGATCCTACTGGTGGATGTGTGTATTATTTTAATCCGAATACGGCTACAAATAAGTGGATATGGTCTAGACAATTGGTAAAAACAATTGGAAAGCATAGGTTTTGCAAATAAATTTGAATAAGTAATGATACCCTTATGGGGTAAAAATTTTTGAAATAAAGAGAAAGGAATAAATTAAATGAAAAATAATTGGATAGATAGATTAAAAAAAGTTAATATGTTGAGTATTATAACAATATTTTTAGTTATTATAGTTTGCTTAGTTGCAGTTTTAATAAATAGACAAAGGACTGCAAAGCAGGCTTCTGAAAATTCTTATAATATGGCGTTTTATGAATTGGTAGACTATGTTCAAAATGTTGAAACATATCTTGCCAAATCATTAATTTCAAGTACACCAGAACATGGAGCAGAAACATTAACAAATGTGTGGAGAGAAGCTAATTTGGCACAAGCATATCTTTCACAATTGCCAATTGAAAGCCAAGAATTAGAAAACACTGAAAAATTTTTAAATCAAGTTAGTGATTATAGCTATTCGTTATCAAGAAAAAATATATATAATGAAAGTTTGACAGAAAGTGATTTGAAGAATTTAAAGGAATTACATTCATATAGTATCGAATTAGAAAATACACTTAATCAGTTATCTGATGATATAAATTCTGGAAAAATTAAATGGAATGAACTTGCTAATAAGGGTTCTACTACTATGGCACAACAAGTTAGCACAAGTTCTTTGGATGGATTTAGTAATTTAGAAGAAAACTTTCATGAATATTCTGGTTTGATATATGATGGTGCATTTTCCGAACACTTAACAGGAGCAGAAAAAAAGGGTCTAACTGGAGATGATATAGATGAGGAAACTGCAAAACAAAAAGTAATAGAATTTGTGGGAAATGATAATATTAAAGAAGTTGAAAGTCTGGGATATTCGGAAAATGCAACAATACCAGAGTATAATTTTTCTGTAAAAACTTTATCAGAAGATAATGTTAATATTTCGATATCAAAAAAAGGAGGACATATTGTTTATATGAACTCTAATAGAGAAGTTAATACAGAAATAATATCTCAAGAAGAGGCAAATGAAAAGGGAAAAGAATTCTTAAATAATCATGGATTTAATGATATGAAAGAAACATATTATTTAAAACAGGATGGAATTGTTACAATAAATTATGCTTATACTCAAAATAATGTTGTAATTTATTCGGACTTGATTAAAGTAAAAGTTGCTCTTGATAATGGAGAGGTACTTGGAATTGAAACAACAGCATATTTAAATAATCATACTCAAAGAGATGTTTCTAAAGTGTCAATAAATATAGATGAAGCTAAAAAGACTTTAAATAAGGATTTAGAAATCAGTTCAGAAGGATTAGCGGTTATTCCAACAGAATATAAAACGGAAATTTTGTGTTATGAATTTAAAGGAAAAGTAGAAGATAGAGAATTTTTAGTATATATAAATGCTGAAAACGGTAGAGAAGAAGATATATTAATTATTACTAATACGCCAAATGGAACTTTAGCAATGTAAAACAAAAATTAAGGATAAGAGAAGAAATTTTACTATTTTTCTCTATCCTTAATTTTATTTAATGCCTTTTGTATGTGTCTTTTGAAATTATTTCAGTGCTAATAACATTTCCATTTTTCTTAAGAGTTTTGTATGCTTCTGAATATATAGCATTTGATGTAGTTCTTGTTATTCTTGAAGTTATCTGAACATCATAGTCATTTTCTGACTTTAAACCAAATATTTTAAAATTAGCTATTCCGTTTGAGACAGAACATGTTATTTTTATAGGATAATCTCTATTATTTTTAAATTTAAAATCAATTGCACCATAGACAACTGTTGCATCTCTGCTTGCATTAGCATAAGAAGGAACAAATTGGTGATTGCTTCTTTCTGTAATTTCAAGATTTGCTAGTAGAACTGCATTATATAATGTGGTTGTTATTTGGCAAATTCCTCCACCAAGGCCGTCTTCAACTCTACCAGATACATATATAGGAGCTTCTTTATATCCTGCTTCAATTGTTCTTTCACCTACAATTTTGTTATAAGAAAATGTTTCTCCTGGTAAAATTACGGTGCCATTTATTTTATTAGATGCCAAAATTAAGTTAGTAGTACGATTTTTGTTGCTTGCAGAATATCTTGTTGAAAAGTCTGATAGCAAATCAGGAAAAGCTTCAGTTCCTATCATATTCGTTGTTGTATCAGGGTATAATGTTTTTAAAGGTATTGTATATTCATCTTTTTCTTGTTGTAATATTTTTTTAGCTTCATCTAATGGTATTGCAAAGTCTAAACCGTTTTCACTTGGAAATACTCTGTAAGGATTCTGTGTGTAATAAGCATTAATTGGCTCTTTGTGTATTTCATTATATATAGAATCTAGGTTTATTGGTTTTGGAAATTGTTCTTCGGTAATTAATTCTAACTCAATGTTATTCAAATTTAGGTCATTTATATTATCTTTGATGTATTCTGCGGTTTCTGCAACTTTTACTACATTTCCTGAATGTCCATTCGTTATTACTAGATTATTTCCATCAATATAATAACTACTTTCAATTAATTTATCTGGCAGTTTATAAGAAATATCTTTTAAACATTCTTTTAATTGTTCTTCATCAATTATAAAACCGGGATTTACGATTGTTTTAGAAAATAATGATTTTAAAATAATTAAATTATTTTCTAAAATATTTCCTGTTTTTCCAATTTTATAAGCAACTTCAATAGCTTCGTCTGTATTAAAATATATTGACAATTGAGATGTTGATATTGATGTTTTGAAACTATTGTGATTTAATTTTATTTCTTCAGGAATAGCTGAATTTATGTATTCTGATACTTTTTGTTTGGCTTCATCTTTTGTCAAGCCAGATACATTAATATTTTTTATATATACGCCATTTGCAATAGTTTCATTTTTCGTGTTTACTAAAGTAAAAATAACAAAGGTTATTAATAGTAATATAACAAAAATAAAAGTTAGAAATCCGAAAATTGTTAAAATATCGGAACAACTTGTATTTTGGTAATCGTTTATAACGGTAAAAGACTCTTTTGCGTTTAATTCTTCTTTTTCATCTGTTAATTTTTCTTTTTCTTTTACTTCCATTTTTTCTCCTTTTAAATTAGCTATTCCAGTATATCATTAATTGGTAAAATTTACTACTACAAAATTTATAAAAAACACATAAAATTGGCAAAATATTATGATTACTTTTTGTTAATAATAATATTGATGAATAAAAAAATTGTTATAAACAATAAATTTCATCAGTTAGGAGGATGTTATGTCTAGAAATAGTAAATTAATATCTGAAAATTTAAGAGAAGAAATTGCTAAAGAGTTAGGTGTTTATGATCAAGTAAAAAAAGATGGTGGTAGTTGGGCAAGTGTTTCTTCTAGAGATTGTGGTAATATAGTTACTAAGGCTATAGAAATAGCAAACCGTTCAGTAGAAAACAAGTAGTTTCTTTACAGTAAAAGGTCAAATTTCGACCTTTTAAATTTTTTTCTATATTAATTGCAAAAATTATAAAAAAAGCATATAATCTAACAAGAAAAAAATTTGAGGTGATAATTATATGAAAATAAAAGATATAATAAAAGCAACAAACGGAACGCTTATAAAAGGTAAAATGGAAGAAGAAAGTGGTAATTTTTGTAGAGATACAAGAATAATCGAAAATGGAGATACATATATAGGAATAAAAGGAGAGAGTTTTGACGGAAATACATTGTGGCAAAAGGCTTTTGAAAATGGAGCTGACACAGTAATTGTACAAGGAATAAATTTTGAAAATCAGGATATTGAAAAATACGAAAATAAAAATATTATAGAGGTAAAAGATACAATTCAAGCTATTTGTGATATTGCAACATATAAAAGAAATTTGTATGGAAAAGATTTTCCGGTTGTTGGAGTAACAGGAAGTGTTGGAAAAACAAGTACAAAAGATATAATAGCAAGTGTAGTTTCACAAAAATATAAAACTTTGAAAACGCAAGGAAATAATAATAATAATATTGGTCTTCCATTTACAATTTTTAAATTACAAAATCATGAGGCAGCAGTAATTGAAATGGGAATGAATCACTTTGGCGAAATAAGCAAGTTGACTAAGATTGCAAAGCCAACCATATCAGTTATAACAAATATAGGAACATCTCATATTGGAAATTTAGGATCTAGAGAAAATATTTTAAAAGCAAAGCTAGAAATATTAGATGGAATGGAAAAGAAGATTTTAGTTATAAATAATGATAATGACTTATTACATAATTTGTATTTAAATAATAAAGACATAGAGATTCATACTTATGGAATTGAAAATGAATCTGAAGTTATGGCTGAGAATATTAAACTTAATGAAAATGATAGTGAATTTATTTGTAATTTAGATGGAGAAAAATTTGTGATAAAAGTACCAGTTGGAGGAATACATTTTGTTTATAACAGTTTATGTGCTGCAACTGTTGGAAAATTATTAGGTTTGAATATTGAACAAATTAGGCATGGAATAGAAACATTTGAACTAACCAAAAAAAGAATGGATATAACAGAGTTAGAAAATGGAATAACAATTATAAATGATAGTTATAATGCAAGTTTCGAGTCAATGCAGGCATCTCTTAAATATTTAAGTGGTTTGAAAAATAGTAGAAAAATTGCTGTTTTAGGTGATATGTTTGAATTAGGTGAATATTCAAAAGAACTTCATGAAAAAGTAGGAGAAGAAGTAGCTAAAAACAATATTGATGTTTTGATATGCTGTGGTGATAATGCAAAATATATTGCTCAAGCAGCAAAAAACAATGGAATAGATGTAAATAATATTTACTATTTTAATGAAAAAAATGAAATGCAAGAATTTATTAAAAAAATTTGGAAAAAAGGAGATGCTATTTTATTTAAAGCATCAAATGGAATGAAGTTCTTTGAAATAGTAGAAGCTTTGATATAAAAAAATATAAATAATAAATTAAGAAGGAAGGAATAAGAAATATGAAAAAATTAAAATTAGGTGTTATATTTGGAGGAATGTCAACTGAAAATGAGGTGTCTTGTATATCTGGGGTTTCAGTAATAAAAAATTTAAACAAGGATAAATATGATATTTTTCCAATTTATATTGATAAAAATGGAAAGTGGTTTGAAATTCAGAATTTAGAGGAAAATGAAAAGTTGGGAGAAGGATTAAAGGATAAAAATCCTATTGATAACATTATGGGATTTTTAAAAACATTAGATGTAGTATTTCCAGTTCTACATGGATTGTATGGAGAAGATGGGACGATTCAAGGAGTCTTCGAATTATTACAAATTCCTTATGTTGGTTGTGGTGTATTAGCATCAAGTGTTGGTATGGATAAGGTCTATACAAAAGTTATATTTGATAAAGCAAAAATAAATCAAACCAAGTATGTATATATAAGAAAATATAATGATAATTATATATACATAGATAGAGAATTTAATGAGAAGATATTAAAAATAGAAGAAGTATCAAGTATGACTATGGAAAAATTAAAATTTCCAATGTTTGTAAAACCTTCTAATTCAGGATCAAGTGTTGGAATAAGTAAGGTGGAGACTAAAGAAGAATTAGAGAAGGCAATAAATGAAGCTTCAAAATTTGATAAAAAGATTTTAATAGAAGAAGGAATAAATGGAAGAGAAGTAGAGTGTGCAGTTTTAGGAAACGAAGATGTTATTAGTTCATCTGTTGGAGAAATTAAAGCTGCTGATGAGTTTTATAGTTATGATGCTAAATATAACAACCAAGAATCAAAGACATTAATTCCTGCTGATATATCTGAAGAAAAATCAGAGGAAATCCGTAAACTTGCAATTAAAGCATTTAAAGCTATAGATGGTAAAGGTTTGTCTAGAGTTGATTTCTTTATAGAAAATGGAACAGAGACTGTGTATATTAATGAAATAAATACTTTGCCTGGATTTACTAGTATTAGTATGTATCCTAAACTTTTTGACCATGTTGGAATTGGATACACAGAGTTATTAGATAAACTTGTAGAATTAGCTCTAGAAAGACGAATTTAAATGAAAAGATTTTTAGATGATTTTTGTAATGTAGAAAAAATTATTGTTTTATAAAAAAGTCCATAAAATCTATGGATTTTTTTATATTTTGTGATATAATATATCTACCTGTTTTTAGGGAGGATGTTAAATGAAGTATAAAGATTATTATAAATTATTAGGATTAGAAACAAGTAGAGTTTCTATAGAAGAAATTAAATCCGCATATAGAGCTTCTGCAAAAAAATATCATCCTGATTTGAATGTTGGGGATACTTTAGCAGAAGAGAGAATAAAGGACATCAATGAAGCATATAGAATATTGTCTATTCCATCAAGTAAGAGAAAATATGATAGGATTTGGAATTCAAGAAATAATGTTAAGAACTATCAAAAAATAAAAGGAAAAAATATTTTTAGCATGTTTTTGGGGGATGTTCAAAACATAGAAAAAGAAGAAAAGAAGAATTCTAATAACCCTGTGAAAGGTGAAAATATAGAAACTGAAATAAAAGTAAGTTTGGAAGATGCTTTCTATGGACATGAAAAAAAGATTTCTTTAAGAACTGTAGAAGGAAAAATGAAATCTTTTTCGGTAAAAATACCTGAAGGAATAAGAAATGGGGAAAAAATAAGGTTAATTGGACAAGGAAAAAGAGGAACTAATGGCGGAAAAAATGGAGATTTACTTATAAAAATAGATATAGAAAATGACAAAGTTTTTAAATTGTATGGATGTGATTTGTGTACGGATTTAAAGCTTACTCCATGGGAAGCGGCCTTGGGAACAAGAGTTGATATAAAAACAATAGATGGAGAAACAAAAGTGTATATACCACAAGGAATACAAAGTGGAGAAAAGATAAAAATACCTAGTAAAGGGTATAAAGATGGAAAAGGTAGTAGAGGAGATTTAGTAGCAGAAGTTAAGATAATGGTACCTAAAGAACTTGAATTAGATGAGAGAGAAATGTTTGAAAAATTAAAGGAAATGTCAAGATTTAATCCAAGAAATGAGTAGAATGCTAATTTACATAAAAGTATTGACAAAAATCTAAAAATTGACTATAATTATAATTAGTGATGTGACAGAAGATAAACTATGGATTGTAATCATAGAAATGGGGTATAAAAATGGACAATATACAAGGAAAACATTTTAGTATAACAGATCCTAAGGGAGTAAACACTGTTATATATCAAGTTAATAAAACCGAGAAAGAATTTTTAAAGGAATATCCAAAGTATACTGTAGAGAGACTTGACCACACGGAAGAATTAAGAGGAGATTTCAATAAAAAGACTTTTTATGTTGAAAATCCATCTAAAGATGGTAATAAGTTGGTTATATTATCCTTTGCAGAAGATAAGGTTGTTATTAATACTGGAATATTACTAAATGATGAAGTAAAGATAACAAAAAAGCCAACACCATTTAAATTTACAACATTATACTCAGAAGATAATTCAGAATATAAAGAATTTAAATATACACCAAATTTAAAAAGACCAATTTCTATTATTGATCCAGAAACAACAGAAGAAATAAAGCCTACGCTTTATTTTGATGAAAAAACAAATGAAGTAAAAGGAAAATGTAAATTAAAACCATATAAATCTTATTTTGCATTTGAAATAAGAGATAGCGAATAAGGAGGAGAAGCCAAATGGCGAATAAATCGAAGGATGTTAAAACTAGACCTGCAGGAATAAATGATAATTTTGAAATAGCAGTTATGGACATTGATCATATAGTAGAAAATGAAAAAACTGTACTAAAAGCAAAGGGAATAAAAATACCAAATTTAAGTACAGATTTACAACAAGGAATGTCAATTAAAGCTTACGATGGTGGAAAAGTTCAAGAAGCTGAAAGATAATACAAAAGATAGTAGGTGATTTTAATGAACTACAAAATAGAAGGAGCAATAAGGAGAAATAGAAAGAATTTTATAGTATATGGAATACTATGGCTGATTTTAGCCATAGTATTTGTTGTGCCATTCTCATTTAGTGGATTTGAAGCAAATGTAAATGGAAGTTTTTCATTGGAAACTTTTTTTAATCAAATATCAGTAAATATAACAAATCCATTGGGAACATTAGGAAAAATATTTACTACACAAGGGGCAACGCATAATTTTATTTCTTTATTACTAGGATTTACAATTTTTTATTTGGTTGTGATAATTATAGGAACTATAAAATCTGCTCCAAAAAATGAATATACAGATTTTGAACATGGTTCAAGTGATTGGAGCCAAAAAGGTGAGCAATATCAAATATTAAGTAGAAATAAAGGAATTATTTTAGCTGAAGACAATTATTTACCAGTTGATAAAAGAGGAAACACAAATGTATTAGTAGTTGGACGGATCAGGATCAGGTAAATCAGCATCATATTCAATTCCTAATGCATATCAATGCTTGGGTTCTTATATATTCACAGACCCAAAAGGTGAGCTTTATGACAGAACAGCGGGATATTTAAAAGAACAAGGATACGAAATAAAAGTTTTAAATTTAGTAAGACCACAATATAGTGATGGATATAATCCACTAATGCATATTTCATCAGAATTAGATGTTGATGTAATTGCAAATACAATAGTAAAAGGTCAAAAAACTGAGAGTAGTTCTGATCCATATTGGGATGATATGGCTGAAATGTTATTAAAGGCATTAATATATTATTTGATAGCGACAAGACCAGAAGAAGAACAAAATTTAGCAAGTTGTGCTGAGCTTGTAAGAGCTGCAAATAAAAATGGTGGAAGCAATTTATTATCAGATTTAATGAGTCAATTGCCTTATGACCATCCGGCAAGAATGTATTATAAATCAATTGAAATAGCACCAGAGAAAACTTATGGTTCAATACTAAGTTCTTTACAATCAAAACTTGGTAAATTTGATTCTAAAGAAATTGCAGAATTAACATCAACAGATACTATAGATTTTGAAGAAATAGGAAGCAAAAAAACAGCAGTATATGTAATATCATCTGATACGCATACAGCTTATGACTTTTTATTAACAATATTCTTTTCACAAATGATACAACAACTATATGATTATGCAGATCAAAATGGTGGAAGGTTAAAGGAAAACACTTATTTTATATTAGATGAATTTGCAAATATAGGAAAAATACCAGACTTTGATAAGAAAATATCAACTTCAAGAAGTAGAGGAATATCATTTAGTGTTATTTTACAAAGTGTTGATCAATTAGAGGCTGTTTATGAAAAATCTTATGAAGTTATAATGGGAAACTGCGATACACATGTGTTCTTAGGAAGTAACTCTTTTAAAACAGTTGAATATTTTTCAAAACAATTAGGTGAAAAAACAATTGAAAGAGATAGTATATCAATAAATAAAGATAGACAAAATCATAAAACAGGAAAAAGTATTTCTGATCAAATAATGGGAAGAGCACTTATGACTCCTGATGAACTTAGAAGATTAGACAATGATATTTGTATTATTTACGAGAAGGGATTAAAACCTATAAAAGCAAATAAATTTTATTATTTTAAACATCCAATGGCAAAGGAAATGGCTAGAATGGAAATAAGCCATAATGATATAGGTGAAATTGAAAGAGGAATATGGAGAAAATATAATCCATACAATCCTTACGTTGAAAATAAAGAAGAAGAAAAAACAAATAACTTAGATATTGAATCTCTAGATGATTTATTTGATGATGCAGATGAAAACAAAAAAGCTGAAATTGTAAAGCCTAAAGATAATATAAAACAAGAACAGGAAACATTAGGAAGCATATTAGACATTGATGATGCACCAGTTCTTCCACAAGATGAGGAAGATACTTATGATTTACAAAAAGAATTAGAAGCAAAATTTGATGAGTTATTCGGACCTTTAGATGATAATTAATTTTAAAAAGTGAATGTTATAATTAAATGACATTCATTTTTTTATTTAGAAATTACAAACAAAAGTTTTTGCAAAAATATAATATGTTCGCTTGTTTTTTATTATTAAATGTTATATATTATGTACTGTAAAAAAACAAAATTGGAGGAAAATATGAAATTTGTACATATAGCAGATATGCATTTTGATAGTCCATTTGTAAATCTTTCAGACAAAGATGGATTGGGAGATTTGAGAAGACTAGAACAAAGAAAAGTATTAAGAAAAGTAATTGAATATATAAAAGAAAACGATATAAAATATTTATTTATATCAGGAGATTTATATGAGCATAAATACATAAAAAAATCAACAATAGAATATATAAATAATTTATTTAAAGAAATTCCAAAAACAAGAATATTTATATCTCCAGGAAATCATGATCCTTATGTAAAAAATTCATATTATAATAAATTTAATTGGAATGAAAATGTAAAAATATTTAAATCTAAAATAGAAAAAATAGAACTAGAAGATGCAAATATATATGGATTTGGATTTGATGAGTTTTACTGCAAAAAAAGTGGAATTGAAGATATAAAATTAGAAAATAAAAATAAATTAAATATTTTAGTAATTCATGGATCTTTAGATGGGGGAAATATTGAAGATAATGAATATAATCCATTGTCAAAAAAAGTATTAAAAGAAAAAGAATTTGATTATGTAGCATTGGGACACATACATAAATTGGATTATAATCAAGAAATAAACCAAAATATAGTTTATCCTGGTTCTACTATATCTTTAGGATTTGATGAATTAGGTCCACATGGAATGATAGTTGGAGAACTAGAAAAAAATAAATTGCAATTGCAATTTATACCATTAGATGATGTAGAATTTAAATTACAAGAAATTGATGTTACAGATATAAATTCAAAAGAAGAATTAATTGAAAAAATAAATGAGTTTGAATTTAATAAAAATAATTTGATAGAAATTGTTTTAGTTGGAAAAAGAAATTTTGAAATTGATAAATATGAATTATATAAATTAATTTCAAATGATAATGTAATAAAAATAAAAAATAAAACAAAAATAAATTATAATTTAGAAAAATTAGCAAATGAAACTACATTAAAAGGATTGTTTGCAAAAGATATGCTACAAAAATTAAATGAAGAAAATTTATCTCAAGACGATAAAGAAATATTAGAAAAGGCTATAGAAATTGGATTAGAAGCATTAGAATAAAAAATACTTTAAATAATAAAAGGAGAAGAAATTTTGAAAATTAATAAAATAAAAATAAATTCTTATGGTAAATTAAAAGAAAAAGAAATTAATGTAAAAGATGGAATAAATATAATTTATGGACAAAATGAGGCAGGAAAATCTACTTTAATTAATTTTATAATAAATTCATTTTATGGGATTTCAAAAAATAAAAATGGAAAAGAAATTTCGGATTATGAGAAATATAAACCTTGGCTTGGGGAGGATTTCTCTGGAAAAGTAGAATATGAATTGGATAGTAAAGATAAATTTGAAATATATAGAGATTTTAATAAGAAAAATCCAAAAATATTTAATGAAAATATGGAAGATATTTCAAAAGAATTTAATATTGATAAAAACAAAGGAAATGAATTTTTTTATGAACAAACAAAAATAGACGAAGATTTATTTTTATCTACACTTGCAATTAATCAAAATGAAGTTAAACTAGAAAACCAATCACAAAATTTTTTAATTCAAAAAATTGCAAACTTAGCACAAACGGGTGATGACAGTAAATCATTTAAGAAGGTAATTGATAGAATAAATAAAAGGCAATTAGATGAAGTTGGGACTGAAAGATCTAGGGAAAAGCCAATTAATATAATCTCTAAAAAATTAGAAAAATTATTGCAAGAAAAAGAGGATTTAGAAAAATATAAAGATTTTAAATATGAATTTGAAGAAGAACAAAATAATTTAAATAATGATATTGTAAAGTTAGAATATGAAAATAATTTTTTAAGAGAAATTAAATTATTAAATGAAGATGAAAAAATAGAAGAAGAAAAAATAAAAATAAAAGAAAATATTAAAAATGAAAATTTAGAAAAAATAAATTTATTAAATAATAAAATAAATGAAATAAAAAATAATAATAAAAATATTTTTGAAAAATATTCTCAAAAAAATTTAAAAAATAAAAGAATAAAAAATAAGTTAAATAATAAAAAAATAAAAATATTAAATATAATATTTTTTATATTAATTTTAATAAATATATTACAGTTTGTTTTTATAAAAAACAATAATTTTAAATATATTTTTGTTCTTACAGTGCCAGCGTTTTTAATTTTCTATTTATTTTTTGTAAAATATCAAAATAAAAAAATAAAAAATCAAGAAAAAATTGATAAAAATAATTATGAAAAAATAAATCTAGAATTAATTAATGTAGAAAATGAGAAAAAAATAATAGAAAATAATATAAATAATTTGAGTGAAGAAATAAATAAATTAAAAAATAATTATAATTTAAAAATAAATCTAGAAAAAGAAAAAATAAAAAATAAATATTTAAATAAAATAGAAAAAAATCAAATTAATTATTTAATTAATTTGGAAAATGTAAATTTTGAAATTGAAAAAATTCAAAAAGAGATAAATGAAAAAAAATTAAAATTACATACATTAGATTTGGATAAAAAAAATATAGAACCTAATTTAGATAATTTGTCAAAAATAGAAGAAGAATTGGTTAACAATAATAATAAAATGTTAACCTTGAAAAATTTGAATTTAAGTTTTAATTTGGCAAAAGAGGTTTTAAGCGAAAATTATGCCAAGATGAAAAATTCAATAACCCCTAAGTTTACAGAGAATCTTTCTAATAATATTTCTAAAATAACAGGAGAGAAATATGATAAAGTAATGTTTAATGAGGAAGAAGGTTTGATCGTTGAATTGGAAAATGGGGATTATGTTCCAGCAAGTAGATTGAGTGTAGGAACTATTGATCAATTATATTTATCATTAAGACTTTCGATGATAAACGAATTATCTAATGAAAAAATACCTGTTTTATTGGATGAAACTTTTGCGTTTTATGATGATGAAAGATTAAAAAATATATTATTATATTTAAATAATGAATTTTCAGATAGACAAATTATTATTTTCACTTGTACAGATAGAGAAAAAAATATTTTAGAAAATTCTAATATTGAGTATAATTATATAAAATTATAGAAAAAGCCTTTTTAGGCTTTTTTAACTTGTAAATATAATAAGATTGTAGTATAATACCAAAAGGATATAAAATTGGCAAACAAAATTTGAAAAATTTTGGATGACGATGAACGGAGCAAAGCATAGTGAAAGGAGAATGTTTATGTTTGAAAAATTAGAAGCAGTAGAAAAGAGATATGAAGAATTAACAAAAATGATTAGTGACCCAGAAGTAATATCTAATCAATTAGAATGGCAAAAACTTATGAAAGAACATGCAAGTATAGAAGATATAGTATTAAAATTTAGAGAATATAAAAAGGCAAAAAATGCAATGGATGAAGCCAAAGAAATGATGGAAGATAAAGAGCTTAAGGAATTGGCTGAAATGGAATATTATGATAATAAAGAAAAATTACCCAAATTAGAAGAAGAATTAAAATTTTTATTAATTCCTAAAGATCCAGATGATGATAAAAATATTATTTGTGAAATTAGAGCTGGAGCTGGTGGAGAGGAAGCTGCACTGTTTGCTGGAACATTATTTAGAATGTATACAATGTATGCCGAGAGAAAACATTGGAAAGTTGAAGTTTTAAATGAAAATGAAACAGGACTTGGTGGTTACAAAGAAATAACATTTATGGTTACTGGAAAAGGTGTATATAGTAGATTAAAATTTGAAAGTGGAGTACACAGAGTACAAAGAGTGCCTGATACAGAAAGTAGTGGTAGAATTCATACATCAACAGCTACAGTAGCAGTACTTCCTGTTGTTGAAGATGTTGAAATAGAAATAAATCCTTCAGATATTAAAATGGAAGTTTTTCGTTCATCAGGAGCTGGTGGACAACATATAAATAAAACATCATCAGCAGTAAGACTTATACATGAACCAACAGGAATTGTTGTTGAATGTCAAACAGAAAGATCTCAATTCCAAAACAGAGATAATGCTATGAGAATGCTTAGAACTAAATTGTATGAAATGGAAAAACAAAAACAAGATAGTGAAATTTCTAATGCAAGAAAATCTCAAGTTGGTTCTGGTGATAGAAGTGAGAAAATAAGAACTTATAATTATCCTCAAGGAAGAATTACAGACCATAGAATTGGTATGAGTATTTATCAAATGGAAAATTTCTTGAATGGTGACATTGATGAAATGATTGATAATTTAATTGCGGCTGATAGAGCTGAAAGATTAAAAGGTGATGAAGAATAAAATAAAATAGCTAATATATTTTGTATAATGATGTACAAAATGTATTGGCTATTTTTTATTCGCTTTAGCGTGTTGAGCCACAAAGCGAAACAAAAAACCGCCAGCTATGCTGGTGTTGTTTTAAAGAC
>CAKPGC010000005.1 GCA_934154445.1 uncultured Clostridia bacterium
GGCCCGTTGGTCAAGCGGTTAAGACATCGCCCTTTCACGGCGGAGACATGGGTTCGATTCCCGTACGGGTCACCAAAGATGCCACTTTAGCTCAGTTGGCCAGAGCACCGCACTTGTAATGCGGGGGTCCTCAGTTCGAATCTGAGAAGTGGCTCCATAATTGTCAGTAGTTTTGCAATAGGCTTAATTACTGGCTTTTTTAATTTATAATTTGGAGGAAATGCAATGAGAAAAATTGTAATAGTAACAGGAGCTTCAAGAGGAATAGGGAGAGAGATAGCAAAAGAATTATCAAAAAAAGAATATACAGTAATAGCAAATTATAATAAATCAGAAACACAAATACTAGAATTAAAAGAAGAATTGGAAAAAGAAAATATAAAAATTGACATATTTAAAGCAGATATATCTAAAAGAGAAGAAGCTCAAGAATTAGTAGATTATACAATAAATAAATATGGAAAAATAGATGTTTTAATTAATAATGCCGGAATATCACAAATAAAAGAATTTACACAAATAACAGATGATGATTGGAATAAAATGATAAATAATAATTTAAATTCCGTATTTTATATGACACAAGAGGTATGCAAAAATATGATACATAATAAAAGTGGATGTATAATAAATATTTCTTCAATATGGGGAATTGTTGGAGCTTCATGTGAAGTTCATTATAGTGTAAGCAAAGCAGGAATAGACGCAATGACAAAATCATTAGCCAAAGAAATGGGGCCATCAAATATAAGAGTAAATTCTATAGCACCTGGAATTATTAATACAGAAATGAATAGAGAGTTAAGTGAAAATGAAATAAACAATATAAAACAAGAAATTCCACTTGAAAAAATAGGTAAAGCTAAAGATATAGAAAAATGTATAGAATGGTTAATTGAAGACGAATACACAACAGGACAAGTAATTTCAATAAATGGTGGATGGGAAATATAATTTTAATAAAAATAAAAAAACCTAATGTATAAAAACAATTAGGTTTTTTATTTTAATTTTCACTCAATTTTCTTTTATAGTTTCCAGAAATAATTTTTGGAAAATAAGTTATTATTTTATATACAGCTAAACGAATTTTTTTACTCCATAAATAAGATTTTCTTAATTTTCTAGCACTACCCAAAGAAACAGGTTCATCTTCTAGAACCAATAATGCATTTTGATTTTTTTCTATTTCGAATACATAATTTTGACAATTATTGTTATCCCATTCATTATTATTATTTCTAAAACAGAAGTTGAAAGTTTCACCTTCACCTAAAAAGATTTCTGCTTGAAATCCTAGTTCTGTTTTTTCCATTTTTACTTCACTTACATTATCCCAATTAAGTCCAAAGCCATAATGAATAAAAACTTCTTCAGAGTTTTCTTGAAAAAATTTTCCTGTATAAGATATTTTTATATTACTATTTTCAACTAATTTATCTGTGTTAAAGAATATGTTTTTAACTAGTTCCATTAATTTTTCTCTCCTTATTTATCTTTTGCTATCAGTATTATAATATTAAATTTATTATTGTTCAAGTATTTTTTGTAAAATTTTTAGAAATTTTGTTTTTTTTGGTTATAATTTAACTAAAATAATAAAAAAAGTAATAAAAGAACAAAAAAAACATAGTTTTATAATAACGTAAATATATTGTAAAAAAAATAATAATATGATAATATTAAATTAATGATATAAAAGGAGAGATACAAATGGGAAAAGGGAATTTAAAATGGGAAGAACTAGAATCTAAAATATCAAATGCACCTAAAGAAGAAATCGAATTAGATGAAAGTGAAGAGATATTCAAAGAAGATGAGATAAATGAAAAATTTAAGAAAGAAAAAAATAAAAAAGAGATTAATACGAAAATAAATTTTGTACCAATTATTACAATTGGTATAGTAATTGTATTGTTAATAGTTCTTTCTACAGTTTTTGCTCTTATAAATATAAATAATACTAAAATAGTAAATGGAGTAAAAATAGAAGGAATAGATGTATCTGGACTATCAAGAGAAGAAGCAAAAGCAAAATTTGAATCAGTATATAATGAAAAAAAGCAAAAAGATATATTATTAAAATACAAAGATTATGACGCAACAATAAATCCAGAGTTAATAGATGCAAGTTATGATATAAACAGTGCAGTAGATGAAGCAATTTCTTTAGGAAAAGATAGCAATATAATTATCAATAATTACAATATTCTATTTGCAATTATTGGGCAAAAAAACATAAAAATTAATATGACAATTAATGAAGAAGAAACAAATAAAACAATAGATTCTATAGGAAGTAATATTCCTGGGGCAGTGGTAGAACCTGATTATTATAGAGAAGATGATAAATTAATAATTACAAAAGGTAAAGAAGGATTAAAAATTGATAATGAAAAATTGATTCAAAAAATAAAAAACAATCTAAAAGATATAAATTCAAAAGAAAATTATATTGAAATACCTGTAATTACTAAGAAACCCGAACAAATAGACATAGAAAAAATACATGAAGAAGTTTATAAAGAAGTACAAGATGCATATTATACGAAAGACCCATTTACAATTCATCCTGAAGTAGAAGGTGTAGACTTCAATGTAGAAGAAGCTAAAGCATTATTACAAGAAGACAAAGAACAATATGAAATTCAACTAAGTATTACAAAACCAAATGTAACAACATCACAAATAGGATCAGAAGCATTTCCTAATTTATTATCTACATATTCAACAAAATATGATGGAGGAAATATAGATAGAACAACAAATTTAAGAATAGCATGTAAAAAAATTAATGATAAAGTAATATTGCCAGGTGAAACATTTTCTTATAATAAAACACTAGGTGAAAGAACATCAGCTGCTGGATATAAATATGCAAAAGTATATGAAAATGGAGAAGTAGTAGATGGAATTGGTGGAGGAATTTGCCAAATATCATCAACATTATATAATTCTGTTTTAATGGCAAATATGGAAGTAACAGAAAGACGAAATCATCAATTCATAACATCTTATACACCAGCAGGAAGAGATGCAACAGTTGTTTATGGTCTAACAGATTTTAAATTTAAAAACACAAGAAACTATGCTGTAAAAATAAAAGCAAGTTGTTCAAATGGAATAGCAACAATATCTATATACGGAATTAAAGAAGAAAATGAATATACTGTTTCTTTTAGTACTAAAACAATCTCAACAATACCATATACAGTTAAATATGTGAATGATAGTACTTTAGCAGCTGGAACAGAAAAAGTTAAACAAGCAGGTGCAAATGGTATGATTACAGAAACTTACATAATAAAGAGTTTAAACGGAAAAGTCGTTTCAAGCAAGTTACTATCTAAAGATACATACAATGCTATGCAAAGGATTATTGCAAGAGGAACAAAGGGAACAACAAATAACACAACTTCAAATGGAAATAATAATACATCAACAAAACCTAGTACACCAACTTCTCCAACAGAACCTACTCCATCAGAACCAACTACACCAACAACACCAGCAACTCCATCAGAGCCAGAAACACCAAACATACCAGAAAATAATAATGAATCAGGTAATACAGAAGAAAATGGTTCAGGAGGAAATAGTTATCAAGAGAATACAGGAACTATAAATAATACTGAAAATCCTAATAATGAATAGAAAAAACCACTAATTAATAGTGGTTTTTTATTATAAATAAAATATAAAATCAAAAAGTTGACATAAGAATTGAAAAGAGAAGAAAAATATGGTAATATATATATATTAGTATAAGAGAGGAGATTATAAAGAAGAATGAAGAAAAAAATATTAATTTTTTTAATTATAATCTTAACAAGTATTGCATTTAATATATATAATAACAAGGTTTTTGCAACAGAAAAAATAGAAAGTAAAGATTATGTATATTTATCAGATATTTCATATATTAAAGATAAATCATTTTCTGTAAACAATCATTCTATCTGCTTAGATAAAAACGATAGTAACGAATTAATTACTTTAAATATTAATAATACAGCTACACCATTTATAAAAGGGATATGTGCTTGGGCTACATCAGAAATAGTTTATGATTTAAGTAGCTATAATTATGATTATTTCACTTCTTACATTGGCGTTGATGTAAGTGAACAAAGTAACTACTTTAATACAGGAGCAAAATTTTATATTTATACATCTGATGATGGAGAAAACTGGGAACAACAATATGAATCAGAAACACTTTATGGTTGGAGTGAAGCACAATTTGTTAAAATAAATATAAAAAATTCAAAATATTTAAAATTAGTTGCTGATGATAATAGCGATAGCTGGTGGGCTAACTGGTATGATGAAACAGTTTTTGCAAATGCAAAATTAATAAAAGAAAATTATATAGAAGACACATCAACTATAGATTTTATAAAAACTGTTGATCAATATGATGAAATCATTAAAAATCATTTTGGGGACCAAATAAGCGGTGATTATGAATTAACACTATTACAAAGAGAATTTGTAAATAATGTTGGATATGATATATTACAAGCACTTGTAAAATACAAAGAGGAATATAAAGAAACAATAAATTGGCTATTAAATGATAAAGAAACACTACGACTTTATTTAGCAGGAGGAAAACCAGAGGGAAGTTATCTTAATTCAATAAAGGTTTTAAGTGAACTATATACTACATATAAAGACGATTTATCAAATCAAAATAAAACAAAATATGGTACTACTTTTGGAAATTTATATCGTACAATGATGCTTTCTTTGTCATTGACAGAATCAGGAAATGTATATTTATGGATAGATGGAGTATCACATTCTGATGCTGTAACACGTTATGAGATTTACAAAAATCTACACTTAAACGAAGGACAAGACAAAGAATTAATTGAAAATCAAATATTTGAAACACTTACTGTTGAAGAAATGCGATGGGTAATGAATACTATTATTGATGATGAGGAAATAGTATGGCTAAATGATTTTGTTAGAAATGACAAAAACGGAGCAACAAGTCCATATAGTTATATTAAATATACTTTTGGTTATAACTATACTCTAGATAAATATTATGATTCAGAAAACTATGATAAATGGGATAAAAAATATCATTTATCAAAATATAACATAACTTATCAACAGGGAAAACCTAAATTGTGGATTGTTTTTGAAGAAGGTTCTGTATGTGGAGGACTTTCTAAAACAGGAAGTTGTATATGGGGAGCATATAAAGGATTACCCAATACATGTGTAAGTCAACCAGGACATTGTGCATATATATATTATACTCAAGATGATAATGGAAATGGTATATGGAATCTTGGTAATGATGTATCAGGCTGGGGACAATCAGGAAAAACAGAACATTTAAATGTAAGAACAATGAATGACTGGGGAAATGGTAGCTATACAGATGGATGGAATGCAAGTTATATACTTTTAGCTCAAGCAGCTCAAAATGAATATGAAAAATATGAAAAATCAGAAGAAATTCTTATGCTTGCTGATGTTTACAAAAATGATAGCGAAAAGTTGGAAGAAATATACCGTAAAGCTATTGAAATTGAAGATATTAATTTTGACAGTTGGTTAGGATTAGTAAATTTGTACATAAATGATTCTACTAAAACTGAAGAAGATTATTATAAATTAGCCGAAGATATAGCAAAAACTTTTACATATTATCCTAGACCAATGTACGATTTATTAAATTTAATAAAACCACATATTACATCAGTAGAATATGATACAATGTTTACATTATTACAAACTAGAAAATTAACAACAGCTACTAAAGCAACAAGTAATGAATCAATACAATCAACAGCTGTTAAACAAGTAGCAAATGCTTTACTTGGAAACATAGATACAACAATTGCAAATTTTTCTTTTGATGGAGAAAATGCTGGAAAAATAATTCTTTCTAGTCGTTATGATAATACAGATGTTGCATGGGAATATAGTTTAGATGGTGGAAAAACATGGATACTAACAGAAGAACATAAATTACAACTATCAAAGGAAGAAATAGAAAATATTACATCTGAAAAAGATATAAAAATTCATATAATGGGAGTAGATTATTCAGAAGAGAATATTTTTACAATAGATATTAAAGACTCGTTAGGATTACCATCAGATTTGTATGCAAATGACTTGGAAAATAAATTAATTGGAACAACTAGTTCAATGCAATGGAAATATAAGGATGAAGATGAATGGAATTCATATAGTGTATCAGAACCAGATTTAAGTGGAAATAAAACAATAATAGTTAGAGCTGGTGCAACAGGAGTATATTTAGCAGAAAATAAAAATACAATTTATAATTTTACTGAGGACAATCAATCAGATACTGAAAAATATATTCCAATAGAACACCTAGCTATACATCAAGTATCATCTGAACAAACAGGAAATAATGGACATGCAATACATGCTATTGATGGAAATATTAATACTATATGGCATACTGCATATAATGGATCTGATTCAAACAAAACAATTATTATAAAATTAGATGGACCAGTATATTTATCTGCTTTACAATATGTACCAAGACAAAATGGAAGTAATGGTAGAGCAAAAAATGCAACATTATATGTAAGTTTGGATGGAGAAAATTGGAGTGTGGCAAGTAGTGCAACTAATTGGGAAAATAGTGCTAGTTCAAAAGTTATCAAGCTTGATGAATCAATAAAATGTCAATATATAAAATTTGTTATAAATGAAAATTGGGGAGATGGAAGAAGTTTTGCTTCTGCTGCAATGATTAATTTATTTGAAGATATAACAAAAAAAGCAATTCCAACAGCAGAAATAGAATATGATATAACAGAAAAAACTAGTAAAAATGTTACTGCAAAATTAGTTAATCCAAGTACAGAGATAACAATAACAAATAACAATAGAAGTAATGTTTATACATTTAAAGAGAATGGTGAATTTACTTTTGAATTTGTTGATAAATATGGAAATGTTGGAACTACAACTGCCGTAGTTAATTGGATATCTAAAGATGCAGAAGAAAAACCAAGTGAAGATATAAAAGAACCAGAAAAAGATGAAGAAAAATCAGGTGAAAATATTGAAAACAAGGCAGAAAATAAAAAAGATAATATAGAGACAAAAAAAGATGACAGTGCATTTGACGGTAAGTTACCAAATACGGGTACAAAAAATGATATATTAATAAAAATAACTATTATATTAATAGTAATTACGTTATTAGGAATTTTTATTTATATTAGAAAAAAATAAATATAAAATATAATAAAAAACCAACTTTAAAAGGTTGGTTTTTTATAAAACAAAGTTAAATATTATGGTGCATCATCTCGGTTTCGAACCGAGGACCTTCAGATTAAGAGTCTGCTGCTCTACCAGCTGAGCTAATGATGCAAGTGATAAAGTTATTATAGTACCAAAATAAGAAAATGTCAAGAATAAATTTTTAAAAATTATGTAAACATTTTTAAAAATCCATTGACAACTTATGGATAAAAAGTTAAAATATAATAAAGTAAAAAAAAGAGGTGGGTGTAAAAATGCTAAAAATATATAATACAGATGTAGAAACTAACAAAATAGAAGAAATAAAAGAATTTAAAAAAGGAAGTTGGATAAGTTTAGTAAACCCATCGGAAATAGAAATAAAAAAAGTATGTGAAAACGTTAAAATACAAGAAGATTTCATAAGAGACGCTTTAGACTTTGAAGAAAAGGCAAGAATTGACAAAGAAGATGATGACGGAACAATATTATTTGTTGTAGATGTACCAATTATAGAAAAGAATGAAGAAAATGAGGTTTATACAACAATGCCATTAGGTATGATTGTTGTAAGAGATGATTTTTTTATAACAGTATCATTAAGAAAAAATAAAATTATAGAAGACTTTGAAAAAAGAAAAATTAAAAATTTTCAAACTTATAAAAAATCTAAATTAATTTTTCAAATATTATATTTAAACTCTTCATATTATTTATCTTATCTAAAACAAATAAATAAAGAAACAGAAATAGCAGAATATATATTAAAAAATTCAATGAAAAATAAAGAGTTATTAAAATTACTAAGTTTGGAAAAAAGTTTGGTATATTTTACAACATCTTTAAAATCAAATGAACTCGTAATGGAAAAAACAATGAGAGGCAAAATAATAAAATTATATGAAGAAGACGAAGATATGCTAGAAGATGCCATCACAGAAAATAGACAAGCAATCGAAATGGCAAAAATATATAGTGATATTTTAAATGGAACAATGGATGCTTATGCTTCTATTATTTCTAATAATTTAAATGGCGTAATGAAATTCTTAACATCAATAACAATAGTACTTGCAATACCAACAATGATATCAAGTTTTTGGGGAATGAATGTGGATTTACCATTTCAAAATAATAAATTTGGTTTTCCAATAATGGTTTTAATATCAGTTTTATTAACACTACTTGTAACATGGTGGCTAAAAAGAAAAGATATGCTTGATTAAAAAAAGAACCAATAAAGGTTCTTTTTTAGTTTATCTCTTTTCCCAAAATACTATTAATTTTTTCTAATTGTTTTTTTAAGTTTGCATAAGTGGCAGATCCAATAGTTGTATTTGTACCATTTTCATATTCAGTAATAGTTTTTTTAATATCTAAAATCTTGAATTTGTGTGTACTAACATTTGTATTTTTATACATGTAAATTGGAACATAACTAACTTTATCAATAGAGATTTTTCCGTCAGTATTTTTAGTTATAGTTAAATTTAAAATTGCAGAATCCCTAGTTATTTCATCTCTTTGGTCTGCTGTAAAATTTCCTAAAGCATAAACAACAAAAACTTCTTTTGATGATCCATCATCTAAAGTAATAGTTCTTTTTTCCATTGGCTCTAAGACATGAGGATGATTTCCAAGAATTATATCCACACCATTTTTAAAAAGAAAATCAGCAAGTTCTTCTTGTTCTGAATTAGCAGTTGTTCTATATTCAGTACCCCAATGCATACAAGCTACTATTAAGTCTACTTTTTGGTCTTTAGCTTCTTCGATTTGTTCTTTTATTAAAGTTTTGTCAATTAAATTAACACAGTAATCTTTTCCTGAAGGCACAGGGATACCATTAGTACCATAAGTATAATTTATGAAAGCAATTTCTAATCCATTTACATTTTTTATTAATAATTTTTTTTGATCTTCAGCAGTTTTATATGTTCCCAAATGTGAGATTCCAGCAGAATCTAAAACATCAATGGTTCTACAAAGACCACTATATCCGTAGTCCAAGGCATGATTTCCAGCTAACGAAATAATATCCACGCCTATATTCTTAAGAGCAGTAGCCAAGCTATCTGGAGTATTAAAAGTAGGATAATTACTATAACCTCTTTCTTCTCCGGCAAAGGTGGTTTCTAAGCTTCCAATTGTTATATCTGATGATTGAGTATATTGTTTAATATCTTCATAAACATAGGAAAAATCATATTTGCCAGTTTCTTTATTATATGCATCCCAGTATTGAGTATTATGACATAAAGAATCTCCTAGAGCAGTCATAGTAAACGTTATTGGTTTAATTTCTTCTTTAGATGGTTCAGTTATATTTTCATTAACTAAATTTGGTTGGATATTATCTATCTTACAATTATGTGAATTTTTAAATACTAAAATTAAAAGTATTAAAAAGATTAAAATAATAAACAAACAAATAAATTTCATTTTTTTTGTGTTTTCTTTTCTTATTCTTCTTTCGCTTCTTTTCATTTTTCCCCCTAATAATTATATATAATAAAATTATCACAAAATAATAAAATTTTCAATAAAATGAATAAAATAAAAAAAAGTGCATATAATACTAATGAAAATTTAAGAGAAAATGGAGGGAAACTATATGAAGGTAGTGGACAAGATAGCATTAGTTTTAATCATAATAGGAGCTATAAATTGGGGACTAGTAGGAATATTCAATTTTAATTTAGTAGATGCTATTTTTGGTACAATGAGCGTTATATCAAGAATAATATATGCTTTAGTTGGAATCTCTGGTTTATGGGGAATAAAATTATTATTTGATGATTAAATATAATATAAAAACTCGTATGATTAAATTCATACGAGTTTTTTGTGATTATAATTAATAAAATAGAATACTTGAAAAATACATAAAATTAAGGTATAATAACAAACGTAGGACAAATGTCCACAAATTCAAAATTTAATGAAAAAGAACAAAGCTAAGTGAAGGGAGAAAATATGTTAAGTGCAAATGGAGTAACAGTAAGATTCGGTAAAAGAGTATTATTTGAAGATGTAAACATAAAGTTCGGAAAAGGAAATTGTTACGGAATTATAGGAGCAAACGGAGCAGGAAAATCAACATTTTTAAAGGTATTATCAGGAGAAATAGAACCAAGCAAAGGAGATGTTACATTAGAAAAAGGAGAAAGACTATCAATATTAAAACAAGATCACTTTGCTTTTGAAGAAAATACAGTAATAGATACAGTAATGATGGGAAATAAAGAATTATATGACATAATGAAAGAAAAAGAAGCAATATATGCAAAACCAGATTTTTCAGAAGAAGATGGAATGAAAGCTGCAAAACTTGAAGAAAGATTTGCAGAGTTAGATGGATGGAATGCTGAGTCAGATGCAGCTATGCTTCTTAATGATTTAGGAATAATACCAGAGAATCATTACAAGTTTATGAAAGAAATAGAAGCAAGAGAAAAAGTAAAAGTATTATTAGCTCAAGCTCTATTCGGAAATCCAGATGTATTATTATTAGATGAACCAACAAACGACTTAGATTTAAAAAGCATAAATTGGTTACAAGAATTCTTAATCAATTTTGAAAATACAGTAATTGTAGTATCACATGATAGATATTTTTTAAACAAAGTATGTACACATATAGCAGATGTTGATTTTGGAAAAATAAAAGTATACCCAGGAAATTATGATTTCTGGTATGAATCAAGTCAATTAGCATTAAAACAAATGAAAGAACAAAACAAGAAAAAAGAAGAAAAGATAAAAGAATTACAAGACTTTATCGCAAGATTTAGTGCTAACGCATCAAAATCTAAACAAGCTACATCAAGAAAGAAAACACTTGAAAAAATAGAATTAGATGAAATTAAACCATCAAACAGAAAATATCCTTATGTTGATTTTAAACCAGATAGAGAACCTGGAAAAGAAATATTACAAGTAAAAAATATTTCAAAAACCTATGAGGGTGTAAAAGTACTAGATAACATATCATTTACAGTAAAACAAGATGACAAAATTGCATTTTTAGCAGATAATGAAATAGCAAAAACAGTATTATTCCAAATAATTGCAGGAGAAATGGAACCAGATAGTGGAGAATTAATATGGGGAACAACAATTACAAAATCATATTTCCCTAAGGATAACAATTATTTATTTGACACAGACGAAAACATTACAGAATGGCTTAGAAAATACTCAAAGGATCCAGACGAAACTTATGTAAGGGGCTTTTTAGGAAGAATGCTATTTTCAGGGGATGAAGCATTAAAACAAGTTAGAGTTTTATCCGGAGGAGAAAAAGTAAGATGCGTACTATCAAAAATGATGCTTTCAGGAGCTAATTTCTTAATTTTTGATGAACCAACAAACCATTTAGATATGGAAAGTATAACATCAGTAAATAACGGAATGACTAATTTTAAAGGAAATATCTTATTTACATCACATGACCACCAATTAACTCAAACAGTTGCAAATAGAGTTATTGATATTAAAGAAGATGGAAAAGTAATAGATAGAGAAGTTACTTATAATGAATATTTAGGAATCGAATAATCTTGTCGGAATGGACGAACATTTTTGACAAAAAAGTAAAAAAGATGATTTTCAAAAATCATCTTTTTTTTAACTTTTATTGAATTGGATTGTCAGTATCATCTGTTACAACTTTTGCTTCAATATTTTGATTATTTCCGCTAATATATTTATAAAAAGCTATAATTGCAAACTGCATATAAGGAGCAAGCCATAACATTCCTATACCAAATGTGAATGCTGATAAAATTGCCCATCCTATAAAAGAAAGTTGTAACCAAAATAACTTACTACGATTTCCAGTCATTAATTCTTCACTTTTTAAAACAGCATTTTTTGATGTCATGTCAGGATTATCAACTGCAATTAAGTAAGCTAATTGATAATAAAAAGATTTTGTTATAGTCCAAATCATAGAAATTATAAGAAGTATAAATCCTAATAGTGTTAGTAATATAAAAACAATATTTAAATTAGAATTTGGAATACTTCCATAAGAGTACATAGCTATTGAATATGCTGAAAGAGAAATTCCTACAAAGATTAGAATATAAGATATTATTACTAATATTATAGGCAAAATCATTTTTTTAAACACTTCAAAAGTTATTCCCCAACTTTTCTTAAAGTTATTAAAACCCAATTCTAAAAAGTCAAATGCTTTTACATCTTCATCATTATATACTTTAAATAAAGAAAAAATTAAACCAAGGGCCAAAGGTATTTCAATTATAGTATTAATGATTGAAAATAAAAAATCTGTGGAATCAGGAAAAAAACTTTCTACAAAATTAATAAGAAAAAATATAACAAAGTATGCTAAAGTAATTAAAGCGACTTTTCCCCATTTTCCTTCTAGTTTTTTACGAGCTTCTGCTCTAAAATCTGATGAAATCATTTTAAATTCCCCCTTTTATTTTGTATAGATTTATGATATATTAAACAATATAAAAAGTCAATAAAAGGAAAGGAAATAAATATGGATAAGATTGTAAAAACAATAGCAGAAGAACTAGGAATAAAAACATCCCAAGTAGAAAATACTATAAAATTAATTGATGAGGGAAATACTATACCATTTATTGCACGTTATAGAAAAGAAGTAACAGGTGGATTAAGTGACGAAGTATTAAGAACATTTGGAGAGAGATTAACCTATTTAAGAAACTTAGAAACAAGAAAAGAAGAAGTTATAAAATCAATAGATGAGCAAGGAAAGTTAACAGATGAAATTTTAAAGGCAGTTGCAATTGCAAAAACATTAGCAGAAGTAGAGGATATATATAGACCATATAAACAAAAGAAAAAAACAAGGGCAACAGTTGCTAAAGCAAAAGGATTAGAACCATTGGCACAAATAATACTAGAACAAAAAGAAAATAAATCAATATTAGAAATTGCACAGGAGTATGTCAATATTAATAGTTTATCAGATGAAGATAAGAAAAATAAAGACAAAGTCGTAGCAACACCTGAAGAAGCAATACAAGGAGCATTAGATATTATTGCAGAAGATATATCTGATAATGCTAAATATAGAAAAGAAATAAAAAGACAATGCTATAGAGAAGGAACAATTAAAACAAAAGCAAAAGATGAAGAAGCAAAATCTAATTATGAAATGTATTATGATTATGGAGAAGCATTAAAATTTATTCCAAGCCATAGAATTTTAGCAATAAATAGAGGGGAAAAAGAAGAATTTTTAAAAGTATCTATTGAAAAGCCGGAAGATAAAATTTTAGCATACATAGAAAAGGATATTATAAAAGGTGAAACACAATTTACAAAAATGTTAAAAGACACAATATTAGACAGTTTTGAAAGATTAATAGAACCATCAATTGATAGAGAAATTCGTTCTGATTTAACAGAAAAAGCAGAAGAAAAGGCAATAAAAGTATTTGGACAAAATTCAAAACAATTACTATTAGGAGCACCAATTAAAGGCAAAACAGTAATGGGATTTGATCCAGCATATAGAACAGGATGTAAAATAGCCGTAATTGATGAAACAGGAAAAGTTCTTGATTATACAACAGTATATCCAACAGAACCACAAAATGATGTAGAAGGTGCTAAAAAAGAATTATTAAAATTGATAGAAAAAGATAAAATTGATATGATTGCAATTGGAAATGGAACAGCATCAAGAGAATCTGAAATGTTTGTTGCAGATATGATAAAAGAAGCAAAAAGAGAAGTTCATTATGTGATAGTAAGCGAAGCGGGAGCATCTGTATACTCTGCATCAAAACTTGCAACAGAGGAATATCCAGACATAAATGTTTCTATAAGAGGAGCAATATCAATTGCAAGAAGACTACAAGATCCACTTGCAGAACTTGTAAAAATAGACCCAAAAGCAATAGGAGTTGGTCAATATCAACATGATGTAAATCAAAAGAAATTAGCTGAAAGTCTTACTGGAGTTGTCGAAGATAGTGTTAACAAGGTTGGAGTAGATGTTAATACAGCAACACCATCATTGCTTTCTTATGTCTCAGGAATAAACAGTACAATAGCAAAAAATATTGTAAAATATAGAGATGAGAATGGAAAATTAAAAGAAAGAAAAGAACTTTTAAAAGTTCCAAAACTAGGTAAAGTAGCCTTTGAACAATGTGCAGGATTCCTAAGAATTATAGATGGAAAAAATCCATTAGAAATTACTGCAGTTCACCCAGAAAGTTACGAAGCAACAGAGAAATTATTGCAATCTTTAGGCTTTGACAAAGAAGACTTAAGAGACAGAGAAAAAACAGATGAACTAAGACAAAAGTTAAAAACAGTTGATGTTGTTAAAACAGCTAAAGAACTAGAAATAGGGGAGATGACATTGTCTGATATAATTTCAGAGCTTAGCAAACCAGGAAGAGACCCACGTGAAGATATGCCTAAACCAATTTTAAGACAGGATGTTTTGAAATTAGAAGATCTAAAAGAAGGAATGATTTTAACAGGAACAGTTAGAAATGTTATAGATTTTGGAGCATTTGTAGATATAGGAGTTAAATATGATGGACTTGTTCATATTTCTGAAATGAGCGAAAAGTTCATAAAAAATCCTTCTGATTTAGTTTCTGTTGGTGATATTGTTAAAGTTAAAGTTATAAAAATAGACATGGAAAGAAAAAAAGTTGCACTTTCTATGAAAGTATAAAAAATAGGAATTAGGAGCTTAGCTCCATAATTCCTATTTTCTATTTATAAGTATTTTTTATTTTTTCAATTTCATCATAATGATTTTTTAATATATCTAAAAATACATCATCTAAATTTGGATCGAATTGAGTTCCTCTACATCTTTCAAATTCAGAAATAACAACATCCATTGGTAAAGAATCTCTATAGCTTCTTTTTGAAGTCATTGCATCAAAAGTATCAGCAATTGCAGCAATTCTAGCTAAGTAAGGAATTTCTTCACCTTTTAATTTTCCAGGATATCCATTTCCATCATATCTTTCATGATGATGTTTTACAATAGGAATAATATCTTGAAAAATTGTTGCAGAAGATAAAATGTGAGCACCTATTGCAGGATGGTTTTTGATTTCTGAATATTCATCATCAGTAAGTTTTGATTCTTTTCTTAGAATTGAATCAGGAATACCAATTTTTCCAATATCATGGAATAATCCGCCAATCTCTAAATCATGTAATTCTTTTTCTGATAATCCCAAATGTTTACCAATTAAAACTGAATATTGTGATACCCTATCAGAATGACCCCTAGTGTATGTATCTTTCGCTTCAACTGTATATCTTAATGTCTGAATTGTAGAAAGATAAGCTTCTTCAAGTTTCTCATTAGTTTCGGACAATTCTTCATTAATCTTTTTAATCTCATTCATTTGAGCAATAGACTTAATCCCAGATTCTATTAACAAAAGAAGTTGATCAAACTTATCACTTTTTTCACAATATCCTTGTATATCAAGTCTTCTGATAGTTTCTAGTGGTGGAGCTAAATCTTTATGCCCTGTAAGTAATAATATATATAATTCTTTATTAAATTTTCTAATTTCTTCAACAACTTGGTCACCATGAATAGGTGTCATAATAAAGTCCAAAAGCATTAAGTCATAATGTTCTGTTTTAACTTTTTCAATTGCTTCAATTGGATCTGTAACACCTGTAAAGTTATAGCCAGAACGTTTTAAGAATATAGAAAGAGAATCTACAATTCCTTCTTCATCATCTACTGCTATTATTTTATAATTGTTGTTTTCATTAGAGACATTTTGCAATCCTTTTCTCATATAAACCTCCGTTCCATCAATTTTTTTTGATGTCTTATATTAAAGATTTTTACAATGTCATTATATTAGTAAATTGTTTAAAAAGCAAGTATTTTGAAAGATTATTTGGAAAAACTTGAAAATATTGCACTTTTATTGTATTATATGAACATAATTTTATTTCAAATTTATATCATAAATTTTATTCTAAAACAATCCCTAAAAACTATTAAATAAATATTGACAAGTAGATTAAAATAAAATATAATGAAAGAGGTGAAAGCAATATAGAAATATTTACCACAAGAGATTATAATATATACTTAAAATTTTTCAGAAAAGACAATGAACTAAATGATGTGGATAAAAAATATTTTTTATCTGAAATAAACAATCCACACGATAAGATATGTAGAAAAACATTGAATAAAAAGAAAGAGGCTATAAAAATAATAAATAGAATATTAGATAAAAACAATAAAATTAAAGAGAATTCTATAGAAAAATATATAAGTAGCTTTATTTCAAATGAATTAAAAAACTCCGAATCAGATGTGATTTATAAACTAAAAAATGAGAATGTTTTTTTCCTAATAGAGCATCAAACAAAAATCGATTACCTTATGCCATATAGAATATTACAATATGAATTAGAGATAATTTCAAGTGTGTTAATAGACAGAAAATATATAGATAAAAATTACAAGTTTCCGGAAATAATTGCAATTGTTTTGTATACAGGTAATAAAAAATGGGATGGAAATTTGGATCTAAGAAGTTCACAATACAAATGGAGAAAATATGAAGGACAAGAACTCTCAAAATATAATATTATAGATATAAATCAAATTGAGGATAAAGAATTATTAGAAGAAAATTCAATAATTAGCAAAGTTATGCTAATTGAAAAATCAAAAACAGAAAATGATTTATGGAATAATTTGAATAAAATATATATAAAAATACAACAAGCAAAAGATATATATAGTAAAGAAGATAGAGAATTTTTAAATAAAATAATAAGTACGCTAACTGTAAATAAAGTTGGAAAAGAAAAGGCAAAAAATATTTTGAAAAAATTAGATTTTGGAGGTGATGTGCAAATGCTTGCTGCAATAGAACTAATACAAAAAACAAATAGACAATTAATACAGACAGGAAGAAGAGAGGGAAAGAGAGAAGGAAAGAGAGAAGGAAAAATTGAGGGAAAAATTGAGGTTATAAAAAACATGCTTAAAGAAAATTTCCCAATAAGTTTAATTGCAAAAGTAACGGAACTAACAGAAGAAGAAATAAAAAAATATAAAAATTAATCAAAAAAGTCAATATTATTTAATAAAAAAACTGCTCAAACGAGCAGTTTTTATAATGGTAAAATGATATTAAATGTTGTTCCTTTATTTTCTTCAGACTCAAAAGTAATATCACCATTAAAATGAGCTTTTATTGTAGAGTAAGACATATATAGACCAAGGCCAGTACCATTTTTTCCCTTTGTAGTAATCATTTCTTTAAATAATTTTTCTTTAACTTTTTGAGGTAATCCAGAACCATAGTCTTTAACAGAAATAATCAAGTTATTTTTCTGTTTTTCAAGTGTTAAATCAATATATTGTTCAGGTTTACCATTATAAGCCTGAATAGAATTTGAAATCATGTTATTTATAACTTGTACTAAACTATTTACATCTCCATGTATTGTAGTATTTTTTGGTGCTTTCATTTGAACATTTAAATATACAAGTGCGTTTTTAAGTTCATGTTTCATTAATATATCGACTCTTTTTACTAATTCATCTATGTCAAAAGAAACATTTTCCGTTTCTGAAAGTGTTACAGCTTGACCTTTAACGGCTGTAATAATATCTGACATATATTCAGTATACTCTTTAATTTTTACTATCCACTCATTCATATCTTTTGCTATATCATGATGATCTTGACTATTTACTTCAGGATCATCTATTGATGAATCATATTCTTTTACTAGGTCTGTTAGACCTTCTGCTGCTCCTGCTATTGACATAATAGGAGTTTTTAAGTTGTGAGCAATTCCTCCTATTAATTGTCCAAGAGAAGAAAGACGTTCCGCTTCCATAAGGGTCTCTTGAGTATCTTTAATTTTTTGCATATCTTCAATATGCTGAGTTACATCTTTGAAAAGTATTAATGTTCCCAAAGATGCACCTTCTGATAGTATAGAATTTATTTCAATATGAAAATGTTTTTCTATTTTTCTTATGTATAAATCAAAAGATACTGTTTTTTCTGAATTTTTCACTTTTGGTAATGCATTTTTAATTTTCTTAAAGTTTAAATATAAGTTATTTCCTTTTAAGAAAGTTTCAAAATTTTGACCTCTTAAATCTTTTGAATCTTTTATATTGAATGTTGTTAAAAATGTTTGGTTAAAGTCTGTTATACTTCCGTCATCATTTAGTACTATATAACTGTCGGATATTCTATCAACTATTTTTTGAAGTGCTATTGGAGCAGCTCCTAAAAAGTTGAATTTGAATATTGCCAAAGAAAAGAATAGCACAGTTAATGAAAATGTGATAGGAGTTATGTACACTGTCATTGGTATTATTTTAAATGTACCCAAAATATTTACTGTTACAGGTATCAATATTCCTATGAGAATTAGCATTGATTGTTTAGAAAAGAAACTTGCATTCTTAATAGAATATTTTAACAAATACCAAACTCCTAAAAACAGAAATAGATAAGAGTATACAGTATTTATAGTATGTAGAGGACCTGTTACTATTTCACTCATATTTGTAGAATAATATTTAAAAAATAAATGGTGAAAATCATTTGTCCATAAACCTACTAAAGAAATAATAGGAAATATTAGTAATAGTAAATTATATTTTTTAAATTTAATTTTTGTATTAGCAAAAATTTTTCCTGTAAAATATACACTAACAGGCAAAAAACATCCTCCGATATATGAAAAGTATTCAAAATATACTGGAGATATATTATATTTTTGAGCAAATAGTAGTTGAAATAATACAGCAATATTTAAAATTAGGACTAAAACTAAATTTAATACAAAAATATTTTTAATTTGGCTTTTTGACTGACTCATAATAATATATATCAATAAAATAAATGTTATAACAGCTGAAAAACCAAGAATTGGTATATATATATTCATATTTTAATCCTCCTTTAATTTTATATTTAAATAACCAATATCTATTAAATATTTAAAATAGTTTCTAATATAATTTATATCGATATAAGGCCATTCAAAACCAATATTTTCTAAAAATTGTTTTGTAAAATCAGATTTTATTTTTATATTAGATTGGTATACTAATTTTTTTTCTGAATTAAAGTCTCTAATAATACCAGATAAAATATCATTATTATTATCATCTTCTAATAATTTATTAATTATATTACTAAATTCTCTTTCAGAAACTATATTTACATCAATACCTATTTTACGAAGCATATCATATAAATCTAGTAGTTGCACATGTTTTTCATTGAAAACATGAAAAACAGTAAATGCAGGATTGTAATGATTTGCAATATTTATTATTGCATCAGCACAACAATCAATAGGAGTAAATTCTACATAACCATCTTGCATATAATCTGGAATTGAACCAATCTGCAATAAAGATTTAATTCTATTAACAAAAGCATTTTCATAATGATTTTGTTGAAATTTTCCTTCAGAATATCTACTCGTTAAATTCCCCATCCTTAATACATAAGCCTGTAATCCATCATTAATAGCTTCAAAGACTAACTTCTCTGCTAAGAATTTACTTTTAACATATAAGTTTTCGAGGTTTTGATTAATATAAAAATTTGTTTCATCATAGTTGATATCTTCAGTAAAGCCGTTGTCAACAAATGAACCTTCAGCAAAATTATTACCTGACACACTAATAGTTGATATATGCATTAATCTACAATTAAAATTCTTACTAAAATTAATTAAACTTTTTGTTCCGCCAACATTTATATTTTCAAATTCTTCATAATTTCCAAAATGTTTTACTAATGCTGCAGAGTGTATAACAGTGGTAATCTCATTACCTAATTTAATATAATCATCATCAGAAAGCCCTAGGTGATCTTTTGTAATATCTCCCTCAACACAAATAATTCTATCATCAATCAAATAATTATAATTATCATCAAAATAAAAATTTAAAGTGTTTTTTAAACGTTCTTTTGCAGAAATATTATTTTTTGGTCGTATTAAACAATAAATTTTTCCATTTGTATTCTTTATAAAACTATTCAAAATGTGTGAACCTAAAAAGCCAGTAACACCTGTTAATAGTACATTATTAATAGGAGTAAATTTAACAGTAGTATTATATAAGTTTTTTAGAGTATTTCCTTTTAGAATTGAATCAAATTCTTTATAATCTTCTCTAGTGGTACTAGTATTGTCTTTGTTGTCTTTATATGAAGAAACATAGTTAGACAATTCTCTAACAGAAGGATATTTGAAAATATCTCCATATGTTATATTTATATCATTTTTTAAAGCAGCAACTTCTAGTTTCATTGCACTTATTGAATCTCCACCTAAACTAAAGAAATTATCTAAAATACTAAAGTCTGAGATATCTAGTATGTTTGCAAAAATATCATATATTTTTTGTTCTAGATTTGACGAAGGTAAAATAATATCTTTATTACTGTGTATCTCGAAATTTTTAGGTAATAGTTTTTTATTAACTTTTCCATTTTGATTTATAGGTAAAGAATCTAATTGCATAAAATAAGTAGGAATCATATATTTTGGTAGTTGATTACCTAAATATTTTTTTAAATCTTCAAAATTAATTTCCTTATCAGCAACTATATAAGAACATATTGCTTTTTTGTTATGAACAGTATCAAAAATAGTATATACTTCTTTTACATGTTCATAAGAATTAATCACAGTGGAAATCTCGCTCAATTCAACTCTAAAACCTCTAATTTTAATTTGATTATCAATTCTGCCTAAAAAGATCAAATGTCCATCAGAATCCCATTTTACTAAATCCCCAGTCTTATAAATTCTTGTGTTTACAATATTAGAATATATAAATTTTTCGGATGTCATTTTATCATTATTAAAGTATCCTCGAGCAACTCCATCTCCTCCAACCCATAGTTCACCAGGTATTCCTATTGGTTGTAAATTATTGTCATTTGAAACTACGTAACACGTTGAATTTGCAATTGGACCGCCAATAGGAATTGAATCAGTATATTTTTTATCTATCTGATAGCAACATGAGAAAGTAGTATTTTCAGTAGGACCATAACCATTAATAATTGTTAGGTTAGGGTTTGCCAATTTGACCATATTTATATGTTTTGGGGATAGAACATCACCACCGGTTAGCAAGCATCTAACAGTTTTAAACATGTGAGGATTACTTTCACATAATTGATTGAATAATGGAGCTGTTAACCATAAAACAGTAATTTTGTTTTTTAATATATATTCATGAAAAATACTCTCATCTAACAAATCTTCTTTTTTTATAATATAAAGAGGTAATCCATTCAGGAATGCTCCCCATATTTCAAAAGTGCATGCATCAAAAACAATTGAACCAGTTTGAAGTATTCTATCATTTTTTTGGAATTTAATATAATTATTATTAATAATAAGTCTTGAAATACTTTTGTTTTCAATCATTACGCCTTTTGGATTTCCTGTACTTCCGGATGTATACATTATATAAGCTAAATCGGTACTGTTTCTAGTCATAGATATATTAGCTTTAGAATCAGAATTGTAAATGTTATTATTATCTAAATCAATATATATTGACTTTATAGGAAGATTAAAAGTATTTTGATTTTTTGATGTTAACAACAATTTCGATTTAGAATCTTTAATTATATATTCAATTCTTTCTTGTGGATATGTAATATCAATAGGCAAATAAGCACATCTATTTTTTAAGATAGCTAATATTGCTATAATCATTTCAATGGATTTATCAAGTAAAATACATATAATATCTTCAGGTGCAAATCCTTCTGTTTTTATAAAATTAGCTAATTGGTTTGCTTTTTCATTTAATTCTTTATATGTTAAAGAATCGTTTTCGAATACTAATGCAGTATTATCAGGTGTTTTCTCAACTTGTTCTTCAAATAATTCAATTATTGACTTATCATTTGGATAATTTACAGCTGTAGCATTAAACTCATACAATATTTTATTTTTTTCTTCTTCAGAAATTATTGAAATATCCTTAATTAAAACATCATTATTATCAGAAATTATATTTAAAGCATTAATAAAATGTTCAAATAATCTATCAATAGTATTCTCTTTGAACAAATCTGTACGATACTCTAAATTAACAACTCTAGTATCAGGTTCGATTTCAATTGATAAATTAAATTTAGAAATGCCAGAAGATGATTTAATAATTTCTACGGATTCATTACCTAAAGTCAATTTGTTACTATTAGCATTTTGGTAAGCAAACATTACATCAAACAAAGGATTATTGTTACTATCATTTGAAAGACCTAATTTTTTAACTAACAAATTGTATGGATAATCCTGATATTCCAAATCATTTAAAACCTGCTGTTTAATTGTATTTAAGAATTCAGCAAATTTTTTACTAGAATCAATCTTTCCATCAACTGCAATATTATTAACGAACATTCCAATTATATCTTGTAATTGATTATTTCTTCTACCAGTAACAGGGCTTCCAATAATAATTTCTTCTTGACCAGTATATTTATACAATAGTATAAATAATGTTGATAAAAAGAACATATATGGAGATACTCCGAATTTTTTAGCTGATGTCATATATTTATTAAAATCTTTTTCAGATATTTTCTTAGATACAGTATTTCCTTTATATGAACGTGATGAAGGAATACTAAAATCATAAGGTAAGTTTATTGCTGGAATTTCTGAATCTTTAAACTTATTTACCCAATAATTTTCAGCTTCTTTAACCATGTCACTTTCTAAGTATTTATTTTCCCAAACAGCAAAGTCTTTATATTCTATATTTAAATTTTCAAGGTTCTCGTTATTGTATAATTTGCAAAATTCATTAATTAGAATTTCAAGAGAAGAACCATCCATTATTATGTGATGAGATTCTAGCAATAATAATGTTTTTCCATTATCTAAATAATGAAGTTCAACTCTTAGTAGAGGTGCATTCTCTAAATCAAATGCCTTTGGAAAACTATTTATTAAATTGTCAATTTCTGTTGATTTATTTTCATAAGTATTTACGGAGAAATTAACAGATTTATTTATTTTTTGTACAATTGAATCATTAAGCATCAAAAATGATGTTCTAAAACTACTTTGTGTTTTAATAATCTTCTTAAAACATTTTTCAACCTTTTCTTTATCTAACACTGAATCAACCAAAATTGCTCCAGGGATGTTATAAACTATATTTTCATCACCAATCATTTTTGAAGCATAATAAATTCTTTTTTGAGCAGATGATAATGGATAAAATTCAGCTTCTTCTGCTGGCATTATCTCAAAAGATTTTTTATCTGAAACTGCTAAACCAGAAATATAATCTGATAAATTCATAATTATACTCTTGTCTAAAATATCCTTAACGGTTACTTCTACATTAAACTCCTTACTAATAGTTTCAGAAATATTAATTGCAGTTAAAGAGTCTCCACCCAAATCGAAGAAAGAGTCAGACATACTAACATTGTTTACATGTAAGTAATGTTCGTAAATTTCTAATAAACGTTTATCCAAATCATTTCTAGGATGTACCATTTCTGTACCTGTTTGAGCTTTTTGAGGCAAAGGTAAAGCCTTAAAGTCAGTTTTTCCATTTATATTAATTGGAACCTTATCTATTTCAATAAAATATTGTGGTACCATATAGGCTGGTAAGTGTTTATGTAATAAGATTCTTAAAGCAGAAATATTTAAAGGACCATTTTTGATATAATAAGCACATAAAAGCTCTCTGTTAAATTCATCTATTTTCTTAGTAACTATACATGTATCTATATTAGAATATTTTAATATTTTTTCTTCTATTTCACCAAGTTCGACTCTAAAACCTCTTATTTTTACTTGTGTATCAATTCTTCCCATATATTCCAAATGACCATCTCTATGCATAATAGCAGTATCACCAGAACGATAAATTAGTTTATCGCTATATTCAGGAATATGTATTAATTTGGTTTTGTTTAAGTCTTCTCTATTTAAATATCCTTTAAAAACACCTTCACCAAGTACACACATTTCACCAATTGTTCCAAATGGAAGCAGTTTTAGATTTTTATCTACAATTATTACATGTAAAGTTGGTATTGGAACACCTATATTAGATGAAGGGGATTCTAAATCTAACTCTGATAGTTCTTTAAATGTAACATGTACAGTGGTTTCTGTTATACCATACATATTTATTAACTTGGTTTCAGGATATTTTAAATACCACCCTTTTATTAAATTTGGTTTTAAAGCTTCTCCACCAAATACTATATAACGAACAGATAAATCCGTATCATCTCTTTCTAGTTCAACTTTTAACAACTTGTAAAAATATGTAGGAGTTTGATTAAGTATAGTTACATGTTCTTTTCTCATTAGATTTAAAAATAATTCAGGATCTTGGGCAATTTCATCTGAAACCAACACCAATTTGCCTCCAAATAACAAAGCTCCATACATTTCCCAAACTGAAAAGTCAAATGCAACAGAATGAAACATGGTCCATACATCATTTTCACTAAAATCAAATAGAAATTTATCGTTTTTAAATAATCTAACAACATTTCTATGGCAAAGCATTGCTCCTTTTGGTTTTCCCGTAGAGCCAGAAGTATAAATAATATAAATTAAATCTTCTGGAGAAATTTTTAAATTTAAATTTTTATCATCATAGTTATAAATATTAGAATTATTTAAATCAATATCAATATTTTGTAAGTTAAAGTTCATGTCTGTTAAAGAGTCTTGTGTGCCTAGTAGTAATTTTGCACTACTATCACTTAACATATAATTAACTCTATCTTCAGGATATTGCATATTTATTGGCAAGTAACAACAGCCACATTTAATAATAGCTAAAATTCCTATTATCATTTCCAATCTTTTATTTAATCTAAGACCAATAACAGTATGAGGTTGTACGCCTTGAGATATTAAATAATTTGCCAAACTATTTGCTTTCTCATTTAATTCTCTATAAGTAAGTTTCTCATCATTAAACACAACAGCAACATTATCTGGAGTTTTTTCAACTTGTTCTTCAAATAAGTCAACAATAGTTTTATCTCTTGGATAATCAACCTTTGTATTATTAAATACATTTAAAATTTTATCTTTTTCTTCAGGAGTAACAATTTCAATATCAATAGAATTAATATCATTATTCTCCAAAATCTGATTAATCATATTTATAATACGATTATGAACATCTGTAACATCTTCGATAGAATATTTATCAATCAAATAATCATAATTAATAATTAAATCGCCTGTATCATTAATATCATAAATATGAATATTAAAATCATTTGCACAATAATTGTTAAAAGTCCAATTTGTTTTGTAATTTCCAAATTTCTCATTAAAGGCTTTTGTAACTTGATAAGAAATAATTATATTATATAAATTTGGTACATTTTCATTCTTTTCTCTTAAATCTTCCAAAACTGAATTATAAGAATATTTTTGATGCCTTAAAATTCCCATCATTTTTGTAGCAAAATTACTTGCTAAATTTTTAAAAGAACCATCATTTAAATTATTTACTCTAACGGGAACAGTATTAACAAACATACCAGTAGTATGCTTTTCCTTAAAGTTAGATCTATTTAAAATTGGTGTACCAATTACAAAATCATCTATGTTAGAAACTCTACCAATGTAAATAGAAAAAATAGCCATAAAAAAGTTAAATATAGAAATGTTATTTTCTCTACAAAAAACATTAATTCTAGATAAAAGATCTTTATTAATTTCAAAACTTAATCTGTTAGCATTGTAAGATAAATCTTTAATACTATTATTTAAGCTTGGAATAGTTGCTTGTTCAGGAATTGTTTCAAAAATTTCACTCCAATAAGCTTTATCGTTTTCAAATTTTTTACTAGCTTTATATTCTTTTTCAGAATTAATATAATCTACATAAGAAAAAGTTTCTTGAGTTATTTCTTCATTATTTTTTAAAGAATTGTAATTCCTTAATATTTCTTGGATTACTAAGCCAAGAGACCATGAATCTGCAATTAAGTGATTTACGGTCAAAATAATACAAGCAAAATTATTTTTTGAAATTGCAAGTTTAAATTTAAATAAATCAGAGTCAATAACCTCAAATTTATATTTAACCTCATCTTTTTCAATAGATTCAATTTGAGACTCATCATTAATATATTCAACATCAATATTGAATTCTTTGTACTCTGCAATATATTGTTTTGCAATATTGTTATCCAAAACAACATGTATTCTAAAGCTATCGTTTTGTTTTACAACATTGTTAATAGCTTGTTTTAATAAATTTTCATCTATTTTTCCATAAACTGTACCTGATGTGCAAATATTATTCACGGTTGTACCATTATAGTATTGCTCAGTATACCAAATTGATTTTTGTGGATTTGTTAATTCAAAAAATTTCTTGTTTTCCATAAATATTACCTCTTTAAAAATACATTTAAAATTAATTGAATTATACTATTAAAATATATAATTTGCAAGCTTTTGACATAGTTATTTAATATTAAATATTTTTAGACAAAAAGCGACAATAATCGAACCGGAATTTTAGAATCAAAATGAGAAAAATCGATTTTTAAAATTAAAAAATAGGTTTAGCAAAGCGAAAATAGTGCATAATAAAAAAGGGGGTAAAAAATGCCAAAAAGATATAAGAAAAAGAGTAAAATAAAAAAAGTATTATTTACAATAGCAACATCTATTGTTGTGATTATTATTTTAATATATTTATACTATACATATAAAAACATAGAATTATATGATTCAAATTATGAAACACAAAAAACAATATCCACAGTAAATGAACAAACTGTGGAAAATGCAATAGAAAACAGCAAAACAGTGTCAGATATTTTAGAAGACACAATGGAATGTGTGGTAGGTATTTCAAAATTAAAAAATAATGGATCTTCTATATTTTCTAATAATGATGAATATTCCTTAGGATTGGGAACAGGAGTAGTTGTTACAGAAAATGGATACATTTTAAGTAATGAGCATGTTACAGGAGGAAAATCAAGTACATGTTATATAACGCTAGAAGATGGACAGAAATATGACGGAACCGTGGTTTGGAGTGACTCTGATTTAGATTTATCAATAACTAAAATAGACGCTAAAAAAATAAAATATGTAACTTTGGGAGATTCGGGAAAAATCAAAATTGGTGAGTCTGTGTATGCAATTGGAAATCCTATAGGATTTGAATTTAGGAGAACAGTAACATCTGGAATAATAAGTAGTAAAAATAGAACCATTAAATTGGAAGAAGGAAAAAATGTGTCATATATGTCAGATTTGATACAAACGGATGCTACCATAAATCCAGGAAATAGTGGAGGTCCGCTAATTTATCCAAATGGAGAAGTAATACGGTATAAATACTGTAAAAATATCTTCTGCAGAGGGTATTGGATTTGCTATTCCAATTAATGTTGTTAAGCCGGTTATTGAAAGTTTTAAAAACAATAATTCATTTGAACAGGCAACAATGGGTGTGTATGCTTATGATAAAGAAGTTATACCATATTTGAACAGAAGCATAAATTTTGGCAAAGGGATATATGTTGCGCAGATTATAAAAAATGGACCTGCATCCAAAACGGATTTGAAAGAGGGAGATATAATTACTTTAATTGACGGAAAAGAGTTAAATACAATGAATGACTTAAGAGAATATATATATAGTAAAAAACCAAATGATGTTGTTTCTATACAGATTTCTAGAGGAAAAATAAATAAGACAATTGAAATTACTTTACGGAAAAAAATAATTTGCAATTGGGAAAGACTTCTATGTGTCATCCCAATTGTTTTTTTCTTTCAAATTATATTTTCTTACAAAATCTTTTGTCTCAGAATTATTCATAAATACAGAAGAACGATTTTGACTTAAAAATTCGATTATATTGTAAACATCAATCCAAATTTCATTATTACCATCAACTTGAGATTCATCAAAAATAAGTTGCATACCAAAATGCAAATGAGGAACATTAATATTATTAACATTTTCCTTTATGCTATATCCTGTCATACCAAGATATCCAATTACATCACCAGCAGTAACTGTTGTACCTTCAGTGATGCCTGATGCATAAGGATGATTTTTCCTTAAGTGAGCATAATAGTAATATCTTTTTCCATCGAAACTTCTAATTCCAATACGCCATCCACCATATTGATTCCATCCAAGATGTTCAATTGTACCAGATTCAACGGCAATAATAGGAGTACCAATACTTCCCATTAAATCATTGCCTAGATGTGTACGTTTAAAGCCATAGGATCTAGATGCACCAAAATCATCATAATGACTAAAAGCATAATTTTTTGCAATAGGTAGAAATGCTTTTAGTCCATACTTATCTTCAAAATAAGTCGTGCCATCTTCATTTCCTTTTTCTATTGAATAATTACCGATAAATCCACTTAAGACGGCTGAGTATGCTTCATAATAATAATTATAATATTTCATATTTTGAGTAATATCTTCAATTGTTTTTCCACTGTTTAATTGTTCAATTAATTTATTCAAGTCGTTTTGATTAAACTTCTTAAAATTTCCACCATTTTTACAGGCAAGATATGATAAAATTTCTATCCAATTATATTTAATTTTTGAATCTGAGTTGTGAGATTCTATATCCAATTTAGCGGCCTTGGATAATGCATCAGATGTTATTTTAAAATCAACCCATTTTATATAGTTTTCTGTTTCATCTAAACTAATGGTATTGGATTTGTTCCAAAATAATATAGAAAATTTCTCTGTTGACCAAGAAACTATTATAAAGCAGGAAATTAACAACACAACAAGAAAAATAGATGCAATAGATAATATTATTTTTTTATTTATTTTAAATGATTTTATTATCAATTAACACACCCCATATAAGTATATTTAATTCTAAATTTTTTATGAATTATTGAAAGAATAAAAAAATAATAATATAATTGTAACGAAGGGAGCATGGAAAAATGAATAAATACATGAAAAAAGCAAAAGAAAATGCTGAAAGTGGAATGAGAGAAAAAGAGGGTGGACCTTTTGGTGCTACAATAATTGATAAATATGGAAATATAGTTGCTAATGGTAATAATAAAGTTTTAAAAGAAAACGATCCAACAGCACATGCTGAAATAGTAGCAATTAGAGAGGCTTGCAAAAAATTAAACACTTATGATTTGTCAGATTGCATATTATATACTTCTTGCGAACCTTGCCCAATGTGCTTATCTGCAATTATTTGGGCTAACATTAAAACTGTTTATTATGGGTGCACAAAAAATGATGCTGGAAAAATTGGTTTTAGAGATGATGATATTTATAATTTTATAAAAGGAAAAAATATCAATATGTTAAATTTGGAACAAATTGATAGAGATGAATGCATTAAGGTTTTTGAAGAGTATAGTAAAACAAATGGTATAATTTATTAATAAAGGGAAGATAATAGATAATGTTAAAAAGAAGATGAAAATTGATTCATCTTCTTTTTTGACTAATTATTTTCTTTAGTTTCATTACTTGTATTTAAAATGGCATCATCTTTATTTTGTTCACTTTCTGATTGTTTTTTTACTGCATCTATAACCATAATAAATTTAACATTTCCATCATTATTTTCATTTAACATAGTAAAATTATTGTATTCTTTTGATAATTCAGTTAATTTCTCTATTCTTCCAGAAATGTCTTTTAAATTACCATTTATATAGTTACAAATTTTCTTAATTCCTTGTTCATTAAATGTTTGAATTCCATCAGATAATGTTGAAGCTCCGTCTGCCAATGTTGAAGCACCATCTGTTAATTGGTCATTTGCTACTGTTAATTTTTGTGTACTATCATCTAATGTCTGTATTCCAGATTTTAATGCTGAAGAACCTTTGCTTAATTTGCTTGCTCCATCAGACAATGTTTTTGTTCCAGTTACTAATGAATTAGAACCTGCTGATAATTGATTTAATGCGACAGGCAATTTTTTAGATGCTGAATTTAATTGTCCAAGCCCAGTATTTATTTGTATCATTGCATTTCTTAATGTTGTCATACCATTTGTTACGCTTACTAAAGATTCTTTACTGCTTGAAACTTTAGTTGCTAATTCTTGTTTTTGAGTGTTTGCTGATGTTTTATATTGATTGTATTTAGAAATTATAGATTCATTTGCTTTTATTTGTTTATCTATGTTATCTATAAGTGCTTGATTTGTTTTTTTAGAATCTTCTGTTTCACTCAAAGATTGTTTAATTAATTTTAATGTATTATTATTTGCTGTTAAAGCATCAACAGTACCTTGACTTGCTGCTGATAAACTTTCTAAAGATGTGTTTAATCCTTCATTAGATGTTTGTAATGATTCTATTATTGTATTTACACCCGTAACTAAACCTGGTGTGGTTTGTGTATCGTTTAATCCAGCTAATACTTGTGTACTTCCAGAATATAATGCTTCCACACTATCTGGCATACTTGTTAGTTGAGAACTTAATTCTCCTATTCCAGCGTTTAATTGTTTTGCACCTGTTTTTAGTGAAGTGCTTCCTTGGTTTATTGTTGTTATTCCAGTATCAATTTGTGAATAATTTGAATTTATAGTATTTACTCCAGCAGATACTTGATTCATTGCTGTATTAAATTCTTGACTTTTTTCAGAATATGTTTCGGCTCCTTCTTGTAGTGTTTTTGCACCGTCTTGAATTTGATTCATTGAACTTTGTAATTTGGATACTTGAGTATATATTTCATCTAATTTATCAAATGCATCTATATCTTCTTCTTCCAAAACTTTTGGTGTAACAAAAGATAGTATTGAATTTGTCTCAAATTCTGTTGTTTCCATTGTTATTTCTATGTTGCTTGGTATAGTAACCTCATCTGCTGAAACTCCTAAACTTTCTTGCAAACCAGGCATTGCCATACCAAGGATAGTTGTTTTTGTTCCATCATCAATTACTTTTCCATTTGATATTTGGATATTTTTATTGTTATCATTTTTTACAATTGTTCCTGCAACAACAACAAAAGGAACATACATTTTTATTTTTTTGCCGTTTACTGTAACAATTCTTTCTTCTTTGTTTGTATATTGTAATGTTATTTTTACTTTTCCTGATTTACCAGCGATTTCGCTTGCAGAAAGTTCTTCTCCATCTAATTCATATTTTACTTTACATTCTATTGGTAAATCTTTTTGACTTTCACCTTGATAATATATGTCGTTTTTATTTGCATTCCATGTAAAAGTATTTCCATCTTGAGTGAAGGTTTCGTCTCCACTTGTGTTTTTTACGTTAAGCAAATCAGACAAGTCTTTTATTATTTCTTCATTTTCAGTATTTTGTATATGTGTACTTACTATTGTTTTATAATTGTTTCCAGAAGCATCTAGTTTTGAATATACTGTTTCATCTTTTGTATATGCAAAAACTGGTAAAGTATATCCAACCATTGAACATAACAATGTTCCAGATACTATTTTTGAAATAACTTTATTATTCATTTTAAATTCCACCTTTCCTTATTTTAACTTTCTCATTCCAATTGTTGTTTTACATATTATTTTGTCACATAGCATTAAGAATGCAGGTAATACCATAATTACTGTGAACATACTAATTATTGCTCCTCTAGACATAAGAGTACATAATGATGCTATCATACCTATTTTTGAGACTATTCCAACTCCAAAAGTTGCACCAAAGAAACATAATCCACTTACTATTATTGAACTTATTGATGTTCCTAAAGCCTCTGATACAGCTTCTTTTTTGTCTTTTCCATTTTCTCTTAAATTTATATATTTTGTTGTTATCAATATAGCATAATCTATTGTAGCTCCTAACTGTATTGTACCTATTACTATTGATGCTATAAATGGTAGTGTAGTGTTTGTATATGTTGAAATTCCCATATTTAAGAATATTGCAAATTCTATTACTATCATTAATATTACTGGTAAAGATATTGATTTTAGTACAAATATCATTATCACAAATATTACAGCTATAGATACACTGTTAACACTATTAAAGTCATGGTCACTTATCTCTACTAAGTCTTTCATTAGTGGACCCTCTCCAGCAAGTAAAGCACTATCATCATATTCTTTAATTATTGAATTTATTTTATCAACTTGATTATTTAACTCATCTGTTGCAAGTTCGTAATCTGAACTAATTACAACTAATTGATATTTATCATTTGTAAGTACTGATTTTATGGTATCTGGTATTACTTCTTCAGGAATTCCATTATCCGCAAGTGATGAATATCCTAAAGCAAATTCAACACCATCTAATTCCTGTATTTTATCTAACATTTCATTTACTTTATGTGTTGGCACATCTTTACTTACCAAAGCAAGTTCTGTTGATACCATATTAAATTTGTCTTCCAAAGTGTTTGATGCCTCTATACTTGGTAATGTTTGAGGTAATGTTTTATTTAAATCATAATAAACACTTATTTTTGAGTAACCATAAACTGCTACTGGTAATATTACTAAAAATGCAACAATTATTGCTTTATAATGTTTTATATTGAAGTTTTTCCACTTTTCAAACTTTGGTAAAATTTCTTTATGTTTTGTTTTTTCTATTGCATTATCAAATATTAATAACATTGCAGGTAATACTGTCACTACAGATATAACTCCTAGAAATACACCTTTTGCCATTACGATTCCTATATCTTTTCCAAGTGTTAAATTCATACTGCATAATGCTAAAAATCCAGCTATAGTTGTTAAGGAACTTCCTACAACAGATATTAAAGTTTTTGATATTGCATGTGCCATTGCATCATCATTATTTGTATAATTTGCTTTTTCAGCTTTATAACTATGATATAGAAATATTGCAAAGTCCATAGTTACACCTAGTTGCAAAACAGCACTTATGGCTTTTGTTATATAAGATATTTCGCCTAGAAAAATATTTGAACCCATATTGTATAATATTGCGATTCCGATACTTAGTAGAAGAAAGACAGGTGCTAAATATGAATCTAATGCAAATTGTAAAACAATCATACATAAAACGACTGCGATTATTACATATATTACTATTTCAGAGTTTGCAATTTCTTTAGTATCTAATACCAAAGCAGACATTCCGCTTATTTTACATTGCTTATCTGCGATTTTTCTTAGCTGTTCTATAGATTCTAATGTTTTATCTGAAGAAATACCTTCTTTAAAAGTTACTAAAATTGCTGTGTCTCCATCTTTATATGCTATATCTTTAATTTCATCTGGTAGCATTTCTTCTGGAATATTTGAACCAAGTAAATCTGCTACACTTACAACTTTTTCTACATTATCTAACTCTTTGAATTTATCCTCTAATTTTTGGATATCTTTTGTACTCATATTTTCTGTAATTACAATCGAATATGATCCCATATTAAATTCATTTGTTAATATGTTCTCACCTTGGACAGTATCTACGTTGTCTGGCAAGTATGCCAAAATATCATAATTAATTCTTGTTGCCTTCATTCCTATAAATGATGGAATTAAAAGTAACAATGCTATTGCAAGTATTATTTTTTTATGCTTGCATATTTTTTCTGCTAATTTTAACATTTTTTCTCTCCCTTCATTATTTTATAGTCATACAACAAAATATGACCATTAGTCACTTTATATATAATACTACTTTTCTGACCAATGGTCAATAGTTTTACCAAAATTTATTAATTTTATTGACCAAAAGTCAAAATTATGCAATAATATTAGTATGTGAGGTGGAATAATAAATGAAAAATGATAAAGAAGAAAAGGAAAATAGACTACTAAATACAGCATTTAAATTGTTTACTGAAAAAGGAATAAAAGATACCTCTATTCAAGAAATAGTTGATAATGCTAGTGTTGCTAAAGGAACTTTTTATTTATATTTTAGGGATAAATATGAAATTAGAGATATTTTAATTATAAAAAAATCTCAAAAATTATTTGAAGATAGCTTAAAATCTCTTAGAAAAAATTATATATCAGATTTTTCTGATAGTATTATTTATATAATAAATTATGTAATTGATGAATTAACAAAAAATCCACTACTATTAAAATTTATTTCTAAAAATTTATCATGGGGAGTTTATAATAAAACTGTTTTAAATATATATGAAAAAAATGGTAAAGATGAAAAAAATGATTTTACACTTCATGAGTTATTTATAAATGGTATAAAAGAAAACAATATAAAACTTTCAAATCCGGATGTAACTTTATTTATGATTGTAGAATTAGTTGGTTCTACATGCTTTAATTCTATTTTGTATAAAGAACCATTGCCAATAGAAGAATATAAACCGTATTTATATAAAGCAATAAGAAATTTGATAAAATCAGAGTAATCTCAAACTTATAACAATATTGATGAGAAAAAATAGTAAGTTAGGGAGGTGCAGTAATGCAAAAAATAATTGTTATTGGAAGTCCAGGAGCTGGGAAAAGTGTATTTTCACAAAAGTTGAGTAATATTACACATATACCAGTGTATCATATTGATATGCTATATCATAAAAAAGATGGGACACATATCTCAAAAGAAGAGCTTGAAGATAAATTAAGAAATATATTTCAAAATGAAAATTGGATAATAGATGGAAATTATCAGAAAACTATAGAAATGCGATTAAAGGAATGTGATACGGTATTTTTGTTGGATTTTCCAACTGAGATTTGTCTCGAAGGCGCAAAGTCGCGTATTGGAAAAAAGAGAGATGACTTACCATGGATAGAAGAAAAATTAGATGAAAACTTTGAACAAAGTATTATTGATTTTGCTAATAAAAAATTACCGGAAATCTATAAGTTATTAAATAAGTATAAGGAAAATTGCAGAATTATTATTTTTAAATCTAGAGATGAGGCAGATAATTATATAAAGAGTAAGTTATAGAAAATGTTATAATTATTTGAGTATTATTGGATATAAAAAAATCTCCTACTTATTGAATAAAAATACTAAGAGAAGGTCCTATATCAATGGAGCAGATAAATAAAAAAATTAAAAAAAGTATTACACAAAAATAAAATTTATGATATAATATACATATCGAGTAGCGAAAGCGTAAGTCCAGAAAAAGGACTTGCGTTATTTTTTTTGCTAAAAAACTAAAAGGAGAGTGTAAAATGGAAGGAACACAAAAAAACAAAATGGCAGAAGCACCAATGAAAAAATTATTATTAAAAATGGGACTGCCAATGATTATTTCCATGGTACTACAAGCATTATATAATGTTATTGATAGTATATTTGTAGCAAACATGGGAGAACAGGGAGCTATTGCAAACCAAGCATTGACATTAGCTTTCCCAATTCAAATTTTAATTATAGCAATAGGTGTAGGAACAGGAATAGGTTTAAATGCACTATTGTCTAAAAGCTTAGGAGAAAAAAATCAAGAAAAAGTAAATAAAGTAGCTGGAAATGGAATATTTTTAAGTATATGTATATTTATAGTATTTTTGCTATTTGGTTTATTTGGCTCTAAATGGTTTATTTCTTTATTTGCAGGTGGAAATCAAGAAGTAATATCTATGGGAACAACATACTTAAAAATTTGTACTTGTTTATCATTAGGATCAATTGGATATACTGTATATGAAAGATTTTTACAAGCAACAGGAAAAACGATGTTATCAACAATTTCCCAAATATCTGGTGCTGTAACTAATATCGTATTAGATTATATATTTATATTTCCATTAAATATGGGAGTGGCTGGTGCAGCTTGGGCAACAATAATAGGACAATTTGTTTCTTTATTTATAGCAATGTTTTTCCACTATACTAAAAACAAAGAAATAAATGGAAATTTAAAATATATAAAACCTGAAATTGGTATAATTAAAGGAATATATAAAATAGGTATTTCTGCTGCAATTATGCAAGCATTATTATCAGTTATGATGGCAGGAATGAATGCAATACTTGGTGGAGCAAAAGCGGATCCTACAATCCTTATTGGTTCATTTGGTATCTACTATAAAATACAACAAATAGCATTATTTTCAGCATTTGGATTATCTAATACTATAATTTCTATATTATCTTTTAACTATGGAATGAGAGATAAAGATAGAATAAATGATTGTATAAAATATGGAATTATTGATGCAGCAATGGTAACATTTATTCTAACAATTATTTTTGAGATTTTTGCTAAATCACTATCAAGTCTATTTGCATTATCTGGTGGTACAAGCAAAGAAATTATTGAAGTTTGTACAATTTCTCTAAGAATTGCAAGTATAGGATATATTTTTATGGGACTTTCTGTTGCAGTACAAGGCGTATTACAATCACTTGGATATGCAATAAGACCATTGATAATTTCTTTATTAAGGCTTGTAATATTTGTATTTCCAGTAGCTTATTTATTTACATTATCTGATAATGTAACAAATATAGTTTGGTGGACTTTTCCAATAGCAGAAATTGCAACTTGCATAATTTCAGTATTTATACTAAAAAGAACATACAAAGAAAAAATTGCAATACTTGAAGAAAAGACTGGCAAAAACACTATAAATAATAAATTAATAATTTCTATTTCAAGAGAACATGGAACTGGAGGAAAAGAAATAGCAAGAAAAGTAGCCCAAAAGTTAGAATTAAAATTTTTTGACAAGGAAGAAATCAAAAAATTTGCAATTGAAAACTCACTAATTGAAAACCAATATCAGGATGATGAACTATACAAATTTTATCTATCTTTAGAAGCGGAAAAAGATTCAATTATTAAACAAGCCGAAACAATAAAAATGATTGTATCTAAAAATGATTGTGTAATTGTAGGTAGATGTGCAGACTATATATTAAAAGATAATCCTAATTTAATAAAGGTATTTTTGTATGCACCAAGTGAATATAGAATAAATAAAATTAAAGAAATGTATAAAGATACTCACAAAGAAGCCGAAAAGCATGTAATTCAATCTGATAAATCAAGAGCTTCGTATTATGAAATAATTGCAAATAAAAAATGGGGAGATAAAGAAAACTACGATATTTGCTTAGACTGTTCTATTGGAAATGATAAGATAGTAAATATTATTTGTGAATATATAAAAGAAAAAAAGAAATAAAAAATGTATTTTTTTGTTGAAGAAAGTAAAATTTTGTAATATAATAATATAGACATTAAATGCTGTCTAGTCTATGTCTGCGACTAGATGGTATTTTTTCGCTTTTTAGAGAAAATACCGAGGACTTTTTAAGGAGAGGAGGAGGTATAAATGCCTAAAACAAAGTTTCAAAATTTTATATTCACTTTAATGACTGCTGTTTTGATGGCTTATTGCATGATAGTTTATAGTGTGGCCATAAATTCATCAGAAGGACTAATAAATCAAACTTTTTTAATAGCATTAAAAGAATTTCCAATAGAGGGGATTATTGTTTTTTTATTAGCATCCTTTGTTGCAAGTCCTATTGCGAAGAAATTAGCATTTAGAATTGTAAATCCTAAAGAGGATAATAAAATGTTTATCATTTTGTCTATTCAAACGTTTACTGTTTTAACAATGGTTGGTTTGGTGAGTATATATGCTTTATTTGCACAACATTTGATAAATAGTAATGTTATATGTAATTATATAGTGTTGTATTGCAAAAACTTTATAATGGCGTATCCTTTGCAAATATTTTTTGTGGGACCATTGGTTAGAAATGTTTTTAGAATGATATTAAAAAAACAACTATAGAGTGTAGTTCGAAAAAAAGATTTTAAGGGAAGATCCAATAACAATGATTCAAGGGTAACTTGGATACAGAATGGAGGATATATATATAGTACTGAAAAAACTAAAAAAACGCTTGATATAAGCGTTTTTTATGGTGCACCAGGAGGGATTCGAACCCCCGACCTTCCGGTTCGTAGCCGAACACTCTATCCAACTAAGCTACTGGTGCATTTAAAATATTATAATAAGAATTGAAATAAGTTAAACTGTCATAGCTATATTATAAAGACTTTTGGAACAATTTTCAAGTCCATTTAAAAAATTTATAGAAAATATAAAAAATATTGTGGAAAAAAATACAAATATGAAATGATTAGAAAAATAAATAGGGGATTAAAGATGAAAAAAGTTTTGAGGATGTTATAACTTTTTTAAGTTGGCAATTTTAAGCTTAACAAAAACTGTTAAAGCAAATAGTATTTTATCATCCATTACTCAAAGTACCAAAGCTAGAAGTAATAGCTATTCTTCTGACGGATGTGGGGAGGAAGTGTCGCTAAAATTCTAAAGGTATTTAATTAGATTTATGCTATTCTAGAGACCTTTTTTATTTTTTTATTAAAATCTCTTGCCAAATGTTAAAAAATGTGCTATTATATATAAGCGTTTAGCAAAGTTATATTACTTCGAGGTGTAGCGCAGTTGGTAGCGCGCGTGGTTTGGGACCATGAGGTCGCAGGTTCGATCCCTGTCACCTCGACCATAAAATGTAAAATCTGTAGGAAACTACAGAAGTACGAAAATTATATCAAAAGTGCATAAAATACGTTATTTCAAGAGATTGAGATAACGTATTTTTTCCGTCTAAAGTCTTTTAAAATCCTTCTACATCATCAAATTTTGTTCTAGAAAAATTTTCTAGAACAGAAATCTAAATAAAAAAATTTCAAAAATAAAATTTATCGAAGAATAAAATACAGTCATATCGAGTGTTTTAAGATTATTTTCTAGAACTTTTCTAGAACAATTTATATTTAAGTTAGATGAAAAGAGGTCTATAATGTATGAATTCACCCCATTTAAGAAAACAGACAAGCTTTCTTATGAAAGTTTTATACAATTTCCAAGAGAATTATTAAATAGAGAAGAATATAAAGTTCTATCACCTAATGCTATGTTACTATATTCTATTTTGACCGATAGGTTGGAATTATCATTCAAACAAATAGAAAGTAACAAAAAAATACAATTCTATGATGCCAAAGGCGATATGTATGTAATTTTTAAGAGAGAAGAAATACAAGAAAAAATGCATATAAAACGTTCAGCATTGGATACAGCTTTAGCACAATTAAAAGAATGTAATCTTATAAAAGAGAAAAAGCAAGGTAAAAATATGCCGAATATTATTTATTTAAGCAAAACCATAGGAATGATAGAAAATGAAAAAATAGAAAAATTTAGGAGTGTTGAAAATCATCAGTCAGGAATGCATGAAATCAACACTCCTGAGTGTAGAAAATCGACAGTCCATAATAGCAATAATAATAAATATATAAATAATAAAAATAAAGGCTATCAAGGAAAAAAGAATACTTATCAAGGCAGAGTTTATCCACCTGGATATTTAGACAAGCTATATGCTAATTATAATTCACCCAATGATAGTGTTGAAGATTATAAAAAATCAAACGGAATCACCAATTTAAACGATTTGATAGAAAATAATGATTAAGGAGGATTTGAAAATGAAAAATGTTAAAGTAAAGGACAGATTTGTAGATGAAAAAACAGGAATTGAATATATAAAGCAAGGTGATTATTATTTGCCTAATTTAGTATTAGCACCAGAAGAGACAAATTATATAATTGGAAAATATGGCAGAATGAAATTGGATTATTTAAAAAAACATAAAAAAGAATTGGAAGATAAAGAAAATGCTCAAAAATTGATTATACAAGAAAAAAATAAAAAGATAAGAAATAGATAGAGAGAAGTTTTTTCTTCACTTCTCTATCTTTTTAATTTTATTTATCTACAAATAATTTGATTTGTACTAGTTAATTAATTCCATATTTTGATTATAAATCCATATATATTTTACTTTTGCTTCAAATGGTTCAAAAACATTATTAGGTATTTGTTCATGCCTTACAATATATATTTTCATTTTTCTAAACCTTTCATATTTTATAAACTAATAAGACTATAATACATTCCTTTATGTTCAATCAATTCATCGTGACTACCTTGTTCTGTTATGATCCCATTTTTTATTACAATAATATTGTCAAAATTTTTTACACTATCTAATGTGTGTGCAATTACAATAACAGTTTTCACTTTAGAAAGATCTTCTATTGTTTTCTCAATTTCTTTTTTACTCTTTTTATCTAATGCACTTGTTACTTCATCAAACAAAATAATAGGTGTATCTTTCAAAATAACTCTTGCAATAGCAATTCTTTGCTTTTGTCCAACTGATAGATTATTGTTATTCTCTAATACAATTTCATCATATTTATGTGGTAGTGTTTCTATAAATTCATCAATATTTGCCATTTTGCATGCCTCTACTATTTGTTGCTCTGTAGCATTTGGATTAACCATTAATAGATTTTCTTTTATACTCATATTAAATAACATTGGTTCTTGATTAACTATTGAAATTGTATTTCTTAAGCTAGATTCTGAAAATTCTTTAATATCATGTCCATCTATTAGAATTTCTCCTTTATAATTATCATATTGTTTTAAAAGCAATTTAAATATTGTTGTCTTTCCACTTCCACTCATTCCTATAAAGGCATTTTTTCCATTTGGCTGTATTTTAAATGATATATTATTCAATATATTTTCATCACCATAACCAAAAGAAACATTTTTAAACTCAATATTTCCATTTATATTTTTGTAATCTATTTTTCCAAATTTTTCTTTTTCAAGTTTATTATCTTCTAATAATGATTTTATTCTTTTCATATTGGCAGTAAATTCTGAAATTCCAAAGTCATGTTCAATAATTCTATGAAATACATCATCAACTATATTAGTCATATATGTAATCAGTAACATCGCTGTTTCTACATCAATTGCTGAAATTTTTAATTGTTCAATGATATATAACAATATAATTGAGTCTCCGATAATTCTAATTGTCCATTTTGCAGTATTTACATTTTTTCCCAATAATCTTCTTGTTGTTCTTACATCTTTTAAATTATCTATGTCTTTTTCAAAAATATCAAAACATTCTCTTTTTAAAGCTAAAGATTTAATTTCTCTTATTCCTTTAGTTGTTTCATTTACTAAAGTTAAATAGCTATCTGAATATTCAAATTCATCATGTAAATAATATTTTGACTTATTTAATTGTATTTTAAATAGATATAAACTTAATCCAGAGATTATAGTTACACCCAAACCAATTTTCCAATTTATAAAAAATATTATAAACAACATAACTACAGAAGTTGCTACATATGCACTTTCTTGTAATAATGAGCTGATAGTACTCATCATACTACTATCAGAGGCTTTAATAGTTGTAAATATCTTACCTGATTTCATATTTTCAAAAGAAGTCATTGATAAATTCAATACTTTAGAATATATCTTTTTTTGAATATTAGCAGATATTTTTTCTCCTGTACTTATTACAATCTTTCTATATTGATTATGGCAAAAAGTTATTGAAAATAATCTCAACAAACCACATATTATTACTAATTTTATTGCTTTATCAAAATTTAAACTCATTATATTTGCTATTAATTTTGAATACATAGTTGTATATATCATAGATGTTATAACGAATACTATCATGAAACTTGTTCCAAATATATATGTTATTTTGTTTTCCTTTGAATATTTAAATAAATCTTTAAATGCCTTAAAAAATCCATATTTTTTCATTTTTCATTTTTTTAAACCTTTCCTTCTTTATCTATTACAAGATTTCTATGAAACATTTTCCTATTTCAAAAATTCATCATCTATTATTACTTTATTGTTTTCTGTTTTTACATTTACTCCAATTGGAATTATGCTATTAACAATTTTATGTTCAAAATCGTTACATTTAATAATTGAAAAATTATATTCTTTAGTATATTCAAGCAATATAGCTTCAGTTTGTGAAGTTTAGTAACTGTATATATTTAATATAACTTCCTCAATTATTTTTTTATAGCTCTGTCATTACTCTGTCATTGCTCTGTCAATTTATATTTTCTATTAGGTGACTTTTCATTATTATTAGTACTTTCAATTCTTTCATCTTGAATAAATTTTCTTAAAATTCTTCTAACGGTACTATCAGATAAACCTGTTTCATCAATAATACCTTTTGCTCCAATTAAAACATTTCTTTTTATACATTCTATAACCTTAATTTCATTTTCTGATAATAATAATTCTGATTTATCTTTCATTTCTTTTGAATTATTCATTTCATCAATAGTATCATCTATCATTTTAAGCATAAACTCAATAAATTCAGTAGCATTTCCAGCTTTATTACAATTATCAATTACTTTGTAATACTCATTTTGACTCTTCTTTATCATACTTTCAATAGGTAAATAAGTAAAAGCTTTTTCCCAATGTGATAAAATTGCAGTTTGCCAAATTCTTGCAGTTCTACCATTACCATCAGAAAATGGATGTATAAATATAAATTCATAGTGAAATACTGAAGATAGTATAAGTGGATTTATGGTGTCTTTAACTTCATTCATCCAATTAAATAAATTATCCATTAAAGTTGGAACTAATCTATGTGGTGGGGCCATAAAAATCTCAACATTCCCATCATAAACAGCTTCCCCATGATTTCTAAATTTTCCTGCATCTTTTTCAACTAGAAAAGTTAATATTCCATGTATTTTCTTTAAATGTTCTACAGAATAAGGATTTACTTTATCAATTTGTTCATAGGCTTCATAAGAATTTTTTACTTCTTGAATATCTTTTTGGTCTCCGATTACCATTTTTCCATTTATTACATCTTCAACTTGAAATAATGATAGTTGATTATTTTCTATTGCCAAAGAAGAATGAATTGACCTAATCCTTGATTTTCTTCTTAATTCAGGATATCTATTTAAACTTTCAAAATAATTAGCTTCTCCAATTTTTTTCATTATATCTGATACATAATTTAACATTTTGTCAGTTATCGTATAAGGTGGATAATTTTCCATATTCAAAACCTCCATAGATATTTTTACCTAATAGCCACCATAGGTTAATTGATTTAGTGGTGATTAGTTCAAAATAAATTTATAGTCTTATTGTTTATCAAGCCATTCCATATATTCAGTGTGAGTTAATTTTCCTTTTTCAACTTTTTCTTTTAATTCAATATTTTTCTTTTTAAACTCATTAAAGTCATACTCGTATTGGTCATTATTAGGATTTCTTCTTGTCCTTAATAATAATTTTTGATAAACATTTCTATAAATTCTTAAATCATCGTTTTCTTGCATAAGCTTTTGTTTAGTTCTAAAAGGTCCAACCTCTTTACAAGTTTTATTATTTTCATAAATACTATTACAATACAACTCATCAACTCTATTATCAGGGACAAAGAATTTACTACAATTCTTACATTTTTTAATAGCGGTACTTTCTATTTCAGTCATTTCAAATAATTCAATTATAAATGTTTGAATTATATCATTGCTCTCAAAACAATATGTATTTAAATAATCTGTATTAACATTTTTTGCAATCTCTTGTGCATCAGCCTCTCTTGTTATAGAAAACTCTGTAAAATCTCCAAAATTATTTAAAGTTAATTTCAAATTATTTGAATCATATAATTTTCTTACTTCAGATTCTTTTTTGCTATCTCTTAATATATGTAATCTCTGTATAGGAGTTAAATCATTCAATTCTTCTAAGTCATTTAAATTATAGATATATGTAATATCAGCAATGAAAGCATTTTTATACATTTCTAATTTGTTTTTTAAATTATTTATAACATCATCAACCATTTCATTATATTCTTTTTCAGAATAATACTGATAAATTTTTATATCAGATAGATGAGCTATTATTGTAATACCATATTTATTAATGAATTCTATAGTACTATTTGAATCTGAAAAATCAGTATTTAAAAAGTCACATAATTGAACTCCTAACTTAATTTTCTCATATCTATTATAAAATTCATAACTTTTACGTTTTTTATTAGATCTTAAATCTTGGTATGCCATAAATTTATATTTATTAAACTTATTTATAAAAAATTGATTTTTTAAACGTAATTCAAATCTTTCCAAGTTACCTCACCGTCACTCTCTGTTATTTATTGAAAATATTTTATCACAAACTATTGACATGTGCAATAGCTAATGCTAAAATATTTGTTAGTAGTTATTAAATGATTAGTAAAAACTAATCACGGATAGCACATTGAAAATTGAATAATTCGTTACTGGATAGAAGCAGAAATGCTCTTCTACACAGTCTCAGCTTGAGTGGTTTAAAAGTACCATTGCACGCAAAGAGTGTAGTTAGACCTGATGGGGTAGTGGTGAAATTCCAAAGATTTGAGAAATCAACGACCAGTAAAAGCCCAGTGTAATTTAGGGTATGAGATAAATGTAGATTACAAAAAGCAAACGAAAGGAGACAAATACTCTGGAAAATATGTGTGGAATTAAAATGTTTTCAGCACAAGATATTTGCAAAGGATTACACGTTACAAAAGAAACAGCTTATGCTATAATGAAAATGAAAGAGTCTGGTGCAAGATATGTTGGAAGAAAACTATTAATAAGTGAAGATAACTTAAAAAAATATTTAAATAATGAAAAAAACTAGAAAGAAAAAGAAGATTTAAATTTGCCCTTTAAATCCTCAATACAAAACTTTGCTTAAGCAATAAGCTTAAGACTTAAAATTATCTTTAGCAAGAATACCTTGCTAAATCTATTATAATCTAAAAAACTTGATTTGACAAGGTATTCTTCGAAATTTACAAGAAAAAGGAGAATACAAAATGACCAAAAGGAAGAAAAATTATAATGAAAAAGCACCATACTTGGTAAAAAAAGCACGAGTAAAAAATGATAGACCTATGTGTCCTAAATGTAGCAAATGCTTAAACAAAGATTTTTGCAATCACAGAAGAAATCTTAAACTAATGAATAAATGTCCAGATTGCCATAATTGTTCCGATAACGAGCATTGCGATAAATTCTATATATCAGAGCAATATAGTGTAACAATTGTAGTAGGAGTTGATGAAGAAACAGGAGAAACAATTAGAAAAAAATTTACAGGAGCAACTCAAAATGAAGCAATTTATAAATCTGAACAATTTAAAAAGGATAATCCAGGAGGATTAAAATCTAAACCGAATAAAGAAAAAATATCTCCAATGACAATTGAAGGAATAACACTTGAGTTTATGAAACAAAAAAATAACAATGGAACCAACAATGATAACACATACAGAACTTATTCAGAGATTTTAAAACGCGTTAAAAGAAACTCTGGTTCTTGGTTTGATAAAAAATTGATAAAATATCAAGAAAAGATGTTGAAGATTTCCTAAATTATGAGAGAGAAAAAGGATATGCTCAAAACACATTGAGAAAAGATTACCAATTATTAAAACAAGCCTTTGGAATAGCAAAAGAAAGAAAATTTATTGAAGAAGATTATTTTGCTGGATATTATGGAATAAAAATGCCTCAAAGTACTATAAAAACAGAAAAAGTAAAATCTTTTAATATTGAGGATTTTAAAAAATTACTAATATATCTTTATAGTCCAGATTTTAAATATTCACATAGAGATGAATATTTAATAGCAATTCATTGTGGGTTACGTATTGGAGAAGTTTTAGGTTTAAAAAAACAAGATGTAGATTTAGAAAATGGGTTATTACACATAAAAAGAACTACAACTTTGGATAAACAAGGACATACTATTTTAGGAGATAGAACAAAAACACCAAGTGGAGAGCGTGATATTGTGCTTACTGAATTAACACAGCCAGTTTTAGAACATGCCATTAAAAATATGAAACCAAATGAAAACGATTTGTTATTTTGTAATAAAAAGGGTAATGTTTTTACTGATAGTACTTTAAATGACTGTTTAAAAAGAATTTGTAAGTTTATTGGAATTGAAGATAATGCACATAATCACAAATTAAGACATTCATATTCTACAAATAGTTACTCTGTTGGAATTGACTATAAAGTTATGGAAGAAACTTTAGGACATTCGGATATAAGGCAAACAATGGACACTTACACAGATCTTCCAATAGAAACGCAACGAAAAGAGTTGCAAAAATATGTTGATAGTGTTAAAATGCTTTTGGGTGATTCTATCAACGAATATACAAAAGAAGAAAAATCGTTAAATCCTTAGAAAATACTAAGGAATGACGTAGAAGGAATAATAAGACTGAAAAGCTAGTTTTTTCTAAAATTATGTTCTAGAATTGAAATAACGCATGAAACGTTTGATATATAAGAGGTTGACGAAGTGAAAAACAAGTCACCTCGACCATAAAAAGGAGCTTTTTACAAGCTCCTTAATTTGTTTTTAGGCTATTTTCAGTCCTTTTTTCAAATTTTCCATATATTAATTTTATACCATTCCAAATTATTTATTTGGATCATACTCATTTGAATATTTTTCAACCTTTGATAACAATGTATTATCAAATCTTTTGTCAAAACATAAATCTTTTCCTAACCATTCTGGCTTGTTAAAGTTTTCTGCAACTTCTAAATTTGGAAATTCAACTTCTGCAAATACTAATCCTTCAAGATTACCATGAAACACATCTAGTTCTACTATTAGTCCATTATTTATAGGAATTTTATATCTATCTTTCTTTATCAAATTGTTTTCTAATAAAGTTAAAATTTTATTCAATAACAGATATTATAAAAATAAAAAAGCTCTCAATCAAAAGAAAGAGAGCTTATAGAAAATATCAGCATAAAAAATGCTAACATAAGGAGTTAGGTCAAATCAAAGAAGAAATTAACGAAACATTCGGATAACCTCCGACAATATAATACCTCTTAGATAAATCATCCTTTATATTTTCCGGTAAACTTGGAGAAGATAAAGTTTCTAATACGTATTGTATCCCTTTCTTTGATATTAATCTCTTCAAAGATTCCTCAAAATTTGCCATTATATATGCCTCCTTGGTTATTGTTGAGATTCTATTATAACATATAAATATAAAAAAGTCAAAAAAGCATGAAAAAATAAATAAAAAGAACTAGATTTATCGCAGAGAAGAAATCTAGTTCAATAAATAATAATATAAATATATGAATTTAAAGAAATTTTAGCAAAAACCTTGAAATAAGTCAATAAAAAAGCTAAAAATAATTAAAATTATAAATTATAGATATCTAAGTCTTTAAAAGCTGGGTCATATATATTTTTACCCATATAATCAAATCTAGAACCATGACAAGGACAATCCCAAGTTTTATCAGCATCGTTCCAAGAAAGCAAACAGCCTAAATGAGTGCAAATAGGCTTAACGGCAAAAATATTACCGTGAAGTATCTTTATAAATACCGACTTTTTGATTATTGATATCTATTATTCCTCCTGAATTAATCGGAATATCATTAAAATCAGTATTTGAATCTTTTAACTTATTAAATGCAAGAGAATTGACAGATTCAGTAATCATATTTTTAATTTCAGTTCTATTTTTCACAGGGTGAACACGTGTTGAATCAAAAACATAAGCATATTTATTTTGTTTGCCCAAAATCATATCACTTATAATATTGGCAGCAACATTAGAAGTTGTCATTCCCCATTTATTAAAGCCTGTGCCAACATAAAAGTTATCGAATGAAGTGGAAAAAGCACCAATATAAGGTATTTTATCTAGTGAAATACAATCTCGAGTATCCCATCTAAATAGAATTTCACAATTAGGATATAGCTGTTTAGCATAATTTTCCAAAGTTGCATAACTTTGACTATAAGAGACAGGCACACCAGTTTTATGACCGCATCCTCCTAATAAAAGTATCTTTTTACCTTGATAATTAGCTGTTCTAAAAGAATAAGTGGGTTCTGATGCTGTTATATACATGCCATTAAATAAAGTTTTTTTTGTATCAATACCAATAACATAAGACGTAGACTGATACATCTTAAAGAAATATATTCCTGGAAAGTTTATAAAAGGATAATGTGAGGCTAAAATAACGTATTTAGAATGTATGGTTCCTCCAACTGTTAGCGTAGAAAAGTTATTTGCATCTTTTTTTACATCATAAACTGTTGTATTAGTATATATTTTACCGTTGTTTTTAATAATGCAATTACATAATCCATTTATATATTTAATAGGATTAAATTGTGCTTGATTTTTAAATTGTATAGCTCCAGCAATTTCAAAGGGTAGACCAACTTTAGTCACAAAGTTTGCCGGAAAACCAATACAATTTACAAAATCAACTTCTTTTTTGATATTATCAATTTCATGTTTGTTAGTAGTGTAAACAAAGTTTGATTGTTTTTCAAAATCGCATTTAATATTTTCTGTATCAATTATATTTTTAATATTTTGAATTGCCTCTTCGTTGGCAAATAAATAGTCTTTTGCAAATTGTTCACCATAAGTATTTATTAAATAAGTATAAAAAAGACCATGTTGAGATGTTATCTTAGCAGTAGTGTGTCCTGTTGTTTTTCTTCCAATATCACTTTTATCAATAACCGTAACTTTTAATCCTGAATTTGATAAATAATAAGCAGATGTGAGGCCAAATATTCCGGCACCTATTATACATACATCAGTATATATATCTTTATCCAATTTCTGAAAAATATCATTATTTAAATTTTCACTTAACCATAAGGAATTCATACATACCTCCGGAAAATAATATTTTATAATTAAATTTATAAAATTATTATTTACTAAAAAAATTAATAAATACGAAAAAAAGTGGAAAAATAAAAAATAAAGTGATATACTAAAAAAAATTAAACAAAGGAGGATATCATGGAAGAAAATTTAGAAAAAAAATTATTTAGACAAAGAGAAAATGGATGGGAGACAGTAGATACAAGAAAAAAAGAAGCAATATTTAATTTTTCAAAAGACTATATGAATTTCTTAAACAAAGCTAAAACAGAAAGAGAATTTATAGTTGAAGCTACAAAAATGGCAAATGAAAATGGATATCAAGATATATCTGAATTTGAAAAATTACAACCAGGTGATAAAGTATACTTTATTAACAGAGAAAAAAGTATGTATTTAGCAATAATAGGAACAGAAAATATAGAAAATGGAGTTCATATAATAGGGTCACATGTGGATTCACCAAGATTAGACCTAAAACCAAATCCATTGTATGAGGATTCTGAATTAGCATATTTAAAAACTCATTATTATGGAGGAATTAAAAAATATCAATGGACAACAATTCCACTTAGTATACATGGAGTAATAGTAAAACCAAATGGAGAGAAAATTACTGTTAACATAGGGGAAGATGAGAATGATCCAATATTTACAATAACAGATTTATTGCCACATCTAGCGCAAGAACAAATGGAAAAGAAATTAAAAAACGGAATTGATGGTGAAGATTTAAATCTTTTAGTTGGAAGTATTCCATATCAAGACGAAAATGCAAAAGAAAAAGTTAAGTTAAACATTTTAAACATTTTAAATCAAAAATATGGAATTGTAGAAGCTGATTTTCAAAGTTCAGAATTAGAAATAATACCAGCTTTTAAAGCTAGAAGTTTGGGATTTGATTCAGGTTTAATCGCTGCTTATGGTCAAGATGACAAGGTTTGTGCTTATACATCACTTGCAGCTATGATGACATTGGAAAATGTGAAGAATACAGCAGTATGTATTTTATCTGATAAAGAAGAAATTGGAAGTATGGGTAATACTGGTATGGAATCACATGTATTTGACTTCTTTATTTCAGAAATATTAAATAAGTTAAATGTAAATAAACCTAATATGTTAGATAAAGTATTTTGCTTTTCAAAGATGTTATCATCAGATGTTGATGCGGGTTTTGATCCAATATATGCATCTGTTTCAGATAAATTAAATGCTGGATTTGTAGGAAAAGGAATTAGTCTTAATAAATATACTGGTGCAAGAGGTAAATCTGGAGCATCAGATGCAAATGCCGAATATGTGGCATGGGTTAGAAATGTTTTAGAAAAAAATGATATAAGATACCAAATTGCAGAACTTGGAAAAGTAGACATTGGTGGAGGAGGAACAATTGCATATATTTTAGCAAATAAAGGAGTAGACGTTATTGATTGTGGTGTTCCTGTGCTTTCAATGCATGCACCTTATGAAGTTACAAGTAAATTTGATATATATTCAGCTTATGAAACGTATAAAGCTTTTTGGAATGAATAAAATAAAACTGGGTCAGAAAGAAAAAATTTTTGACCCAGTTTTTAAAAGTTTTCTAATAAATCAATAACCGAAATTATAAAATTAATTTTCTCATTAGTTAAACCACTTGCTTTTTTAGAGAGTTTCATTTGAGCTTTTAAATTTTCATTAGTAATTAATTTTTCAAATATAACATTAGGAGATATACCTAAAATATTCATATAATTAACAAGTGTTTCAACTTTTACACCACCTGTTCCATTTTCAATTCTAGAAATATATTTTACAGAAATGCCTAATTTTTCTGCAATTTTTTCTTGTGTTAATTTGTTTTTAATACGATATTCCTTGAAAATTTCACCAAGAATTTTATCAATATCAACTTTCTTTTCAGATTTCATATCATACCTCCATATTATCTTAACAACCTATATATTAAGTATATCAAGGCATTTTAACTAATTAAACCAATTGGTAATACAAGACATAAAGCAAAGAAATTATATAAAAACATTGATATAAGAACAAAAAGTAAAAATATAAAAATAAAAAGGTATTACTATTAGTTATACCCATATTGATGTATATATATACAAATAAATAAAAGCACAGTATAATTTTAATAATATACTGTGCTTTTGGTGGGCCAGGAGGGGCTCGAACCCCCGACCCCACGCTTAGAAGGCGTGTGCTCTATCCAGCTGAGCTACTGACCCATAACATTGAACAATAAATATAATAACACAAAAAAAATAATATGTCAATCGAAAAATACAAAAAAATACAAAAAGTTATTTTCTTCTGAAACCTTTATTTCCGTAATGTGAATTCTTTGTGAAAAACTTTACTTTAGAAAAACAAAATGATATTATAAGAAAAAAATAACGTAAGGAGGAATTTTTCGTGATAGAAGTAAAAAACGTCACCAAAAAATATGGAAGTATTACAGCGGTAGATAATATTAGTTTCAAGATAGAAGAAGGCGAAATTGTTGGACTACTTGGACCAAATGGTGCAGGTAAAAGTACTACAATGAACATGATAACAGGATATATTGAGCCAACAGAAGGAGAAATATTAATAAATGGATATGATATATCAAAAAAACCTAAAAAAGCAAAATCTCAAATAGGATATATGCCTGAAGGAGTTCCATTATACTCAGACTTAACTGTAAAAGAGTTTATAACATATATGGCAGAATTAAAAAGAGTAGACAGAAAGACAAAAAAAGAGAAAGTCCAAAAAATAATTGAACAAACAGGATTAAAAGATGTTGAAAATAGACTAACACGTAATTTATCAAGAGGATACAAACAAAGAGTAAGTATGGCAGGAGCTCTAGTTGGAGAACCACAAATACTTATATTAGATGAACCAACTGTAGGATTAGACCCAAAACAAATAACGGAAATAAGAGCATTAATAAAAGAGCTAGGAAAAACACATACAGTAATATTGAGTTCACACATATTATCAGAGATTAGTCAAATATGTAATAAAGTTATAATAATTAATAAAGGAAAAATAATTGCAATAGACACACCGGAAAACTTAGAAAGAAAAGTATCAAACAATAATAGTTTATATATAACAGTTGAAGACACAGAAAACAAGATGGATACAATAAAAGAAAAAATACCACAAATTAATAAAATAGAATTAATGAAAGAAAATGAAGATGGAACAAAACAATATGTATTAGAAACAAATGCAGATACAGATTTAAGAAAAATAATATTCTCAGAATTTGCAAAGGAAAATATAACAATATTTGAAATGAAACAAGCAGATGCAACATTAGAAGATGCATTTATGAAATTAATAGAAGGAGGAGAAAAATAATGTGGCCAGTTATAAAAAAAGAGTTTAAATCATATTTCTGCACACCAATAGGATACATCTTTATTGGAGTATTTTTAATAGCATTTAGTATATCATTTTATTTTAGTGTAATAGGATATGGAAATGTTAACTTTGAATACATATATTACACATTACCAACAATATTAGTATTGGCATTTATAATTCCATTGTTAACAATGAGATCATTTTCAGAAGAAAGAAAAACAGGAACAGAGCAACTTTTATTGACATCACCAATTAGCATAACAAAAGTAGTTTTAGGAAAATTTATAGCAGCTTTATTTATAGTTTTAATCACAGAATTATGTACATTTATGTATTTTGGAATATTGTGCCATTATGGAGTACCTAAATTAACTACAACATTTGCAACACTATTAGGATTTTTGTTATTTGTAATGTCATACATATCTTTTGGTATGTTAACATCAAGCATTACAGAAAATCAAATAATATCTGGTATAGTATCAATAGGATTTTTTATAATTACATGGGTATTACCAGAATTTAATTCAAGTCTAGAAAGTTATTCTTTCATCAATATGTTTTATAAATATACACAAGGACAGATTGATATAGGAGACACAGTTACATTCATAGCATTTACAATTACTTGTTTATTATTAACAGTAATAGTAATGCAGAGAAGAAAAAGTGTAAAATAAATATTTATAATAATTATTAAAGAGGAGGATAAAAGTGAAAGAAAATAAAAAGACTAAAATAAATAAAGAGAAAACAGAGAAAACTAACAAATTTATAGAGATAATAAAGAAAAAATGGTTGATTAATGGAACTAAAACAATATTGTTAGTAGCAATTATACTTGCGTTTTTTATAGGCATAACAGTTTTAATGCAAAGATTAGATTTGGCACCAATAGATTTAACAGAAGATAAGTTGTTTACATTAACAGAGGAAAGCAAAGAACAAGTTAAGGATATAGATAAAAACATAAATATATATTTTATTGGATATTCTGAAGACGATTCTACACTTGATTTAGCAAGACAATATACAAAAGTAAATGAAAAAATAAAAGTTGAAGCGGTTACAGCAACTGACAGACCAGATCTTGCTGAAAAGTATGGAATAGAAACAGATAGTCAAGGAATTATTGTGGAATCAGGAAGCCAATATAAAGTATTAGCATCAAGCGATTTATATTCTTACGACTATACAACTTATGAAAAAGTAAATATAGCTGAAGAAAAGCTAACAGCCTCAATTAGATCAGTTGCCGCAGAAGAACTTCCAAAAGTATATTTTTTAAGCAGTTATAGTTCATTTTCTTTAACAAGTGGAATGCAGTATTTAAGTATGTACTTAGAAAATGAAGTAAATGAAATATATACATTAGATATATTATCACAAGGTAAAGTACCAGATGATTGTAATACATTAGTGATTTCAACACCAGAAAAAGATTTTGACGATATAGCAACAAATGCAATAATTGACTACATTAATAATGGTGGAAACATATTATGGTTAAATGCTGCAATGGTACAAAATAAAGAGTTAACCAATGTAAATAAAATTTTAGCAATGTATGGTATAAAACCATTTGAAGTTGGAATTATTAGAGAAACAGATTATAATAAAATGGTATCTAATTCAGCAGATTTAATTATGCCAGAAATACAATATGCAGATGCAACCAATAAGTTATATGATACAGAGGGTGTTATATTTATAAATGCAACGAAAATTAATGTAGCAAGTGATGAAGAATTGCAGTCATTAAATGTAACAAGAACAGAATTAATTAAAACAAGTGAAAATGCATATTTCAGAACTGATTTTGAAAACTCATCATATACAGCACAAGAAGGAGAAGAAACAGGAGCCTTCTTAGTAGGAGCTCAGTTTGATAAAATGATTTCAGAAGAGAATGAGGAAACAGGGGCAAAAGAAATCAAATCAAAGTTAATTATATATGGTGAAAATTATTTTGTGTCAGATTATCAATTAACACAATCAACATATACACCAATGATTTTATATAGAAAAAATAAAGATTTAGTCTTGAATTCAATTGCTTATTTGTCAGACAGAGAAGAAGATATTACAGTTAGAAAGAGCACCGGAAGTGTTACTTATACAGCAACAGAACAAGAAAACAGAATAATATTAGGAATTATTACAATAGTTCCAGTATTAATAATCATTATTGGAATTTCAGTTTGGATTAAAAGAAAAAGAAAGAAATAAACATAATAATATAAGAAACCTCATAAAATAATATGAGGTTTTTCTTGTATGGAAATTTTGAAAGTAGTATTTGTAATTATAGGAACATTAATTGGGGCTGGGTTTGCATCTGGTCAAGAAGTATATGCGTTTTTCTTTTCGTTTGGAATTAAAGGACTAATAGGAATTTTAATTTCAAGTACAATTATAGGAATTACAATATATAAAACATTTCAAATTGTATGTAAAAAAAATATAGATAATTATGGAGACTTTTTAAAAGAATTTGTAAAAAATAAAAAGATAAATAATATATCAAATGCAATAATAAACATATTTATTTTAGTATCATTTTATATTATGATAGCAGGATTTGGAGCATATTTACAACAAGAATTTAATATAAATAGCATAATTGGAAGTGGAATTTTAGCAATATTATGTTTAATTTTGTTTAAAACAAATGTAAATGGATTGGTAAGGGTAAATGAAGTATTAATTCCAATATTAATAATTGTCGTAATTTTAATACGGAGTATTCAATCTCGGAAATATAGATTTTATTAATTTAAATAATTATTTGACAGTAGATAATAACAACAGCTGGTTATTAACAAGTGTTTTATATGCTAGTTATAATTGCGTTCTGTTAATACCTATTTTGATTTCGATGAAGAATTATATATTGAAAGATAAGGATATAAAATACATAGCCATAATTGTAAGTGTAATAATTGCGATTTTGCTAACTATAATATTTTTATTTCTGGTAAACGTTGATGTTAATATAAAAGAATTAGAAATGCCAGCAGTTTATGCAATAAATAATATTTGGCCTAATATAAAAAGTATTTATGGCATGATTATTTTAATATCCATTTTTACAACCGCAATTTCATTAGGAATGAGTTTTTTAAAGAATACATCAATAAATAAAAAAAGTTATGATGTTATAGCCATATTAATTTGTGCGAGTTCTATTATCTTTTCAAGATTTGGATTTTCGAATTTAGTCAATGCAATGTACCCAATTTTGGGAACTTTAGGACTATTGCAAATAATACAAATTATAATAAATAAGTAATTTTAAATATATACCAAAAGCAAGAAATCTTCTTGCTTTTTTATAATTCGTATAGTAGAATATAGTCATAAAATAATAGATATGTATTCTAAATGAATACGTCGCTTTTGAATAGGAGAAATTATGAGAGATTTTTGGAGAGAAGAAGAACCCAAAAAGGTAAATAAGAAAAAGTTAACAATATCATTAATTATAGGAATCATTTTAATAGCTATTATTATATTAACTATAGTGTATGTAAACAATAAAGAAACAAGAAATTGGATAGATAAAAACATATTTCGAAAAGAAAAAACACAAAATAATTTACCTAGTATTGAAATAGAAGAAAGTGATAATTCAAGTATATATGCATTTAATAAGTATATAGGTATATTAAATAAGAATAATTTTGATATATATGATAATACAGGAAAAAAGGAAAATACATTAACAATAGAAGTAACCAAACCAATATTTAGCCCTAATAATAGGTACTTAGCTATTGCAGAAGACAAGGGACAAAAACTTTATTTAATAGCAGATAAGGATATTTTATGGGAAAAAAATGTAGAAGGAAATATATCTCAGGTTGTTGTTAATAAAAATGGATATGTTGCAGTAACTATAGTAGATACACTATATAAATCAACTATAATAATGTATGACAACAAAGGAGAAGAGTTGTTTAAAACATTTTTTAAATCAACAAGAGTGGTTTCAACATCAATTTCTGAGGATAATAAATATTTGGGAATAGCAGAAATAGACACATCTGGAACAATGATAAAATCAAATATTAAGATTATACCAATAGAAGAAGGAAAAAATAATCCAGAAAATTCAATTAAGAGTGTATATAATGGAGAAAATAACGAATTGATAACTAATATAAAATATCAAGAAAAAGATAAATTGTTATGCATGTATACTGATAAAATAACTGTGATTAAAGCAGACGAAACTATGGAAACAATACAAGAATATGGAAATAAAAAGATTTCGTTTGTATCAATAGACTTATCAAATGCATCAATAACTATCGAAGAAAAATCATCTGGAATATTTACAGCAGATTCTATTGTAAATATAATAAATTCAGATAATAAAAGTACATCATTATATACAGCAGAATCAGTAACAAAAGAAATATATACAAGTAATAATATAATTGCATTAAATTTAGGATCACAAGTTGAATTTATAAACACAAGTGGATGGCTAGTAAAAAGATATATAGCAGAACAAGAAATAACAAGTGTTGTTTTATCGGATTCTGTTGCGGGAATTGTTTACAGAGATAAGATAGAAATTATAAATCTTTAATATACTGATTAATAAAAAAGGAGAATGTTTTATGGGAATTATTATAGATATAATACTAATAGCAATAATACTGCTATCAGCATTTTTAGGATATAAAAAAGGGTTAGTTAAATTAGGGGCAAAATTATTTGCTGGTTTAATTGCAATAATAATAACAATAGTTATATATAAACCTGTATCTGAAATGATAATCAACAATACATCACTAGATGAAAAAATACAAAGTACAATTATTCAAAATGCAACAAATATTATTAATGAAAACCAACAAACACAAAATAGTATTACTAATCAATTAGAAAATAATATACTACCACAACAAGCTGAAGATATAGCTAAAAATGTAGTGCGTGTTATAACAGCAGTAGTATTATTTATTGGAGTTAAAATAATTTTAAGTATTATAATATCATTACTAGATTTTGTGGCAAGTCTGCCAATATTAAAGGAATTTAATGAAATGGGTGGAATTGTATATGGACTAGTAAGAGGTATACTAATTGTTGGTGTGTGTATTTTGCTGTTAGGAGCATATACAAAAGTAAATCCTGAAAATACATTAAATAGTGAAGTTCAGAATTCGCATTTAACAAAAATAATTTATGAAAAGATTGTAAAATTTTAAATAAAAAAGCGCAAATTTATTGCGTTTTTTTAAAATGTTTGTTATACTATGGACATAAATTTAGGAGTGATTATTTTGAAAAAAAACAACAGAAAAAAGAAAAAAACATGGAAAAAAATATTACTAGCAATCTTATTAATATTAATAATATTAATTGGTTGGTTTGCATATAGAACATACAAAAATGGCGGCGGACTAGGTGGAATGCTTGCAACTGTGGTAGGCCATGATGAAAATACAAAAAAAGATTTAAAAGAAATAAAAGTATTAATTTTAGGAGTGAGTACAGACTTAGACTCAGAATTGACAGACACAATAATGGTTGCTTCATACAATCCTAATACACAAACAGCTAATTTACTTTCAATACCAAGAGATACTTTTACAGGAAAGAATAAAAGTAAAGCAACATCATCACAAAAGATAAATTGTTTATATAATATTACCAGAACACCACAAAAAACATTAGATGCTGTAAATGAAATAACAGGATTAGATATTAAATATTATATTGTAATAAAAACAGAGGCACTAGTAAAACTTGTAGATGCTATTGGCGGAGTCGAATTTAATGTTCCTATAAATATGTATTATACTGATAAAACACAAAATTTAGTAATAGACTTAAAAGCAGGAACACAAACAATAGATGGAAATAAAGCGGAACAATTACTACGCTTTAGACATAATAATAATGGAACCAGCTATCCAGTTGAATATGGAGACAATGATTTTGGAAGAATGAGAACACAAAGAGACTTTATAATGGCAACACTAAAACAAACATTAAAACCAAGTAACATATTTAAATTAGGTCAAATATTAGAAATAGCTAATGAGAATGTAGAAACAAATTTAGAGATTTCTTATGTAAAAGACTATATTCCTTATGCAGTTGAGTTTAATACAGACAATTTAAAAACAGCAGCACTTCCAGGAACAACACCAAACTTATCTGAAACTAATAATGTAAGTATATTTGTTGTTAATCAAACAGCAGCAAAAGAACTAATACAATCAATGTTTTATAGTGATGAGACTGAAAATGAGGATGAAAATACAAATACTATATCAAACAATACAATAGGGTCAGGTACCACAACAACTTCAAAAGTAACAATTGAACTACTAAATGGAAGTGGAGATAAAACAAAACTTGAAAAAGCAAAAACAGTTTTAGAAGAAGCTGGATATGAAGTTAAAAAAACTGGAAATACGACAGCAATATCAAAGACAATAATAACAAATAAAAAGGATATAAAAAACGAGAAATTAAAAAATATTAAAGAAACCTTAGGAGTAGGTAATATTTCAACAAATAAATCAAGTAGTAGTTTGGTTGATGTAACTATAGTTATAGGTAAAGATTTTTAAAAAGGCAGATTTAAATCTGCCTTTTATATCAATAAAATTATTTTTTTCTATAAATTTTTTTCTTTGGGTAATTATCAAATAATAATTTGTATAATAAAAATAAAATTAAAACAATTAAAAAGATTTGAAACATAATTGTCAAAAATCCTGATTTTTCAACACTATGAGAAGCAATTAAATCTGCTGAATATTCAATTCCATCAATGTTATAAACAATTTTTCCAACAACTTGACCTTGTGCAATAGGTGCTAACAAATTTTCAGTAATTTGGATTTCGGGAGAAAACTCAGTTTCTAAATCATCTTGAGACACTAGAGCAGTTATATCTTTAGAAATTAACAAATCTAGATTTCGAGTTTCTTTTGTAGCATTACTGATTTCTATTTGAGTTGCTATAGCATTTTGTTCTCTTAATTTTCTAATTGTATAGTTATTATAACCATAGTTGAAAATAGTTTTTGTATCAACAAATTTTGCACTTAAATTATTAGGGTATAAACCTGCTGATAGAACTACACAAATTAATTCTAAATCATCTTTGTTAGAAACAGAAACTAAACAATTTTTAGCTTCAGTTGTATATCCGGTTTTTCCAGCAATAGCATATTTGTAATAATAATTACTCTGTACGTCTCTATTATCATATATTAATAGTTCATTTGTAGTATTGTAAACTCTCTGGTCATATTTGTTTGTAGCAGGAATTGTACAATATTTTAAACTCGATAATTTTCTAAAAGTAGTATTTTTCATACAATATTTCATTATAATTGCTAAATCATAAGCAGTTGTATAATGATTTTCATTATGCATGCCACTTGGATTAGTAAAGTGAGTATTTGTAAGGCCTAATTCTTCAACTTTTTGATTCATTAAATTAGCAAAAGCATCAATAGATCCAGAAACGTGATAAGCAAGTACATTAGCAGCATCATTAGCAGAGTGAATTAGCATAACTTGGAGTAATTGCTCAACGGTAAGTTGTTCTCCAACTTGTAATGCAGCAACTGAATATCCAGATGGAATAGAAGATATTGCCTCATAAGGTACAGTAACTACATCATCTAAATTGCAGTTTTCTATTGTTAAAATTGCTGTTAGAATTTTTGTTGTACTAGCTGGATACATTTTTTCAGATTCATTTTTTGAATATATAATTTTTTCACTTGAACTATCTATTAAAATTGCAGCTCCAGCAGAAATATCTGGAACATCTGAAATTCCATAACTTATAGAAATATTTAAAATAAATATTAGCATAAATAAAACAATCAAAATTTTTTTAATTCTCATTATAACTCTCCATAAAAATATATAGATTAATATACAATATTTTAATAAAAAATTCAATTACTTATACAAAATTTTCAACATAAAAATTCAAAAATCTACAAAAATTTTAAATAAAGTAAAAAGGAGGACAATATGAAAAATATAAATAAAAAAACAATTATAGCCGTATTATTAAGCTTTATAGTTATTATAAGTATATATTATTTTTTTATAAAGGAAAAAGAATATACGGAAATTAACACTAACTTTAGTATATTAAATGAGGAAGAAGAATATACAAAAGAAGAAAATAAAAATAAGATAATAATATATATAACGGGGGCAGTGGCAAATGAAGGAATATATGAGCTTGACGAAAATAGTAGAATAGCAGATGCGATAGATAAAGCGGGAGGAATAACTGAAGAAGCTAATATAAATAATATAAATCTAGCTTTTGTTTTGGAAGATGGAGTAAAGATATATATACCTAAAAAAGGAGATAACAGTAATGAAATAAAAGATGACACAAATACATATATATCTAAGCGTAGCGATAATATAGAATTAGCACAATCAACAAAAAACAATAATACCAATAATAAGGTTAATATAAATACTGCAAATCAAACAGAATTAGAAACATTGCCTGGAATTGGAGCATCAATAGCAACAAAAATAATAAGCTATAGGAATAAAAATGGAAAATTTATCAATATTGAAGATATCAAAAAAGTTAATGGAATTGGAGAAAGTAAGTACGAAAAAATAAAAGATCTAATAAAAGTATAAATTAAATAATGGTTGATAAAAAAATTAAATAATGTATAATTTCAAAAATTCAAAATAAGAATTAATAAAAGGAAGAGGGGAAAAAATGCTTTTAAATATTATAATTATCATTATAGGTTTTGTATTGCTAATAAAAGGCGCAGATTTTTTGGTAGATGGAGCAAGCGAAATAGCCAAAAGATTTCATATACCAGAAATCGTAATAGGATTAACAATAGTTGCAATAGGAACTTCAATGCCAGAATTAGTAGTAAGTGTAACATCGGCAATAGAAGGCCATTCTGATTTAGCTATAGGTAATGTAGTAGGAAGTAATATAGCAAATATGTTTTTAATACTAGGTGTATGTTCGATAATTAAACCACTAGTATTCAAAAAAGAAACAAGAATTTTTGAAATACCGTTTACAATATTTGCAACAATTTTATTATTTTTTTTATGTGTAAACGGAAGTGAAACTCAAATAAATATCATTACAAAAGAGGAAGGAATAATATTATTAACATTTTGCATTTTATTTATAATTTACAATTTGATAATGGCAAAAAAAGGAGAAGAATTTGATAAAGAAGAAAAAATTATAGAAATAATGGCAGAAGAGAAAAAACAAGTTCCGTTATGGGAATCATTATTTGGAATTATTATAGGAATTGCAGGTTTGAAATTAGGAGGAGATTTAGTAGTCGACAACTCAGTAGAAATAGCAAAAATATTAGGAATAAGTGAGAAGTTAATAAGTTTAACAATAATAGCATTTAGTACAAGTTTACCAGAACTAATAACATCCATAGCAGCAACAAAAAAAGGAGAGACAGATATGGCAATAGGAAATATTTTAGGCTCACAATTATTTAATATTTTGTTAATAATTGGACTATCAGCATTCTTAGCACCAATAAAATATTCTAAAAGCTATGACAGTAATATAATTCTTCTAATAGTAGGTTCAATTATATTAGGACTATTTCCGTTTATTGGCAAAAAAAATGAAATGACCAGAGGTAATGGAGTTTTGTTTGTATTAACATATATAATATATTTGGTAAGTATTGTCTATTTTACATAATAAAAAAATCGACCAACTGTTCTATACTTGAAAAAAAAGCTAATTTTATATATAATATACAATATAAAAATAATGAATAAAAAGAGGTAATAAAAATGGGATTAAGAGACATAAAAGTTCCTAAGATGAAATTTAAAAAGATGAAAATGGATGTCATGGAAGAATTAGACAAAATAGATTATGAAAAATTAGAAAAAAAGAACTTAAAGAAGAAAAGAGAAACACCTTATGAAGATATGACACACTATAAAACAGTAAAAGAATTCTTCATGCAATCAGCTGAAAAATATCCAAATGAAGATTGTATATTGGAAAAGCCTGATCATAAAGAACCATATAAAATTACAACATACAAAGAATTCAAAGAAGATGTATTTGGATTAGGAACAGCATTGACAAATGTTTTAAACCTAAGAGACAAAAAAGTAATTATTATAGGTGAAACACAATACGGATGGTACGTATCATACATGGCAATGCTTTGTGGAGTTGGAATCGCAGTACCAACAGATAGAGAATTACCAGTAAATGAATTAGAAAATATAGTAAGAAGATCAAAAGCATCAGCAATAATCTATTCACCAAAAAAACAAGAAGAAATTCAAAAAATAAAAGAGCAAGTTCCTGAAGTAGAATATTTCATAGAAATGAAATCTGACAAGAAATTAGAAGGAAAAGATGTAGGATTAAAATATCTAATAGATTTAGGTAAAGCAATAATAAAATCTGGAGATAATAGTTTTGAAAAAATAGAAATAGACCCAGAGGAATTTAAAATATTATTCTTTACATCTGGAACTACATCAAACGCAAAAGGTGTAATGTTAAATAATAGAAACTTAGCAGAAAATATAAATGCAGTATCAGCTTATGTAAAATTATATCCAATAGATATGTTATTTTCAGTATTGCCACTACACCACTGCTATGAATCAACAATAGGTTTCTTATTACCAATTGCTACAGGAGCATCAGTTGCAATATGCGAAGGATTGAGATACATAGTGCCAAACTTACAAGAAGCAAAACCAACAGCAATCCTAACAGTTCCACTTTTAGTAGAAAGCTTATACAAAAAAATAAACGAAAAAATAGTAAAAAGCAAAAAAGATAAGATGGTAAATACAATGATATCTGTTACTAACGCTTTAAAAGGAGCTGGAATAGATATAAAGAAAAAAGTATTCAAAGAAATATATGACAATTTGGGTGGAAACTTAAGAATAATAGTTTCAGCAGCAGCACCAATAGACAAGAAAGTAGGAAATTGGTTGGAGGATATAGGAATAACATTTTTACAAGGATATGGGTTAACAGAAACAGCACCAATATCAGCAGTAACACCTGAATACAAAACTAGAATTGGATCAGCAGGAAAAACAATAGTACAAGCCGATATAAAAGTAAAAGACCCAAATGAAGACGGAGAAGGAGAACTATTAATTAAAACACCAACTTTAATGATAGGTTACTATGAAGACGAAGAAGAAACAAAAAAAGCAATAGATGAAGAAGGATACTTCCATTCAGGAGATATTGGATATGTTGATGACGAAGGATACGTATTTATAACAGGAAGAAGTAAAAACGTTATTGTAACTCAAAACGGAAAAAATATCTACCCAGAAGAAATCGAAATGCTTTTAGACAAAGTTGAGGAAATAAAAGAATCAATGGTTTATGGAAAAAAGCCAGAAGCCAATAGTAAAAAAGAAGAAAAAGAATTAATTATTACAGCAAGAGTTTTACCAGACTATGATAAAATAGAAGAATTACATGGAAAACTTTCTGAAAAAGAAATTTATGATCTAATTTGGAAAAACGTTAAAGAAGTTAACAAAAAACTAACATCTTATAAAGCCATCAAATCTTTAGAAATTAAAGAAGGCGAGTTTGAAAAAACTTCAACAATGAAGATTAAGAGATACAAAGAATTAAACAAAAAATAAACATTTAAAAGCTAGAAAATTATATTTTCTGGCTTTTTATCGCTGAAAAAAGATTGCAAAAAAATAAAATATATTTGAAAAACAATCAAATAGTGGTATAATTTGGAAAATGAAAGGAGAGATTTATATGGATTTAACAATTAATGTAGAAGATTATGTATTAAATGTAAGAGCAGCAGGAGTACTAATTCATAATGGCAAGATTTTAGCCCACAAAAATATCAATTCTGATCACTATGCCTTAATTGGAGGAAGAGTCGAAATAGGAGAAAATTCGGCTGATACAATAAAAAGAGAAATTAAGGAAGAACTAGGAAAAGACATCGAAATAACAGGATATATAGCAACAATTGAAAACTTTTTTGAGATGAAAGGTTCAAAATATCATGAGATAATGTTTGTACATAAAATAGAATTTACAAATGAAGATGATAAAAAAATAGAATACACAATGAAAAATATAGAAGGAAAAGATTATTTGCATTACGAGTGGATTGATTTAAAAAAGATAGACGAATACAAAATATTACCAAAAGTAATAAAGGAAGTTTTAAAGGAAAAGAATTTTCCAACACATAAAATAAATAATGAGTTAGGATAGAAAAAATAAATGAAAAACATAGAAAAATATTATAATAATACTGAATCAGAAACACCAAGAGGTAATGTTAAATACTTTATTGAAAAAGTAAAATGCAATCCGCATAAAGCAATTGATCTGGGATGTGGAGCAGGAAATGATACAGTATATTTAATAAAAAATAATTGGAATGTAATTGCAATTGATAGAGAAGATGTAAGTGAGAGAATTTATAATAGATTAAATCAGGAAGAAAGAAAAAGACTTAAATTCCAAAAGCAAGAGTTTGAAAAAATTGAATTAGAAAAAAGTGATTTAATTGTAGCAAACTACTGTTTACCATTTTGTAATAAAAATAAATTTGATGAATTATGGGATAAAATAAAATCAAACTTATTTAAGAATGACTATTTTGTTGGAAATTTCTTTGGACTAAATGATAGTTGGAATGGAATTAAAACAGAAATGATATTTTTGTCTAGAGATGAAGTAATGTCATTATTTAATGATTTCGATATAGTGTTTTTTAATGAAGCAGAAAACGATGCATTAACAGGATTAGGTAAGTTAAAACATTGGCATTTATTTAATATAATTGCCAAAAAGAGATAGGAGAAAAATAAAATGGGTTTAAAAGAAGGTAATGAAATAAAAAATATATTTTTATGCGTGTTTTGAATGTGCTATATAGATTTCCTAATAAAAAGTGTTTGATTTTATTGTTTTAAGGAGAATTTTATGATATAAAATATTACAGAATTTTATAAATAATTGGCATGAAAAGAGGCGATTGAATGGGTAATATAACTGATGCTTCTCCATCATCAATATATCTTATGCACAAGTATTGGGGAAAGAAACCATCATTAGAGATAAAAAATATTGTAAAGAAATATTCTAAAAAAGGTGATTTGATATTAGATCCTTTTTCAGGATATGGTGGATTGGGTATAGAAGGAGTTTTATTAGATAGAGATGTTATATTAAATGACTTGAATCCAATAGCTAATTTTATTTCAGATTGTGTACTAGATCCTAATATAGATATAAAAGTTGTTGAAGATTATTTTAGAAAAATAAAAAAAGAATATGAACAATTTTCAAAAAAATGGTATTCATTTAAGGATAATAAGATTATAACAATTTTAAGAAATAACAATGATGAACCTTTAAAAATAAAATTAATAAATTCAAATTCAAAAAAAATGTTTGAATATGAGTTAAATAATGCAGAAAAAAAAGATTTTATAGATGCAGAAAAAAATATCAAACTAAGTTATTGGTTTCCAAAGAATAAATTAATAAAGAATTCCAGAATATCTGCTAAAGAAAAAATGAAAGTTTCTGATTTGTTTTCTAAACGTGCATTGTTATGCCATTCATATTTATACAAATTAATATGTGAATTACCAGAAACAAATGAAAAAAAATTATTTAAATTTGCATTCACATCAAATTTGGCAAATTGTTCTAAATTAGTACCACCAATAACTTCTAGAGGAGATATGTCACAAGGAGCCTGGATGACAGGATTCTATATAGGACAGCGATATCTAGAAAATAATGTTTTTTATTATTTTGAAAATAGAATAAATAAAGTTATTAAAGGAAAAAAAGATTATATAAAAATCTATAAATCAAAGAAAAATACGGGAAATTATTATATAAAAAATGAGGACGCAAAACGATTAAGTATAAAATCAAACTCGATTGATTTTATATTTACTGATTTTCCTTATGGAGATACAGTGCCATATTTTGAACAAAGTCAGATATGGAATGCATGGCTAGGATTTGATGTGGACTACGAAAATGAGATTGTTATTTCAAATAGTAGTGAAAGAAATAAAGATAGTGATAATTTTTCTAGAGACATAGAACAGGCTATCAATGAAATTAGTAGAGTATTAAAAGATAAATCTTATTTTATATATACATATCATTCTCTTAGTGGAAATGAGTGGGAAGCTATATCAAATGCATTATTAAAAAATGACTTTGAATTTGTGGATTGTCAAATGTTGTTGCAAAAAACTTTTACTCCTCGACAATTGAATAGGAAAATAACAATAAAAGGAGATCTACTTGTTATATACAAAAAGAACAAAAGTGAAAAGCAATTATCTATAAAAAAGGAAACTGCTAAACAAAAAATAGAGCAAGAAATAGAACGAGAAATAAAGAAAAAATGCAGAGTAAACGAGTTATATGATACAAATCAATTAATAACGTTATGTGTTAAATGTTTATTAAAATACAATCATCTAAGTAATAAAATTGATTTTATAGATATAATAAAGAAATATTTTAAAATTGATGAAAAGAATGGGGAATTATGGGGGTTAAAAAATGAACTATGACGATTTAAATAATTTATATAAAAATAATGAATTTAGAAAAATAGATAAAGAAAGTAATTCTAAAAAATTTTATCTATTGCGTAGTATATCAAAGGCAAAAACTCTAACTAAATTTTGTGAAAAATATAATATTGAAAAAAATCTTAATAATATATTAAATAGCAAAGATATAACAGAAAGCATGATAATTGATTTTATAAAAAGTGAACCAATTTTGAAAAGTTCAGAACAAATAAAAGATATAGAGGCAGAATTAAACAAAATGATTAGTTTTGACTGGGGAGGTTCAATGGGTAACAACCTAGAAAAAAACATTGTAAATAATTATGTTAAAAAAATATCAAAATATGAAGAGATTGAAGATGCGATTGCAGGAACTATACAAAAAAGTGTATATGGTTATACATTAAATTCATGGTATAACCATTGGTCCACTGTTTTAATAGAAAACATTTTTAATAATAATAAAAGAATATTACCAACAGTAGATCTGGTAGAAAAGATAGATTTTTTTATAGATTCAATACCTTTTGATCTTAAAGTTACATATTTTCCTGATGAATTAATGAAGAGTTCAATTTCTGAAAAATTAAAAGAAAAATATGGAAGCAAAAGCGAATTAACTTGTGTAAAAAAAATTGCAAGAGAATTAAATATAACAATACCAGATGATTTAAATGATAAAGCTTTAACGGTATGTTTGAATAATTTGCTAAACGAATCGGTAGAAGAAAAGGCAAAGGTTTTTATTAAAGATTTAAACAATATGAAAAAAGAAGTAATTGAGTATTATAAAAACAATCCGGAAAAGTTAATGATATGGTTATATGAAAATCAAGGAGAAATGCGTTTCGATGCAGCAAATAGATTTTATCTAGTCCTTGTTGATTCTGAAAACATATATGAAAGTTGGAAATTAAAAAGAAATGTGAATTTGTTAAAAAAGGAAATTAACAGTAAATTAAATACTTTTGACAAAAATGATTTAAATGAAATAAAATTTCATTGGTCAAAAGATGGAAAAGATTATAGATGTATTTCAGAATTATTATTTATTATAAAGTAAAAATATAAAAACAAAAGCAAAGTATTTATGGGATTTTTATATGCTTAGAATATTTTGCTTTTTATTTAGAAATGAGAAGTAGAATGGAAGGTATAATTTTTTTTCTAATATTCATATCATTTGTAAATATACTTGAATTTGTATCATTTATTGGATGCGATAGTATCAACATTTTATCAAATGTGTTATGAAATAAAATTAAAAAAATAAAAGAAAAAAAGTTGGTATAAACCACAAAACTAAAATACCAACCCGAATCTTTATACGATTATTGTATTACAAAAATATAAAAAGTAATATTTCATAACTAAAAAAATGTATTGTTGTCTTAAAAAGCAATAAATTTTGTTAGTTCTAAATTATAAATGGGGAAAATACCTCAATGCACTTTTATGAGAGTAAAAATTAAAAAAAGAAGAAAAAAGAAAGAAGGATAAGAGGTATGACAAATAAAAATGTAATAAAATTGTAAAAAAAGTAAAACATTGGGATTTATTTAATATAATTGCCAAAAGTTGCAGATACTAGTAATGGATATTTCAGAAGACTTTTTATAATTCCATTTGAGGCTGTATTTACAGAAACAGAAAAAAGTAATTTCAACTTTAATGAATTGGTAACGCAACAAGCATTAGAATATTTGGCAGCAATATCATTAAAAGGATATATAAAAGCAGTAAGAAAAAATAAATTCTCTAATGTAGAGGAAAGTCAAAACATTATAGAATCATATAAAATGGATAGTAATACAGTAATTGGATATATATATGATAAAGACAGGATGAGAAGTTTACTAAGAAGTGGAAGAGTTAGAAAAAGAAGCGAAGTATTTGCAGATTATATCAACTATTGTAAAGATTCTGGATATATACACAAAGGTAGAAATAAATTTTATGAAGAAGTGGAATCAACAGGGTTAGTGCAAAAAGGTGTATATAATGGATATGATACATATATTTTTGATAAATCACTAATAAAATAGAAAAAGTTCACCTCTATAAGATATAAATATATAGGCAGTTACAGTATATTTTAGTGAAGTTTTTATAATAAAAAATATATAACTATATAATTTTTATTTGATATAATATGCAAGTATAAAAAATATAAAAAGAAAGTATAAAAAATGAAAACACCACTAAAAGAAAATTATAATTTAAATTACACATGTTTTGAAAATATGTGTAATTTTTTGCAATTTTTACACATATTTATTGCATGTGTGTAAATTTTATATTATAATACACATATGGAGGTATAAAAAATGAAACATGAATTAAAAATGCTGCCACCAGAAGATAATTTCAGAACAGTAAGAATATTAGAACAATTAGCAAGAACTAATAGATCACTTGCAGAATTAAAAGGATATACAAGAACAATACCAAATCAACATATATTAATAAATGCTATAACAATAAATGAAGCGAAAGACAGTAGTGAAATAGAAAATATAGTTACTACACATGATGAAATATATAAAGCAATGACTCAAAGTAATTATAGGAATGAAAGCGCTAAAGAAGTAGTAGATTACAGAAGTGCTATATGGAGAGGCTATAGTTTAGTAAAAGAAAAAGAAATGATAACTACTAATATTTTGGTAGAGATTCAATCAATAATAGAACACAACAATGCAGGAATCAGAAAAATTCCAGGAACAGTTTTAAAAAATTCGAAAACAGGAGAAATTGTATATACTCCACCAGAAACAGAAAAAGAAGTTAGAGAATATTTAAAAAATTTAGAAGAGTATATAAACACCGATGATATGATAGATCCACTAATAAAACTTGCAATTATACACTATCAATTTGAATCAATACATCCATTTTATGATGGTAATGGAAGAACTGGAAGAATATTAAATATTTTATATTTAGTATTAAAGGATTTATTAGATAGTCCAATTCTATATTTAAGTAGATACATTAACGACAATAAACAAACATATTACAAATTATTTAAAGAAGTAAGAGAAACAAATAATTTCGAAGAGTGGATTATATATATATTAATTGGAATTGAAGAAACTGCAGAAGAAACGATGAAATTAATTAAAGACATTCAAGGTGAAATGGAAAAATATAGTGAAGAATTGAAAGAAAAATTGCCTAAGATATATAGTAAGGAACTATTAGAAGGACTATTTTTCGAAGTTTATACAAAAATAAATTATATCGAAAATATATGTGGAGTTACAAGAAAAACGGCAATGTCATATTTAAGTCAATTAGAAGAAGCGGGATTCCTTTCATCAGAAAAAATAGGAAGAGACAGAATATATAAAAATGACAGATTAATTAATCTATTAAAAAAATAAATAAAAGGGTGATTAGATGAATAATTATTTATTCTTAACAAATGAGGGATATACATATCAACCAGATTCAGAGAGCATTGAACCAGATTGTGAAAATTCACAATTGATTGGAATATCATCTGGTAATACACAAGAAGAAGCATTCAAGAATTTAATAAATGAAAAAGAATACCTAAGACAGTTTAATTTTAATGAAATATATTGTTATGAATTAGCAAAAGATTACGGAGAGAGTAAAAGGTATTTTTATATAAAGAATAATAATACCGAGAGATAACTATAATCTTTCGGTATTAACTTTATTAAAAAAGGAATATCATGGAAAGAATAAAATATAACATTGAAAAAACAATATGATATATACTGAGATATCTAGTGTGTGCTATACCATAGATAAAAAAATGTATTGAAAGTATAATTTTAAGTTACTGTATAATATCTCCATCAATTAGTTGGACATTGTGGAAATTATCACGCTACACATGTAAAAAAATAGTATACGAAAAACTAGAAAAACAAAATATATATCAAATGGTGGTTTAAGTAAAGAAGATAAACGACTTGATATTTTAAAGTTGCTGAAAAAATAAAAGAAAATAATATAGAAGTACAAGAAGTATTTGAATTAGATAATAGCGAAGACCAAATAAGATTTGAAATATTTAAAGTAATACAAAATAACTTTGTAATAAAAAAATGTAATAATTGTTGCAAATTATTTATTTCTTTAAAATTAGATAAAATATATTGTGATAATTTATATTTAAATACAGAAAAGACTTGTAGTGAAATAGGAGCAAATAAAAAACATCAAGAAAAAATGTCATCAAGTTTAATTTTAAAAGAATACCAAAGAGAATACAAAAGGATGTATGGATTGCATTATAACAATATCAAGAGATTTACAGAGGCAAAATTCAAAAAATGGTCAAAAGAAGCAAGAGAATTAAGAGGTAAATATACAGATGAACAGATTGAGAAGTTTAAAAAAGAATTGATAGCATTAAGCAAAATATATTACATATAAATTTTTAAAAAGCAAGAAAGCCTAAGAAAAACAATATTTCTACATAGCTTTATGTCAAATATATCCATAAAATGTAATAAAAATGTAATATTAGAAATTTAAAACTTATAAAAAATAGTTTCCGTAGATAGCGAAACAAAAAGATGAGCGATAGCAAAAAACAAGGCTATTGAATTTTAATCATATTGTTTAGTACTATATAAATAGTAAAAAGGGAATTAAAGGGGATATGTGCTATGTATCAAAAAAGAAAAATATCACTAATGTTAAGTGTTATATTAATTTTACAAATAATATTACCAATTTTAAATGTTGTAATTGAAAATGCGATGACATTAAAGGCAATAGCATACAGTGGGACAGAATATTATATAAATACTGCCCAGGATATGTGGAATTTTGCAGCATTAGTAAATAATGGGGATACATTTAAAGGTGTAACAGTATGTTTAACAGCAGATATAGATCTTGGATGTGACGAAAATAATCAATGGATACCAATAGGCGATTATAGCAGTAATAGTGCAAATATATTTAAAGGAATATTCGATGGAAATAACCATACTATATCAGGAATATACATAGAAAAAACAAATGATTATCAAGGATTATTTGGTGTTAATCATGAAGGAATTATAAAAAATGTTAGTATTAACAATAGTAATATTAATGCTATAAATTCTGTTGGAGGTATAGCTGGTTATAACTATAAAGGTACAATATATAACTGTAGATATGATGGAGCTATAATATGTGGAATAGTTTCTGGAAGTAGTACACACGTAGGTGGAACAACAGGTGGAATAGTTGGCTATAACTATAAAGGCACTGTAGAAAAATGCTATAACAATGCTATAACTGAAGCTGGTGGAACTCAGATTGGAGGAATTGTTGGTATCTGTAATGGTGGTACCGTAATAGATTGTTATAATACAGGTAAAATGTATGGAGCAACTTTTGGTGGTATAGTAGGAGAAATTTGGGGAGGAGCAAATATCAAAAGATGTTATAATAATGCTTCATTAAAAGGTTCTGTTATTGGTGGTATTGTTGAATACGCAGAATATGCAACAATTGAAGAATGCTATAACACAGGAAATATTGAAGGTACATATAATACTGGTGGTATCGTTGGACAAACAGGGCAAATTGATGAAACTGATGTTGTAATAGTAAAAAATTGTTATAACACAGGAAAAGTAACTGCTAATGAGAGAGTAGGAGGCATTATAGGAAGTCTTAATACTGGAGCAAAAACAGAAGTTTCAAATTGTTACAATGTAGGAAATGTAATAGGAGAGACAAAAGCTGGAGGAATATCTGGTTATAATTTAGAATCAAAGATAAATAATTGTTATTATTTAAATTATACAGCAAGTGGAGCCGTAAATGGTATAGATGAAACTACAAATAATGTAGTTTCAATTGAAGAAAACATATTAATAAGTAACGTTTTTTTAACAAGATTAAATAACTTAGACAATAAATGGATATTCTTAAATGAAAATATATACAAATATCCAGTTCTTAATTGGCAAACAAATATAACTCTTGCACCTGAATTAACACAAGATAAATATTATATATATACAGAACAAGACCTTTTAGATTTTGCTACAATTGTAAATGATGGAGAAAATTGTGAAAACAAAATTGTGTATTTAATGAGTGATATACAAATAACAAGTAATGAAACAAATAAATGGAAGGCTATAGGAACATCAAAGTATTTAGCTTTTCAAGGAACATTTGAAGGAAATAACAATAAAATATCCGGTATGAATACGGTAGGAGAATTTTTTGGATATATTGGTGAAAATGGTGTAGTTGAAAATTTGACTATTGAAAATTCTACAATTCTTGGTGGAGGTGGTATAGCATCGTATAATAATGGTTTAATAAATAATTGTACAAATAAATCTAATATAACAGGATCTACTTATTGTGGAGGTATAGCTGGCCAAAATTTAGGAATAATCAATAATTGCCAAAACTATGGAAACATTGTTGGAGATACTTGTGTAGGTGGTATAACAGGGATAAACGGTGGTACTCGAGTTGGTGAAGTAGGTAAAATATTTAATTGCTATAATGTAGGTAATGTGTCAGGTACAGGCAATTATATAGGTGGAATAACTGGAGGAAACAATGATACAATTCAAAATTGTTATAACATTGGTACAATAGCTGGTCAAGCAGAATCTTTCGGCACAGGTGGTATCGATGGATATTGTCAAGGTTTAATAGAAAATTGTTACAATATAGGAGTTGTTACTGGTAAATATCCTGGAGGTATTACGGGAGGCACTAATGGGGGAATAGAGATAAATAATTGTTATTATTTAGAAACAACAGCAACTTATGAAAAAGGGTATAACAAAGGATTTTCAGGAAAATTAACATTTGAAGAAATGAAAAATTTATCATTTGTTAATTTATTAAATAGTAATATTGATAGTAATTTAACAAGATGGATGTTAGATATTGATAATATAAATAATGGATATCCAATTTTTGTATCACAAGGAGAATATAAAGAGCTAACAGAAATAGCAGTAACAACAGCCCCAACAAAAACAAGTTATGTAGCAGGACAAAACTTTGAAACTGCAGGGATGGTAGTTACAGCAAGCTATAACGATGGAAGCAGTAAAGCAGTAACAAACTATACAGTAACAGACGGAAATAATCTAACAGCAGGAAAAACAAATGTAAGTATAAGCTATACAGAAAACGGAATAACAAAGACAGTAACTCAAAACATAACAGTAGTGGCAAAAGCATTAACAGAAATAGCAGTAACAACAGCCCCAACAAAAACAAGTTATGTAGCAGGACAAAACTTTGAAACTGCAGGGATGGTAGTTACAGCAAGCTATAACGATGGAAGTAGTAAAGCAGTAACAAACTATACAGTAACAGACGGAAATAATCTAACAGCAGGAAAAACAAGCGTAACAATTAGTTATGCAGAAGGAAATATAACAAAAACAACCATACAAAATATTACTGTATCAGAAAAATTGTCAATAGAAACTCACGATTTAGAAGAAGTTAAAAAAGACGGAAAGATATATATAAAATCAATAAATCCGGGAGAAACAGTAGAAAGTTTGACTGAAAAAATAGACACAAATGGACAAATAGAAATATTTAAAGGAACAGAAAAAATAACAAATGAAAATACAAAATTATCAACAGGAATGACATTAAAAATATTTTTAAATGATGAGCAAATAGAATATACAATAGTAGTTACTGGTGATCTTAATGGTGATGGAGAAATGGGAGATATAGATGTCTTAAGACTTGCAAGATATAGAGCAGGATTAGACAATAACTTAACAGGAGCATATTTGCAAGCATCTAATATATTTAAAGATGACAATTATGCAGATGACATAGACCTTCTAAAAATGGTAAGAATATTAGTTGGACTAGATAGCTTGACTAAATAAAAATTACATTATATAATTTTTTAAAAAAAGGAGTAGAATTTGAAATGAAGAAGAATATAATAACTATATTATTTACAATAGTATTTTTGTCAGTATTAACTACATTAGTGTATGGAGCAGATCCACAAATAGCTATTAATGGAGATAGTACAGTAAAACCAGGAGAAACAAAAGAATTAACAATAAACATATCTTCAGACGAAGAAATAGGAATAGTAAGTGGAAAAATTGAAGCAAGTTCTAATATAACAGATATGACAGTTACAGGAGTAAATAATTGGAATTTAACATATAACAGCAATACAGGAGAATTTAATATATATAAGGCAGAAGGAACAAAAGTTCAAGACATAATAAATATTAAATATAAAGCAGGAACTGAAGAAGGAACAGGAACTATTTCATTAAGCAATATAAAAATGACAACAATTAGTTATGTGTCAGAAGACATAGGAACTATAACAAAAGATATAAAAATAGAAAGAACTACTCCTGAACCACCAACAGAAAAGATATTAACAGATATAAGTATAACGCAAGCTCCAACAAAGACAGAATATAAAGAAGGCGAAAATTTTGATTTGGCAGGGATGAAAGTTATAGCAGTATATAGCGATGGAAGCTCAAAAGAAATAACAACTTATACAGTAACAGATGGTGAAAACTTAACATTAGGAAAAACAACTATAACCATAAGCTATACAGAGAGAAATATAACAAAAACAGTAGGACAGTCAATAACTGTTGTTAGCAAGGATAAAAATGAAGAAAAAGAGCAAAGAAACAATAAAAACAAAGAACAAAAAAATGATTCAACTACTGCAAATGAAAACAAGAAACTGCCTAACACAGGCACTTCCAAAAATATATTTATAATTGCTTTATTAAGCTTAAGCATAGCATCAATAGTAATATATATTAAATACAAAAAATACAAAAATATATAGAGAATTTTGACCACTTTTTTGACCACAACTGGAACGAGAAAAAATAGAAATATTAAAATAAAAAAAATGAGTGTTGTTCTGAAAACCTTACAGAATAGCACTTCTTAAAATTCTATGGACATATTGAGATTTGTCGGTTACACTCATAACCCGAAGGTCGTAAGTTCGAGTCTTACCCCCGCAACCAAAGCATATATCACTAGAACTGTAACGGTTTTAGTGATTTTTTGTTGTCTTAAAATTGGTTGCAATAATGCTTGAAAATGGCATTATTATGTCAAATTGGGTAAAAATTGGGTAAAATAACCACCTCAAATGCCCGAAACTCTAATAAAAATTCAATAAAAAATTTACTATAAGTTTATATTTTTTATAAAAATCTACAAGTAAAAAACTTTTGGGAAGGAGATATAAATTTCAAAGTTTTTTACTTTTTTATATCGTGAAAATTTGTAATTTGTGAAAATTAGAAAAAAGTAAAATTAAGATCTTGTTGGTAATAATAAGTTTTCTAGTGCATATCCTGCTTTTCTATTATGAGAAAGTAGTGGATGTACATAAAAGTCAAGTGTTGTACTTATTTGTGCATGACCTAGTCTTGCAGAAACAACAGCTATATCAACATTTTGTGCAACTAGTAAACTTGCATTTGTATGTCTTAATCCGTGAAAATTAATTACAGGTAATCCTATTGTACTTACATATTTAACAAACCATTTGCTAATAGAAGAAGGATGCATAGGTTTGCCATCAGCTTGTACAAATAACCTATCAGAATTCGTCCATAATTCGCCATATAGCGATTTTTGATCTTCATACCATAACTTATATTCCTCAAGCAAAGAAATGATAAATTCTGGTATTGCAATCTCTCTAATGGAGCTTTCTGTTTTAGGAACTTTTGTAAATACTCCCATATCTGATAGATACTGACTAGAACGGTTAATACTTATAATTCCATTTCTAAAATCAACATCTTGCCATTCTAATCCCATTAATTCACCTAAACGAACACCAGTGAAGATAGTAAGAATGATAGCAACTTTATATTTAGTATCTTCTACAGTAAGTTTCTCTAAGTTTTCTAATAATATTTTAGCTTGCTCATCATCATAAGATCTTCTTTTAGGTTTTTTAGCTCTAGGTGGTTGAACACGCTCAGCAGGATTACTTACAATTAATTGCCAGTAAACTGCTCTATGAAGCATTGCTCTTAATAATCTATGATGTTCTAAAATGGTTTTGCCAGATAGAGGTTTTTTAGTTTTTAAACCATTGTTACCTTTTTTTCTAACTAATTGAGTATCTTTTTCAAGTAAGTCATAGAATTTCATAATATCAGTTGGTCTGATTTTGTTGATATAGAAATGTCCAAAGTATGGCAAAATTCTTGTTTCTAACATTCTACAATATCTTTTGTATGTTGTAGGAGCTAATTCTTTTGAACCATAATCTCTTTTCCATACATCAACAAATTCAGAAAATTTAAGAGATTTACCATCTATGACTAAGCCATTTTGTACTTCAGTAACAAATTTTGCTAGTTCGACTTCTGCTTCTTTTTTTGTTCCATGAATAGTTTTTCTGTGTATCATTGGTTTTCCATTTAGGTCAAATCCTTCTGATACTGTTAACCTGTAACTGTTTTTTCCTCTTTTTTCTATACTCCCAGCCATTACTTATTTCACCTCCTTTCAAGTATAACTATGGAAGGGAGAAGTATTTATGTATTTGTTAACAAACATATTATACAACAATAGTTAACTAAACGCAATAGATTTCAAAAATAAACTTAAAAATTTTTTAATTAAACAAAACTGAATATTGCGAAAATGGTTAATATCTGGAAATTACTGGATTTTCTATATGGAATATGATATAATATAGCAAAATTAGGAGGTAAACGATTTGTTAAGTAAACAAGATTTTGAAGATATGGACAATAAAATAAAAGAAATAGTTGAAAAATCTGTAGATGAAATATCAATAAATACTGAATTTCCTCCAACGACAGATGATTTGAAGAATAATAACGAAGCTTATTCCATCATGGCAGCAATTCTTTTTATTGATATTAGAAAATCTACAGATTTAACGGAAAATAGCAAAGCAAAGAACATGGTAAAAATTTATAGAGCTTTTATGAGAATGTGTGTTGAGTGTGTTAGGAAGAATGGAGGAGTTACTAGAAATTTTTTAGGAGATAGAATAATGGCTGTATTCATGGATTCTAAAACTAAAGATCAAAAAATCACAAAAGCAATAGATAAAGCCTTAAATTGTGCTATAAGTATGGCAACAGCAATAGATTTTAGTTTAAATAAACATTTAAGAAATAACATAAATAATAAAACTATTGATTGTGGTATAGGAATTGATTATGGAAAAGTATTATTAACAAAGGTCGGAATGTATGGAGTAGAGAGTAATGAAGAAAAAGAAAACGAAGTTGATTGTGTTTGGGTAGGAAATGTGACAAATCATGCAAGTAAGTTTTCTGATTTAGCAAAAGGAGGAGAGATATTTATTTCTGAAAATGCCTATAAAAATCTTAGTGACGAATTAAAAGGAAAAACATGGAAAAAAGTTGTAAAATGTAAAGAACAAAAAATTTTTAGTGGATATATTTCAAAATTTTTTTATAGTGATTTTATAGATGAATCAAAAAATGATACAAATCGAGAAAATATAGAGTATGAAGAGACACAAACTTCTATGATATTAGCTAATGCAATAAAGGAATTAGATAAAATAAAAGAAGAATTAAAAAACAAGGAAATGGATGTAGAAATAAAAAAAGAACAAAATGAACAAAGATCACGAGAAATAAACGAAAAATATAATGAACTATATGATCTAATTTATGATCTTCTAGGAGCATATTTACATAGAGATTGTGAAATTAACAAAAAAATGGCAAGCTTTTGGACAGAAATAATAAGTTTTTTATTTAAAGTAGGAAAGAAAATTAATTATACAGAAGAAGAAATAAAAAAATCAGTTGCTTGCTATTTAATACATATATATAATAAATTGGAAATGTATGAAGAATCAATCGAGTATATGAAATTTATGGCGGAAAAATGTAAGTGGATAAATTTAAAACCAGAAACATTAAAATGGGCAAAAGAAAACTCTAGGTTACATAGCCTAAAATTCGAAATAAAATGGAGAATTGAACATAATTACGAAGAAATAAATATTAGTGAATTTGAGGAATATTTAAAGGAGATTGAAAAATATGAATAATAAAATTTGTAAAGAAGATGCATATAAAAACTTAGATATTGTAAATTCTTGGATTAACAATATTGATTTAAAAGCTTCATTTATATTAGCTTTTTTGGGAATATTATTAGGAAATATATTGAATGTAAATAACATAGAAATATTGAAAAAATTTATTTCTATTCCAATAAATACAATGAGTTTAATAGAAATATTAAGAACAATAGTTGTAATATTGTTAATTATTAGTAGCATGACTTCTGCAATTTTACTAATTCTTACATTACTAGCAAGAACAAAAATTAATAATATACCAAAATCAAATTATTTCTTTGGAAATATTGCAAATATGGATAGGATAGAATTTTTAAATAATTTTGAAAGAATGAATGAAAAAACTGTAAAAAAAGAAATATTAAATCAAGTGTATGTCAATTCTAAAATCTGCAGTTGTAAGTCAAAATTATATAATAAGAGTATAAAATATATTGTAGTTACAGTAATACTTACTTTTATAAATTACATTTTTTGTTAAGTTGGAGGGAATATGGAATCTAATAATAAAATATCATATGATATTAATAAAAGTTCGGACAGAATAGATGAAATACTAAATGCAAGCAATTCTAACTATTCTGATAAAAACTATATACCAGCAAGAAGTACACTAACATATAACAATGGTTATTATGTGCATGTAACAGCCTTATTTATTGACATAGTTGGATCCTCTGATATGACAAACGATCATTTGAGACCAACATTGGCAAAGATATATCGTAGTTTTATATCTGAATGCGTAGCAATAATGAATGAACAAGAAATTTGCAAAGAAATTAATATACATGGAGATTGCGTTTGGGGAGTATTTGAGACTCCTAAAAAAACTGATATTGATACAGTAATAAATGTTTCTGCTAAATTATATAGTATGATAAAAATTCTTAATTATAAATTAAAAAAGAAAGAATATAATGAAATTGATGTGGGAATAGGAATAGATTATGGTAGAGCTTTAATGGTACAAGCAGGGTATTCAGGAAGTTCAATCAATGAAGTTATTTGGATGGGAGATGTAGTAAATTCGGCATGTCATTTAGCGAACAAGGCTGGAAGAAGTGGAAGAGAAGTAGTTATATTTCCGTATGTAATATATAATAACATAAATGAGCATAACAAAGGATTATTTACACAATATTATGATATGGATGAATGCAAAACTTTATATGAAGGTACCATAGTTAATACTGGAATGGAAGAATGGTATAAGGAGAATTGTAAATAAAGGAAAAGAAATAAACTTTTCCTTTATTTGTTTTTATCTAACCATTTATCAAATTCATCATAACTTTTCATTTCATTTCTAATTTCATTCATAAATTTTTTAGCTTCTTGTTTCCATTTTTCATAATCCTTTTTATAAACTTCTATATCAGGGTTACGTTTTACCAACATAGCTTTTTTAGCATAAATTTTACGATATTTACCATAAACTTTATCGTTCTCTTGCTTAATTCTTTGAGCAATTTGATTTCCAATATCTTTACAAGTTTGAGATCCTTTAAATATATTGTCACAATAATTAATTCTTGAATTATCTGTAATAAAATATTTACCACAATTTTTACATTTTTTTATAAGATGTTTATTATTGAGTACAAACTGAAATAATGTAATATATAAAATTCCATAAATATTATCATTGTTAGATGTGTAATCTGGCTCAACATCAACAGATGGTTTAGATTTAAAAAAAGTTATTAAATCTTTCTCGGTAGTAGCATCAAAATTCTTATTTGCTTTAAATTTAAATCCTTTTTCCATAGAGAAACTATTATTTATAAATCTATCTATTTTCTTAGAATGGGCAGTGTAATAAATATAGAACCTTATTCTCGTACTAAAATCTTTTATATCTTCAATATTATTAATATTAAATATATAATCAATAAAGTCTGAAAAAAGTTTTTGACTATATTCTAAATCAGATTTTATTTCATCATAGTATTTTTTTGCAAGTTTTTCTACTTCAGAAAAAGAATAAAATGTATTAATCTCAAATTGGTTTATATCAGTTTCACCAGTATATATAATATAAGAGGTGAAAAATTTAGTGAACCACATAAGATATTCACCAAAATTATCAAAATTATAATTCAAAAAAGAAATAATTTCAGTACAAAGTGGTTGTGTTGATGTAATGGTTTTAATCTTGAAATATCCTTTATTTCCATAATTTAAATCATAATATTTGGGCTTAGATTGTTTAGTTTTAGCATATAGAAATGATTTATGAGTAATTGTTTCATCTGATGAAACAAAGATATTTATAGGTTTATATAATTCTATATTATTCATAACTCCTCCGTTAACAAATATAAAAAATATTAAAAGTTAACCTGCTATCAAAAGAAACAAAAAAGTATTCACATAGTTAACTATTCACAGTATAATGCAAATGTTAACAAAAGTCAATGCAAATTTGCAAAAAAACAGGAGGTGGTACTATGGAAGTACAAAAAGTTCAAAGAACAACACTAACGATGAAAGAAGCATCAGAGTATTTAGGCATTTCATATTGGTTAATTAATCAACTGGTAAGAAAAAAACAAATTCCATATTGTAAAGTTGGTGGAAAATATTTATTTAGAGTACAAGCACTAGATGAATATTTAAAAAACATGGAATTACAATCTATGAATTAAATTTTAAAGAAAGAGAGGAAAGGAGGAAATGCATAAAATACAATGGTTAAAAATTGATGTAAATTTATTTGCAAATAGGAAAATTCAAATATTACTGAAAGAGCCTGATGGAGATACATATATTAGAGTATGGCTTCAATTATTAATTTTAGCTATGGAATGTAATAAAGAAGGAAAATTATTAATAACTGATAATAAAACAATGACAATAGAATATTTTTCGAAGATTATGGGAAAGTCTGAAGAAAAAATGCAAGAAATTATTAAGAAATTTTTAGAATTAGATATGATTACTTTAGATAGCAATGTGTACAAAATAAAAAACTGGAATGAATATCAAAGTATTGAAACTTATGAAAAATACAAGGAACAAGCTAGATTAAGGCAACAAAAATATCGTGAAAAAAAGAAAAGTGAAAATGAAAAAAGTGATGTTACAGTAACGTTATGTAACGGAGAAGAAAAAAAGAATAAAGAAATAAGAATTAAGAATAAAGAAGATAAGAAAAAAGAAATAAGAAAGGAAGAAGAGAACACAAATGGATTTAGAAAATATGAAATATAATTCTAAAGACAAGATTTTCCACAATAAATGTAAATTCTGTGGAAAAGATTTAAAACCAATAGGTTTAGATTATTTATATGCAAATATGCCTTTAACTTCAATAGAGTATGAAAGATGTGATTGTAAAAAGTCAAAGGCTTATTGGAATGAAATAGATTTAAAAGAAGAAATACAAAAGAAAAGGAAACATTTTGAACAAATGATTAGGCAATTCTATATACAAAATTATATTAGTAACCGAATACAAGATTATCAATTGGAAAATTTTATAATAACAGAAAATAATGAAAAAGAAGTAAAAATTGCAAAAGATTTTACACAAAAATGTATAAATAAAAATCAAAAAAATGGACTTATTATTACTGGAAAGTCAGGAACAGGGAAAACACATTTAGCAACAGCTATTTTAAATAAACTAACTGAAAAAGATATGCTAGTTTTAATGGGAAGACTAATTTTATTGCTGGATGTAATTAAAGATACTTTTAAAGATTTTTCGAGTAAAGAAAAAGACATAATTGAATTATATTATAAGGTTGATATGCTTATAATTGATGATTTAGGAACAGAAAGAATTAGTAGCTGGGCATTAGAAAAATTATATACAATTATAGAAAATAGAAATGAAAATAAATTACCAATTATAGTAACAACTAGATTTGATAAAGAGAGCTTATTAGATAGATTTTATCAAAGTGAAGATGAAGAATTAGCTGAAGATGTTATTGAAAAGTTATATCAATTTTGCTATGGAATTGAACTAAAAAAATATGATGAAAATGAAAAGAAAAAAGTTAGTATAAGCGACTAAACTAAATACTAACTTAATCCAAAAACTAATATAATTATAAAATATTTATACATAAAAGTAAAGCAAAAAAGTTCATGTTTTTAATTTAGAAATTTGAGCTTTTTTGCAATTATTTAAAATAAAAATAAGAGATTTTTTATAAAAAATTATCCCTCGGAGAGCAAAAAGGGTATTAGGGCATTTTGCCCTAAACAGCGAAAAGGGTGTCAAAACACCACGCTGGCGAATATTGGGCATAAAAAATGCCACCTATATTCGAGCAAAATAAATTTTGCTAATTATTAATGTTTCGTAAACTAGCATTAATAAATTTTTATAGCAAGGAAGTGATGAAAATGTGGAGAGATTCAGAACAAATTTTAGATAGTGTTTTTTTTATCATATGATAAAATTTTAAAAAGATTAAAGTTATTAGGAACAACAACTAAACATGGTAAAGAAGTAAAGCATGTAGATTTAAGAAAAGCTGTAGATGTTATGTTAAAAAAACATCCAACTTGCAGATGGAGAAGTGAAAAAATAAGAAGTAGAAAATATTTTATTTTAGTAGAAGGGTATTACTGGATAAAATTTGTGTATTTCGAAAAAGAAAAATCTTTAATAGATGCTGATGTAGAATTTTTTGAAACCAGAATTAAAGTGTATGAACATTTTTTAAAAGTAGGACACAATGAAAATTGGTGTAATGAAGATATGGACATAAAACAATTAGAAAGATACTTTAATAGAGCAGAATCTAGTATAAGAAAAGCAATTAAAAAAATGTGTGATAATGGTTTTAGTAATTATAAATATTTAGATAATAATAAAGTTATTATTTCAAGAAAAGGAGTTGAATGGATTTGTAAAAATGTTTTTAAGCAAAAGTATTTAGAGTTATTGGAAAAATATAAAATGGAGTTAACGGAGTTATATATTAAAGCAGGTTATCCATATGATCATTTTTTTCATAGAAATTAATTGTAAATATTTAGAAGTATTTATTGAGAAATTTGTCATTTTATGATATAAAATATACTAGAGTTATTATAAAATTTAGGAGTGAATAAAATGGCAAATAAATTAGAGTTAACATGGGTGGGGAAAAACGAGAAAATAAATATAGAACCAAGAATATTAATAGAAGATAAAAGTAAATCCTATGGAGATAATTCGGGAAATGTATTAATTCATGGAGATAATTTATTAGCACTTAAGGCATTAGAAAATAATTATACTAATAAAATTAAATGTATATATATAGATCCGCCATATAATACAGGGAGTGCATTTGAACATTATGATGATAATATAGAACATTCAATATGGCTTAATTTAATGAAAAAAAGAATAGATATATTTAAAAAACTATTAAGTGATGATGGGGCAATATGTATACAAATTGATGCTGTTGAAATGGCATATTTAAAAGTAATAATGGACGAAATATTTGGACGAAATAATTTTATAAATATTATTTCTGTAAAAACAAAAATAGCAGGAGTAAGTGGAAGTAATCTAGGGAAAAGTTTGCAAGATAATATAGAATATATATTGTTCTATGCAAAAGATATTAGTAAATTTAATATAAATGTTGTTCCACAAAAAAAACAGGAATTAATGTCATATATAGATTCTTATAAAGAACAAGGAAAAAGTTGGAAGTATACTTCCGTTTTGAGAAAAATAGATGAAGGAAAATTTGTTAAAGAATTTAAAGCAGGAAATGGAGACACAATAAAATTGTTTAAGCATGAAGAAGTAGAAGTTTGCTCTATAAATCAGTTAGCAAATGAATTATATAATGGAGATATTAAAAAAGCATACTATGATAATATAGATAAAATCTTTAGAACAACTAATGCGCAGACTTCAATTAGGACAAAGGTGATTGAAGAAACTAAAGAATATAATAATGGAAATGGTTTCTTTAGTATAGAATATGTTCCAATAAAGGGAAAAAATGCAGGAAGAATGATTAGATCTTTATACAAAGATAATAATTTAATTGCTTGGTTAAGAGATGTTGTTAATATTGGTGAAAAAGAAATATACAAATTAGATAATATGGGAAATTTGTGGGATGATATTCAATATAATAATCTTACCAAAGAAGGAAATGTTCAATTCCCAAACGGAAAAAAACCAGAAGAATTAGTAAAAAGGATTATAAAGATGACAACAAACAAGAATGATATAGTTCTTGATTCTTTCTTAGGAAGTGGAACAACTTGTGCAGTGGCACAAAAAATGGAAAGAAGATGGATTGGAATTGAAATGGGAGAACATTGTTATTCTCATTGTAAAGTTAGACTTGATAGAATAATAGAAGGAGAAGACTTAGGAGGAATAACTACAGAAGAAAATTGGAAAGGCGGTGGAGGATATAAATTCTATGAATTAGCTCCTTCGCTAATAAACATTGATTCATTTGGAGAACCTGTTATAAATAAAGAATATAATGCAGAAATGTTAGCTGCCGCAGTTGCGTTACATGAAGGATTTAAATATAATCCTTCATATGAAAAATTTTGGAAACAATCTGTTGGTAATGAAAATAGTTATTTATATGTAACTACAAAATTTGTAACTAAAAATGATATAAATAAAATAAAAGAAGAAATGAATGATGCAGAATATCTTGTGATTGCATGTACAGCATATGATAAAGAAATAGATGGGTTATATAAAAATATAAAAATAAAGAAAATTCCAGAGATGTTATTATCTAAATGTGAATTTGGAAAAGACAATTATAATTTAAATATAATAAATCCACCTGAATATGAGGAGGAATGTGAAGATGATGAATAATATGAATTTTATGCAATATACAACTGATTATATTTCAG
>CAKPGC010000006.1 GCA_934154445.1 uncultured Clostridia bacterium
ATTGCAATTTATAGAAATTGAGATATACTTTAATAAATTGATTGATATTTGTATCAATCGTTAAAGGTGTGAAAAAAATTGTAGATAATTACTTCGTTGGCACCAAAAATATAAATTATTTTTATTAATTATAATTTAACTATTGTAAAAAAAATAAAATTGTGATAATATATACAAGGTTTAAAAAATATTCATTTAGGGGTATAGTGTCAATGGTAGCACATCGGTCTCCAAAACCGCCTGTGTGGGTTCGAATCCTACTACCCCTGCCAGAAAACAATTAAATATATATTACAATGAAAAAGAAAAAGTGCTATAAATTTTATTTTAGAGAGCAAGTAAAATGCTGAAATACTTGTAATAAAATGAGCATGGGGAGCTTTGGAGTAATAAGAAATCAAGGTGCCTAAAATTTTTAATTTTAGGAATTAGGGTGGAAACGCGGAATTAAACTTTCGTCCCTAGCTTATGCTAGAGATGGAAGTTTTTTTAAATTTCAAAAATTTGTCAAAAGGGATGCCCCTTTTTGACAAAACTTAAAAAAATAAAAAATTGTCAAAGAAGGGCATCACTTTTGACAAGAGGAGGAATTGTTATGTTAAAATCAATGGACACATTAGTTGCATTATGCAAAAACAGAGGATTTATTTATCCTGGATCAGAAATATATGGAGGATTAGCTAATACTTGGGATTATGGACCATTAGGAAATGAATTAAAAAACAATGTAAAAGCGGCATGGAGAAAAAAATTCATACAAGAACAACCCAATATAGTTGGACTTGATGCAGCAATATTAATGAACCCAGAAACATGGGTTGCATCAGGACACATTGGAGGTTTTTCAGATCCACTTATAGATTGTAAGGAATGTAAAACAAGACATAGAGCAGATAAATTAATAGAAGAATGGGCACACGAAAATGGAAAAGACATGATAGCAGATGGTATGACAGATGAAGAATTAATTAATTTTATTAAAGATAATAAAATTCCTTGTCCATCATGTGGAAAAACAAATTTTACAGATATTAGAAAATTTAATTTAATGTTTAAGACATTTCAAGGTGTAACAGAAGATACAACATCAACAGTTTATTTAAGACCAGAAACTGCACAAGGAATATTTGTAGATTTTAAAAATGTTTTGCGTACATCAAGAAAGAAAATGCCAATGGGTATAGCCCAAATTGGTAAGGCATTTAGAAATGAAATAACACCTGGAAATTTTACATTTAGAACAAGAGAATTCGAACAAATGGAACTTGAATTTTTCTGCAAACCAGGAACAGACTTAGAATGGCATAAATATTGGAAAGACTATTGCGAAAATTGGTTATTAAGTTTAGGAATGAAAAAGGAAAACATTAGATTAAGAGACCACTCACCAGAAGAACTTGTATTTTACAGCAAAGCAACAACAGATATAGAATTTGCATTTCCATTTGGATGGGGAGAATTATGGGGAATCGCTGACAGAACAGATTATGATTTAACACAACATATCAACCATTCAAAACAAGATTTATCTTACCAGGATCCAGAAACAAACGAAAAATATATACCTTATGTTATAGAACCATCATTAGGAGCAGATAGAGTTGTTTTAGCATTTTTATGTAATAGTTACGATGAAGAAGAAATTGCAGAAGGAGATACAAGAGTTGTATTACATTTACATCCAGCTTTAGCTCCATATAAAGTTGCTATATTACCATTATCTAAAAAACTATCAGAAAAATCACAAGAAGTATATGCTAGATTAGCTAAAAAATTTATGTGTGACTATGATGAATCAGGAAGCATAGGAAAACGTTATAGAAGAGAAGATGAAATAGGAACACCATACTGCGTAACAGTTGATTTTGACACATTAGAAGATGAGTCAGTTACTATAAGAGATAGAGATACAATGGAACAAATTAGAGTTAAAATTGATGAGATAGAAAATTGGATTGCAAAAAGAGTTGAATTTTAGTAGATTTTTAAAATATAATATGTTATAATGTTAGCACAAAACATGTAAAAACATTGCATCAGAAGGAGGTAGCATTATGGAATATAACAAAAAAATCGATAATTATGGATTGTTTGAAGAAACATCAGAGGGAACAACTACAGAGGAACGGTTGAAAGATGTAGTTATTACTTATTATAGTGGTACTCAATACTTTGCAAATTCTCCACGATATAAGAGAATTCCTGAGGAAAAGGTTGAACGTGTAAAATATAAGTTATTTGATTATACATGTTACAATCATAATCAGGAACGCATAGCAGATGTTATACCATTTATAACTATAGTAAGTGAGGTAGAGAAAATATTTCTCAGAGAAAAGTAATTCTAAAATGCAAAGACCAATAAGTCAAATGACTTATTGGTCTTTCTCCATTTAAAAACATTAATTAAACAAATTTTTTTCATATAAATCTTCAATATAAACATCTTTTTCTTCAAAATTATCAACAAAACCGACTTTAGCAATATCACTATTATCATCAATACCTTGAATCCAAACAGGACGTTCATCATAGAAAATATCACATTTTTCTTTGTTATCTAAAATAGAATGTACTCTTTGCAAATCCATTATAAATCAACTCCTTTATATACTAGAATTATATCCAGAATCAAGAAAAATATAACTAAAAAGAAGATAGAAAGATTATATGGTTCATTTTACAATTGACTTATTTTTATAATTGATATAAAATATCAATGTGACCAAAAGATAAAGAAAGGAATGAAAAAAATGAACATAAGATATAATGGAAAGCAAGTTAAAATAGAAAATGGACTAACAGTAAGTTCAGCATTCAAAAAAGACATAGAAAAAAGTAAGTATAAAGTAGTAGGATGCTCATATAATAATGAGTATAAAGATTTAGATGTAGAAATAAAAGAGGAAGCCAAAATAGAATTAATAGATATATCTTCAAAAGAAGGAATGAAAATATATGTAAGAACACTTGTATATATAATGGGAAAAGCATTTGAAAGCTTATATCCAAAAGAAAAATTAATGGTTGAATATCAATTAGGAAATGCGATGTTTTGCAAATGCGATAATATAACAATAACAAAAGAATTTATAAACAATTTAAAGAAAAAGATGCAAGAAATAATAGATAAAGATTTAAAAATAGAAAAAGTAGAAATGACAAGAAAACAAGCAAAAGACTTTTATGAGGAAACAGATACATCAAAAGGAAGACTTCAATTTGATTTTGAAGAAAATAAGAAAATATATATGTATTATTGTGAAAAATATTATAATTATTGTTATGGAGTGTTAGCAAACAGAACAGGAGCTATAGAAAAATTTGATATAGTAAAATATAACAGTGGATTCTTAATAAGATATCCAAGCTCAAAAGAACCAACAGAAATGACTGAATTTCAAGAAACAAAAAAACTAGCATGGGCACTAGAAGAATTCGAAAAAATACATTCAGTATTAGATGTATTAACCGTATATAAATTAAATAAGGCAATTGAAGAAAATAGAATACAAGACATAATAATGCTTGCAGAAGCACTACATGAAAAGAAGATTGCAATTATTGCAGATGAAATTACTAAAAGAAAAAATGTTAAAATGGTATTAATAGCAGGACCTTCATCTTCAGGAAAAACTACATTTGCACAAAGGTTAGGAATTCAATTAAGATTAAATGGTTTAAAACCAGTAACGATATCAGTAGATAATTATTTTGTAGAAAGACAAGATACACCAAGAGACGAGAATGGAGAATATAATTTTGAATGTATAGAGGCAATAGATTTGAAATTATTTAACGAACATCTTGTAAAGCTATTAAAGGGAGAAGAAATAGAAGTACCAGAATTCGACTTTAGTGTTGGAACTAAAAGATATAATGGTAAGAAAATGAAACTTGCAGAAGATGAAATACTTGTAATAGAAGGAATACATTGCTTAAATGACAAACTAACAAATCAAATTCCAAAAGAACAAAAATACAAAATATATATTAGTGCATTAACTGTATTAAACATGGATAGATATAATAGAATATCAACAACAGATACAAGATTGATAAGAAGAATAGTGAGAGATTATCAATTCAGAAGTTATTCAGCAGTACATACACTAGATACATGGCATAAAGTAACAGAAGGAGAAGAAAAAAATATATTTCCATTCCAAGAAGAAGCAGATAAAATATTTAATACTTCGCTAATTTATGAATTAGGAGCATTAAAACCAATTGCAATGCCATTATTGGAAGAAATAACAAACGATTATAAAGAATATGCTGAAGCACAAAGATTAATTAATATATTAAAATATTTCAGAGAAATACCAAATGAATATGTACCAAACAATTCATTACTAAAAGAATTTATAGGAGGCGGAACATTTGATTTACACTAGTAAATTTACAGAAATTGATGAAGAATTTATATGTGAGAATTGTGGAAAAAAAGTTCCCAAGTTAGGATATTCATGTAGAAATCATTGTCCATATTGTTTACATTCAAAACATGTAGATAAAAATCCAGGTGATAGAGCAGAACAATGTCATGGAGATTTAGAACCAGTGAGCATGGAAATTGATGGTAAAAAAGGATATGTAATTGTTTTTAAATGCAAAAAATGCGGAGCAATAAGAAAAAATAAAGCAGCAAAAGATGATAATATGGATTTATTAATTGATTTAAGCAGTAAACAAATATAAAAAAAGTTACCCCGAAAGGATAATTTCCTTTTTGGGTAACTTTTTTATATTTCTCTATTTAGATTTCCATTTGTATATTCTTTGCCTTCTAGTCTTGAACCATTTAAAACCTGTTTAACAATAAAATTAATAGTATTAATATCTTCATCTAAAATATCTATTCTTGAACAATCAATATTAAATTCGTTTGCATCAATAGAAGTAATTTTACTATTATAGATAGTTGAAACTGTTTGAATATTATCAAACAAAATTCTAAAATTCATATTCAATCTATCTTTTAAATAATATTTATTATCAGAATTGCATTTAGACTTACAAGTTGGATAACATTTATTTGATTTACCATTTACACAATAATTCATATTCATTAAAGGAATATTGCCATATACAATAAGCTCTTTAGGCAAACATGAATTTTCACATAGACTTAAGATAATATTTTTATTAGATTCTGGTGAAATAGTAAACCTCGAAATATCAAAATCATGTAACTCCTTTACACTGTATTTATTAAATACATTAAATGTATAATTTGCTATTAAATCAAAATGATCATTTTTTAAAACATTTTCCAATAATTTTAAATTGGAAATATTTGAAATAACAAATCCTTTAATATTATATTTTTCAATAGTATTTTCTATATTATTATAAAATAAATTTCTGTAATTAGCTTTTATTATAGTAGGCATATAGATATACATTTTAAATTTTTGCTGTAAAGTCTCCAAAATTTCAGAATATTTTATATTAGAAAAATATTTTAAAGGAATATAAATATTATCAATTCCTTCTAATTTAGAGTAATCAAAATTTATATTTAAAATATTTAATAAAACTGAAATTTGCTTCTTAACGGGTGTATTGTAAGAAGAAACCTTGATTTTATCACAATCAATTTTTTTATAATCTCTTTTTATATTTTCAATAGCAAAATTATAAACTTGTTCTAAAACATCTCTTCGAAGTTGATTTAAAGAACTTATTTTAGGTAAGAAAAGACCTTCATCCAAGTCAATATCTATATTTTTAAAGTTATATATAGAATCATTTGTTTTACTAATTTGTGCCAAGATTCTATCCTTATCTATAGGTCTGTTTTTAGCGTTTTCTGGAATAGTATCAGATTTATAAGAAATATTCATATTAGAATAAATATCCAAACTATTAGCAGAAGTTACATTTATTTGAATAGGAGAGCCACGTTTAATAATTACTTTACAATTTAAGTCAATCTTTCTATTTTCACATTTTATACTTTCCTGAGCTATTAAATTTAGCTTTTTAGATGACATTTTGTAAATTTTATCACCTAAATTGATATTACCTTTCATTCTTCCAATAACAACAGTTTGACCAATTGATGTCTCTCTAATGTTTTTATCTTTTATCATTAGCTCCGAAACATTATATGAACCACTTTCTTTTTCTAACGAAATAGTATCGCCAATTTCAATAGGCTCTTGTAATTTTAAAGTTATATAACCTTTGTTTTTATTATATTTTTCTACTTTTCCTAAAAATAAACCAATATTATTAGGTCTTTCTTTAAATACTAAATCATGATTAGCATCATTTGACAAATGACCAGTAGAAGACATGCCTCTATTAAAAACTTGTAATAAAGTTTTACGATCCTCTTCATCTATAACATAATCTTCACCACTTTGGGCTAAATCTATATACTTTCTATATATTCGAGTAACTGTTGCAACATATTCTGGACTCTTCATTCTACCTTCAATTTTTAGGCAAGTAACTCCAGCATTTATTAAATTTGGGATAAAATCTAATCCACATAAATCACGAGTACTTAAAATATGTCCTTGGTCGATTTTTTGGTCATTTTCTAATAGTTGATATGGAAGCCTGCATGGTTGAGCACATTTACCACGGTTACCAGAACGTCCACCAATCATACTAGAAAAAAGGCACTGACCTGAATAAGAAATACATAAAGCCCCATGTATAAATACCTCTGTTTCTATATTGGAATTATTACAAATATATTCAATTTCTTGCATAGAAAGTTCACGTGCTAATACTACTCTTTTAAAACCTAATTGTTGTAATTCCAACACACCCTGCAAATTATGAATAGACATTTGAGTACTTGCATGGATGTCCAAATCAGGAAAATGTTTAATTAGTTGTTTAGCCAATCCTAAATCTTGAACAATTATACTATCAATTCCAAATTCATAAGCCTTTTTTGCAAGTTCAAAAGCATCATTAAATTCGTCATCAGTAATTAATGTATTTAATGTTAAATTTGTCTTAACACCACGAATTTTTGCATATATAATTGCATTTTTCAAATCTTCTAAGCTAAAATTAGAAGCAAAAGCCCTAGCACTAAATAAATCTGCGCCAAAATAAACACTATTTGCACCATTTTGAACAGCAGCCTTTAAACAATCAAAATCACCAACTGGTGACAATAAATCAATCATTATTATATCCTCCAGACAAATTATAACATTTTTTGATAATAAAGTAAAATGTTGATTTTTTAAAATTAATTTAGTATATTAATAGTAGATAAAAAATAACAGAAGGTGAAAATATGATATTAAACTTTGAAGATCTATTAATAAAAGAAGTAAACAATAGTGAAGTTATAAAATTAAAAAAAGATGTATTTGATATGATAAAATATTTGCAATCAATTCAAAAATATTTTAATGGAAATCTTATGCAAATGAGAGAGGTTGTATTTGAAGAATTAGATAAACAATTAAAAGAATATTTAAAAATATTATCAACAGATTTAATACAAAAAGAAGTAAGTGCTTTGGATACACTAAATAATAATCAACATCTATTAAAAAGCTATTATGAAAAGTTAAAAGATGTAGATTTAGAAGGATTTGATTTAAATAGAGATAAAAATGAATTAAATGGTAACGAAGTAGATTGTCAAAGTTTTGAAGTAAAGGTTCTAATACAAAGCATTAGAAGAGAAAAAGATGAAATAAATCCAATGATAATGAATTCAGTAAGAAAAATATATGAATGCAAAGATTCTAAAGAAAAAGAAAAATATAAAGAAGAATTTGAAAAAGATCCAGAACTTAAGCAAATATACGAATATGTAGAAATTTTCCTACCGGATTCAGAAGAAGAAAGCTTGAAAATGTACACTAAATACAGACTAGAAAAAGCCAAAACAATGCTTAAAGACAATGAAAAAAGAAGATTGAAAATTGCTGGAAAATTTTTCAAGAGATACAATTTATTAGAAAAAATAAGAAACAAAGTAAACAGTGATTACCAAAAAGTCGGACTAGAAGAAATGCAGTACTCACTAAGGACCGATGGGATACAAGAAGATGTTGGAGTAGAAAATATATTTGAGGATGAATATATAGACACTTTAACCGAAGAACAACTATCAGTTCTTAACGCATATTGGCAAAATAGATACACAAAAGAAGCGGAAGACATTAAAAATTCTTTGTTTGTAATTGAATGCTTACAATTATGGGAACATATATTAGATGATAATGTTTTAGAAAGTATAACTAGTGATGATTTAGAAAACTCATGGAGAAAAATTCAAATATGCAATAAAGTATTCAAAAAAATAAAAGATACAAGTACTATACAAGAAAAAATAGCTCCAAACATCATGTATAACATATTGGATTTAAACCAAATTAATGATGAATTTAAACAAGAATATAAAAAATATTTTAATAAAGCATTTGCACAAAATGAAAATAATTTTAATCAAGACTTTTGTGTTGGACAATCAACAAGAAATATGATTGACACAATATATCAGATGAAAAGAACAAATATAAAACAATTATTATTAAACATAGAAAGAAATGGTAAAATAACTAATTGGGGATATATACAAGAAAAAAAGCAAGGCAACAACTCAATAAAAAGAGAAAAAGATAATATATTAATTGGAATAGATTATCCTGGATTTAATAGCCCAATAATGCTTCACACAGATAGAAAATTACTGTTAGAATACTTTGATAAAACAAAAGAACACACTATTATTCCAATATATGAGGGGGAAAAGGATGGAGAATACGAAGGAAAATTGAGGGCAAGAGCTATATTGATGCCATTAACGGAAAAAAGAGAATCATATATTATAAAAATGAACAAACAGGCCAAAACAGTGGATAAAAATTATATATTCATCAGACATCTAGGAAATTTAGTAACCAAAAAAGTAAAAAGTATTTCTAAAATTTACCCTACAGAATATGTGGATTTAAAAACTGGAAATACAGGACATAAGGTAAATGGAGAATTCATAGTTGAAAACATAGAAGAAAGAGAAAATGAAAAAAACATAAAATAAAAACATTGACAAACATTTTCATTTAATATATTATAACTACTGAAAAATTATTATATAGAATAGAAAAAAATAGGAGGAAATAGTAATGGAATTAAAAGGTTCAAAAACAGAAAAAAATCTAATGGAAGCTTTTGCAGGAGAATCACAAGCAAGAAATAAATACACATATTTTGCAAGTAAAGCAAAAAAAGAAGGATATGAGCAAATAGCAGCAATATTTCAAGAAACAGCTGATAATGAAAAAGAACATGCGAAAATGTGGTTTAAGTTATTACAAGGTGGAGATATAAAAACAACAGCAGAAAATTTAAAAGCAGCAGCAGAAGGAGAAAATTACGAATGGACTGATATGTATGATAGAATGGCACAAGAAGCCAAAGAAGAAGGCTTTGACCATATTGCATATTTATTCTCAGCAGTTGGAAAAATAGAAAAAGAACATGAACAAAGATATTTAAAATTATTAGAAAATGTAGAAAATGGATTAGTATTTAGTAAAGACGGTGACAGAATTTGGAAATGTAGAAACTGTGGACACATAGTAATAGGAAAAAATGCACCAGAAATTTGCCCAGTATGTGCACATCCAAAAGCATATTTTGAAATAAAAGCTGAAAATTATTAATATGTTTTAAAATCAACACAATTTTAAGAAAAGAAATGGATTTTAAGTCCATTTCTTTTTCTTCTAAATTTATTTGAAAAAGAAATAATAATATGTTATAATTCTAAATATATGCGGAGGGAAAATATGCCAAAATTTTTTATAGAACAAAAACAAATAAAACAAGATAAAATAACAATATATGGGCAAGATGTAAATCACATAAAAAAAGTTTTAAGAGCAAAAAAAGGTGAAGAATTAGAAGTATGCAATAAAACAACAGGAGAAAATTATTTATGTGAGATACTAGAAATAGAAAACGAAAAAATAGAATGTAACATAAAACAAAAATTAAACATTCAAACAGAATCAAATATAGAAGTTACAATATTTCAAGGATTACCAAAAGCTGACAAAATGGAATATATAATACAAAAATCAGTTGAACTTGGGGTATATGATATAACTCCAGTAGAAATGAAAAGATGTGTTGTGAAATTAAATGAAAAAGACAAGGCAAAGAAAACAGAAAGGTGGCAAAAAATATCCGAAGTAGCCGCAAAGCAATGTGGAAGAGATATAGTTCCACAAATAAATAATACAATAAATATCAAAAATCTATGTAATTTAATAGAAAAATATGATATAGTATTAGTAGCTTATGAAAATGAAACTGAAAACACATTAAAAAATGAATTAGAAAAAGTAAAAGAAAAATATTCGTTTAAAGAAAAAGACGATAAAATAAAAATAGGAGTTGTTATTGGACCAGAGGGAGGACTAGAAAATCAAGATGTTGATCTTTTGAAAGAAAACGGAGCCCAAATAATAACGTTAGGAAAAAGAATATTGAGAACAGAAACAGTAGCACTAAATGTTTTAAGTATAATCATGTATGAACTGGAAAATTTATAATAAACAAAAGAAAGGATTCCATTAATGAAAGAAGTAAAAGAAAAATATTTAAAAGAAATATATTTAAACATATTAAAAGCAATAATTATAGTACTATATTTTTTTATACTAAACCAAGCCTATGAAAACATAAGCAATGAACATCTAGAATTAGGAATAGAAATATTAACAATGATATTTTTATTTATATCAATTTTTATTTTTGAAAAAGCATATAAAAAAGATGATGGAAACCTTGCCATACAAGGAATAGAAATTTTAGTATTATCAACATACACATTAACAAGTAGGCATATAACTAACAAGTTTAATTTTGAATTTAAAAGTTATTCACTTGTAGCATCTTATATATTTGCTATTTATTTTATATTAAAATGTATAATTATATATACAAAAGGAAGAAAAGAAGAAGCGGAGAGCCTTAGTGATATAAGAGAAATTGTTAAAAAGGATGAACCAATAATAAAAGAAGCAACCAAAAAAAGTTCAAATAAAAAAGTCGAAGAAGCAAATAAAAAACAAGAGGAACAAGAAAATAAGGAATCAAAAAGCAAAAAACAAAGCGGAACCAAAAAAAATAATTCAAAGACAAAAAAGCAAAGTGAACAAAAAACTGATACGAAAAGTAGAAAACGAGAGAATGTAAAAACACAAAGTAGTAAAAAAGAGGTAAAAAAGAATGATTAGAAGTATGACAGGATATGGCAAAGAAACATTATGCATAGAAGAAAGAGAATACCAAGTAGAAATAAAAAGTGTAAATCACAGATATTTAGATATTAATATAAAAATACCAAGAACTTTGAGTTACTTAGAAGAAGAAATAAAAAAAGAAATCGCTAAAAAAATAAAAAGAGGAAAAATCGACGTATATATAGCTTATGAAAATAATAGTCAAGAGGGAAAAAATATAAAAATAAATAAAGAACTTGCAAAAATATATATAGAACAATTAAAAGAATTAGCACAAGAGGAAAAAATCTCAAGCAATATTGAAGCAATAGATATAGCTAAGTTTCCTGATATATTAACAATAAAAACGGATGAAGAAGATGAAAAAATAAGAGATGAAATTATACAAACAACCATAAATGCAACAGAAAAAATAGTAGAAATGAAAAGCGTAGAAGGAGAAAAAATATTACAAGACTTATTGAGAAGAATAGAAAAAATAGAAAATGAAATAGAAAAAATATCTAAAAAATCTACTGGACTTATTGAGGAATATGTAGTAAAATTAGAAAAACGAATAAAAGAAATATTAAAAACAGAAGAAATAGACAAAACAAGACTAGCCCAAGAAGTTGTAATATATGCAGATAAATGTTCAATCGAAGAAGAAGTCACAAGACTAAAAAGTCATATATATCAATTTAAAAATTTAATAAATGACAACAATGAAACAAAAGGAAAAAAATTAGACTTTATAATACAAGAAATGAACAGAGAAACAAATACAATAGGATCCAAAGCAAATAGCCTAGAAATAACAAATGGCGTTATAGAAATAAAAACAGAATTAGAAGACATAAGAGAACAAATACAAAATATAGAATAAAGGAGATGGAAGATTATGCAATTAGTAAACATAGGATTTGGAAATATAGTTTCAGCAGAAAGAATAGTGGCAATAGTAAGCCCAGAATCAGCACCAATAAAAAGAATGGTACAAGAAGCAAAAGACAATAAAACAGCAGTTGACGCAACATGTGGTAGAAGAACAAGAGCTGTTATAATAACAGATTCAGGACACATTATATTATCAGCAGTACAACCTGAAACAGTTGCTGGAAGATTAGATAAAGACATCACAAGTGCATCAGCACAACTACAAGATGAAGAATAAAAATATGGAGGGAAAGAAAATGATAGTAAAACCAACAGTTACAGAATTATTAAAAAAAGCAAAAAACAGATATGAACTTATAATAGCAACATCAAAAAGAGCTAGACAAATTTCAATGGGAGATGAACCTTTAACAAAAGTTAAAGAAGAATCACCAGTTACTTTAGCTGCCAATGAAATTGCAGAAGGTAAAGTTACAATTATAAGAGATGAAGATTCTGACGAAAACAAAGAAGACGAAGAATAAAAATTAAGGAGAGTAAATAATGTTAGTAATATTATCTGGCGTTTCAGGAGCAGGAAAAGACACAATAAAAAAAGAATTAATAAAAAGGATGGAAAATGTTATATCTCTTCCATCTTTTACTTCTAGAGGTCCAAGACCAGGAGAAGAAGAAGGCATACAATACCATTTTATAACAAAAGAAGAATTTAAAGAAAAAATAAACAATGGAGAATTTTATGAGTATGATTTACACCATGAAAATTATTATGGAACATCAAAAAAACTAATGAATGAAAAAATTCAAAGTGGAAAAATAATAGTAAAAGATATAGAAGTAAATGGAACAGAAAATCTAATAAAAACATTAAGAAATGAAACAAAATTAGTAACAATATTTTTAAAAGTAGATAAAGAAGAATTAAAAAACAGACTTATAAATAGGGGAGATAATTTATCAGAATCAGAAATGCAATTAAGATTAGATAGATTAGAATATGAAGAATCAAAAATAAAATTATATGATTATGTTATAAAAAATGACGACTTAGAAAAAACTGTTCAAATAATTATGACAATAATTAAAAATGAAGAGAGAATTGAAAATTCTGAAAACTAATAAAAAAGATATATAATATGAAAAATTTGCAAAAAAATATCTTATGTGTTATACTTAATAAGTACAATCGAAAAAACCAGAAGGTGGTAAAAATGGAATTATTAGTTATAATATATATATTAGTTTTTATAGTAATTGCTTTGGTATTATATGCAATAATGCAAATGAAATTATTAGGAATAAAAGTAAAAGACTTTTGGGATTTTATAGAAGCAAACCAAATGCTAGATAAATTATATTATTTTGCAAAACAATATCAAAATATGTCTCCACAAGAACAAGTAATATACTTATCAGAAGCTGAAAAAATATTCACTGCTTTTGATAAGATGCCAGCAGAATTGTGGGAAGACGAATATGATAAATATAAACAAGTTTTAAAAAAATACAAAGATATAAAAATGTTTAGATGGGCACAAGAATAAAAACTTTTTAAAAAAATATATAAGCTATTTACAAAAGCTACTAAATGTGTTATATATAGTATATTCTATTAAGCACAGTTAGTAGCTTAATTTTTTTTAAATCAATAAATTTTAAATTCAAAAAAATTTAATCTAAAAAAATTTAATCTAAAAAAATTCCAGAAAACAAAAAATATAAAAAGGAGGTTGTAGTTTGTAATATAATAGCTACTTTTTAACTTATTAGAAAATATTTATTTTAAAATTATAGTAAAGTATTGAAATATTTTAATATGATTGATATAATGAAGGAGGAATGTAAAAGTAAAATATAGAAATAAAATAAATTTTTGAAAGGAGCTAGGCAAATGAGTGAAAATTTTGAAAAAATAATGTTGCAAGAATTTAAAAAAGTTAACGACAAATTAGATAATATAGAACAAGATGTTACAATATTAAAAGAAGATGTATCAGAGCTAAAACAAGAAGTTGCCGAATTAAAAGAAGACGTATCAGGTCTAAAACAAGATGTTGCAGTATTAAAAGAAGACGTATCAGGTCTAAAACAAGATGTTGCGGTATTAAAACAAGATGTATCAGGTCTAAAGCAAGATGTATCAGAATTAAAAGATAGAATGGATAGATTAGAATATAAGATGGATATTTCGAATACAAACATATCAAGTATATTAGAAAGACAAAACAACCTATCAAATGAAATAAAAATAGGGCATAAAGAATTATTAAATAAATTTGAAAAATATGAAGAAACAAATGAATTAGAACACAGTCGATTAAATTATGAAATATGCAAATTAAAAGCACGAGCATAAATATAAAATACACCTAAAATGAAAAAATTATAGGTGTATTTTTTATAGAAAACCAAATTTATGCAATATACAAAAATTCCTTGAAAATGAAAAATATATATGCTATAATTTTACAAGAAAAAACAAAATAGGAGATGAATAAAATGACAGAAGAAAAGAAAAAAGGATTAAGTATATTTTTAAGAATAGTTATAGCACTAATATTAATATTGGTAATAATATTTGGTTTTATATTTTTTTATGTAAAAGGAAAATTAGATAAAATACAAACAATAGATTTACCAAAAGATGAAGATCTAGGAATTACAGAAACAGTATCTCAAAATTTAACAGGATATAGAAATATTGCAATATTTGGAGTGGATAGTAGATCAGATGACTATGGAGTTGGAAATAGAAGTGATTGTATAATAATAGCAAGTATAAACAATGATACAGGAGCAATCAAACTAATATCAGTATACAGAGATACTTATGTAAAAATTGATGGACATGGACTTGACAAAATAACACATGCATACTCTTATGGTGAAGCACCACTTGCAATAAAAACACTTAATACAAATTTGGATTTAAACATAAACGAATTCGTAACAGTCAACTTCGATTCTGTAGCAGAAGCAGTTGACCAATTAGGAGGAGTACAATTAACAATTACATCTGATGAAATAAAATATATAAATGGATACATAGACGAAACATCAAAAGTAACAGGAAAAACTTCAAAACATATAACAGAACCTGGAACATATAATGTAGACGGAGTACAAGCTGTTTCATATTCTAGAATTAGATACACAGATGGTGGGGATTATAAAAGAACTGAAAGAATGAGAACTGTAATAGAAGCAATGTTTACTAAATTAAAAACAAAAAATATAGCTGAAATAAATTCATTTGCAGATAAAGTGCTACCTCATGTATACACAAATATATCAGCAACAGATATTCTTTCAATGGTACCAAGTATGACAAAATATAAAGTTACAGAGAGCATTGGATGGCCATATAACACAAAAGGAAAAACAATGGACAGATGGTACGGAATTCCAATTACACTTGAATCAAATGTAAAACAATTACATCAAGAGGCATTCGGCAAAGAGGATTATGAACCATCAGATACTGTAAAAAACATAAGCCAGAGTATTATAAATAAAACAGGATATACAAAATAAAAATGATTTGTAAAAGTTACTATAATGTGATGGTTATAGTAACTTTTAATATTTATTTAGGAGAAAATAAAAATGAATTTAAAAATACAGAGAATAATATTTGGAATTCTTACAGTAATAACATTTATAACAATATTTATATTTTCAAACCAGAATGGAGAAAAATCGGGATCTGTAAGCAGAGATTTTACAAAGAAAGTAATAGATATATTACATATAGACAAGAATTTGAACGAAATTGAAAAAGAAAATTTAATAGAAAATTCACAATTTATTGTAAGAAAATTAGCACATTTTACAATATATACCATTGCAGGAATAAATTTATACGAATTCATAAATACATATAACATAAAAAACAAATACAAAATGATAGGTGCATTATTGGTAGGAATTATTTATGCAACATCTGATGAAATTCATCAGATGTTTTCGGGAGGACGAACACCAGCTGTAATGGATGTATTTATAGATTCTTGTGGTGTTCTATTTGGGATAAATATGTTTCTAATAACAAATAAAATTATTAAAAATAAAAAGCAAAAGTTGTATTAATAATTGGTGAAATTTACTTGAAATATATTGACAAAAAAAGACAAGATTTTTATAATATAAATGAAATTAATTTTATGAAAATGGGGATATAAACATGATAAGACAGCAAAACGTTGCAGGGGTACACACACACACACACAGGTAATTCTAAAAAATAATATAAATTCTATAATATATAATAGGATAGGGGTATTATGCGTTTTTAAAATGCAAAATAATATTGCTATCTTTTTGGAGTTTATAAATTTGTAAATTTGTCAATTTTTGATGAAAAAACTTGAAAACATATATCAGTTATTGTATAATTAAATATGGGAATGAACTTATAATTTAAAATAGGTTTTATAGGGGGATTGAAAAGTTATGAGAGTTATAAAAGATTATAACTTTGCTAATGAACAGGCTATTAATGAAAGAGTAGTAGAAGATAATGTTACTATTGATAATAAAAAGGTAAGAATAAATATAGAAAAAGGAATAAAAAGATTAGTAGACATTATTGCAGGATTAGTTGGAACGATATTACTAATTCCAATTACAATATGCATATACATAGCAAAAAAAATATTAAAAGAAGATGATGGACCAATATTTTATGAACAACTAAGGATAGGAAAAGATGGAAAGCATTTTAAATTGTATAAATACAGATCTATGATAATAGGTGCAGATGAAATATTAAAAGAATATTTATCAGAAAATGAAGAAGCAAGAATTGAATTTGAAAAAAATCAAAAGTTAAAAAATGATCCTAGAATAACTAGATTAGGAAATTTTTTAAGAAAAACAAGCTTAGATGAATTTCCACAATTTATAAATATTCTAAAAGGTGATATGAGTTTAGTTGGGCCTAGACCAATTGTTGATAGGGAAATAGAATTATTTGGAGATAAAATGAAAATAGTACATAGTGTTAGACCGGGTCTTACTGGATATTGGGCAGCTAATGGAAGAAGTGATACAACTTATGAACAAAGAGTAGAAATGGAAGCATATTACGCTGAAAACTTCTCATTACTTTTAGATATAAAAATTATATTAAAAACAATAAAATCAGTAATAAAAAAAGAAGGAGCAATATAAGAGAATGAATATTGATATTATATGCCCGTTATACAATGCAGAGAAAGATATAGAGGGACTTCATAAATCGTTATTAAAACAAAAAAATGTAAAAATAAATGAAATAAAGTATGTTTTAACAGAAAGCAAAGATAATACTGAAGAAAAACTAAAAGAATTAAATATGAATTTTAAAAAAATAAAGAAAGAAGAATTTTCACATGGTCTTACTAGAGAAAATGAAGCTTTTGATAGTAAGGCTGATATTCTTGTGTTTATTACTCAAGATGTAAAAATAGTAAGAGATGATTGGCTATACAATTTAACAAAAGACATAGCTAATGGAGAAGTGGATGCTTGTTATAGTAGACAAATATGCACTAATAACACAATTGAAAAATATACAAGAGAATGCAATTATCCAAAAAATTCAAAAATAGTGACTAAAGACGATGTTGAAAAATTAGGCTTAAAAGCATTTTTCTTTTCAGATGCTTCATCTGCAATAAAAAGAGAAACGTTTGTTAAACTAAATGGATATGATCATAAAAAATTAATTATTAATGAAGATATGTATATTGCGTATAAATTGATAACTAATGGATATAAAATAAAATATTGTGCAGATTCAGAAGTCATTCATTCACATGTCTTTACATTAAAACAATATTATGATAGATATAAAGATACAGGAAAGTTTTTTAAAGAAAACAGTTATTTAAATAATTATAAAGTAAATCAAGCAGGCGGAAATATGGCTAAATATGTTTTAAAAAGAGCATGGCAAGATAAAAATTGGAGCGTTTTGATAAGATTTGTTCCTAATATGGCTGCTAGATTTATTGGAATGAAAGTTGGAAGAGTTACTAAATAAAGGGGTATACAATGAATGTAAAAACAGTAGTTATTGTAAATGACTTTAATTATACACAAGGTGGAGCAAGCAAGGTTGCAATAGATACAGCAAGAATTTTAAATGAAGAAAATATAAAAGTTATATTTTTTTCTGCTGTTAATAAAGAAGATGAAAAAATAGATGGAATAGAATATGTTTCTACAAATCAAAATGAAGCTTTAAAAGAAAAAAATAAAATTAAAGGTGCTTTAAACGGGATATATAATTTAAAGGCAAAAAAGGAATTTAAAAAATTGTTAAAAACATTAGATAAAGATACAACTATAATTCATGCTCATGGATGGACAAAAGCTTTGTCTAGTAGTGTTTTTGATATTGCTTTTAAAATGAAATTTAAAGTTGTGCTAACATTACATGATTATTTTACAGCTTGTCCAAATGGGGGATATTTTAATTATAAAAAAAATGAAATATGCCATTTAAATCCATTATCTTGGAAATGCATAAAATGTAATTGCGATTCAAGAAATTATGGATTTAAACTATATAGAGTTGTAAGACAATTTGTGCAAAATAAAATTGTAAAACTTAATGATAGATTAGAAAATGTAATTACAATATCAGAATTTAGTGAAAAAATATTAAAACCCACTTTAGGAAAAAATACTAAAATTACAAGAATATACAATCCAATAGAGATAGATCAAAATGCAGAGAAAGTTGATCCTAGTAAGAATGAATATTATTTATATGTGGGGAGAATTTCTAAGGAAAAAGGGGTAGACCTATTTTGTCAAGCGATAACAGAGTTAGGATTAAAAGGAATTGCTGTTGGAGATGGGGATGAAAAGAAAAAATTAGAAAAACAATATCCTAATATAGAATTTACCGGTTGGAAAAATAAGGATGAAATTAAACAATATATGAGAGGAGCTAGAGCTTTAATTTTTCCGAGTAGATGGTATGAAACAGCTGGACTTACAGTTTTAGAAGCACAAAGTTTAGGAATCCCCGTAATTGTTAATAAAAATTCTGCAGCGAGTGAATTCATTGAATGTCAAGAAGCTAAATATGATAATTTTGAAGAAATGAAACAAAAAATAACTAATTTAAAATTAGAATATATAGAAGTAAAAGAAAAACGAAAATATAATATAAATATGTATTATAAAAAAAGTATGGAGTTATATAATAATATATAATTGTGAGGGGAATATGGAATTATATGAGATAAAAAAACAGTTAAAAAAAGAAAAAACAAATTATTACGACAAAAATTTATTTAAGAGAATTTTTCGTATTCTAGTAGGACATCCTGATATGAAATTGTATAAAATAATGAAAGATGCAAAGATGTACAGATTTTATAAAGAAAATCATAAAAGTATTTTTAGAAAAATAAAATTAATATATTTTGCAAAAAAAGTTAATAGCAATTCAAAAAAATATTCTATTGAATTATATGGAAAATTTGGAAAAAATTTGTTATTATGTCATGCTCCTATAATTGTTAATGGATATAGTTCAATTGGAGATAATTGTATATTACACCGGAATGAATTGTATTGGAGCAAAACATTATATAGATGATGCTCCAATTATTGGAAACAATGTTGATATAGGTTTTGGGGCAACATTGATTGGAAAAATAAAGATAGCAGATGGGATAAAAATTGGAGCAAACTCAGTAGTAACAAAATCTTTTTTAGAACCTAATATTACAATAGCTGGAGTTCCTGCAAAGAAAATAAAATAATTTAATAGAAAGGATAAAATATGTATAAAATTTTTTTTGTTATATTACATTATCAGAATGTAGAAGATACCATTAATTGTATTGAAAGCATCAATAAATTAAAGAAAAATAGTGAAATTGAAGTAAACTGTTTAGTTATAGATAATAAATCTCCTAATAATAGTGGAGATGTTTTAAAAGAAAAATATAAAAATAAAAAAAATATTAATGTAATGTTATTAGATAACAACTATGGATTTTCAAAAGCCAACAATATTGGATATAAATATTGTAAAGAAAAAATGGCTGATTTGATACTGATTATTAACAATGATATTGTATTTGAAGATAGCGAATTTTTAATAAAATTAATTAAATTTTATAAAGAAAATAATAATTACGAAATAATATGTCCAGATGTAATTAATTTGAAAGATATGCATCAAAATCCAATGAAACTTAAACCTATGACAATAAAAAAAGCATATAAAAATTTAATATATAAAAAGATTATCTCTATATTATTAAATATTCCTATTATTAATATAATTACTTATAATATTGAAAAAAATAGGGAAAATAAATGGCTTGAATCTTACTATAAAAATAATGAAATAAAAAAAGATATTGAAGAAAGTTTTATTCCAATTGGAGCATTTTTAATATATACAAAGAAATGGATATTAAATGAGGATATTGCTTTTCCAAGTGATACTTTCATGTATTTAGAAGAAGATTTTTTAGGTATATATATTTTAAATAAGAAGTATAAAATTTTTTATTTAGATAATTTAAAAGTGAGACATCTGGAAGGACGAAGTGTAAGTAGCAAAACCTATAATAAATATAAAAATTTTGCATTTAAATATAGAAACCAATCAATTGCTATAAAAAGATATATTAAATTTTTACAAGAGATAAGAAAGGAATATAAATATGGAAATAAAAATGATTAATGTATTTTTACTTTTAATATTAATAATAGGTACTTACATATTTATTAAGAAAAAAGAAAAATACAAGCAATTATTAAATGAAAAGTTTTGGATTTTTTTATCTTGGACAAGTTGCCTAATACTATATTTTTTTAGTGGAATAAAATATACTTTTAATTTAGATATTTATAGTTTTGGATATATAATTTTATTTTGGTGTATTTTCTTTTTTGGAGAGTACATTGGAAAAATAGTAAAAAGAGAGAAAAAAAATCAAAATAAGAAAATAGATTTTAAGAAAAAAATTAATTTTTTTCCATTTTTTATTATATCTTTAATTTGTTCTTTTATTTATATTATTTATATGATGAAAAGCAATGATATTATTATAGGAACAACAAGAAATATAAATACTAATTCAATATCAACAGCATTATTGATGTTATCAAGTGTATCTTTAGTAATTTGGTTATATGAATTAGCTTATTCATTAATAAATGAAACTAAATTACCTATATATGGATTCCTTTCTGCAATAATTTATAACTTACCAGGAATATTAATTTCAGGTAGAGATGCTCTTATAATTTTTGTTATTTCAACAATTATTATAATTGTATATTGTGGAAACTATGCAATAAAAGAAATGAATTCTACAGGAAGAAAATATAAGAAAATAAAAAGATATACAGTGTATTCTGTTATAATAATATTAATGTATTTAGTATTATTATCAAATAATAGATATGGTACAAATGAAAGTTCAGCTCTTAATATGTTTAAATGGAGTGCTGGATGTGAATTTCCTGAATATTTAGAAAATATATATTATAATTTTGGAGGAATTGGAAAAGTAATAATAAACGTTGTATTCTATTATTCATCACAACTTAGTAAATTTTCGCTTATTTTTAATGAATATAGAGGACCATATATGTTTGGACTATATGAGCTACATTATATTTCTAGGCTATTTCCTAATTCATGGGCTATGAGTTATAGTCTTGTTACACAACAATTAACAATAATTACAGCAAATTCTGGATTACCAGGAATTAGAATATTTTGGGAAACAGCAATAGGATATTTGATATATGACTTTGGAAAGATAGGAACATTAATAATGAGCTTTTTATTTGGAATATTAATAAAAAAGATATCAGTCTGGAGTAAATACAATAGAAATATTCTAAAGATAATAGCTCAAGCGTTTGTATGTGTAGCGATGTTTTTAACAATTGAAGTTTCACCAGTGTTTGATTATTTTTTTATTTTTCCAACTATTTGGCTTATAATTGTTATTTTAATATATAATAAAAAAATATCAAATTAGAAAGGGGAAATAAGTTTGTGATTAAAAATAGAGATGAACAAATGGATATTTTAAGAGGATTAGGAATAGTTTTTGTAGTTTTAGGGCATACAGTATCTCCAATAAATCATTTTATATACTTATTTCATATTATTATTTTTTTTATAATATCTGGGTATTTTTTTAAAGATGATAATATAAAAGATGAAAAATCTTTAAAAAAATTTATGTTAAAAAAAGTAAAAAGATTATATATTCCCTATATTTTAGTAAATATAATATGTGTTTTACTAAATAATTTTTTTATAAGAATTAACATGTATAGTATTTCTACTCACTATTATTTTACAATAAAAGATATAGTTAAAAATATAGTTAAAATATTATTATTTAACGGAGTTACTGAAATGGCAGGAGCTACGTGGTTTTTACAAATATTATTTGTAGTAACCATATTTTACGGAATGATAGAGTTTTTAATAAAAAAATTTGAAATCAAAAACAGTAATATCATACAAATGAGTATATCAATAATATTTTTGCTTTTTGGATACTTTTTGGCGTTAAAAGAAATCAATCTTAAAATTATAAATATATCTGTTTTCACATGTTATATTTTCTTTGATTTTGGAAGAAATTTTAAAACTTTTAAAATAGAGTTAAGTAAATATAAAAGATTATTATTATTATTAATTTCTTTTATTTTACTCTTAATATTAAATAATTTAGGAACAATAGAAATATCTAAAAATATCTATACAAATTTAACATTCTATATAAGTGTTTCAATTATTGGATGGATATTTGTATATGAATTATCTTACTTTTTTACAAAAACAAATATAATAAAAAATATATTTATTTATATAGGACAGAATACGATGTCAATATTAATATTGCATTTTTTTATATTTAAAATTATTAATTTTATAGGAGTAATAATAACTAAAGAGGATATTTCATTAATGTCTGCTTTTCCAGTATTATTTACAGGAAAATATTGTTGGATAATTTATACATTATTTGGAATTATTATACCAATTATATTAGAAAAAATACTAAAAATATTAAAAATAAATTTTGAAAGGAAAAAATATGAAATTAGGAGTAGTAATAGTAACGTATAATAGGTTAGAGTTATTAAAAGAATGTATTAGTGCATGTATAAATCAAAAACAAAAATTTGAAAAAATTTTTGTAATAAATAATGCTAGTACGGATGGTACAAAAGAATATTTAGAAGAATTAAAAGTTGAAAATTTAGAGATTATTAATTCAAAAGAAAACTTAGGCGGAGCAGGAGGATTCTATTTAGGTATAGAAAAATCAATGCAATATCCTTTGGATTATTTATTACTTATTGACGATGATGCTATACTTGATTATAATTATAATAAGGAAATTATTAAATTCATGAAAAAAAATGAAGGAGATATATGTGCATATTCTGGTACAGTAAAAACAAATAATATTATACAAACTGAACATAGGCGTCATTTGAATAAAGGATTTAAATGCATTGATAGTAATTTGAGCGAGTATAATTTAGATTATTTTGATTATGATTTATCTACATTTTGTGGAATATACATATCAATGGAAATCATAAGAAAAATTGGTTTACCATGTAAAGAATTTTTTATATGGTTTGATGATACAGAATATTCATTAAGAATTAGAAAATATGGTAGAATACGAAATGTTAATAAAGCATATCTTAATCATAAAACCAAAATTTTCAATTCAAAAGGGTATAATTGGAAGTCTTATTATGGATTAAGAAATCAAATTGTAATAATAAGAAAGTATTTTTCTAAATTTACGCTTATAAAATTTACTACATTAATGTGCTTTTATATTATAGCTGGTAAAATTATGAGAATATTAAAAAATGATGAATATTATAACAAAGTTTCAGAGATATACAAAGATTCTTTATTAGATGGAATTAATGATAATATGGGAAAAAATGATAAATATATTCCAGGAGTTGAGTTTAAGAAAAGGAGAGAGTGATTATGAAAATAGTTTATGTTGGAGATAATAGAAATAGAGGAAATTTTGGTTGCCGTGCTACAAGTACAGCCTTATCACAGATAATTTCTAAAGACAACGAAATTGTAGGTAGAATTTATGGCAAATATACAAATGTCGACACTGGAGAATTGTTTTTTTATCAGCATTTTCCAGCTTGGATATATAAAAGGTTATCCAAATTTAAATATTGGGATTATTTAAAAAAGGGTTTATATTTATTTAATAGAATGTTAAAAAAAGGACATTATTATTTCAGTAACTTTGACTTTATTGATTATGATTTTGATAAATCGATTGAAAATTTAATTAGGTGCTTACCAGCAAATCCAAATTTAAGAGAGTTTGATTTAAGACAATACGATTTTGATGCTTTAGTAGTAAATGGCGAGGGGTCTTTTATATTTGCAACACCACCATGGAGAGAATGTTTAGTAGAAGCAATGTTGATGTATTGGGCAGAAAAAATGGGTAAAAAGGTATATTATCTAAATGGAATGCTCTCTGATGATCCATATTCAGAACATAATAAAAAAACAATAGAATTAATAAAACCAATTTTTAGTAAAGCAGAAGTGGTTTCAGTTAGAGAAAAATATTCATACAAATATGCGGAAGAAAATTTTTCAAATATAAACTTAAAACATTATCCAGATGCACTTTTTTCATGGTATAAATATGTAAATGATGAATTTAAAATTAATGATGGAAAGTATATTATGGGAATGTCAGGAGCAACAGATAGTTCATTTTATGAATTTGATTTTTCTAAACCATATATATGTATTTCTGGATCATCATCGGTTGGTGTAGCTGCATCATCTAAAGAAGAAATAATATATATATATAAACAGTTAGTAACAGAAGTAAAAGAAGCATTTCCAGATTTAAATGTTTTCTTAGTGGACGTATGTGAAGGAGATGATTTTTTGAATGATGTATCAAAAGAAACAAAGACACCTATAATTTCAATTGATACACCTATTTTATCTGCTGCGAAAATTTTGGCAAATGCTAGAGTATATATATCTGGAAGGTATCATCCTTCTATTTTAGCATCATTAGGTGGTACACCATGTGTGTTTATGTCATCAAATTCTCATAAAACATTAAGTGTGCAAGAACTATTGAAATATGAAATAATTAAAGAATTTAATGTTTTACCAGATAAAGAAGAACGAAAAAAAATTATTGAATTAGCTAGAAATAGAATTAATGAAGGTGAAACACTTAGAAAAAAAATTCAAACAAGATGTTATGAACTATCAGAAGAAACATTAAAACAACAAGAATTATTTAAGGAGTAATAATTGAATATGGACAAGAATAAAATTTTAGCAAAAAATACAATAATTTTAGGTATAGGTCAATTTATACCTAAAATTATTGCTATGATAACATTACCAATTTTAACAAAAGCGTTTACAACAGATGAATATGGTATTTATGATTTAATTATTTCTTTTTCTAGCTTAGCGCTCCCATTGATGACATTATTAATACAACAGGCTGTTTTTAGATTCTTAATTAATGAAGAAAATGAAGAAAAAAGCAAATTATATATAACTAATTCAATAGTATTTATAAGTTTACTTTCTTTAAGTTTATTTTTTATAATTATTATTGTAGGTAGTTTTATAGGTATAGATTTAAAGCTTCTGATTATTGCTTTTTTGGTTTATTTTGCAGAATCACTGTATGACTTGTTTGGACAGATTGCAAGAGGATATGGAAAGAATATGTTATTCTCTACAGCTGTAATAATGTATTCAGTAGTAAATATGATATTGTTGGTTGTAACTCTTTGGATTAATAATATTAATATTATTAATGTATTAATTATAATACTAATTTCTTATATAATAGCATTAATATATTTATTTTTAAAGTTAAATATAAAAAACGTATTTAATAAAAAATATATATCTTTTTCAGTTATAAAAGATTTATTAGTTTACTCAATTCCAATTATTCCAAGTTCAATATCGTTATGGGTGGTTAATTTATCTGATCGTGTTGTTATTACATATTTTTTAGGTGCAGCATACAATGGAATTTATGCTGCGGCATCAAAAATTCCAAATTTATTTGGAACAGTATATAATGTATTTAATTTAGCTTGGACCGAATTAGCATCAAGAAGTATTAAAGAAAGTGACATCTCAGATTATTATAGTAGATTATTTAATAGTTTATATTCATTTTTAATAGGGATAATGATTCTACTTATCACTGTATCACCTATAATGTTTAATGTATTAGTTGATAATAAATTTAGTGAAGGATATTTTCAAATACCAATATTATTTATCGGAGTTCTATTAAGTTGTTTTGTATCATTTTATGGTGGATTGTATATAGCATTAAAGAAAACAAAACAAGTTGGGATATCATCATTTATGGGATGTATTTTAAATGTTGCTATTAATGTTGTCTTTATAAAAAAAGTGGGAATATATGCAGCATCTATTTCAACATTAGTATCATTTCTTGTTATTTTAATTTATAGATTTTTTGAAACAAAAAAATTTATAAAAATAAAATACAATTATTATAATATATGCATTGGAATTATTTGTTTATTAATTAGTGTTTTTTGTTTTTATGAGAATAACTTTTTATTTTTTATTTTTAATATAATTATAACCATAATTTATAACTGCTTTTTTAATAAATTTTTAATTTCTATTAAAAGTATTATAGTATCTAAATTAAAAAAGAAAAATTAAATATTTAATACACATAAAAAAATTAAATAAATGTAATAAAGAAAGGTGAACATATATGAAATATGATTATTTAGTTGTAGGCTCAGGCTTATTTGGTTCAATATTTGCTTATGAGGCAAACAAAAAAGGAAAAAAGTGTTTAGTAATAGATAAGCGTTCACATATTGGAGGAAATATATATACAGAAAATATAGATGGAATAAATGTGCACAAATATGGAGCACATATATTCCATACAAGTAACAAAGAAGTATGGGATTACATACAACAATTTGCGGAATTTAATAGATATACAAATTCTCCGGTAGCAAGATATAAAGATGAGTTATATAATTTGCCATTTAATTTAAACACATTTTCACGTATGTTTAATTTAATAACACCTAAAGATATAGAGAAAAAACTTAATGAAGAAAGAAAAGAAGGATTAGAAAAATTAAATGGAAAAGAACCATCTAATCTAGAGGAGCAAGCTATATCTTTAGTTGGAACAACAGTATATGAAAAATTAATAAAAGGATATACAGAAAAACAATGGGGTATGCCTTGTACAGAATTACCATCATTTATTATTAAAAGACTACCTGTAAGAATGATTTATGACAATAATTATTTTAATGATAAGTATCAAGGTATTCCAATAGGAGGATATACACAAATAATAGAAAAAATGTTAGATGGAATAGATGTAAAATTAAATTACGATTTCTTTAAACATAGAGATGAACTAGAAAATATAGCAGAAAAAATAGTATTTACAGGACAAATTGATAAGTATTATGACTATAAATTTGGAAAACTTGAATATAGAAGTGTAAGATTCGAAACAGAAGAATTAGACATAGACAATTATCAGGGGAATGCAGTTGTAAATTACACAGATAAAGAAGTACCATATACTAGAATAATAGAACATAAACACTTTGAACAAGGAAAACAATTGGGAAATGAAATAACAGAAGGACCATCTTTGGGAAAAACAATTATTTCTAAAGAATATTCAGATAAATGGGATGCTTCAAAAGAACCATATTATCCAATAAATAATGAAAGAAATAATAAACTTTATTTAAAATATGAAAATTTAGCAAAAGAAGATAAAAATATTATATTTGGTGGAAGGCTAGGACAATATAAATATTTTGATATGGATAAAATAATTGTTGAAGTATTAAAATGCGTAAAGGAAGAATTAAAGTAAAAATAATACAAAATATAGTGAATAAAAAACAATTAAATAAATCTACACATTAATATTGCTTCGAATAAAATGGTTCAACAAAACGAGAAGTAGAAATTTTAGTTATGCAAAATTTTGGAATATATAAAAAATTAATAAAGTGTAAATGTAAATAAAAAATATACATTTTTAAATGTAAAAGTAAAATACATTTAAAAATGTATTTTTTGAATTAATTTAACAAAAAAATTATCAACTTTTTATAATAAATTACTTGATACAAAAAACACAATATGATAAAATAATCACATACTGAAAATATCAAAAGAGGAGAGAAAAAATGGAAGAATTAGATTTAAAAGAATTACTAATGTTATTTTGGAACAAAAAAGTAAAAATATTACTAATAGTAGCAATATTCGTACTAATCGGAATAATATACACAATAGGATTTATAACACCAGTATACACATCATCAACAACACTACTTTTAGCATCATCAGGAAGTTCTTCAGACAAAACAAACACAACAATAACAACAACTGATATAACACTAAACTCAAAACTAGTATCAACATACAGTACACTAGTACAAAGTAAAAGCGTATTAAGACAAGTTATATCAAACTTAGGAATGGATGATCTAAAAGAAGAAGAATTAAAAAATAATATAACAGTAAGCCAAGAAAAGGATACAGAAATAATAAGACTTTCTGTAACAAATAAAAATGCAACAACAGCAGCAAAATTAGCAAATGAAACAGCAAAAGTTTTCATTGAAAGAGTATCAGATATATACAAAATCAACAACGTACAAATTGTTGACCAAGCAGAAGTTGAAACATCACCATCAAATATAAATCATGCAAAAGATGTAATGATATTTGCCTTTGCGGGAATTGTTGTAGCAGCAATGTATGTATTAATTGCAAATATGTTAGATACAACAATAAAATCAGCAGAAGAAGTAGAAAAAGAATTCAAAGTACCAGTACTTGCATCAATACCATTATATAACTTTGAACCAGCAAAAAAAGGAGGTAAGAAGAAATAATGAAACTAAAGAAAGAACTAATTGCTCAAAGAGATCCTAAATCACCAGTATCAGAGGTATTTAGAACATTAAGAACAAATATACAATTCATGAGTACAAATAAAAAATTAAAAACATTATTGATAACATCAACATTTCCTAGCGAGGGAAAAAGTTGGGTTGCCTCTAATCTTGCTGTAACATTTGCACAAGCTGGTAATAAGGTAATTTTAATAGATGCAGATATGAGAAAAGGAAGACAATATACAATATTTGGAGTATCACCAAGACCAGGACTTTCAAATTATCTATCTGGAATAGATGCAGAAAATCCTGATGAAATAGATTTATCAAGGTATATACAAAAAACAGAAGTAGAAAACCTATTAATAATGACAGCTGGAAATATACCACCAAACCCATCAGAACTACTAGTATCACCACAAATGAATAAATTATTAGAAGATTTAAAAGAAGTATGTGATATAGTAATAATTGATGGAACACCATGTGAACTAGTTACAGACTCAATAATTTTATCAAGAATAGTTGATTCTACAGTAATTGTAACAGCATATAAAGAAACAAAAAAGGACAACCTTGAAAAAATAATAAGAAACATTCAAAATGTAGGTGGACATTTAGCAGGAGTAGTTGTAAACAAAATGCCTATATCTATAAAAAAATATAATGAAAATTACTATTATGCATCTACAAGTGGTTCAACATTAGATAAAAAAGCTATAGCACAAAATAATGCTGCTGAAATAAAAAGAAAAGCAGACAATATAATTAAGCAAAATTCAAATTCATACAAAAAACCGGAATACCCAGAAACAAATAGTATAAATAGTGAGAATTTGGCAAGACCGGATTTCCTTAAAAATAATAGGGATGAAAGTGCAGCAGTAGACAGAACAAGTGATATATTAAATCAAATAAACTCATATTTAGACCAAGAAAAGAAAAATTTAAACTAACTTAAGAAGAGGGAGAACAACAATGATAGACTTTCATACACACATAATACCAAATATTGATGACGGATCAAGAAGTATAGAAGAAACATTTAACCTAATACAAGAAGCGAAGGAAGCCGGATTCGAAGGCATAGTATTAACATCACATTACATAGAAAATTATTATGAAACTGATGTACCAGAAAGAGATGTATGGGTAAAAGCAATAAGTGATAATTTAAGAACTAAAGGAATAGAAACAAATTTATATTTGGGAAACGAAATATATATGTCAGACAACATGATGAATTTGTTAATAGATGGAAAAGCATCAACAATAAATAATAGTAGCTATGTTTTATTTGAAATGCCATTAAATGCAGAGCCAATGAATTTATATGATGTAATTTATTCTCTACAAGAAAATAAGCTTATACCAGTACTTGCACATCCAGAAAGATATAGTTTTATTCAAAAAGAACCAGAACTTGTATATGACCTAATTGAAAAGGGAGTATTAATGCAAGCAAATTATGGAAGCATTCTAGGGCAATATGGAGAAAAAGCTCAAATAATTGTAAGAAGATTTTTTGAAAACAATATGATACATTTCTTAGGAAGTGATGTTCATAGACAAAATACCATATATAAAAGAATTCCTCATGCTTTAGAGGAAATCAAAGAAATAATTGGAGAGAAAAAACTACAAGAAATTACAACAATAAACCCAAAATTAGCTTTGGAAAATAAAAAAATAGATATAGAAGACCCAGAGGAATTTTCATTAACATTAAAAGAAAAATTAATAATGTATCTAAAAAGATAATATATATTAAAAAGAAAACTGTTTTTTGGGACGGAGAAAAACAGTTTTTTCTGAATATAGAAAAAATTTCATTTCCGTCACCAAAACACTTTAAAGTCGAAGGGAAGTAAAAGCAATGAGAAAATATTTTGGAACAGATGGTATAAGAAGAATAGCTAATACAGAACTCACACCGGAGCTAGTGTATAAAGTAGCAAAAGCAGGAGCCTATGTATTATCAAAACACACAAACCATACACCAACTATACTAATAGGAAGGGACACAAGAATATCAGGAACTTTAATAGAAAGTGCGATGGTTGCAGGTTTTCTAAGTTATGGTGCCAATGTTAAATTACTAGGAGTAATACCAACACCAGCAGTTGCATATCTAACAAGAGCATTACAAGCAGATGCAAGTGTAGTTATATCAGCATCACATAACACTTATGAATTTAATGGTATAAAATACTTTAGTAATAAAGGAATGAAAATACCAGATACTTTAGAAGAAGAAATAGAAGAAGTAATGGATTCTGGAAAGATAGATGAATTAACAGCAGTAAGCAATAAGATTGGTGTGTCTGAATATAGAGCTGATTTGTTAGACGAATATGTATATTTTTTTAGAAAAAATTTTGATGATAATATTGAAAAAATAAACAGAGCTGATTTTATTATAGGATTGGACACTGCAAATGGAGCGACATCAGAGGTAGCAGAAAAAGTGTTCAAGACTTTAGGAATCAAATATAAAATAATAAATAATCATCCTGATGGGATAAATATAAATGATGGGTGTGGATCGACACACTTAGAATCATTAAAAAAATTTGTAGTAGAAAATAAACTAAGCTTAGGTGTTGCTTATGATGGAGATGGAGACAGATGTTTAGCTGTTGACGAGAATGGTAATGAAATAGATGGTGATATGATAATGGCAATCATATCAAATTATTTAAGAAAAAAAGGAAAACTGGAAAAAAATACAATTGTAGCAACAATAATGAGCAATTTAGGATTACACAAATATGCAAAAGACAATGGATTAGAAATTGTGCAAACAAAAGTTGGGGATAGATACGTATTAGAAGAAATGTTAAAAAATGGATATAATCTAGGAGGAGAACAATCAGGACATGTAATTTTACTAGACTACAATCCAACAGGTGACGGAATATTGACATCACTAATGCTAATCCAAGCAATTTTAGAAGAGAATACAACAGCATCAAAAATAGCAGAAATAATAAAACTATATCCACAAGTACTAATAAATGCAAAAGTAAATTCAGATAGAAAATATGATTATGACAAAGATATAGAAATAAAAAATGCAATAGAAAAATTAGAAAAAGAATTTGCTGGAAATGGAAGAGTTTTAATTAGACCTTCAGGAACAGAACCACTTGTTAGAGTTATGATAGAAGGAGAAAACCAAGAATATATAACAGAAAAAGCAAAAGAAATTGCAGATTTAATAGAAGAAAAATTAAAATAAAAATAAAAAAATATTGCAATAAAAAGAAAAAAATGATAATATATTTTTGAAAACAAAAGAAAAAGGAGAGAAAGTAAAATGTTTTTATTTGATTTAACAAACTTATTAACATTATTTTTAATATTAGTAGCAACGGTATTAATCATATACCTATCACAAGAAATTAAAAAAAGCATGGTAGCTGTAATACCATTATTTGCATTTTTAATAGACTTAATTATACACACAATACAGATGCTAACACTAAAACCAGAATTCTCATATCTATATTCTAAATTGAGTATAAATATGGCAATCGATTTTGCATTTTTACTTCTAACATTTTTAGCTTACTTATGGGCAGACGATGTGGAAGCTAAAGCACAAAACAAAAAAACTATAAACAGCAAAGGAATAGATTGGCTATTTAAAGATATATAAAGTTGTCAAAAAGGGATGCTCCTTTTTGACAACTTTTTAAGTTCTACATATAGCTTTTACTATAATTCTATTATTATTAAAATTATTACAAGTAACAAGAGTTAGAATTTTCGAATTCCCATTAAAAATATAAATGGGTGAAAGATCATCAGGTTTAACTTCATAAATATCACATACATAATAAGAAAATTTTTTATTATAACTATCATAAACAATTATTTCATCATTTTCATTCAAAGCTGAAATTCTACTAAAAAATTTATTATTATCATAATTATGACCTGCAATACATAAATTTCCAATTTCTCCAGGAAAACAACCGTAAAATCTACAAGGAGAAATTTTTAAAAGTTCATCATTATAATTTGAAAATATTGGATAATTAACATTTATTTGTGGTATTTCTATGATTCCTATAACATAAAAATTTTCAATAATTTTAGTTGAATTATAATTTTCATTTAAAGATAAATTTGAATATAATTTTGTTATATTATAATTATCCAAAATCTGTTCAGAATACTTTTCATTATGAGACAATTTTATTCTATTATAAAGTACTAGTGTACTAATGCAAATTATAAGTATAATAGAAAGATAAAACTGGAATTTTAAAATCCTTTTAAATTTATTATTATTTGAATTTGTTTGCAGAATTTGATTCATAATTTTACTCCTTAATATATTATTAACATTAAATTTAATAAATATATACGAAAAGTCTTGAAATAAAAAAAATATATGATATAATTATATACAAATTAAATAATAAAGACAAAAGTGAGGACAACATAAATTATATAATATCTTTAAGAGAGCCAAAGAAAGCTGAGAATTTGGTAAGTAAAAATAATTTATTATCACCTGACTAGTTTTTAAACCGAAAACTTTTATCAAGAAGAAAAGTAAGTTTAAACGTAAATCTGCGTTAAAGATATAAATAAGAGAGTAATTAAGTAAAATATAAATAAATTACTAAATTAGGTGGTACCGCGGAAAGAATCCATTTCGTCCTAAATAAAGGAAGGAATGGATTTTTTATATTTTTAATTAAAATAAAATATTTAATCATTTAAATACAAAAAAGAAAAGAGATGAATATTATGCAAGAATTAAAAATTAATGGAATTTATAAACATTTTAAAGGCGATTATTATTTAGTAGAAGGAATAGTAAAAAACTCAGAAACACAAGAAGAAATGGTACTATATAGAAGGTTATATGAAGATGGAAGTTTATGGGTAAGACCAAAAGAAATGTTTCTATCAGAAGTAGACCACGAAAAGTATCCAAATGTAAAGCAAAAATACAGATTTGAATTACAAAATATTGAAAGTGTTGCAAAAAAATTTAGAAAATAAAAAGGAGGAATTTTTATGTACAAAAAAGTAGAATTAAAAGACGGATTTGTAGGAATGGAAAGAGAAGTTGCAGAGAATTGGAAGAAAAAAAATATTATTAAGAAGAATTTTGATATGAATAAAGGTAAAAGATATTTTACCTTTTATGATGGACCACCAACAGCAAATGGAAAACCACATGTTGGACACATCGAAACAAGAGTTATGAAAGATATAATTCCAAGATATAAAGTAATGAAAGGATATCAAGTTATTAGAAAGGCTGGATGGGATACACATGGACTACCAGTTGAACTTGAAATTGAGAAAAAACTTGGTATTTCTGGAAAACAACAAATTGAGGAATATGGTGTAGAAAAATTTGTTAAAGAATGTAAAGAAAGTGTTTTCACGTATGTTCAGATGTGGGAAGAAATGACAAACAAAGTTGGATATTGGGTTGATATGGAACATCCGTATGTAACATACCACAATGACTACATTGAATCTGTATGGTGGGCTTTAAGTGAATTATGGAAAAAAGGACTTTTATATGAAGGACATAAAGTAATGCCATATTGTCCAAGATGTGGAACAGCATTATCTTCACATGAAGTAGCACAAGGTTATAAAGACGTTAAAGATTTAACTTGCATTGCCAAATTTAAAGTTTTAGATAAAGAAAATACATATATCTTAGCTTGGACAACAACTCCATGGACATTACCTTCAAACTTAGCATTATGTGTAAATAAATCATATACATATTCAGAAGTAAAAGCAAATATAGGAACAGATGATGAACCAAAATATGAAAATTATATATTAGCAAAGGATTTAATTGAAACAGTTTTAAAAGAAACACCTTATGAAATAGTAAAAGAATTTAAAGGAGAAGAACTATTAGGAACAAAATATGAACAATTAATGCCTTATGCTAAAGTTGATGGAAAAGCATTTGAAGTAATCCATGGTGATTATGTAACACTAACAGATGGTACTGGAATTGTACATATTGCACCAGCTTATGGTGAAGATGACAGTTTAGTTGCTAAACAAAATGGAATTGCATTTGTGAATTTAGTAGACAAAACAGGAAAATTTGTACCAGAAGTAGAACCATGGGCAGGTAGATTTGTTAGAGACTGTAACGAAGAGATTTGTAAATGGTTAGCAGATGAAAATAAATTATTCAGCAAAGAAAAACATTTACACTCATATCCACATTGTTGGAGATGTGATACACCACTTCTTTATTATCCAAAAGAAAGTTGGTTTGTAGCTATGAGTAAGTTAAGAGACGAACTAGTAGCAAATAACAACAAAGTAAATTGGTATCCTGATACAATTAGAACAGGAAGATTTGGAAAATTCCTAGAAAATGTAATTGACTGGGGAATTTCAAGAGATAGATATTGGGGAACACCTCTTCCAATTTGGACTTGTGAGGATGAAAATTGTGGTCATCAAGAATGTATAGGAAGTATTGCAGAATTAAAAGAAAAAGCAATAGACTGTCCAGAAGATATAGAATTACACAAGCCATATATTGATAATGTACATTTAAAATGCCCTAAATGTGGCAAAAAGATGACAAGAGCAAAAGAAGTAATAGATTGCTGGTTTGATTCAGGATCAATGCCTTTTGCACAATTGCATTACCCATTTGAGAATAAAGAGTTATTCGAAGAAAACTTCCCAGCACAATTTATTTCAGAAGCAATTGATCAAACAAGAGGATGGTTCTATACTTTAACAGCTTTAGGAACAGCTCTATTTGGAAGAACACCATTCGAAAACTGTATAGTTTTAGGACACGTTTTAGATTCAAAAGGTCAAAAAATGTCTAAATCAAAAGGAAATGGTGTAGACCCAATGTTGCTATTAAATGAAGTTGGAGCAGATGCAACAAGATGGCATTTCTATACATGTAGTGCACCATGGTTACCAACAAGATTAGGATTGGAAAATGTACAAGAAACACAAAGAGGATTTTTAAGCACATTATGGAATATATACTCATTCTATGTTCTATATGCAGAAATAGACAAATTCAACCCATTAAATTATACAGATTTTAAAGTTACAAATGTAATGGATAAATGGATAATATCTAAGTTAAATACTTTAATAAAAGAAGTAGATGAAAAACTAGATAAATATGATATAACATCAGCAGCACTTCAAATAGAAGCTTTCACAGATGAACTATCAAATTGGTATGTACGTAGAAATAGAGAAAGATTTTGGAGCCAAGAATTAACAGATGATAAGATAGGAGCTTATGTAACACTACACGAAGTATTGGTAAAACTTGCAAAAATATCAGCACCATTTATACCTTTTATGGCAGATGAAATTTATCAAAACTTAGTAGTAGGACTAGATAACACAGCACCAGAAAGTGTTCATTTATGTACATGGCCAGAATATAATGCTTCAGCCGTTGACAAAAAATTAGAACAAGAAATGGATTTAGCATACACAATAGTAAAACTAGGAAGAAGCGCAAGAAACTCTGTAAATATCAAAAACAGACAACCATTATCAGAAATGTTAATATCAATAGATACTTTACCTGAATATTATGAAGATATAGTAAAAGAAGAGTTGAATGTTAAAAAGGTAGAACTAGGAGCAGAAATGTCTGACTACGTAAACTTTGAAATCAAGCCAAATTTACCAGTTTTAGGAAAAGAATATGGAAAATTGATTCCTAGAATAAAAGAAGAAATAGCTAAGAAAAATCAAATGGATTTGGCAAATACTGTAAAAAATGGCGGAGTAGAATACATTGAAATAGATGACATACAAATAGGATTAAATTCAGAAAATTTACTTATAACAATGAACGGAAAAGAAGGATTTGCATTTGCAGGTGAGGGTGAAATAGGTGTTGTATTAGATACACATATTACACAAGAACTAAAAGAAGAAGGATATGTAAGAGAAATATTATCAAAAGTTCAAAATATGAGAAAAGACAAAGGATTTGAAGTACTAGATAAAATTAATCTTTATGTATCTGGAAATAAAATACTAGAAAATGTAATTAAACAAAATGAAGACATAATTAAACATGACACATTAGCTTTAGACATTATTTATGATGTAGAAAGAACGGAATATACAGAAACAAATATTAATGGAGAAAATTTAAAACTAGATGTTGAAGTCATAAAATAAAAAAAGGTGGGATTTTAAGATAATACTTAAAATCCCTTTTCTATTAAAGTTTCTTTAAAATTTCTGGTTGCAATAATTACTTAAATATGCTAAAATCATATTTGTGATAAAGTTTTTTTGGAGGATATATGGAAGAAGAAGTTGTAGAAAAGAAAAGATTAAATGAAAATCAAAAAACTGTATTATACTTTTTCATCTATTCATTTTTGGGATGGATATTAGAAACAATATTTTGCTTAGTAACATTAGGTGTATTTACCAAAAGAGGTTTTTTATATGGACCAGTATGCCCAATGTATGGATTTGCAGCAGTTGGAATGATTCAATTATTAAAAAATGTAAAGACCAATACACTTGGAAAATTTGGAATTTGTATGATTGTTTTTACAGTATTTGAATATATTGTAGCAGTTTTATTAGAAAGCTTATTTGGATTAAGATGGTGGGATTATTCAAATGAGGTACTAAATTTTCAAGGAAGAGTAAGTTTACCATATTCAATTGCATGGGGAATTGTAGGCGTAATATTTGTAGATAAAATACATCCTACTGTAAAAAGAAAAACTCAAAAAATTGAAGAGCAAATTCCAAATAAAATATTAGTTGCCTTTATGTATACATCAATTGCTATAATATTAATTGATTTTATTGCATCAATAATAAAATATGCTAATTTGTAGTAAAAGCAAGAGGAATATGCCAATATAGCTCAGTTGGTAGAGCAACGGATTCGTAACCCGTAGGTCAGCAGTTCGATTCTGCTTATTGGCTCCAAAATGCATTTTCGTCGAACTACTTAAAAATATTGATAGCATTTGTAAATTCTAAAAATATAAATATGTGTTTATAAAGCTATAACGAGCTGATTGAGTGTTCAATCAGCTCGTTAATACTTTGCAATTGTATCAGAACGGTCTTAAGAGGTCCAAAAGCTTAAACAGCATGAAATCTCTTCCTTTATTCCAAAATTCAATGCAAAAATCCTGTACGTCTTCGCCATAAAATTTCAGTTCAGGATACAAGAATTCTTTCGGCATTCCCTCCATCTTGATAAAATACAACCTCGGGTCAGCCAGGTAATACCATCTGAACCATTTAGCAAATGAGAGCAATTTCTTATCGCAGAAATCATGATCTTTCACATGAACAGATACTTCCCAACACATTTCATCATCCCAGTTATTATATGAGAAAAAGACGATAGTAAAGAAGTTATTATCTATTACATACTTAGGTTTTCTCGTACTATGGTCTTTTAAAACCATAGGAAATGGTATAGATGTTTTGAACTGTGTGCGCTGGTTGTAGAACATCGGATAAATGACGTTTTGCAGGAAATCCTGCTCCTGATAAGAAACATACTGATGATGTTCTTCGGAGTTTTTGAACTGCTGTGTTGCAACCCAATCATAGTATTCCATGATGCTCAGTGGACTTTCTTTCTTCTTCCGAGACATACTTGCTTACCTCCTTGAATTTTCTTGGAGGTCAGAAACCTCCAAGTTGTGTGGCTTATTGGTTTCTAAACAATGCTACATTTATATTTTATTATAATTTACATAAAATGTCAATTTTTTTCTGAAATTACTTTCTTTTTTATTCATTTGGCAAAAATAAAGCATTATTATTGAAAAATTATGTAAAACATGATAATATATTATAAAATATAGCAAATTGCTGTGTTATTATCTTTTTTCACTAAATAGTGAGAGAAAATATTTCTCTGGCTTTTAGTTTTACATATAGTAAGTTATCAACAACAAAGCATTAAGGAGGAAAAAATATGCTTGAAAAAATTCTAACCAAAATGACTAAAGTTGTATATCCTAAACGGGATATAAATGTAGAAAAAATTGGAGGTCGATTCTTTCTTCATCCACATGATACAACTGGTTGCAACAACTATCTACTAGAAGGAACATACTCGTATGATGAAGTTGTGAAGTTGAATGATTTGACAACTTATTGTGCAGGTTTTGGATTTTGTTCAGAACTGGGACCAATTGCTTTTATAGGAATTCCTAATTCTGTATGTGCACAGAGCAGTGGATATTTCGAATATAAAGTGCATGCATACGGAACCCCTTCCGATAGGAGCGAGTACTATTTCAAAGCATACACTGAGGAGGTAGCAAAGAATATCAAGAATTATACTGTGTATGGTTTAGACGGACTCAGAGAAGTTGCAAAAGTAGCTCCTATAAGCCAGATATCCTATGTCTATGATTCTAGATTTAAGGCTAAAACAGCTAAAAATCCAAGAATATTTGATATGGACTGTAAGTTGAAAGGAGTTTATAGTTACAATCAAGCTAAACTACTTTCAACTGGAACTCTCAAAGAAAAAGATGGTTATTCAGGAGAAGAACACCCTATTGCTTTTGCAGTTGTAGGAAATGGCCAGCATGTAGGAATTATTAACATTGCGGCTTCTGAAAAACTGGTACGTGGTTTTAGAGATGTTTGGGAATATGGTGCTGAAGAGCCTGAAACTCAAACAATTAGCTTTCTTACTAAAGAGGAAGCATCTAAAATCAAAGATTTTACATTGTATGTCTATATGAATGCTTGTTCAGGAATAGGTAGAGACAAATATCCAATCGAAAAACAGGATAGAACTCTTGATAAGAGATTCAAATTCCAGTTAGCTGATGGAAGTGATTATCGTCTAATCGAGCATACAGAATTGTTCAAGTAATTAAAAATGAGTGGGTTGCAAATATAGAATGCAATCCATTTGTTTTTTCAATTATAAATAATTTTAATATAGAAAAAGCATATAAAATTTATGAAGAAAATTGTTAGTGAATATAACACAATTACAAAAGAGGAATTTGTATTTAATAACGATTCTTATTATTAAGATATTGATAATTTATAAAAAATATGTTAAAGTAGATACAATAGATCAAGTTATATAAGAGAGCTTGAAACAGAGTATGTATTTTTTTCGCATACCTGCTCCATATTGGCTCCAAAAACAATATGATTAAGGAGGAAAACAATGGGATTTTTTGACAAATTAAAAACAGGACTAAACAAAACCAAAATATCATTCGATGAAAAAATAAATGATGTATTTAGTAACTTTAGAAAAGTTGACGAGGAATTTTTAGACGAACTAGAAGAAGTATTAATAATGTCAGACATAGGAATGGAAACATCAATAAAAATAATATCAAGTTTAAGAGAAAGAATAAAAAAAGAGAATATAAAAGATGAAGAAGATGTAAAACAAGTACTAAGAGAAGAAATGCAAAAAATATTAGATATAACAGACATTAACTTACATTTAAATACAAAACCATCTGTAATCCTTGTTGTGGGAGTAAATGGAGTTGGAAAAACAACATCAATAGGAAAAATGGCAAATAGATTAGCTAAGGATGGTAAAAAAGTTGTAGTGGCAGCAGCTGACACATTCAGAGCAGCAGCAGTTGAACAATTAGAAATATGGGCAAAAAGAGCAGGTGCAGATATTGTAAAGAGAGAAGAGGGAGTTGACCCTGCATCAGTTGTATTTGATGCCATTAAAAAGACAAAAGAAAATGGAGCAGACATATTAATAGTTGATACAGCAGGAAGACTTCACAACAAAAAGTACCTAATGGATGAATTAAATAAAATACAAAAGGTAATAAACAAAGAAATGCCAGATTCAGATAAAGAAGTATTGCTAGTTATAGATGGAACAACAGGACAAAATGCTATACAACAAGTAAAAGCATTCAAACAAGAAGCGGATATTACTGGAATAGTACTCACTAAGTTGGATGGTACTGCCAAAGGTGGAGTGGTTGTTGGAATAGTTGAAGAAAATAAAATTCCTGTAAAATTCATTGGAGTTGGAGAACAAATAGACGATATGGAAATATTTAATTCGGAAGAATTTGTAAAAGCAATAATTTAACAATAGGATTTGAGCAAGGAGGTAGAAATGGAGAAAAAAAAGAATAAGGCAAGGATATTTATTGTATTGATATTTATAATCTTATTTGCAATAGGAACATACATAAATTTAAGAGGTACATATTTGCAATATAAAGAACTAGGTGAAAACTATGTACAAGCTTTTTTTACAAACTTGAGTTATAAATATACAATTTTTGCAATAAATTTGGTATTTTTATATATTTTAATATACTTTACAAATAAAGGAATAAAAAAGGGATTAAAAACTTTTTTTATTAAAGAAAAAAAAGAAATGCCAAAATTACTAAACAAATCAATAGCATTTGTAACTTCAGTAATTGTAAGCACAATTATGTCTAATATTTTAATGAAAAAAATTTTATTATGTTCTAGTAATGTGACTTTTGGAATAACAGATCCAGTTTTTGGTTTTGACATAGCATTTTATATGTTTCAAAAACCATTAATTGAAACATTATTAATATATTTTATAGGAATCATTATTGGATTAACGCTATATACAGCAGGATACTATGTAATAATATTTAATAAGTATTTTGACGGTATAGACAGAAAAATGCTTAAAGAAAGTTTACTAGTAAAAAAAATACTAAGAAATGTAGGATTAGTTATAATTTGTATAGCTTTATATACTGCTTTAAATATAACGAATACATCTCTTAGCAAAATGTTAACAATAAAAAACGAAGTTGATTCTTCTGAAAATATAGAAATAATAGGTGCCGGATATACAGATGTAATGATTCAAAGATGGGGGTATTTAATATTTGCAATTGTTATTGTTATAGCATCATTTAGAGCTATTAAAGCTTTCAAAAATAATAATACTGCAAAAGTACTTAGAAACATAGTTATTATTCCAGGATATTTAGTAGCAATGTTTTTGATAATAGTAGTTTTTGATCTTATTTTTGTAAATTCAAATAAACTAGACAAAGAAAAAGAGTATTTAGAAAATAATATAAACTATACAAAAGCTGCATATAACATTGATATAGATGAGGAAAACTTAGAAAATACTGGAACAATAACACAATCTGAAGTTGAAGAAAATGTTTCAATAATTAACAATATAAACACTATAAGTAGCGATGTTGTATTAAAAAATCTAGACTATAATCAAACAGGAACAGGATACTACTCATACAGAAATGCCAATATTGCAAAGTATAAAATATCAGGAGAAGAAAAATTGGTCTACATATCTACTAGAGAAATTAGTAATTCTGGAAGAACATATAATAACAAAACTTATGAATATACACATGGAAAAGGTCAAATTGTTGTAGATAGTACATTAACAACAGAAAATGGAGGCATAAGCTATATTCAAAAAGATATCTCAGGCAAGGATGATAAATTAGGAACAAAAGCACAAGATATATATTTTGGGCTAGAAACAGACGATACAATTGCTACAAATGCAAAAAGTAAAAAAGAATATGATTATACAGATGAAGATGGGTTAGAGCACACATCTACATATAATGGTGAAGCTGGTTTACAACTAAACTTTATAGATAGATTAATATTAGGAATAAAAACAGGGGATTTGAAACTTGCATTTTCATCACAAGTAACTGATGATAGTAGAATTTTAATTAATAGAAATATTATAAAAAGAGCCAAACAAGCAATTCCATATTTAATATATGATGAAAATCCTTACACAGTAGTAACAGGTGAAGGTAAAATTGTATGGATAATAGATGCTTATACTGTTTCTAATGAATATCCATACTCACAATATACATCAATTGAACATGATGGAATAAAAGAAAAAATAAATTATATTAGGAATTCAGTAAAAGTAATAATAGACAGTTATGATGGAACAATGAAATTCTATGTAACAGATAAAACAGATCCAATTGCTATGGCATACAGAAACATATACTCAACTGTGTTTGAAGATATAAATTCTGAAATCGCAAAAGATATATCAGAACATTTTGTATATCCACAATATTTATATAATGTGCAGGCAAAACTTTTAAAAATATACCATAATGTAAAAGCCGACATATTATACAGAACGGATGATTTATGGGATTTTGCTAAATATAACAATACAATTGTTGCTAAATCTTCAGGAACCGTATTAGAGCCATATTATACAATGATTAATAAAAATGGTCAAAATGAAATTGGACTAATACAGATTTATACACCAAAAACAAAACAAAATCTAATATCTTATTTGGTTGGAACAACAGATGGATATACAAATAAATTAAAACTGTATAAATTTTCACAAGACAGTAATATTTTAGGTCCAATGCAATTAGATAACCAGATTGAACAGGATGAATTTATTTCTTCGGAAATAAAAGCATTAAATACAACAGGAACAAGAGTAACAAAGAACATGATAGTAGTTCCTGTAAATAATACATTGTTATATGTAGAACCAATATATCAAACAATGTTAAATGAAGAATCAAAAATACCAACATTAAAGAAAATTGTTGTAGCATCAGGAAATAAAGTAGCTATTGGAAATAACTTAAAAGAAGCTTTAAAAAATTTATTATCAAAAGATGCTTTGAATATTGAAGTTGAAAATACAGACGATATTGATGGACTTATTAATGCAATAGTAAAAGCTAATAAGAATTTATCTGAATCAACAAGTAATAATAATTGGGAACTTATGGGATCAGATATTAAAAAATTACAGAGTTTAATTGATTCTTTAGAAGAAGAAAAAATCAAAGAGGATAAGAAGAAAAAAGAAAATAATATAGTAAATAACACCCTAAATGAAACAATAGATAATAATGTAATAGCAAAATAAAAAGAAGGATTTAAAAATCCTTCTTTTTTTTAAACTAATTTATAAAATATTTTTTTACCTTTTTTCAAAATAGCATAACCATCTTTAAAATCATCTTCGCAAAGAACATAAGAAATATCATTAATTTTTTCATCATTTAAAGATATACCACCTTGTGTAATTAATGTTCTTGCTTGACCTTTTGATGGTGCAATACCTGTTAAAATAATAGCATCTACAATTGATATGTTCTTATTACCATTTAAATCAACAGTTGGCATATTATCTAAATTTCCTTTACCAGAAAATAGGGCATTAGCTGCTTCTTCTGCTTTGATTGCTTCTTCTTCTCCATGAACTAATTTTGTAATTTCAAAAGCGGCAACTTTTTTAGCATCATTTATTTGTTCATCTTTTAAAGAAGATAGTTCATTAATTGTTTTCATATCTAAGAATGTTAATAATTTTAGAACATTTTCTACACTATCATCTTCAATATTTCTCCAATATTGATAGAATTCGTAAGGAGAAGTTTTTTCTGGATTTAACCATAAAGCACCTTTTTCAGTTTTACCCATTTTCTTACCTTCTTTTGTTGTAAGAAGCTTAAATGTTAAACCGTAAGAATCATCTTTTCCTATTCTTCTTATTAAATCAACTCCACCAAGGATGTTAGACCATTGATCATTTCCACCAATTTCTAATTTACAACCATAAGTTTCATATAAATGTAGAAAATCATAAGATTGCATTAACATATAACTCATTTCGAAGAATGTTAAACCCGTTTCCATTCTTTGTTTATAACATTCTGCTGCAAGCATTTTATTAACAGAGAACAAACTTCCAATTTCTCTCATAAAGTTAACAAATTTTAAATCTAGAAGCCAATCAGCGTTGTTTACTATAATAGCAGCATTTTCTCCTTCAAAACTAACAAACTTTTCAATTTGCTTTTTTATACATTCTACATTGTGGTTTATAGTTTCTCTTGTCATCATTTTTCTCATATCAGTTTTACCAGAAGGATCACCAATTGTTGCTGTACCACCACCAACTAATATTATTGGTTTATGACCGTATTTTTGCATAAGGCTTGCAACCATTAATGAAACAAAGTGTCCAACATGAAGACTATCAGCTGTTGGATCTATTCCAATATAAAAAGGAACACTTTCCTTCCCAAAGAGTTCTTTTATTTCTTGAGGATGAGTCATTTGCTCAATATATCCTCTTTCTTCTAAAACATCAAATACATTTGTCATTTTAATTTTCATTCCCTTCCATTTTGTTTTTATAAAGTTATATTATTATTTCCATTATTTAACTCTGTATAATTTAAATATCTATTTATATTTTTTACACTTATTCCAGTTTCATTAGATAAAAGGTCTAAGTTATTGTTTAATCCATTTTCTGAAATATATGATTTAAAAGTCTCAAATTCTAACATATCCTTCGTTTTGCATTTAGGACATACATCGTCATTTGATATAAAAAAATTTCCACATCTACTACATTTATTAAATTCCATAATAATTCCTCCTAAAATCTTTTCTTATGTTTTATTAGTGGATATTATATCATGTTTTGTAGAAAATAGGAAGAGAAAAAAGAAAAAAATATGGTTTTTTACAGTTTATAATGGTATAATATCAAAAACAAAAGAAGGTATAAAAATGAAAAAAATTAATGGAATAATAATGCAATATTTTGAATGGTATATGAACTGTAATCAAAACTTATGGAATCAAGTAAAAGAAAATGCAGAAAAATTAGCAAGTATAGGAGTTACAGCAATGTGGCTACCTCCAGCATATAAAGGAATAGGTGGAAAAGATGAGGTTGGTTACGGAGTATATGATTTATACGATTTGGGAGAATTTAATCAAAAAGGAACAATAAAAACAAAGTACGGTTCAAAAGATGAATATCTAGAAGCACTAATAGCTTTAAAACAGGCCGGAATAGAAAGTTATGCAGATATTGTTTTAAATCACAAAATGGGTGCGGATGCATTGCAAACAATACCAGCCACAAAAGTCGATTGGACAAATCATAACATAGAAACATCACAAAAAGAAACAGTAAAGGTTGCGACAAAATTCACGTTTCCAGAAAGAAAACATAAATATTCAGACTTTGAATGGAACTGGACAGATTTTGATGGAATAGATTATAATAACCAAACTGGTGAAAATGCAATATTCAAATTTATCGATAAAAAATGGGGAGAAGAAGTTGATGAAGAATTCGGAAACTTTGATTATCTAATGGGAGCTGATTTGGATTTTTCAAATCCAAGAGTTGTAAAAGAATGTACCGATTGGGGAAAATGGTATTTAGCTCTAACTAAAGTAGATGGTTTTAGATTAGATGCTGTAAAACATATAGATGCAAATTTTTATAAAAATTGGATACAAACCTTAAGACAAGAGAGTAAAAAAGAATTATTTGCTGTGGGAGAATATTGGTCAGCTGATGTGAATAAACTACATAGATATATTACTAAAACAGAAGGAAAAATATCATTGTTTGACGTACCATTACATTATAATTTTTATAATGCAGCAAATGACCCTAATTATAATATGTCACAAATACTAGAACATACATTAGTAAAAGAAAATCCATGTATGGCTGTAACATTTGTAGATAATCATGATACACAACCTGGACAAGCTCTGCAAAGTTTTGTTCAGAGTTGGTTCAAACCAATAGCATATTCGATTATATTACTAAGAAATGATGGATATCCTTGTGTGTTTTATGGAGATTATTATGGAATACCACATGATAATATTGAACCAGAAGAAAGCTTAAAAACATTAATGATAATAAGAAAAGATAGGGCATATGGTTTACAACATGATTATTTTGACCATAATAATTACATTGGATGGACTCAAGAGGGTGATGATGAACATATAAATTCAGGAATTGCAGTTGTCATATCTAATGCAGGAGATGGATATAAAAAAATGTATGTTGGAAGTCAAAATGCAGGAGAAATATATATTGACAGCCTTGGAAATTATGAAGAAGAAGTTATAATAGATGAAGATGGATGTGGAAATTTTAGTGTAAAATCTAAAAGTGTATCAGTTTGGATAAAAAAAATGCTAGGTCATTTGGGAAAAAAATAAAAAATGGAGGATAGAATGAAAAGAACAAAATTAAAAGATAGAGTATTGCCTGATTATACAAAAGGAGAAGAAATTTTTAATATGACATCACATATAGTAGGTGGTAGTTTTGGAATAGTTGCATTGGTGTTATGTGTTGTTTTTTCTGCTATTCACCATAATGGATACGCCGTTGTAAGTAGCTCAATATATGGAACAATGATGATAATTTTATATACAATGTCAAGTATATATCATGGTTTAAAACCAGAAAGAAAAGCAAAAAAAGTATTTCAAATATTAGACCACTGTTCTATATTTTTATTAATAGCTGGATCATATACACCATTTTGTTTAGTGACCTTTAGAGAGTATAATACAGCATTGGGATGGACTATATTTGGTGTTATATGGGGAAGTGCAATTTTAGGAATAACTCTAAATGGAATAGATATTAAAAAATATAAAGTATTCTCTATGATTTGCTATTTAGGTATGGGATGGTGTATTATATTTACAGCTAAGCTGTTACCACAATTATTAGGAATACCGGGTTTAATATTGTTGGTTGCAGGAGGTGTAGCCTATACCATAGGAGCGGTTTTATATGGATTAGGTAAAAAGAAAAAATATATACATTCAATATTTCATTTATTTATATTATTAGGAAGTATATTGCAATTTTTTTGTATATTATTATATGTGATTTAAAAGAAATAAAAATTTGGAATAAAAAGGGGAAATAAAAAATGAAAAAAATATCAATAATTGTACCAGTATATTATAATCAAGATAATTTATTACCATTATATGCAGATTTAAAGGAAAAGGTACTTAGCAAAATAAATATAGAATATGAATTAATATTTGTTGATGATGGCTCAAAAGACAAATCATATGAAGTTATGAAAAATTTAGCAAAATTAGATGAAAATATAAAAACAATAAGATTGTCAAGAAATTTTGGCGAACATTCAGCACTATTAGCAGGTTTGTCACAATGTACAGGAGATTGTGCAGTAAGAAAAGCAGCAGATTTGCAAGAACCTTCTGAAGTGATATTAGATATGATGAAGAAATATGAAGAAGGAAACAAAGTCGTTTTGGCAGTAAGAGCAGATAGAGAAGAGCCAATTATGCAAAAGGCATTTTCAAATTTATATGCATTTTTAATGAGAAAATTAGCTCTTCATAATATGCCAAAAGGAGGTTTCGACACTTTTTTGATAGATAGGCAAATAATTGATTTATTAGTAAAAATGCAAGAAAAAAACACATCATTAATGAGTCAAATTTTATGGGCGGGTTTTGAAACAGCAACTGTACCATATATAAGAAAAAAAAGAGAAATAGGAAAATCAAGATGGACATTGTCTAAAAAAATAAAATTAGTATATGATTCATTACTAAGTTTTTCATATTTTCCAATAAAAATGATAACATCAGCAGGATTTTTAAGTTTCTTTATATCATTAATATTATTAATTATAATTATTGGTAAAAAAATTGCAGGAATAATTGATGTAGAAGGTTATACTTCAATCATAATGATTATGCTTATGGGGTTTGGAATTATAATGCTTTCAATAGGAGTATTAGGAGAGTATTTATGGAGAACATATGATGCAGCAAGAAGTAGACCACCATATATTATAGAAAAAGTGGAAAAAGGAGATAAATCTGAAAATGAATAATATACTTGAAAAATTAAATAAAAATAAAAGAATAATAATATTATTATTTTTAATATGCATATTTTGTTATTACTTATTATGGACAGTTTCTGAACCATATAATTCATGCCCAGATGAAGGGATGAAATGGGATATATGCAAATATATTTATGAAAATAATAAATTACCACATGGAGAAGAAGAATCAATAAGAAATCAAATTTGGGGAATATCATATGCATTTCAACCAATATTGACATATATGATAGGTGCTATTTTTATGAAAGTTGCATCAATTTTTTCTACAGAGCAATTTACGTTATTAATAGCGGCGAGATTAGTTAGTACGATAAGTATGACATTTGTGGTTTATTTTGCAATAAAAATTTCTCAAAAGTTATTTAAAGGAATTTACAAATATTTATTTATTGCTTTTATAGCATTTCAACCAATAATTGCATTTCTTGCATCATACATAAATAATGATTCAACAGCATTATTAGCATCAACAATAATAATATACTTATGGATATTAGGGTTAGAAAATAATTGGAAAACAAAACATTGTATATTATTAGGAATAACAATTGGATTTTGTTTACTTACATATTATAATGCATATGGATATATATTGTGTAGCATAATAATTTGTTTAATATCAACAATATCAAATAAAATGAAAACAAAAGAAATTGTTCAAAAAGCATTAATAGTAATGTGCGTTGCTTTTTTAATTGCAGGATGGTGGTTTATAAGGAATGCAATAATATATGATGGAGATTTTATGGGAATGCAAGCACAAAATGAGTGCGGAGATAAATATGCTATGGATGGATATAAACCATCAGAAAGAATTACAGTTCAAAATCAAAATAAAACCATTATAGATATGTTGATAAAGGAAAAATGGTTAATAATTACAATTAAAGGGTTTGTTGGAGTTTTTGGATACAATTCGATAATTATGTCAAACAAAATATATATGGCTTATTTTTTACTGTGGCTAATAGGAATAGTAGGATGTTTAATAAAATTTAAAGATTTATTTATATATAAAAAGAATGAGAAAAATAAATATTTATTGAATTACATATTTATATTATCAATAATAATTCCAATTTTATTAAGTATAATTTATTCATATGCAAGTGATTTTCAACCACAAGGAAGATATATAATAGGAATAATAATGCCATTTACCTATTTTATTGTAAATGGCATAAGCATAATTTTAGAAAAACTTATAAAATCAGAAAAAATAAGAAATATCATTATTTTAATATTGATATTATTAATAATTGTAATTTCAATGAAAGCAATCTTTGGTTATATAATACCAACGTATACTAACATGAAATAGAAGGAAGTGTAAAAAATGATAGGATTTAATGTGCCAATTTTTATAGATGAGTCAGTTGACAACATCAGGAACTTCAGCATTAGAGATGGCTGCAATATTATTGGATATAAAAGATGGAGATGAAGTAATTATGCCGTCATATACATTTGTATCAACAGCAGATGCATTTGTAATGGTAGGAGCAAAAGTTATTTTTGTAGATGTTAACCCTAAAACAATGAATATAGATGAAAATGAAATAGAAAAAGCAATAACGTCAAAGACAAAAGCAATTGTGGTAGTACATTATGCGGGAATTTCACCAGATATGGATAAAATAATGAAAATAGCAAAAGAACATAATTTAAAAGTTGTAGAAGATGCAGCACAAGGATTTATGGCAAAATACAAAGAAAAATATCTTGGGACTATAGGAGACCTTGGTTGTTATAGCTTCCATGAAACTAAAAATTATAGTATGGGCGAAGGTGGAGCAATTTCAATTAACGACCCTAAATTAATAGAGAGAGCAGAGATAATAAGAGAAAAAGGAACAAATAGAAATACAATATCTTCCAGAATATAGCAAACATAATGCACATATGTTTTACATAAAAACAAGGAATTTAGAAGAAAGAACAGAATTATTAAAATACTTAAAGGAAAATGGAATACAAGCAGTGTTTCATTATATTCCATTACACACATCACCTGCTGGAAAAAAATTTGGAATATTTCACGGAGATGATAAATATACAACCGTAGAAAGCGAAAGGTTAGTTAGATTACCTATGTACTATGAGTTAACAAGAAAAGACCAAGATGAGGTAATAAATAAAATTAAAGAATTTTATAAATAATATATTGAAAAGAAAAAATAAAGATGAAAAAAGTAGTAATAATAGGAGCAAATAATTTTCAAATGCCATTAATCATAAAAGCAAAATCATTAGGATACGAAACGCATGTATTTGCATGGGAAGAAGGAGCTGTTGGGGCAAAATATGCAGATTTCTTTTATCCAATAAGTATTGTAGAAAAAGAACAAATTCTTAAAAAATGCAAAGAAATAAAACCAGATGCAGTAATTTCAGTTGCATCAGATTTAGCTACAATCACTGTAAATTACTTAACAAATAATTTGGGACTTACAGGCAATAATTTGGAATGTACAAAAATATCTACTAACAAATACGAAATGAGAAAAGCATTTAAAGAAAATGGAGTAGCTGTACCTCAATTTGTTGAGCTAACAAGTTTTGAGGAAATATCAAAAATAAAAAATATGAAAACTCCAATAATAGTAAAGCCAACAGATAGATCTGGAAGTAGATCTATTACAAAAATTGAGGATTTAACTAAAATAGATGAATTAAAAAATGCGATAAGTGAAGCAATAAATACATCGTTTGAGAAAAAAGCAATAGTAGAAGAATATATAGTTGGAGATGAATTTAGTGCTGAATGCATTTCGTATGAAGGTAATCATATATTATTAACTGTAACTAGAAAACAAACAACAGGAGCACCACATTTTATAGAAACAGGGCATATTCAACCTGCTGGACTTAGCAAAGAAATGATTTCAAAGATAGAAAAAGAAGTTGTTAAAGGATTAAACAGTTTAAAAATAAAAAATGGAGCATCACATACTGAATTTAAAATTACACCTAATGGAGATATCAAAATTATTGAAATAGGTGCAAGAATGGGAGGAGACTGCATAGGTTCAGATTTAGTGCAAATTTCAACAGGTTATGACTTTTTAAAAATGGTGATAGATGTGGGATTAGGTAATAAACCTGATTTTACAAAAGTTGTTAAACCAAAAAAAGCTATTGTAAAATTTATTTTTACTGAAAAAGATATACAGGAATTAGAAAAGATAAAAAAAGAAACACCTGAAAATATTTATTATATTAGTCCAATAGATAAAATAAATTCACATGAAATTATAGATAGTTCTACAAGATATGGATATTATATTTTAGCTGAATAGAAAGGAAAAAGTAAAATGGATACAAAAAAAGAAGTAAAGAGGAAAACAAAATTAAAAGATATATTTATACTACAATTAGTTATTGCAATATATACATTATCAACAGTTTTTGCTAAATTTGCATCAGGACAAGAATTTCTATCTTTTAATTTTATATTATTTTATGGAATAGAAATGATGATATTAGGATTTTATGCGATTATATGGCAACAGTTGATAAAAAAATTTGATATTTCAGTTGCATATGCAAATAAAGCGATGGGGTTGTTATGGTCAATTATATGGGCAATTTTAATTTTTAATGATACAATAACAATAAAAAATATAATAGGAGTAATAATTGTAATAATAGGTACAATTATAGTAAATGGTGAAAATGAGTAAATATATAATTTTTTTAATTTTAGCGGTTTTAGTAAGTTCAATCTCTCAAATCATACTAAAGAAGAGTGCATCCAAAACTTACAATTCAATTTTTAAAGAGTATTTTAATGTATATGTCATAATTGGATATGGATTAATGGTTCTTTCCACAGTTCTTGTAGTTTTAGGATTAAAAGGTGTATCATACAAAAATGAACCTATTATTGAGTCATTAGGGTATATTTTTGTTATGATTTTAAGTAATAGAATTTTAGGTGAAAGAATTACTAAAAAGAAGATTTTAGGTAATGCATTAATTTTAATAGGAATATTTTGTTATTATATGTAATTATATCTATAATATTTGCAATTTTATGTAAAATATAGTATAATCTTTTTAAGATACACATAAGCTCAGTTTATTAATTAATGACAGGAGGATTGAAAATGGTGAGAACATTATATTATGCAATAACAATCAGATATATCGGTCTGATGGCAAATGAAGGATTTTTAAGAGTTAAATTGGAGGAGGATAATATAAGCAGCATTGAAGGGGTATTAACAGAAGATTACATTGTCGCAAATATTAAAAACGATGTAATAATTTTAAATTATTATGTTAAAGAAGATATTGGCGAATATAAAAAAGAATTTGCTATGGAATTAAGTAGTGATGATATAGAATTACCACTACATTTGATAGCAGAGTCTGATTTTATAACAGTTGAAATTAATACAAAATATAAGATTTTGAAATCAGATGAAAAATTCAGATGTGATAGAATATTATCTGAGTTAAAAAATAATGTTTTCGGAGAAGAGCGGGGTTAACCGCTCTTTTTTAGTACTTAGAACTTTTTTTATTTGAATATTATAGTTGATTAATAAAAAGAAATTTAGTAAAATATAAATGAAAAATTTTGATATTTATAAAAGGATGGAATTTTAAAATGAAAAAATTATTAAAAAGCTTTAAATATGCATTTGAAGGAATATTTACTGGAATAAAAGAAGAACAAAATATGAAAGTACACATAGTAATAATGATACTTGTAATAATATTTGGAATAATGTTAAAAATAAGTACAATAGAATGGATAATTTGCATAGTACTATTTGGATTAGTAATATCAATGGAATTAATAAATACAGCAATAGAAAACACAGTAGATTTGATAACAGAAGAAAAAAATCCAAAAGCAAAAATATCAAAAGATGTAGCAGCAGGTGCTGTTTTAGTTTCAGCAATTTCATCTCTCATAATTGGATTAATAATATTCATTCCTAAAATATTTTATTAAAAAATTTAAATAACGATAAGCAAATAAAGTGAGTGAAATGGGAAAAAATGGAATATAAAGAGACAAGACAAATAGAAAATACAATAATGCAAGAAAAAAATAAAGAAAATGACATAAGAGGATATAAATTTAAAGATTGTGGAGAAACTATAATTACAGAAAAAATTGAAATTACAAATTGTATATTTGAAAATTGTAAATGTATAGAATCAAAGTTTATAGGTGTTTATTTTACAAATGTAATTTTTAAAGATTGTGATTTTTCAAACACGGATTTTAGTGGATCAAGTTTTGTAGAGTGCACATTTTTAAATTGTAAAGTTATAGGCACAAAATTTATTGACATAAGCATTTATAAGACTAAGATTGACCAATCAAATTTAGAGTACTCTAATCTATCAAATTCCAATATAAAAGATACAATTTTTGAAGATGATAATTTACAAATGACATCATTTGGAGAATGTAAGTTTAAAAATATTAAGTTTAATGAATGCAATTTATATAATGCTCAAATGTTTAGAACAAATTTAAATAAAGTTGATTTCAGAACTTGTAATATTAATGGAATAATAGTTGATAAAGAAGATTTAAAGGGTATTATAGTAAATCAATTTCAAGCAATAGAATTATCAAAATTGCTAGGAATTATTGTGAAATAAAATCTATCAGAAAGGTGAAGCAAATGTATGATGTAATAATTATAGGAGCGGGACCTGCTGGAATATCAGCAAGTTTATATACAGTTAGAAGAAATTTAAAAACATTAATAATATATAAAGAAAAATCATCATTGGAAAAAGCACCTCAAATAGAAAATTTTTATGGATTTGAAAATGGCATAAAAGGTGAAGATTTGTATAATATCGGAATTAGACAGGCAAAAAATATTGGTGCAGAATTATTAGTGGATGAAGTTATAAATATACAAATGGAAAAAGAAAAATTTAAAGTTCAAACTTTAAAAAATGAATTTGAGGCAAAAGCGGTTATACTTGCAACAGGAAATAAAAAAAGCAAACCTAACATTAAAAATATAGATGAATATGAAGGAAAAGGCATTAGCTATTGTGCAATTTGTGATGGATTTTTTTATAGGAACAAGGATGTTGCAGTAATAGGAAATGGAGATTACGCTATATCAGAGGCAATGGATTTACAAAATGTTGTAAAATCAATAACAATTTTGACAAATGGTAAGAGTGCACCTGAGTATAGAGCAGAAAATATTAATATTGTTACAAAAGAAGTAAAAGAGGTAAGACGGAGAAAACAAAGTAGAAGAAATAGACTTTAAAGATAATACGAAAATGAAAATTGATGGAATATTTATTGCACAAGGAATTGCAGGAAGTACAGATTTTGCAAAAAAAATTGGAGCAAAAATTGAAAACGAAAAAGTTGTTGTTAATGAAAACATGGAAACATCAATTAAAGGATTGTTTGCTTGCCGGAGATTGTGTAGGAGGATTATATCAAATTTCCAAAGCTGTATATGAAGGTACAAAGGCAGGATTAGCAGTTTTAAAGTAAAAGGAGGATTTATTAAATGGAAATAGAATTAAATTCAGAAAACTTTGAAAAAGAAGTTTTGAATTCGGAAAAACCAGTAATGGTAGACTTTTTTGCGGATTGGTGTGGACCTTGTAAAATGATGGCACCAATAGTTGAAGAGTTAGCCACAGAGCTATATGGAAAGGCTAAAGTTGGAAAGATAAATGTTGATGAAAATCCAGATATAGCAGTTGAATATAATGTTATGAGTATACCAACTTTAATAATTTTTCGAAATGGAAAAGAAGAAAAAAGACTTGTAGGAGTGAGAGATAAAGAAGAACTTTTAAACTTGTTTTAAATAAAACTTTTTGTATGGTATATATCCATATTTAAAAATATCGAAAAACAATAAAAAAGTATTGACAAAAAATAATATTTAATATAAACTATAACCATAAATTTGAAATAAAAATTAAGGCTAGCCAATAAATCTTATAAAAAGGAGAACAAGTTTATGAAAAAAATTTTGTATAGTAGTTTATTTTTAAGTATATTGCAGTCAATACTTTTTTGGCATAAAAGTCCAGGAATATCAATATTAATTTTTCTTACTGTGGCAATTCTTCTAACAATATACAATTTAAAAGAAAAAAAAATGATAAAAAACAAAAAGGGAATACTATGGGCAATACCAATAGAATTATTAGGATTAACATACTTTATATTTAACAATACTTTTTTTAAAATATTAAATGTACCAGTTATATTGATTTTATTTGTAATAATGTGTATGAGCGTTACTGAAATAAAAATAAAAGAAAACAAATTTATAAGACAAATATTAGGAAAAATATTCAAACCATTTGTAATATTATTTGATTTTATAAGTGACTTTGATATGGATGAATTTTGGGAGAAGAAAAAAGAAAACCAAAACAGTAAATCAGATAATATTAAAAAAGTAGTAAAATCATTATTAATTGCAATACCGGTAATATTAGTCATAATACTATTATTATCTTCAGCAGATAGCATATTTGGAAGTATATTTAATAATGTTACCAAAACAATATCAAAAATATTAGAAATAAGAACAATAAATGATTTAATAGGAAGAATTGTGGTAACAGCTATAGTATTTATTTATATTTCTGGATTTATAATAGCATTTGTTAAAAGTGAGAAAAATCAAGAGATAGAAGAAAAAACAACCGGAATAAAATTAAGTGATTTAACAATAAAAATACTCTTAGTATCTTTAAACATAATTTATTTACTATTTAGTGTAATTCAATTTAAATATTTATTTATGAATGCAGGAAAAGCAGCCAATTTTGATTATGCAATGTATGCAAGGACAGGATTCTTTCAACTAATGTTTGTTTCGTTTATAAATTTTGCATTATTACACATTTGCAAAAAAAATGAAGAAAAGAACAAACTTCTAAAAGTAATGCTAATAATTTTTACAATAATAATAGTAATATCAGCGGCATTCAGAATGCACTTATATGAACAAGAATATGGATATACATATTTAAGATTATTGGTCTACTTTACATTAGTAACGGAGATTCTAGTATTAATACCAATACTTTCAAGAATTTGTGGCAAAAAAATAGATACATTTAAATCCACAATACGAATCATAATTATAATGTATGTTGCTTTGAATTTTATAAATATTGACAAAATAATTGCTAGAAATAATATAAATAAATATTTTGCAGATATAGAAAATGAATCTATTGATTATTACTATTTAAAAGAAATAACTAGAACAGATTCAATTGAAGAACAATTACGAATATTAAATAAAAGTGAAGAAGGCTTATCAGCAAAAGCAAATGAGTATTTAGTAAACCTTAAATCAAGTGTAAGAACAAATCTAAGATGGTATAAATCACAATATGGAAAAGAATATAAACCAACATTTGCTGAATGGAATTTGTCAAAATCAAGAGTTAAGTCATTACTTGAAAATATTGATTTAACAGATAGGAGTATTAATTATGAAAATAACTGGAAATAGAAGTATATCTTCAATAATAAAAATATTTTTAATAATAATGTTTGCAATATGTGTTGCATCAATAATTACAGTACCAATAATCGTAGAAAATCAGGAGAATGTAAATTTTAAACAAATGATTATAAATGAGCCACTAGGAACAACAATAATATGCATTTATTTATCAGGAATCCCAGCGTTGGTAATGCTATATCAATTTATAAAAGTATTTAGTTCATTAGAAAAAGGAGAAGTATTTAGCAGAAAAATAGAAAATAAATTTTTAATAGCTTCAATTTGTTCTGTTTTAATAGGAGTCATATATGGAATCAATGCAATTATGATGCCAAGTAAAATAGCACAATTAGATTATTCAGCAATTATAACTTACATATTTTTCTCTATTATTACATCGATGATATTTCTTATATTAGGAGTTGGGCTTATTGTATTAAAAGAAATTTATAAAACCGCAATAGAAAATAAGGAAGAAAACGATTTAACAATATAGGTGGAAAAAGGAGAAATAAAATATGGCGATAATAGTTAATTTAGATGTAATGATGGCCAAAAGAAAAATGTCATCAAATGAATTAGCACAAAAGATAGGAATTACAAATGCGAATCTTTCTATATTAAAGACTAATAAAGGCAAAGCAATTAGATTTTCTACATTAGATAAAATCTGTGAAGTTTTAGAATGTACACCTGGAGATATTTTGGAATATGTTGAAAAATAAATAATGTTATGATATTATGATAAAAATAAAAATTGTCAAAAAAGGGAGTCCATATTGACAAGTTGGGAGATGTATTTTATGAAAAACAAAAAGGGAGTAATAATTGCAATAGCTATAATATTAGCAATAGCAATTATAGCAGGAGTAATATTTATTATAAATAAAAATGCTCCAAAGCCAGAAGAAACACTGAGCACATATATATCATTATTAAATGAACAAAAATACGAAGAAATGTACAATATGATCTCAGAAAATTCAAAAACACAAATATCACAGGAAGATTTTATAAAAAGAAACAAAAATATATATGAAGGAATTGATGCGTATGACATAAAAATTACACTATCTGAAACAACAAAAGATGGTAAAACATATAACATTAAATATGATGAAAGTATGTCAACATCAGCAGGAACAATATCTTTTAAAAACACAGCAAAATTAGTAAAAGAAAACAAAGAATATAAAATAAGTTGGTCATCTAGTATGATTTTTCCAGAGTTAAGAAGTACAGATAAAGTAAGAGTTTCAACATTATCTGCAAAAAGAGGAGAGATTTTAGATAGAAATGGAGAAAAACTTGCTAAAAATGGAAGTATTTCAAGTGTTGGAATTGTACCTGGTAAATTAGGTGAAAACAAAACAGAAAGTATAAATAAAATATCAGAGTTAACAGGTGTTTCAACAGATTACATAAATACACAAATATCTGCTTCGTATGTTAAGGATGATACATTTGTGCCAATAAAAAAAGTTTCAGCAGATAATACAGAGTTAAAAGATCAATTATTACAAATAACTGGAATTAAGATTGTCAGTGTTGATGCAAGAGTTTATCCATTAGGTGAAGAAGCAGCACATTTAATTGGATATGTTCAAGCTATAAGTGCAGAAGAACTAAAGCAAAAAGAAGGAAAAGGATACAGCTCAAGTAGTATAATAGGAAAAGCTGGACTAGAACAGGCTTATGAAGATAAATTAAGAGGAATTGATGGAACAGAAATCTACATAGTTGACGAAAATGGAACAAGATTAAAAACATTAGCAACTCAAGATAAAAAAGACGGAACAGATGTTAAACTAACAATAGATAAAAATATACAAAAAAATTTATACGATCAAATGAAAACAGATAAAGGTTTTTTTGTTGTTATGGAACCAACAACAGGTGAATTACTTGCAACAGTAAGTACACCATCATACAACTCAAATGATTTTGTATTGGGACTAACAAATTCGCAATGGAATGAATTAAATAATGATGAAAGAAAACCGTTATATAATAGATTCTTACAAAGCTACTGTCCAGGTTCAACATTTAAGCCAATAACAGCTGCAATAGGTTTAACAAGTGGAAAACTTACAACAGATACAACATTTAATTATTCTGGACTAAAATGGCAGAAAAACTCAAGTTGGGGAGATGTTTATATAACGACACTAACAGCATATAACGGACCTAAAAATATAGCAAATGCATTAATACATTCTGACAACATATTCTTTGGTCAAGCTGCAATGCAAATTGGAAAAGACACATTTTGTGAAGGATTGGACAAATTAGGATTTAACGAAGATATTGACCAAACAATTAAATTTCCACTTACATTTAAAAAATCACAATATTCAAATTCAGAAAAAGCAGATATGAATGAAAAGAAATTAGCAGACTCAGGATATGGCCAAGGTGATATATTAGTAAATCCAATACATATTGCATCAATTTATTCAGCATTTGCTAATAATGGAAACATGGTAAAACCATATATAGAATATCAAGATGGAAAAAAAGAATATTTAAAAGAAAATGTATTCACATCAGAAGCTGCAAACATAGTAAAGAAAGATTTAATTCAAGTTGTAGAAAATCCAGAAGGAACAGCAACTGATATGAAAATTCCTGGTGTTACAATTGCAGGAAAAACAGGAACAGCAGAATTAAAAACTTCAAAAACAGATACAGAAAGTGGTACTTTAGGATGGTTTGATTGTTTTACAGTTAATTATTCAGATAGTAATCCAAATGTAAACGATATGCTAATTATAGGAATGGTTGAAAATACACAAAATAACAGCAATGGTGGAAGCCATTATGTAATTAAGAAAATAAGAACTTTATTTGTAAAATGAAAAAGGAATGATTAGTTATCATTCCTTTTTTTTCGGCAATAATGCAAAAAAAATCAAAAACTCTCTTTTGTTATTACAACAAATATGATATAGTATAAAATATAAAAAACAAAAATTAAGAAGGAAAAAACTATGAAAAAAATATTATTAGTAGAAGACAATCAAACAATAATAATGGGACTGAAATATTCATTAGAGCAAGAGAATTTCCAAGTAATATCAGCAAAAAATGTAGCAGAATGCAAAGAAAAAATAAAACAAAAACAAATAGATATAGTATTATTAGATGTATCATTGCCTGATGGTAATGGATTTGATATATGCAAAGAAATAAAAGAAAAACAAGACATACCTGTAATCTTTTTAACAGCACAAGATGAAGAAACAAGTGTAGTGCTAGGTTTAGATTTAGGAGCAGATGATTATATTGTAAAACCATTTAGAACAAGAGAATTAATATCAAGAATAAAATCAGTTTTAAGAAGATACGGTCAAAAAGAAGAAAACAGTAATATAATCCAATACAAAAATATCAAAATAGATACAATATCAGCTAAAGTTTACAAAGATAATGAAGAAATTATTTTTACAAGTTTAGAATATAGAATTTTGCTTATGTTGTTTACAAATCAAAATAAATTGATTACAAGAGATCAATTGCTAGAAAAAATATGGGATATTGCAGGAAATTTTGTTAATGATAATACATTAACAGTTTATATAAAAAGAATTAGAGAAAAACTAGGAGATGAGTCAATTATTAAGACTGTTAGAGGTCTTGGATATAGAATAGGGGATTGAAATGAAATTATTTAGAAATAAAAATTTAAAATACTTAATACTACCAATGATAATATTAACAATATTAACAAGCATAGTCATTACAATTCAAACATATAACCAATATAAAAAAGTAACAATTACTGCAAATCAAAAAGTTGCAGAAATAATAGGAACAATAATAAATCAAGAACCAGAAATAGACACCAGAAAAATAATAGAAATATTAAATTCAAACCAAGATACGGAAGAATATCAAAAAGGACAAGTAGAACTTTCAAAATATGGAATTAATATAAATGAGATTAATTCTATAATATCAGTTCAAAATCAAATGAAACAAAATTTGATATTAAATATTATATTAATCTTAGTATTTAGTATTTTATGGATGGCTATTATTTTTGTGTATTTAAGAAAAAGAGACAAAAAGATAAAGCAAATTACACAATATATAAACCAAATAAAAAACAGAAAATATGATTTAGATATAAACGAAAACAGTGAAGATGAGCTAAGTAATTTAAAAAACGAATTATACAAAATTACCGTTATGTTAAAAGAAGAAAGTGAGATATCAAAAAAGGACAAAGACAACTTAAAAATGTCAGTTGAAGATATATCACACCAATTAAAAACACCTTTAACATCAATAACAATAATGTTAGATAATTTAAAAGATAATCCAGATATGGATGAAAATATAAAACAAAAATTTATATTTGAAATTAGCAAGCAAATTGACTGGATAAACTGGCTTGTTATATCAATGCTAAAATTATCAAAATTAGACGCTAATGTTGTACAATTTTATGAAGAAAAAATTATCCTAAAAAAATTTATAGATGAAATCATAAAAAATCTAGAGATACCAATTGAAATAAAAAATCTACAAATAATTATTGAAGGTGATGAAAAAGCATCATTTATAGGTGATTATAAATGGCAACAAGAAGCGGTTACAAATATCATAAAAAATTGTATTGAACACAACAAAGATAATGCAAAAATTTATATAAAATATGAAGAAAATACTTTATTTACAAAAATAACAATAAGAGATGAAGGCGAAGGAATTTCAAAAGAAGATTTGAAACATATCTTTGAAAGGTTTTATAAAGGCCAAAATTCATCAGAAAATAGTGTAGGAATCGGACTTGCATTGGCAAAAAATATTATTGAGAAAAATAATGGTATGATAAGCTGTAAATCAGAGGTTGACAAAGGAACAGAGTTTGTGATTAAGTATATGAAGTAGTAAAAAATATACAACAAATGTAAGAGAGGTAAAAAATGAACATAGGAATAGATATAGATAATGTAATATCAAACTTTAACGAAGTTTTGAAACAAGAATTTTTAGAACATGACAAAAAACTAAGAAATACAGGAATAATTAATCCCAATAAACATATGACTGAAGGAATGTTTGACTGGACAGATGAGGAATTATTGCCATATTATTTAGAAAACATTGAAAGAATAGCACAAAACTTAGATGTAAAAGAAGGTGCAAAAGAATATATTGAGAAATTAAAAGAAGACGGACACACAATTGTAATTATTACGGGTAGAGATAATGGAGAATACTCAGACCCATATAGTATGACAAAGAAATGGCTAAAAGAAAAAGGAATAGAATATGATAAATTAATATTAACAGATTCGTATAATAATAATAAACATGCAAAAACAGAAAAATGCTTTGAAAACAATATTGATATAATGATTGATGATTCTAAACGCAATTGTAGAGATTGTGTAGAAAATAATATAACAACACTTTTAATGGATACACCATATAACAGAACAGAAAATGATATTATTAGAGTCCATAATTGGAAAGAAATTTATGAATTTATTACAAACTATAAAAAAGAAAAAGCTAATGTAATACTAGATACAGACACATATAATGAATGTGATGATCAATTTGCTCTTGCATATTTATTAAAAAATCAAGACAAATTCAACATTGAAGCAATAACAGTTGCTCCTTATTCACATAGTGATAGAAAAGAAACAATAGAAGAAACAACAGAAAAGAGTTATAACGAAATATTAAAAATATGCAACTGGTTAAACTTTAAAACAGAAAACAAAGTATTCAAAGGTTCAACTGATTACATGAGTAATGGATATAATGAAAATAATGATGCAGTTAATAAAATTATAGAAGTTGCTAATAAAAACCAAAAGACATATATTTTAGCAATTGGAGCTATTACAAATATTACACTAGCAATAAAAAAATCACCAGAAATTATAAATAAAATAGAAGTAATTTGGCTAGGTGGCAACAGTTTTTTAGCAAATAATAATAGAGAATTTAATTTTGAACAAGATATACAAGCAGTTAGAGAAGTATTTGAATCAAAAGTAAAACTAACAGTAATTCCATGTAGAAATGTAGCATCAAATTTAACAACTTCAATATATGAATTAGAACATTTTTTAAAAGGAAAAAATGAGTTATGTGATTATTTATGCCAAAGATTTTATAATGATACTTATCACGGAATTCAAGAAAGAAGAGTTATTTGGGACATAAGTGTTATTGCATATATGATTAATAGATTATGGTTTGAAACAGAAGAATTTAGTTGTCCAATTATAAAAGAAGATACATCTTACGAATTAACAAATAATAGACACAAAATAACATTTGTTAATTATTTAGACTCAAATAAAATATACAATGATTTGTTTAAAAAATTAGTAGAATAGATAAAGGAGAAAAAATGCAAAAATATAATTACCATACACATACAAGAAGATGTGGACATGCTGACAATAATATGTCAGATGAAGATTTTGTAAAAGAATTTATCAAGAAAGGTTTTACAAAAATAGCATTTACAGATCATTGTCCAGAAAAAGAAGAAATAGACCATAGAAAAAATATGAGAATGAAGTACAGTGAAAAAAATGAATATTTAGAAAGTATCAAATCTTTAAAAGAAAAATACAAAGATATAATAGAAATAGAAACAGGATTTGAAGTTGAATATTTACCAGGGCAAGAAGAAAATCTATTTGAGTTAAAAAATGAAACAGATAAATTGATTTTGGGACAACATTTTATATTAGATGATAAAAATGAATTAAAAATATTCAGAAAACATGAAATTTCTAATGCAGATATCTTAAAATATGCCGAATATGTAAGAACAGCAATTGAGAAAAATATACCAAATATAATAGCTCACCCAGATATATATATGCTAAGTAGAACTAATTTTGGAGAAAATGAAGAAAAGGCAGCACATATAATTTGTAGTACAGCAGAAAAGTATGGAATACCAATAGAAATTAATTTGTCTGATCCAGTTATGTATATAACAGGAAAAAAAGAAAAAATAGATTATCCAAATAAAGAATTTTGGAAAGTAGCCTCTGAATATAAAGACCTAAAAGTTTTATATGGAATAGATGCTCATTGGCGTGAACAAATAGAACTATATGAAAAAACAGTAGAAGTTGCAAATAAACTGATTGGACAAGACATTATAAATAAGCTACATTTTTGTAATGAAAATCTGGAGGTAGAATAAAAGATGAAATTAACAGTAGAAAAAGCAAGAGAAATGTTAGAAGATGCAAGAGGAAAAACACCAAGTGACAAATGGATAGATCACTCAATTTGTGTGGGAGATTCAGCAGGAAAAATAGCAGAAAAATTAAATTTAGATGTAGATTATGCAAAAACACTTGGGTACATACATGATATAGGAAAATCTGTAGGAGAGTTTAAAGACCATGTAATGAATGGATACAACTATCTTAAAGAATTAGGATATGATGATGAATATGCAAATATTTGCCTAACACACTCATATTTAAACAATGATGTATATTGTACAGCAGGAGGAATTCCAACAGATATACCATTTAGAACAGAATTTATTAAAAATCACGAATACACAATATATGAAAAAATAATAAATTTATGTGATCTAATGTGTACAGATGTTAATATGACAGTAGATAAAAGACTTATTGATATAATGTCAAGAAGAGGTGCTTATGAAAACACACAATATCACATTAAAGAAACATATAAACTAAAACAATATATTGATGACCAATTAGGATTTAATGTTTATGATTTATTCCCTAGTATAAAAGATAATTTGTAGAATAGATAATATTATATAAAATAAGAGGAAAAAGATGTTAAATAAAGAAAAAATAAAAGAAGCACTAGAGTATTATGATATAAAAGATACAGACTACCAAGAAAAATGTAACAGATGTATTGATGAAATAAAAAATAATAAAAAGATACAAAATAAAGCAAAAGAAATATATGAAATCTTATATATTGACAAAACAGAAAAGTATATAGAACTATGGAAAGTAAAAGATATAGAAACTTTATTTGAAGAAAAAATAAACCCGTTTATAACAAATATATTATTATTACTTGGACTTGAATATCATAAAGAAAACATAAAAAAATACAATTTTGATAATGAACAAATCAAGATTCAAAAACAAAGAATAAGAGAATGTTTGTTAAATGACATTATAAATAAACATTACGATGGAATCAGAATCTCACAAATGTTATGGGGAACATATCTTATAAATGCAAGAATAATAGAATGTGGGAGACTACAATTTGAGCCAACAACAGGTAATAAAATTAAAATACATATACCAGCAGGAAAATATCTTGATATAAAAGAAGTAAAAAAATCAATACAAAACTCAAAAAAATTATTAAAAAAATATTATAATATAGAAAATCCAAAATATATTTGTGAATCATGGTTATTAAGTAAAGAAATATCAAAAATGTTAGATGAAAATTCTAATATCAAAAAATTTCAAGAACTTTTTGAAATACAAAGTTCTAAAAATGGAATAGATGATATTTTGAATTTTGTATTTAATTTAAAAAAATGTGATAATTATAATGAACTACCAGAAACAACAAGATTACAAAAAAGTATAAAAGAATCTTTAATGAATAATGAAACAATATATGAAGGATATGGAGAGTTAAAAGAATGAAATTATATGTAATAAGGCATGGACAAACAGATTGGAATGTAGCAGGAAAATGCCAAGGAATGACAGATATAGAACTAAATAGTACAGGAATAAAGCAAGCAAAACAAGCAAGTGAACAAATATATAATTATAAAATAGATTTGATAATATGTTCACCATTAAAAAGAGCAAGAAAAACTGCAGAAATAATAAATGAAGTAACAAATTGCCAAATAATAAGTGATGAAAGAATAATAGAAAGAAATTGTGGAAATATTGAAGGAACAACCAAAGATGAATGGACAAGTATAGTAAACGAAGATATAGATATAATAAATAACTACAATTTAAATTGGAATAAACAAAATGTAGAGCCAATAAAAGATGTATGCAAAAGAGTATGGAATTTATTGGATGAAATACCAGAAAAGTACAAAGACAAAAATATATTACTGGTTACTCATGGAGGAACTTGTAGAGCAATTAATGCATATTTTAATGGGATTGGTGAAAACGGGCATGTGCAGAGTGCTAAAATAAAAAATTGTGAAATTAGAGAATATGAATATAAAAACTAAAAAGTAGTAGATAAAACAGGAAAGGTTTTAGAGAAAAAAATTATTTTATGTAAAAAATAAGAAATTATAATGGAAAAATTAATGAATATAAATAACAATAAGTGTTATTTATAGAATTGAGTTAAAAGGATAGTACAAATAAAAAAGTACTATCTTTTATTTCTTAGATAAAGTGACAAAATTTATAGTAAAAAAGTCACTTAAAAGTCACTTTCAAAAACTATACTAAATATAACAAAAAAAGAAAGTAGGGAAGAATATGGAAATATTAAGAGTAGAAAACTTAAACAAAATATATGGAAAAGGAGAAAATCAAGTAAAAGCAGTAGATAACATATCATTTTCAGTACAAAAAGGAGAATTTGTTGCAATAATAGGAGCAAGTGGAAGTGGAAAGTCTACATTATTACATCTAATAGGTGGAGTAGACAGACCAACATCAGGAAAAGTCTTTATAGATGGTAAAGATATTTATACTTTAAATGACGATAATCTTGCTATTTTTAGAAGAAGACAAATAGGACTAATTTATCAATTTTATAATTTGATACCAGTTTTAAATGTTGCTGAAAATATTACTTTGCCAACAAAATTAGATGGTAGAGATGTTGACGAAAGAAGATTAAATGATTTATTAAAAACTTTAGGACTTGAAAAGAGAAAATACAATTTGCCAAACCAATTATCAGGAGGTCAACAACAAAGAGTTTCTATTGGTAGAGCTATGATGAATGAACCAGCATTAATGCTTGCAGATGAGCCAACTGGAAACTTAGATTCAAAGGCAAGTGAAGAGATTATTTCATTATTAAGACTTTCAAATAAAAAGTATAATCAAACTGTTATAGTAATAACACATGACGAAAAAATTGCATTAGAGGCAGATAGAGTTATAACAATTGATGATGGAAGAATAATTAAAGACGAAAGGACTGGAAAATAATGAAAGTTTTAAATGAATTAAGTGTAAAGGATTTAAGGCTAAATAAAAAAAGATCAATTGTAATTATAATTGGTATTATTTTATCAACGGCTTTAATCTGTGGAGTAGCAGGTCTTATAACAAGTTTTCAAAAGACATTTGTAGAAACTGCAAAAAACAGTCAAGGAAATTATCATGCAATTTTTTATAATGTTCCAAAAGATGAGCTTAAATATATTGAAGAAAATAGAAGTATTGAAGACTACTATTTATCAGAAGAATTAGGATATAGTTATTTAACAAATGGAAAAACATCAACAGGAGAAGAAGAAAAGCCACTTGTTAATATTATTTCAATGAATGACAAGTTTTTAAATAATATGGCTATAAATGTAAAAGATGGTAGATTACCAGAAAATGATAGTGAACTTGCTATTTCAACTAGAATAAATGAAAAATTTAAGACAAATTACAAAGTTGGAGATACTATAACATTAAATGTTGGAGAATTAAAAGGAACTTTAGAGAATCAAAATGCTAATTATTATGATGAAAAACAAATCAAAAAAACAGATGGAACAGAACAAACAACTGAAAATGAAATTGTTAACGTAACATCAAAAGTGTATAAAATAGTTGGAATAATAGAAAGACCAACTACAACAATTGAACCATATGAAGCAGACTGGTTTACAGTTATCACAAAAATGCAAACAATAAATAAAAAAGCAAATATAGCAGTTCTATATACAAAACCAAATGATTATGAAAAAAATACAGAAAGCATAAACCAAATGGTAATTGCAAAATCTGGAACAAAAGAAAATGATTTTAATAGAGTTAACGGGTTAGATAAAACATATAAAAGTTATAAATATAAGATAAAAATAAATAAAGAATTATTATCATTTCAAGGAGCAAGTCTAGATGATGACACATTAAGAACAATTTATGGATTAGGAGCATTTATAATGGGAATTGTTCTAGTATCAAGTGTATTTGTTATTAGAAATGGATTTGCAATATCAATAACAGAGAGATTAAAACAATATGGAATGCTTTCAAGCATTGGAGCAACAAAAAAACAAATCAAAAAAAGCGTTTATTTTGAAGGCTTTATATTAGGACTTATAGGAATTCCTCTAGGAATTTTAAGTGGAATATTTGCAATTTATATATTAGTAAATGTAGTAAATTACATATTAAAAGATTATGTATCAAGTGGGACTTTACTAACATATGGAATATCATGGCCAGCAATAGTTGTAAGTATAATTGTATCTGTTGTAACAATATGGCTATCTTGCAGAAATTCAGCCAAAAAAGCATCAAAAATTACACCAATTGAAGCAATAAGAAGTTCAGAAGATATAAAATTAAAAGCAAAGAAAATAAAATGTCCAAAAATCATAACAAAAATATTTAAAACAGGTGGAGAAATTGCATACAAAAACTTGAAAAGAAGTAAGAAAAAATATAGAACTACTGTAATTTCAATAATAGTAAGTGTTGTAATATTTATTGCAATATCAAGTTTTATACAATATGGATTCAAAATGTCAAGTGCATATTATACAGAAAAAGATTATAATTATGTAGTATATGCGTACACAAGTGCGTCACCTGAAGATACAGAAGAATTTGCAAAAGAACAAGCAAAAAATTTAAAAATGTTAACAGACATATCAAACTTGCCAGATGTAGGAGAGGTATCAATAAATAAAAGCAATTCATTCGAAATGAAGATAGATGATAAACATAAGTCAGAATTAACTGATTATGGAAAAAATATTAAAGCAAGATATTCAGAGCCAAATTCAGACCAGGAACAAATAGACACAATAAATATTATTTCATTAAGCAAAAATGAATATGAAAACTATTTGAAAAAAATAGGCGGAGATTATGAAACATATAAAGACGGAGTAATTTTAATTGATAATAATATAAATATGGATGAAAATGGAAAGAGAATTCAAGGAAGTATGTATACTTGGAAAAAAGGAGACATTGTAACTGGAAAAATAGGAGACAAGGAATATAACGTTAAAATAGTAGCAAGAACAGAAGAGAGACCTAAGGGAGTAAACATTATGTATAATTTCAATGCATTTTTTATTGTGAGTGAAGAATTCATAAACAAAACTGGGTATGAAACTGCTTCATTATATGCACAATCAAATGATGCTTATAAATTAGATGAAGAAGTTGAACAATATAAAAATGATAATAATCTTACTAATTCTAATTTGAATACATTTAATATAGAAAAATCAGTCAAGGCTGAAAATGCAGTTATATTAGTTATCTCAATATTCTTATATGGATTTATTGGAGTAATTACATTAATAGGAATAACAAATATTTTCAACACAATAACAACAAATATGAATTTAAGAAAAAAAGAATTTGCAATGCTTAAATCAATAGGTATGACTAAAAAAGAATTTAATAGAATGATTAGATTAGAAAGTATTTTCTATGGTGTTAAATCTTTGATTATAGGTATACCAATTGGATTAGTACTATCTTATGGTATGTATAATGTTTTCAAAAATAGTATGGAAATGGAATATGTATTACCTTATAAATCAATTGTGGTTGCTGTGATATTTGTGGCTGTCGTTATTGGCATTATTATGAGATATTCTATGAGCAAGATTAATAAACAAAATATTATTGAGACTATTAGAAATGATAATATATAAAGTTCTTGACTTATTTTATATTGCATCACAGAAAAATGTAACAGAGCAACAACTAAAAGAGGATTTACGGGAAAAATATGGACTTCAATTTAATGCAAGAAGAGAAGCACAACGCTTCTCTTTTTGCGTATCATCCAATTTTGTATTGAAACAAAACAAAACTTGTGATATATTCAGATGGAAAAACATAGGAGGAATAAAAGGTAAATAAAAACACCTAAAAAAAGAAAATGTACTATACATATATGATAAGATGTGAAGATAATTCAATTTACACAGGAATGACAAATAACCTAGAAAGAAGATTAGAAGAACACAAAAACAAAAGTAAAAATGGAGCAAAATATACAAAATCACATAATGCTGTTAAATTAGAAGCAGCATGGAAAAGTAAAGACAAATCACTAGCATGTAAATTAGAATATCAAATAAAAAATCTAACAAAAAAACAAAAAGAAAAATTAATAAATGGAGAAAAAATATCAACATATTTACATGGAAAAATAGACTGTAGAAGATATAGAAAATGTCCTTTTGTGGACGCTTCTCAAAAAAACATGGAGGGAGAAAAGGAAAATGCCTAACTGGACAAAAGAACAAAAACAAGCAATATATGAAAAAAATTCAAATTTATTAGTAGCTGCAGCAGCAGGAAGCCGGAAAGACAGCAGTACTAGTAGAAAGAATTATAAATAAAGCAATAAATGAAAATGTTGACATAGACAAATTACTAGTTGTAACATTTACAAATGCAGCAGCATCAGAAATGAGAGAAAGAGTATTAGATGCAATATACAAAAAATTAGACGAGAACCCAGAAAATGAAAATTTACAAAGACAAATAACATTGTTAAACATGGCAAGTATTTGTACAATTGACTCGTTTTGTTTGGACGTTGTAAAAAACAATTTCTATCAATTAGATAATGTATCTCCAAATTTTAGAATAGCTGATACAACAGAAATAGAACTTCTAAAACAAGAAATATTAGATGAATTATTTGAAAATAAATATCTTTCAGAAGACAAAGATTTTACAAAATTAATAAATACATATACAAGTTATAGAGATGATACACCATTAAAAGATCTAATTTTAAACATTTACGGTTATATAAATTCAAGTCCATATCCTAAAAGATGGCTTGATGAAAAAGTAGAAATGTTAAATATTAAAAATAAACTGAGCGAAGATTTTAGTCAAACACCATGGGGAAAAATATTGCTAGAAGAAATTGATGAAGAAATAACAGATGATATTGCAATTCTTAATGATGTGTTAGGAAGCCTACAATATGATATAGAATTGGAAGAGTATAAACAAACAATAGAAACAGACATTAAACAATTGCAAACATTAAAAAATAATTTAAATAATTGGGATAAATCTTATGAAATATCACAAAATATGAAATTTACTTTATGGCCAAGAAAAAAAATAGAATCAGACATAAAAGAAGAAGCAAAATCTATAAGAGATAACGTAAAAAAGAAATTCAATAAAAAAATAGATCAAATATTTGTATCTGATTCAAAACAATCAAATCAAGACATATTTGACATGTACGAAACTCTCAAAAAACTAGAAAATTTGATACTAGAATTTGATGAGGTTTTTTCAAAAAGAAAAAGAGATAAAAATATAGTGGATTTTACAGATATAGAACATTTTGCACTTAATATTTTGGTAAAAGACGTAAAGACAATAATTGATGAAAACGGAGAAAAACATCACAGTATAGAAAAAACTGAAATAGCAAAAAAATATACTGAAAAATTTGAAGAAATAGCAATAGATGAGTATCAAGACAGTAATCTTGTACAAGAATTTATACTTTCGTCAATATCAAGAGGAAATAACATGTTTATGGTAGGTGATGTAAAACAAAGTATCTATAGATTCAGACAAGCAATGCCAAAATTATTTCTGGACAAGTATTCGAAATTTGAAGCAGTGGATAAAACACAATCAAATACTAATGGAAGAAAAATTCAACTATTTAAAAATTTTAGAAGTAGAGATAATATTCTAGACTTCACAAATCTGATATTTGAAAATATTATGAGTAAAGACTTAGGTGAAGTTGAATATGATAAAAATGAATATTTAAATTTTGGTGCGAAAGATTATAAGAATAACAATCAAAATTTAAAAACAGAAATTAATATAATTAACACTAAAAAAGATGAAGATAAAAATTTAGTTTACAATAGTGAGAATGAACACGAAGATATAAAACAAGATGAAGATGAGATAGAATATATAGAAAGTATAGAACTAGAAGCCAAATATGTAGCCAAAAAAATAAAAGAACTAATAAATAGCAAATATCAAGTTTATGATAGAAAAAAAGAAAAATTCAGAGATATTACATATAAAGATATAGCAATTTTATTAAGATCAACAAAAGATAAAGCAAATATATATGAACAAGAAATTATGAATTTAGGAATGCCGGTATTTTCAGATAGCAATCAAGAATATTTGGATTCTATAGAAATTCAAACAATAATGAGTTTGCTAAAAATAATTGATAACCCAATGCAGGATATTCCGTTAGTAACAGTTTTAAGATCAAATATAGGTAAATTTACAGACAATGAACTCGTAGAAATTAGACTATCAGATAAATACGATAATTTTTATAATTGTATGCTAAAGGCTAAAGTTGACGTTAATCCAAAATTAAAACAAAAGATAGAAGAATTTTTAGGTAATATTGAAAAATGGAGAAAAGAACAGGAATATTTGGCATTAGATGAATTAATATGGAAAATTTATTCTGACACAGGATACTACAATTATGTTGGATTAATGCCAAATGGTAATTTGAGACAAGCAAACCTAAAGATATTATTTGAAAGAGCTAAAAAATATGAAACGGCCAGCTTTAAGGGATTATATAATTTTATAAATTTTATTGAGAGATTAAAAATAAATTCAGGAGATTTAGGAACTGCTAAAATAATAGGTGAAAATGATGATGTGATTAGAATTATGAGTATTCATAAAAGTAAAGGGCTAGAATTTCCAATAGTATTTTTAGTTAATTCTAATAAAAAGTTTAATGAACAAGATATAAGGAAAAATCCTGTACTATTACATCAAGATATAGGAATAGGAGCAAAGTACATAGATTATAATGCACAAGTTCAATATGATACATTAACAAGAGAAGCCGTAAAAAATATTATTACAAATGAAAATATTTCAGAAGAAATGAGAATTTTATATGTCGCTTTAACTAGAGCTAAAGAAAAATTAATAATTACAGGTGTATCAAATGATTATATAAAGCAAATTGAGGATATGGAAAAACAATCAAAAATATATTCTAAAAAAAATGGGAAAATAAGTTCTATTTTAGTAAAAAAATATAAATCATATTTAGATTGGATATTATTGGTTTATCTTTATGAAAAAGAAAATACAAATAATCTAATCGAATTAAATATAGTTGAACCAAGTAATATTATAAACAACAAAAAGCAAGAGATAAAAGAAAAAAATTCTGAGCAAATAATAAAATTATTAGATAAAAAAGAATGTAATCAAAAATTGTTAGAAGAGATTAAAGACAAAATAGAGTATGAGTATGAAAATAAATTGGCGACAACAATTCCAACAAAGAGTTCTGTTACAAAAATAAAACAAATTAAGAAAAAACAAGTTGGAGTTAACATTGAAAGCATAGAGCAAGAAGAAACCACAAAAAAGGAAATAATTTTCAATAGGCCAAAATTTTTAGAAGAAGAAAAGAACATAAAAATAACATCAGCCGAAAAGGGAACATTAATACACTTATGTATGCAAAAACTAAATTTTAAAGAAGAATATAATATAAAAAAAATAAATGAACTTATTCAAAATTTACAGTTAAAACAAATTATAACAGAAAAAGAAGTAGAAGCAATTAATCCGTATAAAATATTAGAGTTTACTAAATCAGATATATGGAAAGATATAAAATATGCAAAAGAAGTTTATAAAGAAAAGCCTTTTTATATAAATATCCCGGCAAACCAAATTTATAATCAGAATATAAAAGAAAATATTTTGGTACAGGGTATTATAGATTTATATTATATTAGTAAAGATGATAATCTGGTTTTATTAGATTATAAAACAGATTATGTTGAGAATGGAAAGGAAAATGAACTAATAGAAAAATATAAGGTGCAATTAGAATTATATAAAAAAGCATTAGAAGAGGCTCTAAATAGAAGAGTTGATAGAGTGTATATATATTCGGTTTATTTAGGAAAAGAAATTGAAATATAAAAAGGCATTTCAAAAAAGAAATGCCTTTTTAACACACTAATCTAAAAGTTGTAAGTTATGTTTTTTCAACCATTGTTCAATGATTTCTAATTTTTGAGGACCAATACGACGAACATGTAAAATTTGATATTTAGACTTAGAAATTAAGTCTTTTACAGTAATAATTTCTGCTCTTTCCAAATATCGTACAATAAATATATCTAGGTCATCAAAAAGTGCTAATGGTAAATCAAAACTACAAAAATCATTTGAAGGAAGAGATTTCAAAATCTCAATTTCATTTTGTAATTTCCGTATAGCTGCTTCTTTTTCTTCTATTAATTCTTTTGTTGATCTAACCATGTTTTTTACCTCCATAAAAGTGTTTTTATATAGTGTTAATACTAATATTATACCATATTATTTAGGATGAATCAAATTCCTTATTATAGTTTTGGCAAAAGAATTAATACAAAATATTGAAAATACTGTATCTATTTGATATAATATAACAAATTAAAAGGAGATGTCGAATTATGGATAGAATGAAAACACTACTAAAATACGCACTATGGGTAATAGCATTTTATATATTTTCAAATTTAATGATATACTTAAATATAGAAACAACATATCAAGATATAGGAAGAAAAGATAATCTACAACAAATAACAGTGTATCAAGCACAAGCAACAAAAATAAATGGAAGAATAAAAGGGAAAATTTATAACAGCGTAGAAAACAAAATAACTGGAAATTATTTAAGAATAGATTTATACTCTGAAAGAGATAACCTTTTAGGAAGCAAATACATAGATGTTTCAAACATGAGGGATGATGAAACAAGAGACTTTGAAATATATTTCAAAGTCCAGGATGTAGATCATTATGAAATCAAATTTACAGATGAAAAAGAAGAAGGGGAACTTCCAGAAATATTAAAAGATCTGACAAAAGAAGAAGTATTTTGGGGAACACTAGTAACATTTTTCATCTTTTGGTAATATTAAATAATTATAATAAAAGCATAAATCAGTATAAAATGATTTGTGCTTTTTTATATTGCAAATAAAATTGTAACATAAATGTAATAAAACAAATTCGCTTAGAGATAAGCCGGAACAGAAAATATAAAAAAACTTTTTTGAAAAAAGTTGCATTTGCAACAGTAAACTTTAAATCTTGATATATAATAAAAACATAAATAGAGGGAGGAGAAAACAAAATGAAAATCATAAAAAGAGATGGAACAATAGTTGACTATAATCCAGAAAAAATAAGAGTAGCAATTAAAAAAGCAAATTTGGAAGTTTCAAAAAAATACAAAGTATCAGAAGAACAGATTAAAGAAATAATAAATTATATCGAAGAACTAAATAAGTCAAGAATTTTAGTAGAAGATATTCAAGATATAATAGAAGAGAAACTAATGGAAATTGGAAAATACGAATTAGCTAAAGTATATATTACATATCGTTATAAAAGAGCACTAGTAAGAAAAGCTAACACAACAGACCAATCTATTAAAGAATTAATAGAAGGAGAAAGCGAATACTGGAACAATGAAAACTCAAACAAAAATGCAACTGTTGTAACAACACAAAGAGATTATTTAGCAGGAATTACAAGTACAGATATAACAAGAAGATTCTTATTGCCTGAAGATATTGTAAAAGCTCATGACGAGGGAATAATACATTTTCATGATGCGGACTACTTTGCTCAAAATGCATTAACAAACTGTGAACTTATAAACTTAGAAGACATGTTACAAAATGGAACAATAATGAATGGAGTTATGATTGAAAAACCACATAGATTTATTACAGCATGTACAATAGCAACACAAATAATTTTAGGTGTTACATCATCTACTTATGGTGGGGCAACAGTATCATTAGCACATCTTGCACCTTTTGTAAGAAGCAGTTATGAAAAATATTACAAAAAATATAAAAATAGAGGACTAACAGAAAAAGAATGTATTGAATTTGCAAAACAAGATACTAAAAAAGAAGTATCAGACGGAGTGCAAACATTCAATTATCAAGTAAACTCAATGACTAATACAAATGGACAAGCACCATTTTTATCAGTATGTATGTACTTAGGGGAAACAGATGAATATAAAGAAGAATTAGCTATGATAATAGAAGAATTCTTAAATCAAAGAATTATAGGATTTAAAAATGAAAAAGGAGTATATATAACACCAGCATTTCCAAAATTGTTATATGTACTAGAAGAAGACAACATTCATGAAAACAGCAAATACTGGTATTTAACAGAACTTGCAGCAAAATGTACTGCAAAAAGAATGGTACCTGATTATATATCTGAAAAGAAAATGAAAGAATTAAAAGTTGACAAAAATGGAGAAGGACATTGCTATCCATGTATGGGATGTCGTTCATTCTTAACACCATATATAGACCCAGAAACAAACAAACCAAAATATTATGGAAGATTCAATCAAGGTGTTGTAACAATAAACTTAGTTGATGTTGCATTAACATCTGGACAGGATATGGAAAAATTCTGGAAAATTTATGATGAAAGGCTAGAGTTATGTCATAGAGCTCTACAAGCAAGACATGAAAGATTGAGTAAAGTAACAAGCGATGTTGCACCAATTTTATGGCAATATGGGGCACTTGCTAGATTACCAAAGGGAGCAAGTATACATCCATTATTACATGGAGGATATTCAACAATATCACTTGGATACGCTGGATTATATGAATGTGTTAAGTATATGACAGAACACAGTCATACTGATAATGGAGAAGGAAAAGAATTTGCTATAAAAGTTATGCAAAGACTAAACGATAAATGCAATGAATGGAAAGAAAAAGAAGATATTGACTATAGTGTTTATGGTACACCAATTGAATCTACAACGTACAAATTTGCAAAATGTTTAAAAGAAAGATTTGGAGAAATTAAAGGAATAACAGATAGAGGATACATAACAAACTCATATCATGTACCAGTATTTGAAGAAATAGACGCATTTTCTAAATTAAAACTAGAAAGCCAATTCCAAGAATTAAGTCCAGGAGGTGCAATATCTTATGTAGAAACACCAAACTTACAAGACAACCTAGAAGTAGTTCTTCAAATAATTAAATTCATATATGATAACATTATGTATGCAGAGTTAAACACAAAATCAGATTATTGCCAAAAATGTGGATTTGATGGAGAAATTTTGCTTGACGATAATCTAGAATGGTATTGTCCAAACTGTGGAAACAGAGACCACAATACATTAAATGTTGCAAGAAGAACATGTGGATATATAGGAAGTAATTTCTGGAACAAAGGAAGAACACAAGAAATAAAAGAAAGAGTTTTACATATAGATAATAAGGATGATGAATAAAAATGAGATATAATAAAATTAGAAAAATGGATATTTCAGACGGACCGGGTGTTAGAGTATCAATATTCATGCAAGGATGTACATTCAACTGTAAAAATTGCTTTAATCCAGAAACACATGATTTTAATGGAGGAAAAGAATTTACAGATAATACTATTAACAGAGTGTTAGAATTATGTGACAATGAAAACATAGAAGGGCTTTCAATTTTAGGTGGAGAACCAATGAATCCTAAAAATATAGAGGGAACAACCAAATTAGCTAAAGCATTTAAAGAAAAATATCCAAATAAAAATTTATGGGCATGGACAGGTTTTAGATTTGATAAAGATTTAAAAGACAAAGAAATAACTCATTACTTGGACGTTTTAGTTGATGGACAATATATTGATGAACTCCATAATCCTACATTAAAATGGAAAGGGTCATCAAACCAAAGAGTTATTGATGTTCAGAAAAGTTTAAAAGATAAAGATGTTGTACTTTTTTGTGAATAAACAAAAAATATTCTGAAATAAATAGAACATATATAATAATATTTGAAAATTTTGGAGGAAAAAATGAAAAAAGTATTATTTGCAACAACAAATCCAGCAAAGGTTAGAGGATATAAAACCAAATTAGAAGAAAATGGAATAGAATTAATAACAATCAAAGACTTAGGTATTAAACTTGATATAAATGAAAATGGAAAAAATGCTATTGAAAATGCTTATATAAAAGCGAAAACATATTATGAAGCAACTAAAATTCCAACAATTGGAATGGATAATAATTTATTTATAGAAGAACTACCACCCGAAAAACAACCAGGTGTGTATGTAAGAAGAATTAACGGAAAAGAATTAAACGACGATGAAATGATAGAACATTACACAAATCTTGTAAAAGAAAACGGCGGAAAATTAACAGCAAAATGGGTTTATGGTATGGTAATCTGTAGTGACAATGGAGTTAAAGAATATACATGGAGCAAAGATCATTTCTATTTTGTTGATAAACCATCTGAAAAAAGAAATCCAGGATACCCACTAGATTCAATATCTATTATGCCTGAAGCTAATAAATATTTTGTTGAATTAACTCAAGAAGACAAGGCATTATATAAGAATAAAGATAATACAGCAAATATTATTAAATTCATAACAGACAACGTATAGAGATTAAAAAACAGATAATTACTTAATAAAATTATCTGTTTTTTACTATTTTGAATATAAAATGATAAAAAACTTATGAAAGGTACTACACAAATCAAATAAAATATGATAAAATAAAAAAAGATTTATAAAATTAGAAGATATAAAAAATATAAATACAAATTAAAGGAGGAATTAAAATGTCAGGACATAGCAAATGGCACAACATACAAGCAAAGAAAGGAAAAGCTGATGCAGCAAGAGGAAAAATCTTCACAAAATTAGGTAGAGAATTATTAATAGCAACAAAAGAAGGTGGACCAGATCCTGTAGGAAATTCAAAATTAAAAGCAGTTATTGCAAAATGTAAAGCTGCAAACATGCCAAATGACACAATAAATAATGCAATTAAAAAAGCATCAACAAGTAATGAAAACTATGAAGAAATAGTATATGAAGGATATGGACCAAATGGAGTTGCAGTAATTGTAGAAGCATCAACAGATAACAAAAATAGAACAGCAGCAGATGTAAGACATGTATTTGACAAAGCAGGGGGAAATCTAGGAACAACTGGATGTGTATCATATATGTTTAATAAAAAAGGTGTAATAGTCATAGAAAAAGCATCAACAGACATGACAGAAGATGATATAATGATATTAGCATTAGATGCTGGAGCAGAAGACTTTGTCGCAGATGAAGAAGTATACGAAATAACAACAGACCCTTCAGATTTTGCACAGGTTAGCGAAAAACTAGAAGAAGCAGGACTAGAATTCCTAGAAGCAGAAGTTCAAATGGTTCCAACTACAACAGTTCAATTAGATGAAAAAGGTGTAGAAAAAATGGAAAGATTAATAGAAAGGCTAGAAGAACTTGATGACGTTGCAAACATTTATCATAACTGGGAAGAATAAAAATTTCGGGATTGAGGTACATGGCTTCAATCCTGTTTTTAATGAATGACAAAAATTGTTTTAGAATTCCCGAAAATTAGGAGATATTTATGGAAATACCAGTAGAAAAAAACAAAGAATATGTAGTAGAAATAATTGATAACGGATTTGAAGGAGAAGGAATTGCAAAAATAGATAATTTTACAATTTTTATTAATGGTGCAATAAAAGGAGAAAAAGTAAAAATACTAATTGTAAAAGTTTTATCATCACATGCTTATGGAAAAATAATAGAAATACTAGAAAAGTCAAATGCTAGACAAGAAGTAGACTGCACAACATATAAAAGATGCGGTGGATGCAATATGAGGCATATAAAATATGAAGAAACTTTGAAAATGAAACAGAATGCAGTTCAATCACTAGTAAATAAAACACTAAAAAACAAAATTCAGGTTAAGCAAACATTAGGTATGGAAAATCCATTGCATTACAGAAATAAAGCACAATATCCAATAGGCATAAATAAAGAGGGAGAGCCTATAATTGGAGTATTTGCAAATAGAACACATGAAGTAATACCTATGGAAAAATGCTTGATTCAAAATCCAATATCAGAAGAAATAGCAAAAACTGTATTAGAATTTATAAAGAAAAATAAAATTTCTGTATATAATGAAAAAACAGTAAAAGGGCTATTTAGGCACATTGTAATAAAAGTAGGACTTAAAACAAATGAGGTAATGTGCATATTAGTTATAAATGGAAATAAAATTCCAAAAGAAAATGAATTAATAGAAATTCTGACACAAAAATATCCTAATATAAAAACAATAGTAAAAAATATAAATACTAAAAATACAAATGTAATACTAGGAAAAGAAAATATCAACATATATGGAAATGGATATATTGAAGATAAATTAGGAGAATATACATTTAAAATATCCCCACTTTCATTTTACCAAGTAAATCCAGTACAGGCTGAAAGACTTTACAATATTGGTGTAGAGGCTGCAAAAATAACCAAAAATGATACAGTATTTGACTTGTATTGTGGTATTGGAACAATCTCATTATTTATGGCAAAATATGCTAAAAAAGTGTATGGAGTTGAAATTGTAGAACAGGCAATTAAAGATGCAAAAGAAAATGCGAAAATTAATAATGTTGATAATACAGAGTTTATTGCAGGTGATACAGAAATTGTTTTGGATGACCTAATTAATAACAAAAATATTGTTCCTGATGTTGTTATGGTTGACCCTCCAAGAAAAGGGCTAGATAATAAGTCTATTGATAATATTTTGAAGATTAAGCCTGATAGGTTTGTGTACATTAGTTGTAATCCTGCAACATTAGTTAGAGATTTGGCTAAGTTTGAAGATGTTTATGAAGTTAAAGAGATTCAACCGGTTGATATGTTTCCATTTACTGGGCACGTGGAGTGCGTAGCGGTGCTATATCTAAAATAAATCCTGTAATACTTGAATTTACAATGAAAGAAAAAATATTTAAAAACAGCTCTAAAAACAAAATATGAGCAAAAAACTCAAAATTTAAAGATGTTTTAGTAAAATTTATGTTCAACCTAGAATATGGGAACATATGCAAATACTAAATAAAAAAGAAGGAATATTTATGTTAAAAGATTTATGTTTCGAGATAATACAGACTTGCCCTAATAAATGTAAGTTCTGTTCTTCAAATTCATCACAAGACAAACAAACAATAATTACATTTGAACAGTTTAAAAAGACAGTTATGCATTTTATAAAACAAGGTGGAATAGAAGAATTATCAATTTCTGGTGGAGAACCATTTTTGCATCCAGATTTATTTGAAATGGTAAAGTTTTGTAAAGATAATGGAATTAAAACAGTTATATTCACTAGCGGGATAAAAAGAGCATCTGCAATGACAGTAGAAATGATAGAATATATAAAAAACAAATGTAAACAAGATTTACAGGAAATAGAAAAACATGAACCATGGAATGAAAGATTAAAAATAAATGTAAAAGCATATTACGATAGATGTTTAACACCAAAATCATTTGAAGGGATAACAAGACAGGAGTTCGAAAAATTAAAACAATTAGGATTAGACAAGATAGTATTTGACTGGCAAGCATTTGAAGAATCAACTGATAATAAATTAATGGGAAGAAAAGGTTTAATTACATGCTTAATGGATTCGCTGATAAGAGCAAGCAGAACAGGGATAAATGTTGATGTACACTTTATTCCAATGAAACCAAATTATAGACAGTTTTCTGATATAATTGAATGCTTAGAAATATCAGGTGTAAAAAATATAAGTGTCTTAAATTTTGTTCCTCAAGGCAGAGGAAGAGATAATAAAGAAGAGTTAATGCTAAGTAAAGAAGAATTGAAAGAGTTTTCAGAGATATTAAAAAAAGAAAAAGAACATTATAGTGGCAATATTAGGATAGGAATTCCACTAAATGGAAAAATATCACATTTATGCACAGCAGGAACTGAAAAATTAGATATAAAGTATGATGGGACAGTATTACCATGCCCAGCATTTAAAGAAATGAGTATAGAGACAATGGAAAAGTATGGTATAAAATTACATAGCATATATGAAGATTTGGAAAAAGTAGTTGTACATAGCGGAAAGAGAAAAGCACCATTGTGTAAACAAGTATATGGATTTAATGGAGATTTAACAGATAGTGATGAAATCATAAGATAGATTTGTTAGATATTACAGATATTAATCCAGAAAAAATAGTAGAAATCAAATTTTTGCATTTGAAAAATATATTAATTTATTTTTAAAATAAAATTTTATATCACGAAAAAATTGAAAAATTCATTTTATGAAATATGATTTTGCAATAATATGTTCTTAATTGACATACAAGCTGACTAATATATGCTCTTATGCGATAAACCAGCCACGTGGAGTGCGTAGCGGTGCTACAACTAAAGAAAGACATGTAATTTAGTCTAGAAAGTGAGGAAATATGGGAAAAGTTTTAAAAATCAGAGAAGTTGGAGATCCTATTTTAAATAAAATAAGTGATAAAGTAGACATAGAAAATATAAATGAAGGGATTTTAGATATTATAGAAGATTTAAAGGCAACATTAGAATTTGGTACAGGATTAGGAATTGCTGCACCACAAATAGGTATAAATAAGAGAATAATTGTAGTAGGTGCTAAAAAAGAGAATATTAAATATAATGATGCAGAAGAAGCACCTGTAACAGCAATGCTAAATCCTACTTGGAAAGAAATATCGAAAGAAACAGATATACAATATGAAGGATGCATGAGTGTACCTAGTATTAGAGGCAAAGTAGAGAGATATAAAGATATAGAATTAACATATTATGATGAAAATGGTAACCAAATAATAAAACAAATCCATGGCTTTTTTGCAAGGTTAGTACAGCATGAGTGTGATCATTTAGATGGAATTGTATTTCTTGGAAAGGTAAAAGATCATAATGGGTTTGCAACAGTTGATAATATAAATAAATATAATTTGAGACAAATAAAGTAACAAGTCGAAGCCATAACAAAATATGATTTTATACGACAAACGAGCCACATTGAGTGTTGCTCGGTACTATATCTAAAAGATTTGATACAGGTATAAGCAAAGAAATACTTGAAAAATAGTGTTAAATATAATATAATACATAATGTAACAAATTTACTGTTGCCTTTGAAATAAGATTTTCGGAGGCACAGTCCTCCGAGTAGTACAAGGAGGAATAATTTATGGGACTCATTTTAGCAGGAATCTTAGCAGCTGTGGTATTTCTTGGAATTTGTGTATTGGTGATTGTAGTTGTAGAAGCAAAATGGGGAAAAAAACCAATCCCAGGAACCGAGGCGGCGATTTCTATATGTGCTCTTGCACTTTTTGTTGGAGGAGTATATACTGGAATTCGCAAACCCGTTAGTGGATACGAAGAACCAAAACTAGAATCCACTACTGAACTTGTGTGCTTAAGAGATGAAGGTACAACAACACCTATTTACTTATCTATTTCAGATAATAATTCTTACACCTACTTAGTAGTTGATGATTCTTATATTTCTAATTCACAAAGAGAATATGAATATAAGACTAATACTATTTCCAGTAGCAACGTAAAAATAATTGAGGATGATAATTGTGATTATGCTCGATTGGAGACGTATGTGAGAAAAGGGAAAAAAACATTTTGGACATTTGCAGCTGGAGCCAAGCAATATGAATATGTATTCTATGTTCCGAAAGGTACATCTGTATACTATGCTCCGACAGGTACAAGGGTATGAAATGTATGAAGCTAAAATGAAAGAGTGGGGTTTTCTTTAAAAACCCCACCATTTTTTTATTCGCTTTAGCGTGTTGAGCCACAAAGCGAAACAAAAAACCGCCAGCTATGCTGGTGTTGTTTTAAAGAC